>DXLO01000027.1 GCA_019414665.1 Bacteroides sp. | reverse complement strand
TCATCTTCATATGCCATCTTATTTTTTAGAGACATTTACTGAATATCCCTATTTAGTTAGTTAATTTAAAATTTGAGAGAATTGAAACTTCACAGCCTCGAATTAAAAAGTTGTTTTAATAAGCACTAACTATCATATTTATATAAAAGCAAATGAAAATGTTCTAATTTGTTTTCCCTGTCCCTGTACCGGTATCATCAGCGGTAATCTTTGTCACCGTATCTGTAGGCAATACAGGTTCGTATGCCACTTGGGGATCGGTAGTAGAATCCTGATACTCATCGTGTACCGATACCGTATCACTATCACCGCCTTCCATAGCGTGTTGCATCACTGTACCCATAAGAAACAACACGGCAATCATTGCAGCCGCTTTAAACAGAGGCATAAAGCGCGTACGCATAGTCAGACGTTGCGCTTTTACCACCGGTCTTTCTATCCGGGTCAGGATTCTGGTATCAAAATCATCGCCCAAACCTTTCTCCTTCTCCACATCCTGATAAGCAAACAACTGCTTGTAACGGAGTAAATGAGCAGGCACTTCCTTCTGACGAAAGAATGAACGTAGTATTTGCTCTTCTTCCAATGAAGTTTCGCAATTCCAATAACGTTCCAAAAGCTGTTCAATATATTTATAATCCATAATCCTCTATTTCAGTGTATCTTTGTTTTATCTTCTGCCGGGCACGGAAAAGGGTTACTTTCACCTGTTCTTCCGTAATCTGCAGAATATCTGCAATCTCTTTATAACTCTTTCCTTCCACATCCCTCAACTGCATAATTGTACGCTGTCTTTCGGGAAGCTCATTGACCAGACGGTGAACCAACTGCATTTGTTCGTTCTGCGCCAACCGGTCATAAGGCGTCAATGTATCAGGCATCTCCCGCACTTCAGAGGTCAGTTGCAAATTCTGTGCTTCCATCTTCTGGCTGCGGTCAATTGCCAAGTTACGAGCAATGGTCAGGCAATATGCCTCGATGGATTCAAACTGCGGCCATTCATCCCGCTTGTTCCATACCCTGATCATCGTATCCTGCACCACATCCTCCGCTTCAGCACTATTCAGCGTAATACGAAGCGCCAACCTGTAGAGTTTGTCTTTCAGGGGCAGAATATCGTTTCGGAAACTGATCTCTCGCATTGCTCTGTAATAATGACGGGTGAGTTACACTAAAGTTACACTCACCCGCCTGTTTTTTTTGAATTATTTTTTGATTACGGTTCCACTTCCTTCATTAATGGCTGATGCTAAGGTTATTACCACCTGACTGACTCCTGCATCAATGGCAGAAAAAGAATTTTCCAGCTTGGGAATCATCCCTCCTTGAATAATGCCTTGCGCTACAAATTCTTTAAACTCTTCAGGAGTAATGACAGGAATTACACTGTCATCATCATTTTCGTCACGCAATACGCCCTTTTTCTCAAAGCAATAAACCAATGTCACATCAAACAAGGACGCCAATGCTTTGGCGGTTTCTCCGGCAATGGTATCAGCATTGGTATTCAGCATGCTTCCTTTACCGTCATGGGTCAATGGAGCCATAACAGGCACAATGCCCTGACGGATCAATGTCGCCAGGAAACCGGCATTTACTTTCTCCACATCACCAACAAAGCCATAGTCCACGTCTTTTACCGGACGCTTTACCGAACGGATCACATTCATATCGGCTCCGGTCAGTCCAATGGCATTCACACCTTTTGCCTGAAGGCCGGCTACAATATTCTTGTTCACCAGTCCGCCATATACCATGGTTACCACTTTCAGCGTTTCTGCATCCGTAATGCGGCGGCCATTCACCATCTTGCTTTCAATCCCTAGTTGTGCCGCCAGTCTGGTAGCAGAGCGCCCGCCACCGTGTACCAACAACTTATAACCTTCTATAGCAGAGAAATCAGCCAACAACTGATTAAGTGTAGACTCTTCCTCTACAATTTTTCCACCTACTTTTATGATAGTCAGTTTCTCTTTCATACTATTATTCCAAATAAGTATATCCGTACAACCCGGAACGATAATTAGAGAGGAATTCTTTTCCTTCCTCTACAGAAATTCTTCCTTCCTTCACTGATTTGGTCACCCAGGTTTCCAGTGTACGCACCAGTTTCTTCGGGTTATATTGTACATAATCCAAAACCTCGGCCACCGTTTCACCATCAATTACCTGATCAATAGAATACCCTTTGTCATCCACCGTAACATGCACCGCATTGGTATCTCCAAACAAATTGTGCATATCACCCAGAATCTCCTGATAAGCACCAACCAAAAATACACCTATATAATAAGCGTCTTTTCCCTTCAACGAATGTACCGGCAGGTCATGCGATACATAACGGGTAGAGATAAAATTGGCAATCTTTCCATCCGAATCACAAGTGATATCCTGCAAGGTAGCATTTCTGTCGGGCTTCTCATCCAGACGCTGGATAGGCATGATAGGGAATATCTGATCTATCGCCCACGAGTCCGGCAACGACTGGAACAACGAGAAATTACAAAAATATTTATCAGCCAGCAGTTTGTCCAGTTTGCGGAACTCATCGGGCGCATGTTTCAGCCCCGAAGCAATCTGATTGATCTCACGGGTCACCGACCAGTACAGACGCTCTATCTGGGCACGGGTCTTCAAATCCACAATACCGTGGCTGAATAAATCAAGTGCTTCCTCACGTATCTGCTGTGCATCGTGCCAAGCCTCCACCATACGGCTCTGATTCAGATTATCCCATATCTCATAAAGTTCATGTACCAGTTCATGATCATTTTCACCCACTTCGAAATCCTCATCCATTTCGGGCAGAGTCGCCGTTTCCAGCACCTCGAAAATCAGCACGGAGTGATGGGCGGTCAGTGAACGTCCGCTTTCGGTAATAATATTCGGATGAGGAATTCCATTCTTGTCACTGGCATCCACCAGTGTAGAGATAGAGTCATTCACATACTCCTGAATAGAGTAGTTCACACTGCTTTCACTATTGGCAGAACGAGTTCCGTCGTAATCCACACCCAAACCGCCGCCGATATCCACAAATTCCACATTAAATCCCATCACATGCAACTGCACATAGAATTGCGATGCCTCACGCAGAGCTGTCTTGATACGGCGTATTTTAGTCACCTGGCTGCCTATATGAAAATGAATCAGTTTCAGACAGTCCTTCATGTCTTTCTTTTCCAGAAAATCAAGCGCTTCCAGCAATTCACTGGATGTCAAGCCAAACTTACTGGCATCTCCTCCGCTATCTTCCCATTTACCACTTCCCGAAGAAGCCAGCTTAATGCGGATACCTATGTTAGGACGCACATTCAGCTGCTTTGCCATTTTGGCTATCAGGCGTAATTCATTCATTTTCTCCACTACCAAGAAAATGCGTTTCCCCATCTTCTGTGCCAGCAGAGCCAGCTCGATATAACTTTCGTCCTTATATCCGTTACAGATAATCAATGAATCCGAATCTGTATTCACAGCTATCACCGCATGAAGTTCAGGTTTGGAACCGGCTTCCAGTCCCAAATTGAATTTCTTTCCATGACTGATGATTTCTTCCACTACAGGACGCATCTGATTTACCTTGATAGGATAAATGATAAAATTCTGGGCCTTATACCCATACTCATCAGATGCCTGCTTAAAGCAGTTCGCGATTTTTTCAATACGATTATCCAGAATATCCGGAAAACGGACCAGCATAGGAGCTGCCACATCCCGCAATTGCAACTCATCGACCAACTCTTTCAAATCGACCTCAACGCCGTCCTTACGAGGAGTTACCACTACATGACCTTTGTCATTGATACCAAAGTACGAAGTTCCCCACCCTGTTATGTTGTAGAGTTCTTCCGAATCTTCAATACGCCATTTTCTCATTTCTTCTTCTGTACAAAGAGTGTGTATTTTACTATATATAATTATTTATTCAATTTCTTTCTCAAGCTGTCAACAGAGGCTTGAATTTGTCTTTTATCCTCCAGCTCATCAGCCTTAAACAGATGTTTCGCCTTTGAATAAAACGGATGTCTTTTCTGTAACGCCTCACAGATAAAATCCATCAGTTCCTCATCACTTTTATTTGCTAACAATGGACGTTGCTGCTTGGCCACTCTCAGACGGCGGAACAATACGGCAGGTTCCACATCCAGAAACACCGTATCACCGCAATCATTCATATACTCCATGTTATCAAAAAAACAAGGTGTTCCTCCACCGGTCGAAACAACCACATCTTCAAACTCGGCCACTTCGTGCAACATTTTCCGTTCCAGTTCCCGGAATCCGTCTTCTCCGCGTTCCAAGAACAGCTGTTGAACGGTTTTATGGAAACGTTCCTCGATAAACCAGTCCAAATCAATGAAATTCAGACTCATTTCACGGGCAAACGCCTTACCTAGAGTCGTTTTGCCCGCGCCCATATATCCTATTAAAAATATACGTGTCATTTTTTTGCTTTTGCAGTGCCCTTTACCTTGGAAGCCGCCTTACTTTTTGCGGATTCTTCGGGCTTTTCGGACTCCTCTTCCATATTCACGGTTCCCCTGTTTCTTGAAGCCGCTTTCGTTTTACGCGTTTCCGCCTTGCTTTTCTGCAATTCAATCACCTTAAAACAAGCCTCCAGACTTAAATCTGCCGGTTCTACATTCTCAGGAATCTTATAATTCTTTTTCTGATAACTGATGTATGGGCCGTAACGTCCGTTCAAGACCTGCATATCAGGGTCAGCATCGAATACTTTAATAAACTTCTTCTCCTGCGCTTCTATCTTATTCTTGATCAACTCTACCGCCTCATCCAAAGAAATCTCCATCGGATCCGTTCCTTTAGGAATAGAAACAAACAGTTTGTCATAGCGCACGTATGGTCCGAAACGCCCTACTCCTACCGTTACCGTATGGCCGTCATAATCCCCCAACGTACGGGGAAGCTTGAACGCATCCAATGCTTCTTCCAACGTAATGGTTTCCATCGACAATCCCTTTGTCAACTGCGCAAAACGCGGTTTTTCCTCATCATCGGCAGTACCAATCTGAATAACCGGACCGAAACGACCGATCTTAACCGATACCGGCTTACCGCTTACAGGATCTGTTCCCAATACCCTTTCACCCACCTTATGCTCAGTCTTAGAGTGAATGGTCTTATCTACCAACGGATGGAAGCCTTTATAGAAACTGTCCATCATGCCAGTCCATTCCTTTTCTCCTTCCGCCACTTCATCGAACTCTTTCTCCACATTCGCTGTAAAGTTAAAGTCCATGATTTCAGGAAAGTATTCCATCAGGAAATCGTTTACCACGATACCGGTATCAGTAGGCAACAACTTGGCCTTTTCATTTCCCGTCATCTCTGTCTTGGTAGTTTCCGTAATCTTGCCGCCTTTCAGTTTCAAGATATCATACGGGCGTTTCACACCTTCACTGTTTCCTTTTTCTACATAACCGCGTTGCTGCACAGTAGAAATGGTAGGTGCATATGTAGATGGACGACCGATGCCCAACTCTTCCAGTTTGCGTACCAGGCTGGCTTCCGTATAACGGGGCGGACATTGGGTAAAGCGCTGAGTCGCCAGGATTTCTTTTCTTATCAGTTTTTCCCCTTTGCTCAGAGGCGGCAACAGACGGCCCTCGTCTTCCTGCTCATTGTCATCATCGTATGATTCCTTGTATACACGCAGGAAACCGTCAAAAGTAATCACCTCGCCGGTAGCGATAAATTTCTCGCTACTGTTGCTGATTACAATAGTAGCCGTTGTTTTCTCCAGCTCCGCATCTGCCATCTGTGAAGCGATGGTACGTTTCCAGATCAGTTCATACAATTTCTGTTCCTGACCGGTTCCGTTCACCGTTTCATTCTCCATATAGGTAGGACGGATAGCCTCATGCGCTTCCTGTGCTCCTTTAGTCTTGGTGGCAAACTTACGGACTTTGACGTATCTTTCTCCCATCAGGGACAAGATAGTCTGCTTGCTGGTATTCAAAGCCAGGTCCGAAAGGTTCACCGAATCCGTACGCATATAGGTAATTTGTCCGTTTTCATACAGACGCTGTGCCACCATCATGGTCTGCGCTACTGTAAATCCCAACTTACGGGCAGCTTCCTGCTGCAACGTAGAAGTAGTAAACGGTGCCGCCGGCGATTTCTTCACAGGGCGGGTTGTTATATCTTCAATAGAGAACTGCGCATCCTTACAAGTTTCAAGGAAAGCCTGTGCTTCTTCCTTGGTCTTGAAACGGTTGGACAATTCCGCTTTCACTTCAACTTCATTTCCATCGACATCAGGTACTTCAAACACTGCTGTAACGCGATAAGACGGCTCACTGACAAAAGCATGCACCTCACGTTCACGTTCCACAATCAAACGAACGGCAACAGATTGCACACGTCCGGCAGAAAGAGCAGGCTTTACCTTCTTCCACAATACCGGTGAGAGTTCAAAACCTACAATTCTATCCAGAATACGGCGTGCCTGCTGGGCATTTACCAGATTCACATCAATGTCACGCGGATTTTCGATGGCCTTTAGTATCGCTGTTTTGGTTATCTCGTGGAATACAATGCGCTTGGTCTTCTCAGGGTCCAGCCCCAAGACTTCAAACAAGTGCCATGAAATAGCTTCTCCTTCACGGTCCTCATCGGATGCAAGCCATACCATATCAGCTTTCTTTGCCTCCGCTTTCAATTCGGCTACCAATTTCTTTTTATCTGCCGGTATCTCGTAAGTCGGCTCAAACCCATTCTCTACATCGATACTAAACTCCTTCTTTTTCAAATCCCGGATATGCCCGTAACTGGAAAGGACTTTATAATCATTGCCCAAGAATTTCTCAATGGTTTTAGCCTTGGCGGGTGACTCAACTATTACTAGATTTTTTTGCATAATACTATGTATTCCATTTTATTTTGGGGCAAAAGTAGAAAAAAAGCAGAAGCACACCTATATAATAAGGTATGTTTCTGCTTTTTTTTCTTAAAAAAGTCCTTTCCGAGTGCCTATTTAACTAAAAAGCCAAAGAAAGCCCGGCTAGAACATTCAGTTTTTCAGCAGGATAGCCGTACTCATAATAATATTGTTTATTCAACAGATTATTCACACGCCCAAAAACAGACAGATCTTTCAGGAAAGTATAACTGGCTCCCACACTCAAATTGCTGATATTGCCCAAACCAAAATCCTTGCTGCTATTCCCTTCTTCTATCACATATTCTTTCCGCTGTACATATTCATAGCCCAAATTAACCTTCAATCCTTCAAAAACCTTAGCCTCAGCATAGAAATTCAATTCAAACTTGGGCTTGGTCACTAAATACAGCTCTTCATTTTCATTGTCTGTCTTCCAGCTATAAAATGTACCTTTCAATGAAGCGTCAAACCAGTCCTTATAACCGTATTTCAATTCAGCACCTCCATACGCGGTTTTCGCTTTATCCTGCAAGAAATGAGTAAAATAATACCCGTCCGCATCCACCAGATTGCAAAACAACTCATCTTTACTGATCCGATATCCACCAAAGACATTAAACCACAAACCATTTACCGGAGATGCTTTAAAACCCAATGTAGCATTCAGTGGCACATAGGTAGAAGGCATCCGGGCGTTTAAAGACCAATAAGGTGAAAAAGCATTCAACCGGCGATAATCATTCAGTTCACGCCCTCCCAGCGCATGTAAATAAAGCACATAACTCTCCGAGAACAAGTATTCGGCTTTCACGTCAGGAGACACATCAATACCACTGTCCTCTCCCGACTGCCAATCCACATGAGCACCGACACGGACCCGCCAGTCATCACTTTCCAACATATAATAAGGATTCAAACCCAGTGAAGTATAGTTGCCCATTAAACTGTCCGAAGAATAAAACAGGTTATCCATCTCGAAACGGATGCCTACCCGTTGCTCATTATCCAGCTTGCCCCATACATCTCCTTCAGTGTGGACAATCTTCTCCTTACCTGTAGATGCATTGCCTGAATAATCCAGCGGATATTTGATACCAAAATACTTCAATCCGGTCTGCAAAGTGAATTGCAAAGGAAGCGATTCATCTCTGGAAGAAACACCTATGTGAAAATCGCCTAAAGTATGATGCTGTTTATCAGTAGCTCTGGCAGAAGCCGTATGCATTTCGGAATCAGGCATATAGTTAAACACTTGTGATTGCAGGCCGCCACCTAAATTCAAAGTTACCTTGCTGAAATCATGAGAATAGTCCAAACGGAACTCAGTAGAATAAAAACGTGATTTCCAATCCTCAGCATTCCAATGCTTCAGCTTTCCGTTCATGCCATCCAGAGATACCCCGACTTTCAGACGGTCCTTTCCGGTGATATCCCACAGATACCCAGCCTTAAAATCCACATTCCCATAATTTCCATATCCGGCACGGACATATCCACGTTTCGCGCGGTTCATAGCCCATTCACGGGTTATAGGAGACATACTTTCATACGTCCAGGCCGAAACAGGGCGCAAGGCTGTAGCATATTCTATGCCTTTCTTCATTACAGCCGGCTCCTCCACCCTAGGCAGGACATTAATCTTTGAGGCATCCATGATATTGGGATTATACTCATTCTCTACCACCACAGTGCGGTTCAACGTACTATCTTGCTGCGCATATGCAACAGACAGAGGCAAAAAAGCCAATATAATGGACAATTGACAATGAACAATTGACAATTTCTTACTTATCATATTCAGCACTTATTTTTTAATTTTTAATTCTCTGTTTTCAATTTCTCCAGTCTGCTTTCAATCATTCCGGCAATATCATCATCGGCCTGATAGTTCTGCTTCAATGAAAGCAAATATTGTTTAGCATCCAAGTTACGCCCCAACTTCATATACACATCAGCCAATAACACAAAGCTGCGTGCCAGCCAATAGGTATGCGGTGTACTTACCTCAATGTAATTCAGCACCTCCTGCTCCGCCTTATCCGTTTGTCCGCCGTCAAAGTAAATCTGGGCGACTTTATATTTGGCCTCCGCTCCATATACATTACGGGTGTCTTTCGCCAAGACCTTCAAATCTTCCATAGCTCCATCCGTCTTGCCGGCATCCAAATAAGCTTTTGCACGGTAATAATGTGCCTCGTTAGACAATTCCGGCGCCAGTTTAGTATCGGCCAGCAAATCTGTTGCGGCAAAGATAATCTCTTCCTCATTTCCCAGCATATGCGCACTGCGTAACATTCCGGTTTTTGCAAGCCGGCGACGCTCCATAGAAGCGGCTTTATCTTTCAATTGCTTGTAAATATGCAAGGCTTTTTCATAATCCTTCGCCGTATAAGCCATTTCGGCCCCCATCAACATGGCATCTTCAGAATATTTGTTGTTGGGATATTCCAATACTTTATCCAAATGCCGGGCTGCACTTTCATAGGCTTTCTGATTATAGTCTATCAAACCGATATAATAGTTGGCATTCAGACTGAAAGCACCTTCGGGGAAAGTCTGTAAATAACGGGTAAAGCTGTTGCGGGCCTCGGCGACCTCACCCCGCATATATACCCTTTCGGCAGCCACATAGGTCAATGAGTCACGCTCATTCACATCAAAGTTGGCACCGCCGGGGATAGTTGAAGCAAAATTGGCATACTCATCCACCTTATTCAAATCAATATAGATCGATTTCAAGTCACGCTGCGCCAAACGCGCCTCCTCACTGCCCGGATAACCGGCTATGACCTGCTTATAAGCCTGGATGGCTTCAGGATACTTGTCATCCTGATAGTATAGCAAACCGATCTCGTTAGCCGCCCGCCGTGCGACATTGCTCTCCGGAAATTTCTTCACCAGAATATTGAAACGGGCAATGGCATTGGCATTATCCTCCATCTGCACAAAAGCACGTCCCTGCTCGTAAAGGGCATCATCCATGTATTGTGATTCCGGATAATCCGAAATCAAGCGGTTCAACGTCTGCACTTTTCCATTGTAATCACGTTGCAAACCACGCACAAACGCCTCCTGATACAAAGAGTAATCCCCCAGTGACGGATCAATCTCCACCGCACGGGCATAATCCTGACGAGCCTGCTCAAAACGGCGGTCATAGAAGTTGCAGTCACCTATGCGGTTATAGGCATCTGCCTGCATGGTGCGTTCATTGATACTTCCCCTGTCCACAAAACGGGTAAACCAAGTGCCCGCATTTCCATAATTTTTCTGTTTGAAATAAGTATATCCCAAGTTATAGAGCGCCAAACCATATTCCTGTCCGTTCTTGCTGGTGGCAAATTCCAGATACAAGCGGTAATCGTTACCCGCCTGCGGAAAACGGTCCAGACGATAATTGGATTCCCCCCTCCAGAAATAAGCGTCCGCCTTTGTCGCCTGATTGTATTGCCCCACAGCAAGCGATTGGTTGAAGAACTCCAGAGCCTCCTGGAAACGGGCATTCGCAAATGCCTGTGTGCCCAGCCGGAACAAAATCTTCTGCTTGGCCTCCATAATGCGTGTGCCCGGATGCTCAATCTTTGCTATAGATTTTAAAGCAGCTTCATAACTGCGGGTATTCATATACACCTCTATCAAATAATCATTGACACGCTCCGTATAAGGTGAATTCGGGAACTCATTCAGAAAACGCTCAAACACGGTTACCGATTCGGCAAATGGAGAATAAGAGGTTTCATGAATACACAAAGCATAATTATAAAGAGCCTGTTCCTTTACTTTCGGATCAAAACTGAAATTGGCAGCCTGCTCGAATGCCATGCGTGCCCTGTTCCTCTCCTTCAAGTTCAAATAAGCCAGCCCCATGTGTAGATAAGCATTCTGTGACAAGGCATCATGTACCGAAGCCATTTCCCCCAAAGTAGCGGCAGCCTTGGAATAAACACCAGTATAATAATAACTCATACCGAGTTCATACAAAGGCTTACGTTGCGGGTGGGAAACACTTTCACGGTATCTTTCCAAAGGAGGTATCGCCGCTTGGTAATCATTCAATCCGAAACAAGCCTCTCCCCAAATCCGTTCCATCTGAGGAACATCCTTTTTAGCCGGATATTGCTCCAGATACGCTTTTGCCACAGTACGGGCCTGCTGATAATTTCCTTTCACCAAATAAATCTCTCCTATATAATAAGGAACCAATGCTGCATATACGGCATCATTCTGCAAAGACTGGAAACTTTTCAGCGCCTTGTCATAGCGTTTCTCCACATAATCAATATAAGCCAGATTATAGACAGCGTCATCCTGATATAATGGGCTTACCTCTTTCAGCAAGGTAAACCATACAGCCGCTTCACGCAGATTGTCTTCTTTCAAATAAGAGGTGGCCAGACGCATGGCACAATCATCTCTTTCCTTATCAGGCAAAGCCTCCAGATCACACGACCGGAACAGGGCAATGGCCTCCTTGTATTTTCCCTCCATAAAATAAGCAGAGGCAATCAGTGACAGCACCCTGTTTTTATGGCGGGAATCAGGATATTTGTCCAGATAAGCCTGTAACAGCTCCATGCTGTCCCCACCTTTCAACTCATATTCCCGGCATACCCGGTTATATTCCTTGTCACCTGCCACATCCTTGGGAGTGATCTGCTGCGCCATTCCCTGCAAGGAACAGCCTCCCATCAATGCGGCCATCAATAAGGTTTTTCTTTTCATATCTTATCATTAAAGTTTATGTTCTTTCAAAAAACGCCGGACTCCTTCACGCACAGAATCCAGCCCGAATTCTTCGGGATTCACTTCATTCAAGGGAAGCCAGAAAGACTCCGCCACATCATCCATCGCCTTTATCCGGCTGGTATCTTTCACTTTACAAAGAAAGAACAGATCCAATGTATGTACCAGAAATCCTGAATAAAGATAAGTGTTGGGCAATGAGAACTGATAAACAGCCTCCTCCACCTGCAAACCGGTTTCTTCCAACACCTCGCGTGCCACACCTTCCTCGCCGGTCTCATGCATATCAATAAACCCGCCGGACAGGTCCAATGTTCCCTTCGCCGGTTCTTTTCCCCTGCGGCACACCAACAACTCATTCTTATCATTCAAGATAAAAGCTACAGTAGCGGCACTGGAATTAAAATAATACACAAAGCCACAATCGGCACAACGCTTTGATTTCTCATTGTTCACTTCAAAGTGCGGCGAACCACACTTCGGACAATATTTGAATAGTTCCAACGGATGCATAATTACTCCTTTCTAAGTATAGACACCGCAAAGATAGCGCAAATGACAGATAATTCATTAATTAAATCTAAAAGAAGAAAGAGAAAACACAATTCTTAGTACATTTGTTAGCAAAACAAAACGTAAATTCTTACATGGAAATTGCCATTATTATCGCACTTATCTTATTAAACGGGGTATTCGCCATGTCCGAAATCGCCCTGATCTCAGCGCGTAAAAGTAGTTTGTCCAATGATATCCGTCATGGAAGCTCTACAGCGCGTATCGCTTTAAAGCTTGCCAATGACCCGGACAAGTTTTTATCCACCATCCAAATCGGAATCACCCTGATTGGTATATTGACCGGTATTTACTCCGGCGACGTGCTGGCCACCGATTTTGGGAACATACTGACTGACGCCGGCGTACCCGCCACATATGCCTATTTATTGGCTCAAACCCTGATTGTCATCCTGGTCACTTACCTCACTATTATCTTTGGCGAGCTGGTGCCCAAACGCATTGGCATGAGTGCCTCCACCCGTGCTGCCAAGCTATTGGCACGTCCCATGTACTGGCTGTCCGTCATCGCCTCTCCTTTTGTATGGATACTTGCCAAAAGCACTTCACTTATCTTCAACCTGCTGCATATCAACACAGCGGAAGAAAAAGTGACTGAAGAGGAAATCAAATCCATGATAGACGAAGGAACCGAGAACGGTGAAGTGCAGGAAGTGGAACAGGATATTGTGGACCGCGTCTTCTCTCTTGGCGACCGCAGTATCAACACCATCATGACCTATCGCAGCGACATCGTATCCATTGACATAGACATGAACAACAAGCAGCTGTATGACATCGTATGCCAACACCTGTACCAAGTTTACCCTGTAACTCAAGGAAACACCCTGGACAACATCATCGGAGTAGTTTACCTGAAAGACCTCTTCGGGAAGCTGAACAGTTGCGAATTCAATCTGCGTGATGTGATCCGTCCGGCACAATACTTCCACGAAAACATGGATGTATATAAAGTATTGGAACAAATACGCCAGCACAACATCAAATACGGATTAATCTGTGATGAATTCGGCAGTCTGCAAGGCATCATCACCATGAAGGACATTCTGGAAGCCCTGGTAGGCACCTTGCCCAGTGACTCGGAAGACCCCGATATCGTTCCCCGCAAGGACGGAAGCTGGTTGATAGACGGCCAATGTTCTTTCTATGACTTTCTGAGTCATTTCGAAATGGAGGATTTATACCCCGATTATAATTACAACACGTTGAGCGGCCTCATCCTGCAACAACTAGGCCACATTCCCAAGACCGGTGAATCCATGGAATGGAATGACTTCACACTGGAAATAGTCGACATGGACGGAGCCCGGATAGATAAAGTATTAGTAACACTAACCCATAAAAACGAAGAGGACAATTAACATGCTGCAAAGAGATTACATTATGCGGTTGCTTCAACAATTTTTCGAAGCATTGGAAAAGTTGGTAGAAGAAAGAGATAAAAAGGACGGTCCCGAGCTGCAATTGCAACTTCAAAGCATTTATCGTGCCTACTTCAATCATCCTTCCACCTTCTATTATGATCAAGATGCGGAATATATACTGAACGAGATGGGACAGAACTATGGTGGCGAGGAATTGCTCACGCGCATCGACATGTTATCCGAACTGCTCTATCAGGATGCTTTGTTGAAAGAGTCCGAAGAACAAAAATATTTGTTAAGAAAATCGCTATTCCTGTTGAACTATTTAGATACACATAGCGATACCTTCTCATTTGAAAGAAGAGGGAAAATCGGCGAAATAGAGAAGAAAATAGGTGATTAGCTCCTCTTATTGCACTTTTTTTCAAAGAAATCCTGTTTTTTCTTGCAAAATAGTAGATAAATTAAAAAGTATTCCTATATTTGCTTACAGATTGATAACATTAAAATCGGTATATTATGGAGAAAATTGATAGTCTCGACAGACAAATTCTAGAAATTATATCCCAAAATGCCCGCATCCCGTTTAAAGATGTCGCAGCAGAATGTGGAGTTTCACGCGCAGCCATTCACCAGCGTGTGCAAAGATTAATTGATTTGGGAGTTATTATCGGTTCAGGATATCATGTGAACCCTAAGAGTTTAGGGTATAGAACCTGTACATACGTAGGAATCAAGCTGGAAAAAGGTTCCATGTACAAAAACGTAGTGGCAGAACTGAAGAAGATTCCCGAAATTGTGGAGTGCCACTTCACTACAGGTCCCTATACCATGCTGACCAAACTTTATTCACGCGATAACGAGCATTTGATGGACTTGCTGAACTCAAAGATTCAGGAAATTCCCGGCGTTACGGCTACCGAGACCCTGATCTCTCTGGAACAGAGCATCAAAAAAGAAATACCCATTCAAAGCTAAGAAAGAATGGAATGGCTGAATGAATACCATTTAGGCGGTATTGCCATCGGCATTTGTACCTTTTTAATAATCGGTCTTTTCCACCCCATCGTGGTCAAGGCCGAATATTATTGGGGTACACGGTGCTGGTGGATATTTTTGGTACTGGGCATAGCAGGCATTATAGGGACTGTGCTTATCAGTGACATCCTGATTTCCTCTTTATTGGGTGTCTTCTCCTTCTCTTCTTTCTGGACTATCAAGGAGATATTCGAGCAACGCGAACGCGTGCTGAAAGGCTGGTTTCCGATGAATCCGAAACGGAAACACGAATACGAATAGAAACTATTCTTTCCGGCCAAACCCTTTGCAATCCAATTAAAGGGTTTTTATTTCTTCTTCAGGAAGCCCTGTAGCCTGTACTATGACATCAGATGACACTCTCAAGTTTCGCGCATTCCTCATGCGCTCTTCGTAAACGTTTCCGCGATTCTAATATCATACGCATCCCGTGCCTGCAACATATCAAACAAAAATTATTTCACAACTTTATCCCCTGCTCCGTACTCTGCAAACTCTTCTTATTCCTATATTTGAAATTCTTTCCTTGCATATAATAATTGAATCCTAATGAAAAGCAGAAACTTCGGTCCTTCATCCTGCCGGATGAGAAATTGTAATAAGTTCCTTCGTGCGTAGTGGAATCATACCCCAAAGTGCCCAACAAATACCTCATATTTCCAGTAATTCCCAAATGTTTGTTCACACGCCAAGTTACCGTCAGTTCCGATTCAGACCCATAATGTTTCCGTTTGTTATTCACACCATAGCTGAAAGGCCGATAATTCCCATAAAGATTCCATGACAATCTTTTATAATGTCCATACGTATTAAGATTAACATAAAGAGAGCCCTTTCCATGCTGATGAGTATAGAAATGAGTATCATACCCTATATTTCCACCAAATGCAGATGGCGGAGGCAATGGTTCACCCTCTTTGCTAGGAGAGATGAGAAAAAGAAATAGTCATTGGGAACGTTTGGGCCTTCCATTAAGCCTTCGGCTTGGGAAATGGAACTTTTACAACAATCTGGTCCTTTCTAATGCAGGAGATCCTTACATCACGGAAAATATAACCCATAACAGCCACCAGAATATCCATATTGTAAATCAAAATATAGACCGTAAAAATATAAGAAGAATCAATGAAACATTCAGCATGTTATATGATATAACTACCCTGCAAAGCATCGGACTTAACTGTATGGTAAAACAGGCTGGAAGCACACTAAAATCTTCTTCTTTTTCCGAAACACAAGAAACAGAAAAGGAATATACCTCTTCCTACCATAGTAAAGGGAAAGGGGATGACAAAATATATCAGGCTAGTTTGAACTATAATTGGAAATCAAAAAACGGAAAGAATACTTTGCAAACAGTTCTTGATTATTTGAGAAGTGATGAAACGAAAGAACTGAATCACCATTATCTTTATCAGTATCCGGAGAAAAACGAAGAGGATAATAAATGTAGCAACACCGGAACTGTTTCTGATTTATGGAAAGCAGAAATAAATTATATCTTCTTGCTCAACAAACATTCCAGGTTGAAATGGGGTGGCGACTATTATAATAACCATACCAACAACCAAATGTATTACGCATATCAGAGTGGAGAAGGATGGCAGAAAGAAGAACACGTAGAAGCGAAACAATATATCACAGTGTATACAATATGAATGCCGGCCTTTACAAATATTTCCTGGATCAAAAGTTCTGCATAAATTTATCAGTTTACGCTATTTTGAATAAAAGAAGAAATCTGACCACAATTACCAATAACAATCTAAGCAGAATAGAAGAAAATAATAAACCCCCTTATCAAGGAGCGTGCTTAAACCTTATATATAAGTTTGACTTTGGCAAGAAAGTAAAAGTAAAACGTGCGAAAAGCATACAGACAACAAGCGATAGTTATTTGCGCAAATAGTGATCAGGAAATTGTCAATTCTAGTACATTGATCTATTTATCCGACAGATAGTTTTAGCACCCATCTCAACCACACGTCAAGATACAATGAAGGAATTATTTCCTTCAAATCCTTCATCAGCGCATTACTTGCTGAATATAAATAAGTTGCAATGAAGGATCGCTATAGATATCCTTCATCTATTCTTCATGACAGCGTAAGCGTCTCCGCGATTCTATCTTGTCGCCCTTTTTTCATTCTTATATTTTTGCCATGTATAAAAATGAATCATTATGGATTTAGCAGAAAATCGATTTGGAAAAACTTGGAAACATTTCCTTGAAGTATTGAAAGTAGACTACAATTGTTCTTTAGCCGATGTTTGCCGCGATCAGCATACCACTTTTGGTGGTATGAGTTCCTGGATGTCCAGACGGGGCTATAGCGTTAAACAAGCCAAGGCAGATGTGGTCCGTGATTATTATGGCGGCGTTGAACCCTCCCGACCGACAACTTCCTCTCCTTCGTTCACTCAAATAGCCCCCGTCATGTTGTCGGAAGAAGAGTTTAGTCTTTCCGGGATCACAATCACCTTTAACAGCGGAACGACCATTTCGGTCAAACGGGCCACTCCCGGGGGTATTATTAAAATGTTATGCGATTACGAAAGAAAGGAGGGGGATCCATGTATTCTCTAACATCAGCCAATCGCTACTATCTGTACCAGGGCTTTGTCCGTATGAACCTTGGCATTGACGGTTTATTCAAAATCATACGCTCTCAAATGAAGGAGCTGTCCCCCATTTCCGGAGATATATTTTTATTCTTTGGCAAAAACCGGCAGAGTGTAAAAATACTGCGTTGGGATGGTGATGGCTTTCTCCTGTACTACAAGCGTCTGGAAGGTGGAAGTTTTGAGTTGCCGACATTTAACCCCCATACAGGCAATTATGAGATCTCTTATCAGGTTTTGTCTTTTATCTTAAATGGAGTGTCATTGAAGTCTGTACGGTTGCGAAAACGTTTTAGGATTTAATGTAATATACTGTATATTAACTGTTTGATTTTAAATTACCATCCGATTATTTTGGCCGACTCATTGATTTTTTGTATCTTTACGCTATGAAAAAGGATGAGGTCATAGAGTTATTGAAGGAGCAAATCAAGGAGTTGCGGGATGATAACAACAGACTCCTGGACCAGATAGATGATTTGATAAAGGAGGTTTCTTCCCTTAAAGAGGCACTCCTTCAAAAAGGCGAATCTCTTAGCAAGCAACAGCGCCTTACTAAGGGACTCGCCAAACTTGTATCCAACACATCCGAACAGCAACAGGCTCCCCAATCTGCCATATCCGAAGAAGAGCGGCAGAAGATAGAAGCGGAAAAAGCAGATAAGCGTAAAGCAAGAAAGAACAATGGGGCCAAACGTGACATGCATTATGAGATGGAGGAAGAAGAACATGTCGTTTATCCCGATGATCCCGATTTTGACATCAATAAGGCCCGGTTGTTTACCACTGTTCCCAGAATATGCGTCCGCTATGAATGTGTACCCATGCGCTTCATCAAGCATGTCTACAAGATACACACCTATACGCAAGAAGGTCGCCTGTTTGAGGGAAAAACACCGGCTTCGGCCTTCTTGAATTCCAGCTATGACGGTTCATTTATTGCCGGATTGATGGAATTACGTTATATACAATCGCTACCTGTTGAAAGAATCATCAACTACTTCGAGAGTCATGGCTTTACGCTGAAGAAACCTACGGCTCATAAGTTGATAGAAAAAGCCTCAAGCCTCTTCGAAAATCTTTATAAGTGCATCCGGCAGACAGCTTTGAGTGATCCTTATAAGGCAGCCGATGAAACCTATTACAAAATACTCGTCCCGGAAAAGAACAGCAAGGGAAAAGGAGTCAGGAAGGGATACCTTTGGGTGGTTGTCGGCATAAACACCAGGATGATATACTTGCTCTATGATGACGGCTCCCGGTCTGAAAGAGTTATTCTTAACGAATTAGGCAGTTGCAAAGGTATCATACAAAGCGATGGTTACTCACCTTACCGGAAGCTCGAAAGCGATGCTTATCCCAATATCACACGCATCCCGTGCTTGCAACATATAAAACGGAAATTTATAGATTGCGGTGAGAAGGACCCGGATGCAAAAAAAATCGTGGAGCTGATAAACGCACTTTATCAAAACGAGCATAAGCATAAAGTTGGGGTTGAGGGATGGACGGTAGAACAGAATCTTATGCATCGAAAAAAGTATGCGCCGGACATACTCGGAGAAATAAAAGATGTGCTTGATGAAATAGAAGAACGGGGGGATTTGTTACCTAAGAGCGAACTGCAGGAAGCCATTACCTATCTTCGCAATGAGTGGAATGCAGTGGTGGACATCTTTAATTATGGTGACACTTATCTGGACAACAATATGGTTGAACGGATGAACCGGTACATATCCTTATCAAGAAAAAACTCATTGTTCTTCGGCAGCCATAAGGGAGCCGAACGGGGCGCCATACTATACACGATAGCACTTACTTGTAGGATGAATAAAGTGAATCTGTTTGAGTATCTCACGGATATCATAAACAGAACTGCCGAATGGCAACCGAATACACCACTGGAAAAATACAGGCAACTGCTTCCTGACAGATGGGAAAAGGCTAATGACTAAAAAGGGATCATTAGACTTTTTACTTTTAATATACTATATAGAATCGCGGAGACGCTTACATGACAGTCTACTTTTAATACTTCAAGGAAACGTTCTCAGGTTTTTCTAAATCTATTTTCTGCCAAATCCATAATGATTCGTTTTTATACCCAAGATATAAGAACAAAAAAAAGAGAGACAATATAGAAGCGCGGAGACGCTTACATATTCCTTCAGCCCCGTTCCATCTCCAAAAACGCATCCCAAGGTGATGACTGTCTGGCAAAACACTCACATTTCATCAAATGACAACAACCGGACGAATAAGGTGTATCATCCGGTCGAAGTCGTTGTATCTTCCCTTCAAGTAAATTGTTTCACTTAAGTGATGATATTATATCACCCTAGTGATGAAAGTTCATCACTAGGGTGCTCAAACTTCATCACTTAGGTGAAACAACTGAATCAAAAGGAAGATATCGTGTAATCAACCGAACGAAACAGCTTGTTATTCAAGATGTTTACGCTTAGTCACTTTTCTCTAAAACCCCACGAAAAACACTTGCAAAACGCTATTTTACACAGTATCTTTGTTCCAACGGAAACCTAAAACAACAAATAATGGATAAAAAGTTATTGAACAAAGTAATGAAGAAGCTTGCTTCCTCGAATGTAGTGATAAGTCCGACAGTGAAGAGTTCATCTACCTCATTATCAATGCAGAAGAAACCGGAAACGGAACAAGTACAGCAAAAACTGGAACAATATTTGCTGAGCTGCTACCACTTCCGCTTCAACCTACTGACGGAACAAACGGAATGTTGCAAAAAAGACGCTGACACACCTATATATAAGGTAATAAGCCAGCGCACCCTGAACAGCCTGTGCCTGGAAGCACGTGCACGTCACATCAACTGCTGGGACAAGGATGTAAGCCGGTTCGTGAACTCGGAGCAGATGCCGGACTATCATCCGTTACTTTCCTATATGAACACCCTTCCCGAATGGGACGGCAAGGACCGCGTGACTCCGCTGGCACAACGCATATCTACGAAAGATTTCTGGGTGAACAGTTTCCACCGCTGGATGCTGGGCGTAACTGCCCAGTGGAGCGGACGCATGGCCCGGTGCGCCAACGCTGTGGCCCCCATGCTGGTGAGCAGCGAGCAAGGGAGATGCAAATCCACTTTCTGCGAATTGCTGATGCCCGATTCGTTGAAAGACTACTATACGGACAGCTTCGAACTGACCGGACAGGCAGGATGCGAGCAGAAGCTGGCTTTCTTCGGACTGATTAATCTGGATGAGTACGACCGTCTTTCACCACAGAAACTGCCATTGCTGAAAAATCTGATGCAGATGAAAAAACTGGATTTCCGCAAGTCGCACCGCTCGTCCTACAGCCATCTGCCCCGGATGGCCTCGTTCATCGGCACCAGTAACCGGAAAGCGCTGCTCACCGACCCCAGCGGAAGCCGCCGTTATTTCTTTGCCGAGGTAAAGGAGAAGATAGACTGCTCGCCACTGGAGCACAAACAGCTTTTCGCCCAGCTGAAAGCAGAACTGGACGAGGGAAAGCGTTACTGGTTCTCGGCGGCGGAGGAATCCGAGCTGAAACTGCGCAACCAGGCCTATTATGCCTTGCCTACCGAAGCGGAAATGATTCTCCATTGTTTCAGACTGCCGGATAAAGGGGAAGACTTCAAACTTTACTCGGCAGTATGCTTGTTCAATATCCTGCTGAAACGATATCCGGCAGCCATGCGCGGCATCACGATAAACAAAATGGGAAGAATCATGAATTCCCTGGGAGCGGAACGGATGCATACCACAACAGGAAATATGTATAAACTGGTAGCACTGGCCGGGTAAAAACATCCCTGAAGCTATTATGAAGGAATTTATAATGATTCCTTCATAATAGCCTTCTGTATATCAACACATTACCCTTCCATGAAGGATTTGAACAATTTTATCGCTTATTTTAATTCCGATGTACCACCATCTTCTTATTCCGGCCGGTAAACCTGCAAAGGCAGCTCACCTTTCAAGGCTCCCAACGCATTATAAGCCAGCGAGCCCATCTCGTCTTCACCGGGCATCAGCACAACCGGCGCCAGATAATCAATCTGTTCCTTGAGAATCCCTACACAGTAATCACTATGGGCAATGCCTCCCGTCAGAATAATGGCATCCACCTGCCCACGGAGCGTGACATACATGGCCCCTGCCTGTTTCGCCACCGTATAGAGCATCGCATCCAATACCCCTTTATAAGGCTCCTCGCCTTCGGAAGCTTTCCGGGCAATAGTCACCACATCATTCATACCCAGATGGGCAGTCAGCCCCCCTTTGCCATTCAGCATCTTCTTGATCTGCTTTAACGTATACTTACCGCTGAAGCACAATTCCGCCAACTGGTCGGCAGGAATGGTTCCCGCACGTTCGGGAGAAAACGGCCCCTCACCGTTCAAGGCATTATTAACATCAATCACCCGTCCTTTGCAATGGGCACCCACCGATATGCCACCCCCCAGATGCACCACAATCAGATTCAACTCTTCATAATGTTTCCCGATGGAAGCGGCATATTTACGCGATACCGCCTTACTGTTCAAGGCATGGAAGATGGAAATGCGCTCTATCTCCGGTATTCCCGTCAGGCGGGCGGCCGGTTGCAGCTCGTCTACCACTTCGGGATCGGCAATGTAGGCGGGACAATGGCATTCCCGGGCTATTTCATCGGCAATCAGCGCGCCCAAATTACAGGCGTGCTCCATCCGGGCGTTGAGCAAATCGTGTTTCATCTGTTCGTTAATGGCATACACCCCGCCGGGCGTAGGCTTCAGCAGACCGCCACGGGCAATGACGGCATCAAAATCCAACGGAATATCCGCCTCGGCAAGCAATCGCAATACAAAGTCCTTACGGTACGCATACTGTTCGTTGACGTGGTGAAACTCCGACAAGTCATCCGCAGTATGATGGGCCCCTGCCGCCCACACCGGCTTTTCATCGATGAAAAGGGCTATTTTGGTAGAAGTAGAGCCCGGATTAATCACAAATATCTTCATAATTTAAAGGTTTTATCCGGCCACGCAGGCCAATGCCAGACTATAATATTTCGAATTACCGGAATCGGCACGCGAAGGAACCACTACAGGAGAAGTAGTACCTCGCAACATGCCTGCCATGTTGGCGTCACCAAACAACGACACCGTTTTATAGAATGTATTTCCCGACTCGATATTGGGAAAGATCAACAAATCCGCATGTCCCACCACCGGCGAGCTGATTCCTTTCACCTCACCGCTATGCGCATCACATGCCGTCTTCACATCCATGGGCCCGTCCAAGTACATGTTTCCGTAAGCACCGGCGGCGGCACGTTCCTTTAAAGTCACATAATCCAGTGTATGAGGGAATTTCTCGTTTACTTTTTCCGTACAATGAATCAAGGCCACACGGGGAGCTTCTATTCCCATGCGGCGGCATACCTCCAGATCATACCGCAGCATCGCCTCGAATTGTTCCAAGGTAGGACGGGGAATGACCGCCGCATCCGAGAAGAACAGCAATTTCTTGTACATCGGGATCTGTGCCACCGTGATATGGCTCAGCACATTCCCTTTCGGCAGGATACCATGTTCCTTATTAAGCACGGCCCGCAATAAATTATCCGTATTGATAATCCCTTTCATCAACACGTCCGCATGTCCCTCACGTATCAGCGAAACAGCTTCCTGGGCTGCTTTATCGGGACTTGTCGCCTCGTATACTTTCACATGATCCGGATATTGAAGGCGGATATATTCCGAGTTCAGCAAATGGGGCGTATCCGCCACCAATAAGAAATCGGCAAAGCCTTCGTGCAAACTGCGGGTTATAACGTATTCGGTATGAGGGTCATTGGGGCAAACAACCACCACACGTTTCCGCTCCTTCAACGAACGCAAACGGCATATCAGGCCGGCGAAGTCTTGTATAGGTTCCATGGTCATTAGATTTTTAGCAAATATGAAAAATAAATCTGAATTTATCCCTATCTTTGCTTAGTTTCTACGAATAATTTAACTTATGAAAACGTTTCAAACATTTGACATTTCAGCCGAGTACGATGCCATACACCGCACCTTTCCCTGCCACAAAGATGCTCCAGTCATAGGGCTTACCGGAAACTTCCAGGAAGGCGCATGTACTTTGCTGGAAGGATATTTCACTTCCATTCTGAAAGCAGGAGGTATTCCTTTCATTATTCCTCCTGTTGACGAAACTAACAGTTTGATAAACTCACTGAATGCATTGGATGGCTTGCTACTGACCGGCGGTGCGGATATCAATCCCTTGTTCCTTGGAGAAGAACCGATAAAGGAATTACACAGTATAAATCCCCGGAGGGATCGTCAGGAGTTATTGCTTGCCAAACTGGCCGCCGACCGGCAGATACCGATTCTGGGAATATGCCGCGGCATACAGGTGATGAACGCCGCTTTTGGAGGCAGCCTGTATCAGGATATCCACGTACAGATGGAAGGGGAACGGATCAAACACGATCAGGATTTGGGACGGGGATATGCCTCGCATACGGTCCGGATAGAGAAAGATTCCTTACTCTATAAATTGTTTGAAACAGAAATATTGCCAGTCAATTCGTTTCACCATCAGGCGGTAAAGGAGGTTGCGCCGGGTTTCAGGGTAACTGCCCGCTCATCCGACGGAGTCATTGAAGCGATGGAATCTACCGAATGCAAGTCCATGATGGGAGTACAATGGCATCCGGAATGTTTCATTCTGGAAAACAATACCTGTATGATGCCGGTATTCCACTGGCTTATACAGGAATCCACTTCTTTCAGAGAAGCCAAAAAACTTCACAGCCGCATGATAACGCTGGATTCACATTGCGACACTCCCATGTTCTTCGATCAAGGAATAAACTTCGCCACCCGTGACAAGAAAATCCTGGTAGACCTGCATAAGATGACGGAAGGACATCTGGACGCGACCATCATGGTGGCTTACCTGAAGCAATTGGAACGTACCGATGAAGCCTTATCGGCCGCTACTGCCAAAGCAGACCGCATCCTGAACGAAATAGAGGAGATGGTTGCCAAGAACTGTACAGCCGTAGATATAGCATATACTCCCGCTGATCTGTGCCGTTTGAAAAAAGCAGGGAAAAAGGCTGTCATGCTGGGCATTGAAAACGGATATGCCATTGGCAAGGATATCACGAATGTAGAACGTTTCCGCCATCGTGGCGTGGTGTACATGACACTTTGCCACAACGGAAATAATGATATCTGCGGCTCTGCCCGTTATAATGAGGAAGGACTGGGCGTAAGCACATTCGGTGAACAGGTGATAAAAGAAATGAACCGTGTGGGAATGATGGTAGATGTTTCTCATGCCGGAGAGAAAAGTTTCTATGATGCACTGGCAATCAGCGGCAAACCGATCGTAGCCTCTCATTCTTCGGCCCGTGCCCTTTGCGACCATCCGCGCAATCTGACGGATGACCAATTGAAAGCATTGGCAGCCAAGGGGGGGGTGGCACAGGTATGTATGTATGGCGGATTCCTGCGCAAGAACGGAGAAGCTACCATCAAGGATGCCATCGAGCATCTGAACCACATGGTAAATGTCATGGGCATAGAACATGTAGGGATAGGAACCGATTTTGACGGTGACGGCGGCATCACAGGCTGCGCTTCAGCATCAGAATTGATAAACTTTACACGCCGGCTGCTGTTGGAAAGATACAGTGAAGAAAATATCCGCCTCATTTGGGGTGGAAACTTCCTGCGCGTTATGGAAGAAGTACAAAGAAAATAACGTAACTTTGCGGCGCAGCCCCCTTCTATATAAAGGATAATGCACAAATAAATAACAGAAGAATAAGTATGAAGATAAGAAATGTTTTAGTAATCCCGTTCTTGCTGCTTGTATTGACAGCCGTTTCGTGCGGAAACAGTAAAAGCAGAAACGACCGGACAGAAACCGTAGACAAAGAAGTGATCAAGGCTCCCGAGTTCGATGCAGACAGCGCCTACCAGTACATTCAGGTACAAGCAGACTTCGGTCCCCGTGTTCCCAACACACAGGCGCACAAAGAATGTGGGGAATATCTGGCAGGACAATTGGAAAAATTCGGCGCCAAGGTATACAATCAATATGCCGATCTGATAGCATACGACGGTACGATACTGAAATCACGCAACATTATCGGTGCTTACAAGCCCGAAAGTAAAAAACGTATCCTGCTTTGCGCCCATTGGGACAGCCGCCCGTATGCCGACAATGATCCCGACCCGAAGAATCACCATACTCCTATACTGGGAGTGAATGATGGTGCCAGCGGTGTGGGGGTGCTGCTGGAAATCGCCCGTCAGATACAGAAGGAACAACCTGCCCTAGGTATAGATATCGTATTTTTCGATTCGGAGGATTATGGAATTCCCGAATTTTATGACGGCAAGTACAAACAAGACACTTGGTGTCTTGGATCACAATACTGGGCACGTACCCCACATGTTCAGAACTATAATGCACGCTATGGAATCTTGCTGGATATGGTAGGAGGAAAAGATGCCACGTTCTATTATGAAGGTTACTCGGCCCGCACCGCCCGTTCCGAAATGAAGAAAATCTGGAAAAAGGCACATGAGCTGGGATATGGCAAATATTTTGTAAAAGAAGACGGCGGTGAGACGGTGGACGACCATATCTATGTCAACAAGTTGGCGCGTATCCCGTGTGTGGACATCATTAACTATGATGCCGACAATCCGCAAAGTTCTTTCGGCTCTTTCTGGCATACGGTAAACGATACGATGGAAAACATTGACCGTAACACGCTGAAAGCGGTAGGACAAACAGTGATGGATGTGATTTATAATGAGAAATAAATGATAAAATAATGAAAAC
This sequence comes from Bacteroides sp., assembly GCA_019414665.1. Taxonomy (GTDB): domain Bacteria; phylum Bacteroidota; class Bacteroidia; order Bacteroidales; family Bacteroidaceae; genus Phocaeicola. Next base: position 11,643 of record DXLO01000027.1, on the reverse strand, counting down.
AATAAACGAACTTCAGAACGAAGTGATAGAAGAGTTCAGTGATTTTGATGACTGGATGGACAAGTATCAATTGCTCATAGATTTGGGTAACGAGCAGGAACCACTCGCCCCCGAATATAAAACAGAACAAAACCTGATAGACGGTTGCCAGAGCCGCGTATGGCTGCAAGCCGATATGGAAGACGGCAAAGTGGTGTTCCAGGCGGAAAGTGACGCCTTGATTGTAAAAGGTATCATTGCCCTGCTTATCAAAGTAGTCAGCGGACATACTCCGGATGAAATATTAAGCAGTGATTTATACTTTATAGAGAAGATAGGTTTGAAAGAACATCTGTCGCCCACCCGCAGCAATGGCTTGCTGGCAATGGTAAAACAGATGCGTATGTATGCGCTGGCTTTCAAGGCAAAAATGGCGAACTAGTGATTAGTGGTTAGTGATTACTAACCACTAAAAAATCATCGTCCCAGCCGCTTGGTATCGACATCGGTACGTTTCTTCTCTTTGTATCCGCCGAATTTATAGAGGAATGAAAATGTAAAGCTACGATTGTCCCAATTCATTTCTGTCCGGTTCCGTTGCTGCCCCCACGCCAGCCGGGTGGTCATATTCGATGTATTAAGAATATCATTTCCTTTCAATATCACCTTTGTCTTTCCATCCGGAGAAGCCCACTGAAGTGAAGTCGAAACATTACAAATAGGACTTAAGTTATACACCCCTTGTATGGCACGTGATTGGTAAAAACCAGCCAACGTACCTATGATATTCGGTTTCTTCGATAAGATGAATGTGTTTGTGGTATTCAGAATGACGCTGAATTTATGCCGGTTGAATGCAATATCATGGAAATGGCTGTTCTTGTCATGAGAGAACAGGCCGAAAGCAAAAATGCGCCCGTTCCACCATGTACTCACTTTATAAGAAGCCATAGTCTGTATGGTCCATCTTTTCTGAAAATCATAATTCACAAACTGATTCACCTCCGCCAGACGGTCGGGCAATTGATAAGGGAGCTGCACAAAGTAATCGGGTGTGTAATTGTAATTCACCCCTATCATATATCTATTCTTATACAGATAATTCAAGTCGAGCGAATAATTGGAACTTGGCTTCAGATCGGGATTTCCATGAGCCTCGGTATAGCTGTCCACATACTGTATAATAGGTTGCAACTGCCAGTAAGCGGGATATTTACGATTACTGGTGAAAGACATTTGCAAGGTATGGCCATCTGCCGGAGTATAAGTTGTGTTTACAGTGGGATACAGCATCCAGCTATGGCGTTCCCCGGCATGATAAAGCTCTGCGGCCAAGGAAATTTCGGCAGAGAACTTCTTCCCAAAACTATGTGAAGCGCCGGTGTACATATTCAGAGTATATTCTTTTCGAAGCAGTTTCTCGGAATTATCGGGAATCAAGGCTCCTGTTTCACCATCCCGATAGAACTGGTAGCTGTTATCATGTGTGGCAGTGTACTTTACACCATAATTTATCTCGGTTCCACCTTGCAAGGAATGAAGCTGGTTGGCATAGAATAACCAGCGGTTGATACGTTGGTTGCTGTCATAATTCAATGTCCGGCTGACATCCTGCATATCTTTCTCCAGAAAGGTCTGTGACGGATTGGAGAAAAAAAGGAAATCCATTCCTGCCGAAAGGCCGAAAGAAGATTGATAATCGGCCGCCACATTATGTAACTGGCGGTCACCGTCATCCGTTTTATCACTGTGGGCTGTTCCACGCATTTTTGTACAGTCCTGCCCATAGCGGTATTGTGTATTGTAAACCACACTCAACAAGTTCTTCTTCCCGAAATCATAATCCGCCCCCAAGCGGAGGTTATGCCGGCCGCCATACCCTTTAGCCTCTGTTTTCAAATCCAACTCGTGTACGTCCCCCGCCATAGTGTGCCATGACTGTTTGTCCAATCCGAAAGTGGTATGTTTGAACCCGTATGAATACATCACATCCGCCGAAAAGCGCCGGGAAGTGTAGAGCAAATTTCCACGGCCTGCAATGTCTTCCCTGCGGGACTGTTCATACATAGCCGCCACTTCACCGGACCAAGAAGGCTTCTGCCCTATATTCGATTTTAGAATAACATTCACCATGGCTCCACGAATGCGGTAACGTGCCGGAGCAGCATACATGATTTCCGCTTTCTCCAGACGACTGACAGGGGTATTCTGAAGCACGGACTTCAAATCGTCCTTGTCCAGTGTACTTACTTTTCCATTTACTACCAAAGTAATACTGCGCCCCCCCAAAGTGAGATTGCCATCTTGTTCCACGATGCCGGGCAGTTCCTTTACCGCCTCGTAGGCGTTATTCACCGGAAGCCGCTCTACCATACGGGGTAAGTCATAGACCAGCTTTCCCCGCTCGGCCTTTACCACCGGACGCTCCCCTTTGACCAACACCTCCGGCAATTGTTGGAAAAGGCTGTCCATATAGGTATAATTCACATCATTCTGCGCTTGTGCCGCAAATGCCGACAAGCATAAACAAAAGATAATCACTGTCCTCATCATCGTTTTATTTTTAATGTCCATGCAAAGTAAAGGTGAAAAATGTGCCGTATGTGTTACCGCCGGCTTATGAAGTCTTATTTAGTGTTATCAAAAGAAAGAGAATACTTATTTTGTACCTATTTTTGCCAAACCATGAAGATACCGTTTAAAGCCATAGCCGCATTGATTATCCTTTCGCTGATAGGCGTCTTTGCCTATCAGGCATATTGGTTGACAGGATTATACACCTCGATGAAGAAGGATATGGACAATTGCCTGATAGAAACATTACAGGTGAGTGACTACAATGAAATGATGGAACGGTGCGACTCCGTGAAACGAAGCAACGAAACCATAAATGGCTATATCGAATCCAGTATCAATCTGGACAGCAGTGCTTTGATTACCAAAGTTATAGAAACCGAGCCTTTCAAACAGCAAAAAAGATTTGGTCTGGAAATCAATGAACCGGTATCTACTACCATCGACAAAAACGGTACACTGGAACTGCTCACCAAATACTTCCAACGGGGTATCCACAGCCAGCTGGACCTTTTCACGGAAATCAACCTGCACACTTTCGACAGCCTTTTTACAAGGACACTTGCCATGCGCGGAATCATCTACCTGCCTCACCGCATCGAAATAGTGAATTTACGTCAAGACAGCACGGTCGTACAAGGACTCAGCTCACCTCAAAAATACAGGCCGGGCAAAGAAGCAGTGAGCTACTATTACAATTATGACTTGTACAACAAAATGGCATACCGGTTATGGGTGGAACCGACAAATACCATCGTCTTGCAACAAATGAAGGGGATACTTTATACCTCTTTCTTTATCATTATTATATTGGGGGTATCATTCTGGTTTCTTATCCGTATCATCTTAAGGCAGAAAAGTGTAGAAGAAATGAAAGAGGACTTCACGCATAACATTACTCACGAACTGAAAACTCCGATAGCCGTAGCCTACGCCGCCAACGATGCATTACTGAACTTCAACGGAGCAGAAAACCTGACGAAACGACAGAACTATCTTCAGATTATCCAAACCCAGCTGAAACAGCTCAGCGGACTGGTGGAACAGATCCTTTCCATGAGTATGGAGCAACGGAAGAACTTCCGTCTGAACTATGAACCTGTCGAACTGAGGCCTATGTTGGAAAATCTGATCAGCCAACATAGATTGAAAGCTGATAAGCCGACTGAGTTCAAACTCATTATGGAAGAAAACATAACCCTACGTGCAGACCGCTTGCACCTGTATAACATGATCAGCAATCTGATAGACAATGCTATAAAATATTCCGATGAAAAGGCATATATTTACATTTCTGCAATACGCTGCAACAATCCATACAACGGTGACCGTAACGCTTATGTAATGCTAAAGATACAAGACAAAGGAATAGGTATTCCTGCCGACAGACAAAAACATCTGTTTGATAAGTTTTATCGGGTTCCGACCGGTAATCTGCATAATGTAAAAGGATATGGATTAGGACTTTATTATGTAAAAACAATGATAGAACAGCATAAAGGAACTGTTTCCGTGGAAAGCAGCACAGGAAAAGGCAGTACCTTTACACTTAAAATTCCCGAATAAGCAAATGGAAAAGATACACGTTTTATTAGTAGAAGATGAACAGACTCTTGCCATGATTATCAAGGACACACTGGAAGAACAGGATTTTATCATTACTACCGCCGGAGATGGTGAAGAAGGCTTAAGAAAGTTTTTCGAACAGAAACCGGACGTATTGGTAGCCGATGTCATGATGCCCCGTATGGATGGCTTTGAAATGGTACGCCGCATCCGCCAATCGGATAAAGCAACCCCGGTATTATTCCTCACCGCCCGGTCTGCCATCAATGATGTAGTAAAAGGATTTGAACTGGGAGCTAATGACTATCTGAAAAAACCATTCGGTATGCAGGAGCTTATTGTACGCCTCAAAGCCTTGATGCACAAAGCTTTTGTGGAAAAAGAAATAACCAATACCTACACCATCGGAGGATATCAGTTCAACTCCGTCACCCAACAACTGGATTTTGCAGGGAACATACAAGAACTCTCCCACCGGGAATCGGAAATCCTAAAACGCCTGTGTGAGAACCGGAATGAAGTGGTGAACAGCCAAAGCATCTTGTTGGAGCTATGGGGAGATGACAGCTTCTTCAATTCACGCAGCCTGCATGTATTTATTACGAAATTACGCCATAAACTGTCCAAAGACCAAAGCATACGGATTGTGAATGTAAGGGGAATAGGTTACAAACTGATTATAAACTAACACTTCTTCCCTCTAATCAAGACTTTCTGCCCGCCGGACAAGGTAGTGGCAAAGATATAATCATCTCCTCCCTCTTTCAGTTTCAAACGTTTGCGAAGTTCCGCAACCGATAATGGAAAGTTGCGGATCGTAATATTCGCCTTGTCCATATCCATCAAGAACGCTTTCAATTCCTTTTTTCCAAAACCCGATACGGCCTCAACCCGGAAACGACGTCCCGGAAAATCCGGAACCAAAGAAACAGAGGTATATAAATGGCTGTTGAGGTGAAGTTTCGCCACAGGATAGGTTTGTGTGAGAGAACGAAAAGCACCGGCTTTCAATATAGCGGCATTCGGTTCATACAAATAAGTTCCGACTTCATCGGCCAAAAGACAGGGCGATGTTTTTTCCCGCTTCAAGGTAAAGGTGTAATGCCGGCTCTCCCCGTTGCCTACAATATGTTCGCAATGGATGCTTACCTCCGATGAAACGGACTCTTTTTGCAGTATCAGCAATAACTCCTTGCACTCGTTATTCACAGCGACAATGTGTACCGCACGAACTGTTTTCAACTCGTTCAATGCCAATGACAGATCCAGCATAGGCGATAATTTCACCATCACTTTCTTTGCCTTATCAACCAGCAAAGGCTCCAAAACAGTAACATCCGGCTCGCAATCAGAGATGGCAACCGTCTTTCCACCGTGTCCGTCTCTTCTGGCAGGGTCTAAAAACAAGCAATCTACCGGAAGCATTTCCTGCAAATAGGATACCCCGTCCCGGTTGTGTATCCGAATGTGCCCCAACCCCAACAAAGGGAAATTATGCAAAGCCAGCTCACAAAGTCCTGACTGCCTTTCCACATAATCAGCCTGCTTGAAATTCCGGGAGATAAAGCTGCAATCAATACCGAAACCTCCGGTTAAATCGGCAAAAGTATCGCCTTCCAACAAAGAGGCCTTATACAAAGCAGTTGCTTCGGAAGAACATTGCTCCATAGACAAATGAGGGGGATACCATAATGCAGAAACCGGATACCATGAAGGTATCTTGCGGGCCGCCACCTGCCGTCCGGCAATTTGTGTGACAGCTGCCGCCATGTCTACATCGGGATATTTCTTACTTTGCAAAGCAAGTGTACGCGTATCGTCCTCTCTGTGTTCTTCGATGAAATGGAGTGTTTTTGTTGATATTTCCATCCTTTATCTAATTACTTTATAGTTCCGTTTTGCCTCTTCACGACTGCGGAAGTTGAAATGCCACCACTCACTGCGCAAAGGTTTATAACCCGCATCCGTCATGACCCGGCGCAGCAGCAAACGGTTTTTCCGTTCCTGCGCTGTAATGATTCCCTGCTGTACCATTGCCGCCTCGGTATCTATGTGTGCTTCCTTGCCCAAATGATCCACCTTGGTCCCCATAGGCAAAGGATTTCCTTTTTCATCTGCAATACTCACATCCACCGCCAAACCATAATTATGCAACCCTCCTCCCCGGGCCGGATTGGATACATATATATTTTGGGAAGTACCTTTTACCACATTCCACATTTTCTGCTGCACGGACATGGGACGGGCGGCATCATAAATAATCAGAGAATAACCGGGATACAACTCTTTCAACCGCTTTTGCGCTTGCAACAAGGCTTTGGCAGCCTCGGGATGAAGATAGGCCTCCTGCAAATCCTCATAAAGGACTTTCCCGGTAAAATTGTCGGCACGGGTATACATCAAATCTATTTTCAATGTCGGGTCCATCCGGCCTACATTCACCAATCCCAAAGAATCAAGATAATGCTCCATCCTGCTTTGCGAGAAAGCGGGACAGAGCATTATCAGCAATGATATAAAAATAAAAACAGACTTCATCTACAGCGGTATCTTTCTTACTATTATAATACAGACCTCAGTAACTCAGGAATCTCAATATTACAGCATTCCATCTCCTTCAGTATTTTCTTTCCTTCCGCCGTAAGCGAGAAATACATCTGGCGTTTGTCACAATCTCCCAAATTACGCTCTATATAGCCTTTATCCTCTACAGATCTGATAACCTTAGAAGTATTCGAATTAGAAAGCCCCAATTGCTCTGCTATCTCTCCCGAGGACAGGCGTTTCTTTCTGGAGAGACAGCACAGCAACATTCCTTCGTTCAGACAAAGGTGGTGCGCCTTTTCAAACCGTGTTTCAAATTCTGCAATAGCGCGATAGAGATCTCTTATTTTACATAAAGTTTCCATATTGCTCTTTCTTCTTGATGCTATTGCACAAAAGTACTTATTTTTTCAATAAAAACTCATCAATAGCCTTTTTAAATGACGCTTTGGGCATAGCCCCCTGTGCCATCTCCGGCTTTCCTTCCATGGGGATGAACAGAATGGACGGAATACTCCGTATACCAAACGCGCCTGCCAGTTCCTGTTCTTTCTCCGTGTCCACTTTATAAATCACAATCTGGCCATCGTATTCTTTTGCCAATTCGTCCAAAATAGGAGCTACCATTTTGCAAGGACCACACCAGTCAGCATAGAAATCCACAATAGCCGGTTTGTCACCTTCATATTTCCACTCTTCCGGGTTTTTCTCGAAATTATATACTTTCGCCAAAAATTCAGCTTTAGTCAAATGTATGACCTTTCCATTTCCTTCTGTTGCCATAGTTTCTTCTTTTACAGGGTTATTATTACTGCTTCCTCTGCCGCAAGCTGTTGTGGCAGCCAGCACAAGGGCTAAAAAAAATAAAATCGTTTTATTCATACTTATTCCTCCTTCTTTATCTTTCTATGCTCCGGCATAAATGAACTGAGCAACAATCCCCCCATTGCCGCCCCCCAAATGGAACTGTTGACAGGAGAAGAAGTGATAGGGCAAGTCCCAGTGGTGCAACCTACATACCGCCAATACAAATATCCTCCTACCATTCCTGCCACAATACCAAGCAATGTCCATCCATACCTTTTTATAAACTCTTTTTTCATACTCTTCTTCATAATTAAAACCGGACTCTGTTATGTTATCTCCTTTAATTATTTCCTCAGGAAACTTTTTCCAAATATATTCCATACTTTCCTATATAACAAATTTCCTTAGGAAAATATTTAAATAATAACTTTCCTTCACGATTCGGCACCTACATTTACACAATATTCAGCAACACAAAAGGTCAAATCATTATACAACAACTATTTCCCGGCCCAAGACAGCACCACAGGACTCTCTACACGCACTCCGTATTCAGCCGCTTTTTCCAGTATATTCCTCGCCAACTCAGGCTTCTGATCATCACTAGCATAACGGAAATAGGCTTCCGCCGCCCGCACATGTGCCGCATCGGGCATCGGGAAAGCACGCTCTTCAGGAATTCCGAAATCAGAACTGCTCAGTTCTCTACGCTCTTCGGCATCCAACCGGTCTGATTCTACTGGTTTCATAAACTATAAGGTTTTAAAGTGAATAATCTTCATAAGAAAACAGAATGAATGGAATAAAGATGGCAGGAAAGTGTTAATCTATCACATTTTTCACGGATTACTTAAAATAAGAAAACTATTAATGCTGTTATTTCCAATGATTTATTATTTTTGTACCCACCTAGATAAACACAATGACCATGAAAAACAAACTATATTTTATTATAGTAGCCACGCTGCTGTGTCCAACATCGCTATATGCACAATCCGGCACTGACAAACGATCCGTTCTATCCTTTCAGACAGGTCCTACCCTCTACACCGGAAAGCTGATAGGAATAGCAGGATATTCCTCGAATTTGCGCAACGGCATAGGTTGGTCAGGAAGTTATACTTACCTGGTAGGAAACAAGCCTGCCATTAGAGCCGGATTCGGAATACTTTATCAAGGCAGCCGGTATACAGGCAACACGACAAATACCACAGACAAGATTCAAACACACTATTTTGCTCCACAGTTCTCCCTGCATTGGCTGAAACAACAATTCGATTGGTATTTTACTACCGGAACCGGATACCAGTTATATAAAGACGACAGTATGGTATATGATAAACCACGAAAAGTATCCATGAACAAATGGGCGGCAAACTTTGGAGTAGGCGGAGAATACCACCTTTTCACCCATTGGGGGATCAGTGCAAGGATAAGCTATATCCTGGCGTATTCCGGTGAATATTCCGTCCGCTACCATCATAAAGAATGGATGGTACAACCACATTATCCGATGAACGGTTCGGATGACATTTCTCAATTATCTTTCTCGGCAGGTATTAACTATCACTTTTAAAAAATTCAGACCATGATTAAATATCTTAGTACAATAGTATTAACTGTCGCGTTATGCTGTGCCTGCGATGGAGAAGACTTTTCAGCAGATCCTACTCTCATGCCACCTGCCACTCAGACAGGCGCCAATACCTTTGGCTGTCTGATAGACGGCTGGGTATATACAGGACAACGCTATGGACCGGACCATAAAGCATCCTACTATCCTGCTTATAATGAAGATGAAAAAGCAACAGTCCATGTATACGTTTGGGTAGATGACAATACGTCTATTTCTTTCAATATCATTGACCCGAAAGAAAAAAATATCACCGTTTACAGTGATATTGAAAAGATGGATAATGACCAGACTATCTATACCGACGCCGTATTCAAAGATGGTAATAAACAAGAAGAAAGACTGGAAGACGGCATTGTCAATATTACCCGCTTTGATTTGAACAACAGAATAATCAGCGGAACTTTTGAAGGAAGAAGAGTGACAGAAGGGCGTTTTGATTTAACATTCTAACATATACCCGTTGACAACTTAAACTCAGCTTGCCAACGGGTAAATTAATCTCTTTCTTATTTTATCTTATCATACTGATCATTCGCACTAATCTCCGTGTATTTAGGCGCATCAATCATTTCCACCAAAGCGCGTAACACAGGCCCTTCACCCATCGGATCATTTTCCTGAGTGGGACGATTATAATAAAATACGGTGGAAGGCATAATACCTGTACCGACACAAATAGCCGTCACATCACCATTCTCTGAAATTTTTGACAACATTCCTTTGAATCCCTGCCATGCTACATAAATGAAATCCGGATGCAACCATCCTTCCTTCACACCTTTAGCTATGCCAAATACAAACATAGAACTACCGGTAATTTCTTCATAAGAATCTTCTTTATCCAACAACTGATGCCACAAACCGTTTTTCCCTTGATACCGCGCTACCCCACTAGCCTGCATCTGGAAATTCTTTATCACATCCTCACGCATAGGATGATTTTCCGGCATTCTTGCCAACAGATCGGCTGTCGCCATAAAAATCCATCCATTGGCCCGGGACCAATGCGCCACTCCATGTTCCTTATTATCCGTATGATAGCAATGATAATAAATCTGTTTTTCAGGACACCACAAATATCGTGTATAATTCAATATCTGATTGGCCGCATCATCAAAATACTTCTTTTCACCAGTAACCTCTCCCATTCGGGAAATAAAAGACACCGCCATAAACGCATCATCTGCCCAAATTGTATTTTCATGAGGCCATAAACGGGCTATAGTTCCATCGGCCAAACGAGGTTCTGAAACCATAATATGATGATTGGTTGTTTCAATATATTTTTGAAAAGCATCATCTGGATGACGCTGGTTCAAAGTTATCAAACTAGCCCCCATAGGACCGTTGTCATCCAAGCGCTTGTTTCTATAAATCATATGCCAAGTAAGACGGGGAACCGCCCTCCATCCTCCTTCACGGAAAGTCTTATCATACAAACGATGAAAATAAGACTGATTAGTTTTGTCAAAAATAAACTTCATATTCTTCAGCACATAATCCTCATATTTCCGGTTCTGTATTTTATCACCCAACTCCATCAAAGCCATATTCGTTACTCCGTTTGTATAATGCCAATTCAAATATTTACTATTGACACGTATATCCGGATTTAAAGAAACATTGTCCAAAGAAATGTATACTTTACCTGTTTTTACATCTTTGAACTCATAAACCGTAGAAGCAACAATACGATCGGCTATCTTTATAGCCATCTCTTTGGGCACAGTGTTGTCCTGTGCCATTAAGGGGAATAATCCTATCGCAAACAATAAAATGCCTGCACAACCATAACGTTTAACCATACAACCTAAATTTAATTTTTTATTTTTATACTAACAACCTCTATATTCCACCGAAATAAAAAGTCCGGCTATCTTTTAATATTCTTCAAAGATAAAGCCATCTTCCCGTTTCGTACAAATTTTCATCCTACTTTTTAAGGGTAATATCCACATTTTCAGTTTTAGAGTATATAATGTATAATGTGCTCATGATTTTATACTAAGAGAAAGAAATTCTGTTCATGATTCCTGTAACAAGAGTAACAAATGTAAATCTACCTCATTATCAACACGCTAATTATTTCTGTGTAAGTTCTGAGATCAACACTGAATTTATTATGTAAATTTACTAAAATGTTTGCATGAAAGGTTTAGCTCCACACACGCTGCAAGTTTTTGAAGCCGTTTCTAAGTTGGACTGCATCAAATCCTATCTCTTGGTAGGTGGCACTGCCTTGTCATTGCAAATGGGAACTCGGCAAAGTGAAGACTTGGACTTTATGAAATGGCGTACCTCTAAAACAGAGAAAATGGAAGTGGCATGGTATCAGATAGAGAAACAATAGTGAAACAACAGCTATATATTAGGAGTAAATCAACCAAGAGCAACAGATTTATATCTGGAGGGTCTGCAAACAAAAAAGGCTGTATTCCGTTAGGAATCAGCCTTTTAGTTTGTGGACCAGCCTGGGCTTGAACCAGGGACCTCCAGATTATGAGTCTGTTGCTCTAACCAACTGAGCTACAAGTCCG
>DXLO01000026.1 GCA_019414665.1 Bacteroides sp. | reverse complement strand
TTGTTCGCAGCGAAGATAGAGATTTCAATTATGAGCCAATTTTTGACTGCTTACTATTATAGTCTTAAATTAGCAAGTTAACATTTTTCAAAGAAGTTCAATCAATAGGCTAGTTCTATTTTTTTACCACTTATTTTAAGCAATCCACAAAATTATCTCCATGTTCTTCCAACCCGAATAAAATATAAAATTCATTATTCTAATAGAATTTTATATTTTTAAGTTTATTATAAGATAAACCGACATCCAGTTTTATTTAAAAGGTCTAAAAAACAAGCCTTAATGAAAATCAGCATTTCTGTTCCAATATGCAATTTTTGGAAATGTACATCTATCCCCAAGCGTTCAATCATCACGGTAGGATATAAACTATAATGTTTTTCATGTGAAATATTTTTTCTATTTTCTTCTTACGGACATTTAGCATCTTCTTTATACCGTCAAGCCCCACCTACATTATCCATTAAATAAATAGAAAAAACACATTTATCAGCCCAAAATCCCATTGACATTAAATTTTTGCCTTAGACAAAATCTTTTTTGCCCCAGCAATCTGCTTGCTGAAGTCTATAAAAACGCACTTCTGTTCGCTAACTTTTATTTTTTCAAAAAGGTTTCCATCTCTCCTTATAGGACCGGAACACTACTAATAGCTAATGCCATAACATCTTTATTTTGTATACAAAAAAACTATTCTTTAATCAATGTTTTCACTTCCAATCCTGCCATTCCTAAAAATTATATATTTCAAGATAGCCTTCAACCATCTTGTCCACAGTCAGTTCCCGCATAAAACGGTATCGAGCATTTTCTGCAAACGAACAATAGGTTTCTTCATTTTCCAATATACAAGAAATCTTTTCCGCAAAAGCCTGCGGAGTATTTTCCACCACATATCCATTCTTTCCATTAACAACTATCTCGCTAATTCCTCCCACATTTGAGGCCACGACAGGTTTACCGACACTCATTGCTTCTAAAATCACCATCGGAAGACCTTCATAATTACTAGGTAAAATAAATATATCAGCTATCAAGTTATACTTTCCCGCATTAGGGATATTTCCTAAAAAATAGACATTATCCGGATGAGTATTCACTTCTTGTTGATTACCAATCCATACAAAAGCATAATGGGGTAGCAATTCGGCAACAGCCATAAAAAGATCACTATTTTTTTGAGGAGACAAACGCGCTATACAAAGCACAATCTTAGCATATTTCTTAGGTAATTGAAAAGACAACTCTTCCCCCGTTTCAATCGGACAGATACCATTATATACACAATGAATATGGTGGGTAATCTTTTCCGCCTTCAAATTCTTGGCATCATAATGACTTACACCTACAATAGACTTACATGAATATTGTATCAAACGTTCTATAGGCAAGAACTTTCTATGTGCCAAACGAATTGAATCAAATCCATGCACTGTGTATATTGTTTTCTTTGCAGGAAAAGCAATACGCCCCAACATACCGACTTTGGAAGAATGAAGGTGGATTATATCAGGCTTATATTTCCAATACAGCTTCCAAAAATCAATAATAGTAAGCATATCATACACTGGAGAGATTGCTCGTTTCAAGTATTTGCAATGTTCTTGTTTCACATCGGAATGAAGCATTTGCCACATTTTTCCATCGCCTTCACCTGCAACTACTATCACTTCATGATTTTCAGAGAGTTTGTTTGACAAATTTACAACTACGGTCTGAGCGCCACCTAACTCAGAAAGAGTAATTATTTGGAGGATTCGCATTTTATATTTAATTATTTTATCATATATCGTAAAATCAAATAACCAACTTCTATCATAATAAAATTCAGGTTCTAAAACTGCCAGTGTGATATAAATTCATAAGGTATACACCTTTAATTAAATTTCAAGAGCCAATGCATATATTAGCATTGTGTAAATATAAATAATGACCATCAACTATTTTCCTTAGATAAATCTAATTTTTCAAACCTTAAAGAACAAAACGGTCCTAGTGAAACCCACTTACTCAATAATTTAAAATTTTAGTGTCCAACTAAAATTGGGTTCAATAAGTGAATAGGGAAATATAATCAAGTCATTTTTTGTTTATAAATCTAGATATATTACCGAAGCAATTGCAAATCATGTAACAGGATTATGCTGGTAGTAATCACCTCTACTGTGATTACTTCAAGACTAACAAACCACTTCTTCTCCTTATTATTTCCAACCTTATTAAGTATAGAGAATATAATGTCATGTACATCAGCTACCTACGATTCAACTACTACTCCGCAAAAGTGCAGAAGCATTCGCAAATTGTTAATACAAAAAGTACCTTTATAACAATTTTAATTTAGAAATAAGTAATCTAGAAAACAGGTGTGTACCTTTATCATTCAGATGTATGTCATCCTTGAAAAATTCGGGCTTCATCAGCAGCTCACAATTTGACTATTCCAATATCTTTACGCCATATAGTAAGCTATATCTTGGATTTCATCAATTCTATCTATATGCCCTTTTTGATAGATAGGCGAATACATCAATATTATATACCCTCAAGTCTTTCACAACATTTTAATAAAGTATTTTCTTTTACCTGTTTCTATATCAACTTCAAACGAATCCGAAATATCTTTCAGTTCCATCCAAAGGAAAGCTTTCCATACACCACCTCATAATCGTTATCTTCAACTGAAAGCCGAAAATTGCATTTTAAGATTTTATACCTATTTCGAATCATATCGATAAGAAGTGATAGCATCTTTATCTTCTCTTGACAACTATTCAAGGTAAAGAAAGTCTATGTCTAGATATTCACCATAGTATAAGGCTAATCTATCCAATGCCGTTTCAAGTGTAAATGTGGACGCACTTAAATGGATTGAATAGAAGTCGTTTGTATCATAGATTATTAACTTAGGGATATGTCCCAAAGCAAGATATGAAGATAGTATAACATAATGGTAATAGATACACATACCATCACTGCTTGAATCTAAGCATGTCATACCCAATGAATCCTTGAATACGATGGAATATAGTAATGTACAGCTCTCAATGAAGTTCAATATTGGCACATCCTCTTTCGACTCTGTCAAGCTATAAATTTGACAGTGAAAAATGCCATACTTCGATTGGTGATAGAAATAGGACATACATCCACTCAAAACTAAATCTCCACAAACAAAGAGCGTTATTGCTATCGCCACAACACTCCAAATTTTAGTAGAAGCTTTCATAATTAGGACAGGGAATAGATGAACTGACCACCACTAAGCACTCCAATCAAAATAATGGAAAGTTCCCAACAGACTACAGAACAATAGCGCACTGCTGCATACTGACTATTCAGTAAGTAATATTTCTCAGGAAAATACTCGTTTTGAAATCCTTGACAAACAAAACGATGCTCCAATCAAGAAGAAGATGGTTATTTGATGAATGTACACTCCTCCGCTACGAAAATAGCCTTTAGTAATCTCCACCATATCATTCCATTGATTCGCTCTAAATATCATCCAAACATAGCTACATAATGCAAAGGTGATTAAAATATTTACAGCTCAATAACCAATAGTATCCTTTGGCATCTTGAGTTGGACAAACATTGCCTCTTACCCATTCTTTGTAAACTTTCCAATCACTTGAAACAACCCATGTAGTCCTCCCCAAATGACAAAATTATAAGCCGCTCCATGCCATAAACCAGAAATGAAGAACGTCTCCATGATATTCCTGTAATCTCTCCAACGTTTCACTCTGTTTCTACCAAGTGGTATAGAAAAATAATCTCTGGAACATGAAGAAAGAGAAATATACCATCTCCACCCAAAGTCAGTTACACTCACTGCAAAGTAAGGTTTCTCAATATGGATTTGTAGTTGAAATCCCATCATTCTCACTACCCCTATAGTAATGAAAGAGTATCCCACAAAATCTCAATATATTTGAATGGAGTAAAGCAATGTGACCAATATGCATGACATACTAGAATAAGCAGCATAACTATCAAAAAACGTACCCACATATATCCCTACACGATCACCTACCACCAGTTTCATAAAAAAACTCCAGAGAGCAATCTTAAAACCGGAAACGAACAAGTCATAGTTAGCTCGATGTACTTCCCTGAACTGCGGCGTGAGTTGAAACGCCCATCCTATAGAACCGGTACTAATCGAAGGAAAAAGCCCCCAAAAAGTGCCACATCCACTATATAACCTATCGCCTAAAAGGTAAAGAACAAAATACCTACTAGCTGTATCAACTCCACGAACTTAATATCAAGTAACAACCCAGTCCACCCTACTGTAGCCTGTGCCGTATACAAAAGGGAATTCAAATATTTCCAGCAAAACAGGAGTGCAAGTAGCAGTATAAAAAAAACACTGATTATAAACCATTTACCACTTACAGTACTAATAGAATTACATCCGAACTATATGGCAGAGAAATTAATAACAGCGATATCAAACAATAGCAACAAAAGACACTTTAGCTTCCAACCGGCATAAAAATAGTAAGAGCTCAGTAAAAGAAATAATTTCTGATATTTCTTGGATGGAATAGCGTAATAAACCGTTAACACAGCAATGAAGAAGAGGATGAAGTTTTGTTAATAAAAAAATTAAATTTTACCACTGTATATGTCTTCCCATTGACTGCATATAATATTAATATCAAATCGTTTAACATGATTTCGATTTGATATTCCCAATTGTATTCTATCTGAGAGATTCATATTGTAAATAGACTCCATTTTTTCACTTAAAAGAAATGAATTTTCAGCAGAAACTATATAATTATTATCGCTAACAGCTTCACGACCACATTCAGTTGTTATTATTGGAAGTTCTGTGGCCATAGCTTCTATAAGAACCATTGGAAATCCCTCCCAAAGAGATGATAAAACGAAACAGTCGGCTGCATTATAATAATCAACTATATTATTTTGTATACCGGTGAAAATACAATCAGACTTTAAAGAGAAACTACTTACTATTTTTTTAAGTTTCTCTTCTTCAGGTCCTTTACCTACAATAAGAAGTTTAACATGTAAACCTTTATTCTTTAGTTGAAAAAAAGCTTTAACCAAAGTTTCCTGATTCTTAGCTTTAGTCAAACGTCCTACATTTATAAATAAAAAGTCTTCTTCAAGAATTCCATATTCCTTTCGTATAGCTTTTCGCACATTGTCATCTTTAATAAATTTAGATAAATCAACGCCATTATATATAGTTTTAGACTTTTCCTTATTGAATGATTTTTTTGAAATAAAGTAATTCGTAGCTTCTTCTGAAACATTAGTATTCATGTCTGATAAACAATCAGTCAGTCTGTATAGCTTCATACGAATGGCCCCTTCAATGTTTCTATTATGTTCTGTGCATATTAAAAACGGCATTCGGGTAAACAAGCGCAAAATACGGCAAAATAAATTAGCATGAAACATCTGTGCATGCACTACATTTGGAGAAAACATATTTACATATATACGAGCTTGTTTCAACGCCCTTAAGAACCCTATAGGGGATTTCTTCATATGTAAGCCTATGATTTCCATTTGTAATTTGATGCGATGTTGTTGAAGATTATCACCTGTCAAATATAAAACTGCCACTTCATGTCCCCGTTCAAGCATTTTTTGGGCAACATCTATTGTGATAGTCTCGGCTCCCCCCATGCCAAGCCCTGTTATAACATAAAGAATTTTCATATCTGCATAAATTTATAGGGAATAACACCATTCATGTCATTTTGTGATATCAATATAAAGTATATAATCATAAGAATGGCAGAACAGCATATGAAAAATAGTCTCGTCACAGGTTGTTTCTTGGTAGAAATGACACATGGAAGATAAACAGAGAAACTAAGGAAAAAGTATTGTGTGACACGCGCAAATTCTGCTACCGTTAGAGAAAAAGACTGGATAACTAACGCAAGTATCATCATGTGATAAAACAGCTTTATTTTTGGATTGTTCCTTTCTTGCACAGTCAATAAACTACCGGCAAGCACAAATGTTAAAATGAAAAAGAAGAAAGTCAACCCTCCATTTTCACCGTTTATAATATACTTTTCAAACTTGGATAAGTTAAGCAGTGCAAGGGCACGACTAAATAGGAAATTGCCAAAAAAAATATATATAGCAACCGAGCCAATAACAGTCATCAGAAGATACTTTTTGGATATCTTTATCGGATAGACAAAATAAATTAGTGAGAAGCAAATGGCAGTTTGATGTACAGTCGTAGCCAACAGTACGATTATTATGAATTTCCCAAATGACCTATCAATCACATATTGAAGAGAAAAAAGCAAGATTGCAATAGCTGTATATTGTCTTAATAAGTTCATGCCTGAAAAATAGTAACAACTAAGTATGAAAATAGCGAGGCTTAAAAAAGGCAACGTAGAATAGTGAGAGAATAATCGATAGAATGAATAAATATAAAAGGCCGAACTGGTTACCAATAGCATTCTTTCTGAACCAAAAATCACTACTATATAGTTTATGATAATCCAGCCAAACTCATATCCTGGGAAGGAAAGACTATCACTCAAAAAATCACTAAAATTGCTATAACCAATAGTATTTACGATATCTAGATATTTAGGTAAATCAGTACCTACAGATTCATCTCTTATAGCCATTACAAGGAAAAGTAAAAAGGCTGCTATTTGAAAAAATAAATCCTTATAAATTCCCTTTTTAGCTAATGAACTACATATCGCTGCTAAAAGAATGAATACCAATACTGAATAATACACTAGCATAAGAAAAACATTTTTTATAGGTATTGGAAATCATTTTGGCAAAACGGAAACCAAACCAGCGACTGATAAATCGGAAAGTTCTTTCTTGAAACGAAAACCAAGAGCCATTAAAGTGATGAATTGAAAATGTATTTTTAGTTAGATTGGTGAGTTTACCGCTACCGCTATCTTTAGGACTGAAATAATCTATAGGCAAAATTTGAGGATTAATATGATCAGCTTTAATTTCGGTATAAGAATTGATGTATTCAGCGCCTTTCAATTGTGCTTTTAGAATCTTAGGAAGGGGGAATGTGTCATAGGTATTATCCTTCTTAATAAAATGACGACCTTCATAATAGCTTAAACACTTTTGCACATACGGATTGTTAGGTTCTGATCCAAAAGTAGCAGCCTCAATATCACCTATTTCATTTTCTAATGCAAAAATATATGGTGAGTCAAGCAAAGGAGCAAAGTTTTTTAGAACTTCCACATCAGAATCTAAATAAAACCCACCAAATTTATTCACAGCATAAAGGCGTATATAATCAGCCGCGAAAGCATATTTTTTTGTGCTATATGCTTCGTTAACCCAATCAGAGTTTAAATCCTTCAGACAGTTTTTATCCCAAAGAATAAACTCCCAATCAGGCATCTTCTTTTTCCACGATTGAATACATTTTTTTACCAACTCTGGAAATTCAGAATCCCCCAACCAACAGTAATGTATAATTTTAGGTATCATGACAGCTATCTAGATAATATTCTACAATATCAAATTCAGACTCTTTCAAAAGCATCAATCAAAGATGCTGTAGTATGATTAATTACTCTACAATTTTGTTTTTTTGCAAAATGATTTACGTCCATAAAACCCTGAAATGTTTTATAATATCTGAAGAGAATTTGACACACTTTCATTGGACTTCCATCTTCATTTAATATCAATTCCATATTCGATTGACTCTTGTCATAAAAAAGTTCATGGATATACCCCGCTTGGTTCTTCTCGTTTACTTTTAATGAATTAGGTTCACTGTTTTCAACGCCATACAAATGAATAGTTTTATATCCAAGCAAAATCAATAACATAATTCCTGCTTGAATAACATTCCAAATATCTATATTCGCTAACCCCTTTCTATATAAATAATCACGCAAAGCTGGTATCACATACTTTCCTTCGTATGGGATATCATTATAAAAATGTACCTCAATTAGGGGATTGGTGAACATTTTAGCGATGTTAGATCCCTTGATACTTCGATATGGAATATAAAGTGACATTTTCCATTTTGTTGTTTCATTTATGTGTTCTATCAAATCAGCAATCATTGTATTGAATGATAACTCACAACAGAAAGCACCGTCAGATAAAATATAGTAACGCGGCTTTAATCGCTGATAATACTTACTTAAGGCAAAGAAATTAACAACTGCATATACAGAATTAGTAGTTAATAAATCAATAATAGCATCATTTACTGATGGACCATTACCCAACAGCACTATATTTTGTCCTATTTTTTCATCTTTTATCATAGGATTCAATGTGCCTCGCAATGAAAAACGATAAATATAAACAAATAAAGCACTTATACTAGCGATAAATGCATATACTTCAAGTATTATTTTCTTCATTTAGACAGTAGTTTTTTTGTTAATGATAAAACCTTAAAACTTTAAATATATAACTTTTATATCCCCACATAAACAAACAAGTCAGTATAAAAAAAACAGGAATTTTAATCCATAAATTCATTTCTCCACCAAATACATATTGATAAACCGCCATTAAAAGCAGCAATAATAAGAAAGGTTTGATAAAGCGTATACTTTGTGGAACATAAGTTTTAAGAATATATTTATTTATTAAATATGCCACAGCATATAAAATAAAATAAGAAATGCAGAATGAGATTGCTACACCTAAAATATAAAAGCGGTCAATCAGCAGGTGATTCAACAAAATGTTACTGATACCACTAATTAAAATGGCTACAGCATTCCATATAGTACGTTTGGCAAAGCCAGTACTTCGTAAATATACATAAGACCATTGATAGAAAACATAGCCAATGATTAATATAGGAAGCAGATACATACCGCTCAAGAATTCAGGACGTGCCATGATTAATGCTATTTCATTGCCAAACATAGTCAATCCCATTGCGCTAATTAATGTAACTCGCCAGATTAAATCATAATCCTTATCTATACTTTTATAATCTTTGTTGGTCATATACTGAAGATAATATGGATTCCATGCACTATGACCAACCGAAATAAGAATCATCATTAATGCTCCAACATTTGACACAAAGCTATAAAGCCCCGCAGCATCAAAGCCACCATGTGTACTCATAAAGATTCGTCCAAATTGAGCCAATATAATCCCGCTTAACGTATAGGGAATATATGGCAAAGAATAGCTAAGCAAATATTTGACGTGTTCCCGATTAATTTTAGATTTAACGTAAAAAGGCCGAATTTGTCGTGTAAGATAAGTCGCTAACAATATCATTGCAGCAATTGTACCCCATATATAACCATAGTAACGCTCAGTTTCCATACATAACATAAATATCACCGATAGACAGAAAGCCAGATAGCTTTGCACAGAAGATACTATCGCAACCTTTTTGCTCCGCAATAAAGGCTGATATATCTGTATAAAGATTGAGTTAATGATACTATACGTAGCTACAGGAATCATACATAATGTCAAGACTTTGCTAAAAGACAATTCTTCTGCCAACCACGGATTCAACATCACCATAATGAGCGACATTAAAAGCCAAACGCCAGATGATATTTTTATGGATGTACTACAAAACTCTTTAAAATCCTGTTCGTTTTTGGCATCATAATAATAGCGCGATATAGCAACCTCTGTATTTAGAGTCAATAACACCTGTACAATTCCAACAGTAGACATAAAGACATTTATTATTCCATATTCATATACAGAAAGTAGCCTTGTATAGACAGGTATTGAAATAAACGCTAATGCCTTAGTTGCCATTATGGCAAATAAATAATTAGTAGAATGCTTTGCTAATGCTTTAAAATCAGACATGCGCAATATTACAATATATCTTTCAAGACCATTTTTATTTCATTAAAAAATCTAGCATGCCCTTTAGCATTAGCATGCATTCCATCGATATAATCTAAATCAGTAGCATTTTCCAATGGGAATATCACTTCCACTTGTTTGGGAAATTTGTTCTTAATTTCATCAAAAACTTTATTATATTTTGCAACATTATCATTCAAAAGAGGACTTTTTCTTACGACATTTTGTCCGCATGGACTTATCTTTATATAAACAATCTTCTTTACGCCTATATTTATCAATTTTTCAGTAAAGGCTATATAGTTTTTACGAAATTCATTTACGGAGATATAAGCCCTTTTCGGATCGTTTCTTTCAAATATTTTTTTTATTATCAACCAAAACAAATTTAAACGCCCCAATCTTTTGGATACATAAATAAGACCACGCCAAAAATATTTCCTATCATTTATTAATCTTGGAGCGCAATCTGTAAGTCCACTGTGTGAAATAACTATATCAGGGTTATAGTGACGAATATAACTTTCATATAATTCGTATAAGCCATCACTTGTCATAGCTCTTTTGAAAAAAGAAATGCAATCAATCTCTTTGTATTCTTTTTGGAATTTATAAAAATATGTATCTTCATACTCACAACCTTCCCGAGGCAGCCCCATTGAATCACCAACAAAAATAATTTTCATAATAAGAAATGCAATTAACAGTATCTGAAGTTATTTATCTAAAATTTTATCATATATCTTATCAATGTGAATCATTTGCTGTTCAATCGAACATAGACGCTCAATATTACCTTCTATAAACGACTTAGCTTCAAGATAGAATCCAGGTTTGAACTCTTTATCAAGCTGATCGTCAATCTCAACTTCGCTAATATCCACACTACCAGTATTTTGAATCTGCAGTTTCTCCATTGGACGTAAATAAAGACGGTGTTGTGAAGTTAGAATCTCTATCCCCCAACGACCAGGAGCATTCCAATTTGCCTGATAGGAAAAAAGAGCACCTGTGTTGGTGATACCTGCACCAGTAAAGACCGCAGGTTTATGCCAAGCTAATTTATCAAAAGTGAAGCAAGATAATTCTTTTGGTTCTCCACCTAAGAAAAATGCCAAATCAACTACGTGGGTGGAATTGACGAAGAACCAATTCTCAAACACTTCGCGAGGGTAATCTAATTTCTCTATAACATGTGCCCATTCTGTGAATTCGAAATTGAAAGAAGTTATACCACCATCCTCGGCAATGATTTTTTCAGCAGCCAACACACTGGAATAGAATCTACGATTATAAGCCAAAAATACATTAGCACCTTTTTCTTTTGTTAATATCACTACAGTTGGCAATTCAGTTGGCTGACAAAAACCTGGTTTTTCAACCAAAATGTCCTTTACACCATAATTCAATAGCGCAATGGTAATCTCAGCCAACTGACTTACATTGGTAGCTACAATAACCTTTTGAGGAGTAGTTGGAGAAGCCGCCAGGTAATTATTTAATCCACCAGAAACTACCTCTTTAGCTCCGGCCTCAATAAACTCATCTGCATTCTTACCACTACGTCCTACTGCTATAAATTCATGTCCCAATTGATTCAATATCTTTGCATATTCCAATGCAATGGTTCCTGTTCCTATAATCCAAATCATATAATCACCTTTTATGTTATGTAATAGGGCATCTATCATGCATCTCGCCCGTTACTTTATTATAAACATCCAGTATACCTTTTAGGAATACTTTATGATAGTTTGACGACTCGAAATAAGTAGTTAGTTTGCAATTACCATTTAGCAGAATTTCATCAGCTACTGCACCAGTCAATTGGCTCTGATATTTTATATGAACGGGCTGTTTATTACCATCAACAGACATAAATCCTTCCGGCTCATTAATAATAATATGATGAGAACCATTGATAATAGTCATCTGATGCTGAACAGTATCATCATCCACACAAGCCAGTCGTAAAGTACTTCCGTTAGGAGTTAATACATTAACGGTGCCGTTGAATTCTATGTATCCATTACGTTTGCTGTCCTTAACTTGAGGTATAATTCCATCAAAACAGGCGGTATAAGTCTTTTCTCCTGACAGCATCATAAATATGTCTATCATGTGTATGGAATTGCAACATAATCCCCAATTAGAATCAGTATACTCCATAACAAGAGGCTTTTGCTTATCTATCATTGAATCGATTTCTACATAAAAGTCGAATAGACGTCGTGGACAGTTTACCCATACGTTGACGTGATTGATCTGCAACAACTGTTCGGCTTCATCATAATCAGTCAGTCCTGTAAACAAGAATTTTTCTAAAATGATATTGGTCACTTTCACTTTTGCAAGTAAACTTTTTAAAATCGTTAATCGTGGTTTCGAACTGGTAGCTATGACTACTAGATCTAACTCAGTAGGTAATTGTTCGATAAGTTGTAAGTAATAAATAGTTTGATTACTATTCACTTCACCTTCTTCATAACGTTGTTGCGCTATCTGAAGTGAATTTGAATTATTATCAACCACCCAAATATCAGATTTCAGCTTGGACAATTTGAGTCCTTGTAAATGACGACTACCCAATTGCCCGGCACCAATAACTGCAATTTTATACATTGTATGTTGTTTTTTTAATTTATTTCAAATGTTTCACCATCTCTCTTGCTCTCGCCAATTCATCATGCTGACCAATATCCAGCCAATATCCACTAATAGGATAGCGAATCACCTTGTATCCCTGTTCTATGAGTTTATACATGAAGTCAGTGGCATTAAAGAAGATATCATCAGGAATAAGGTCAAGCAATTTGCGTTTGATAAGGTATATACCGGCGTTTGCATAATAACTGATGGTAGGTTTCTCGGTAACGCCCTTGATTTCTCGTCCTTCGAGATTGAACACACCGTATGGCACCTTCACTACGTAGGGCACAGCTGCCACACTCATGTCGGCATCATGCTGACAGAAATGAAGGAAAAAGTCCTCAAAATCAATATTCGTAAAGAGATCTGAGTTCATTACCAGCACCGTATCATTGTAAAAAGTTTCCACGAACTTGATACTGCCAATGGTACCTAGAT
The DNA here is from genome assembly GCA_019414665.1 of Bacteroides sp. Classification (GTDB taxonomy): domain Bacteria; phylum Bacteroidota; class Bacteroidia; order Bacteroidales; family Bacteroidaceae; genus Phocaeicola. Next base: position 26,952 of record DXLO01000026.1, on the reverse strand, counting down.
ATTTCGGTTCACGCACAGTAACTATCTTCACCCCATCGCGTTCCTCCCGGAAATGTTCCTCAATCTGGTCGCCAAGATAGTTAACCGTTACAGATATATGATTCAAACCGTATGAAAGCAAACGATCAATATTATAATCAATGATGCACTTGTCACCTACCTTAATTAGGGGCTTAGGAGTTTTCTCCGTTAACGGACGAAGGCGTTCCCCCTTACCACCGGCCATTAATACAGCATCAATTGGCAATTTAGTTACATAATGTTCCAAATTGATGATTTCGCAAATATGATTTTCTTCATCAAGTATGGGTACCAAACGCATCCTTAAATCACGTTGGTGGTGAATATCCTCCACTCTATCGTTCACTCCGCGACGTAAAAAGTTAAAATTACGATGCATGGCCTCACTAATAGGAGCATCCACATCTATACCTTTAATCAAGGCACGACGCACATCACCATCGGTAAGGGTACCTTGCATCCTTCTGTTCTCATCTACCACAAAGAGCACCAGTGGTTCATTGTGAATCTCATTGATGCAGCGAATGGCATCAATAATAGAGAAAGATTGGAGAATAATATGAGAGCAATTCATATAAATTAATTTTCAATAAGATGACTACTGATTACCTTTTCCGCCATATACCAGTCAAACATACTATCAATATCTATTGAATGAAGATCATCCATAACATATTTACGTATTCTATTGAGTTTGGACAAACCTACTTCTTTAAGGCGAGTGCTATTAATCACATAAATAGAACCGTTAAACTCCCATACCTTAGGTGCATCCTGACGCCGTTCAATAGTACCATCCCCTTTGCTGATGACCAATAAGCCTTCAGCATCCTCCTCAAAACTATTATAATATGGATTAGTTGCCGCTTCTTTCACCGAAACAACCATATCTATGTCAGAAGTATACAAAGCCACAGCCTCCTTCAATGATTTAGTCTCACGAAAAGGAGAAGTGGGTTGCAACAAAACTACTACATCATATTTACGACCTTGTTTCTCATAAAACTCCAAAGCATGGAGCAGTACTCCATTTGTTCCTGCACAATCTGTAGCCAACTCTGCAGGGCGTTTAAAATGAACTTTCAAGCCATAATCCTCTACAACCTTGATAATGACATCATCATCTGTAGAAACACAAATATTCTCATCGGTGGTAAGCTGACGAGCCGCATCAATGCTATAGCATATCAACGGTTTTCCATTTAATTCCTTAACATTCTTGTGAGGTATTCCTTTACTTCCACCACGTGCAGGAATTATTACAAGTATATTCATTACTATTGTCTATTTTTAAATGATAATAGGTTCGTCTATAGCATAATTGCAGGTAGCTATACGCCCGTTTACCAAATCCCATAAAGAAGCTTTCAAACCAACGGTACTGCGTTTCACAGTCATATTATCCGCCGAGAGCACCTCACCTTCCTTTATTGGTGTAGCTGCCACAATACGTTTGAGCACTACTTCTGAAATTTGTTTCTCACTCTCATTAGGCTGTTTGATGCCATCACCTAAAGCTTGTTCTATATGACGGATGGCGACAACCATTTGTTTGAGTTCCTCGGGATTGAGGGAGGCTTTGTGGTCAGGACCGTCCATTTCCTTATCAAGCGTAAAATGTTTCTCTATGATTTCAGCTCCCATTGCTACAGCTGCAACAGGTACTTCCACACCCATTGTATGGTCTGAATAACCTACGGAACAATGAAATGCATCCTTAAGAGTTTGTATAGCCCGAAGATTTACTTCATGCATGGGACATGGATAGTTAGTAGTACAATGAAGTAAAGAAACACTTTTAGCTCCTGCTTCTATCAAGGTGCGATATGCTATCTCTACATCACCGAGATACGACATTCCTGTAGAAAGGACAACATCAATATGTCTGCTACCAACAAGACGAAGAAAAGGAATATTGGTAACATCTCCCGATCCCAGCTTGATGAAAGGCAAATTAAAATTACAAAGAAAGTCTAGACTATCTATTTCATCAGGAGTAGAAAGGAACTGGATACCTATCTCATCACAATGATTTTTCACTTCCTCAAATATAAAGTATATTGATAATCAGTTAGTTACTGTTATCAAGATACAAATGATATGCAAATGTAAGTATAAAACCATATAGAAAAAGTACAAATGGACATTACTTTGTATGATAACATCCTTTTCTACAGATTAAGGGTTAACACAATGTTATACTACTGATATTCAGCATATTGAAGCTGTTCTTCCTTGCATTCAACAAAGAGTGTTAAATTATATTAAATCCTACAGGGCAATTATGATTCGTGCAAAGATAATATTTTGCAGTCAAAGGAAGAAAGACTTCTTGAACCACTTCTATGGTTCTATACTTCTGTTTCTGACGTAAGCTGACCCGTACGGTTTTCGGGTTTTAGACGGACATATATACAGTTTACTTTAGGTTAGCATATATATAAGAGCTAACCAAGGTAAACTAAAGTGTTTTTGTCCTGTAGATACTGCACTTTGTGGACTCTTTTCTCCTTTGACTGCAAAAACCTCTTATAGCCTTATCTCCACCTATAACGTCACTTCACACTGCTGTACCATGCAGTCTGCCATGTACCACCCCATCGGGCTTTGATAAGAATTGTGTTGCAAAGGTACCTGTCATGGCGTTCATCCTGCAAGGTCGGTGCCTGTGGTTTGTCCGTGAAATCTCCACGCTCTGATTGTGGCAGAGGTAGTATTTGACGGCAAAACCTTGCATTGATGAGCCATAACACCTTTTGGGGCAACATAATTCTTTAATCAATCCCGATGGTAGTTGGTTCTACATAAGGGAAGAAAATAAAAATTTTATCTTATGGCTAACATTTGCGACACTCAGTACAAGGTGACAGGCTCACGCAAAGCCGTGGCAGACCTTTGGAACACACTCCAAGAGTTGGAGGTGAACAGTAATAATGTGTATCTGTATCTCTTGGCAGAACACTATGGCATTGACTACGAGAAGAAAGGCATCTCGGTGAGAGGACACATCTATTGGGCAGAGTATGAGGAGAACGTGGAAGACGATTATGCCCTCTTGTCCTTTGACACCGAAAGTGCTTGGTCTTCATGCGACTTGTTCTTTGAGGAGGTGAACAAGGCACTTGGCGATGAACTTTCAATCAGTTGGCGAGAGGTTGAGCCAGGTTGCGACATCTTCTATACGCACGATGAGAACGACTTCTTCCCCGAAGAGTGCTACGTCACTGCATACGGAGAACTCTTTGAGGATTGTGAGGGTGCTTACTCCACCTTTGGTGATGCTATCAAGTTGTGGTGTGAGAAGACTGGTGTCTCACAGGACGGAAGAAGCGAACAGAAGATGATTGACTTCATCAATGAATACGAGTATGAGGCAGAGGACACGAATTTCTGCATCAATCCAATCACATTCGGCTAACAAGGAGGAACGGATATGGCAACGATAGACATGGAGCAGTTGGACGGCGTTGTAGGGTGTTTCTGCACCTTGCTTTATCCCCGAAGAGGTCAGACAGAGGGAACGATTGTCGAGGACTTGGGTTGTGAGGTCATTGTCCAGCTCATCAACGGCAAGGAAGTGACGGAGTACAAGGATGATGTTGTCATCTGTGAATAATCAGGAGAGAGTCTGTTGGCTATGTGGCTTGCAGACTCTTTCTTCCTTTGACTGCAAAAACTCTTTTAGGACAATCCTCCAATGAGGTTATGGCTGTTGTAACTGAAATACCTTGGGAGCAAGTTGTGCGGTTTGCTCACTTGCTCCAGTCCTGTTATAGAAGCGATGCTTCGACACCTGTATAGCGATACGTCGCCAAAGTCCCTTCGCCGTTTTAAGCGTCTCTGTACCTTGTTATAGGAATGGTCATTTCGCCTTTTGGTTTTACTCGTCTGTCTTTTGCGACTCTTCCTTGTCGGACACAGAACTTGGTCTTAGCATGATGACAGTGCTATCGCCAATCCTCTGATGTCTGTCCTCTTTTGGCTTGATGCCTCTATTGCTAAGCTGACCCTTAGGCTTGTCGTTCATCGTGCATCAGTGTTCATGCTCCTCACTCTTCTGATGATACAGCTGTAAGGTCGGATTTCCCGCTTCGTTTCTCCAGGCATACAGCCATAGCAGTGCCCCTGTCTGTTGCATACGGATTGCCTCCTTGCTTACAACCTTTGTTCCATTGTTTGGCCCCGTCTTTTTCTGAATTGAGCTATTTGAAAGCCACTTATTTTTACCATGCAAAGGTAGCGTGATGCTGCGAAGGACTTCCTCCTTCTTGTGTGGCCGCTATCGCTGTGACCAATAAAATAGTGCGTAATCTTCCTTTTTCTCCCTTACCGCCAACGACAAAAAGAGTATTGCGAACGATTTTCATGGTGCTTCCCACATGGTGCCACATCCCTGCTTTTGAATGCATGTAAAAATTAAGTTTCACTTTTAAATTCAATTCAAAATGAAAAAGATCGAGAACAACTTCACAGTTTCAGGTTTCGTAGGTAAGGATGCAGAAATCCGTCAGTTCGCAAACGCCAGCGTAGCACGCTTCTCATTGGCAGTAGGCCGTCAGGAGAAGAACGGCGAGGAAACCAACCGCGTATCGGCTTTCATGAATATGGAGGCATGGCGCAAGAACGAGCACACCGAATCATTCGACAAGCTCACCAAGGGCACGTTGCTCACCGTCGAGGGTTTCTTCAAGCCAGAGGAGTGGACAGACAAGGATGGCGTGAAGCACTCCAGAATCATCATGGTTGCAACCAAGTTCTACGAGTGTCCCGACAAGGAGGAGACTCCTGCGGAAGAGCCGGCCAAGCCAGCAACCAAGAAAGGCAAGAAATAGCCTTTCCTCTCCATAACAAGGCGACCTTCGGGTCGCTTTTGTTTTGCTCAGGGACATCAATCTGCTGTTATAGCGTGTGATAATCTTCTCTAATAACAACCATGTGCATTTATTAACCATAACGGCAACGCCGTCTTCCTTTATTCTAACCACTTCGTCCCTCACCATTTGCGAAACGTCACCAAGATGGTTGGCATACAGATATTCCCGGCTGATGGCGACAAAGTCGCTATTAGCCAAGAAAGACAGTATGCCAAGGTCTGAACGCGAGAGGACTGCCATCTATGCCACAAGATGCCGAAGCCGAGGCTTCTGATAATTGTGTCCTTTACTGGCTATCCACTCGCCTTGATATTCAGACCGTCAATCTTGCGACAGCTTCACTACCCACCCACACCTGCTTTACTATTCTTCTTCTCTTTGACTGCAAAATATTTTCTGTTATAAGCGGTGGTTTCGTCCAAGTGCGTTGTATCGCTTCGCCCCACACCTTCAGAACGGCATTACTGTACGGACACCGCACGAATCCCATGTGACAGGCAGCCAACAATGTCACTATCAGAAACTGACACTTCTGATAACTGCCTTTATTGCTGTCTGGCTGTCCCATTATCGGGCTTCGGCAATGTCCGTGTAATGCCATTCTGCCCACCCATACCACCTTTACCACTAATCAACTGTTTTACAATTTCTCTTCTGCTATACAAGAGGCAGTTCTTGTCCACTCAGGCATATTGAATGTGGCAGACATGTCTGCTACGTCCAATCTGCCTCAGTGTCCTGCGGCAAGGACAAGGCACATTTGTCATGCTGACAGGAGTGCCCGATTTGTCCGTTGCGCAACTGTCTCTTCTTGCCTGATATACGTTACTATCTACTTCTAAATTATACTGCTTTGCCCCACGCCTTTGCGAAGCGTTACATGGTCTGTCGTCATACAGACATCCTTGGCTGATGGCAACACGTTGCTATTAGCCAAAGCTGACAGTATGCCGAAGTACCGACGCGAGAGAATTGTCTGTCCGTGCTACAAGCTATCAAGGCTGAAGCTTTGATGACTTGCATCCCGGTCAGCCAACACACTCGCTTTATGTCGGTACAGCAGACCTGCAAACACTTCACTGCCCACCCTTACTGTTTCAATCTTTCTTCTTACCTCTTTATATATAACACATCATTCCTCTTGCAGCCAATATCAATAATCTTCTTCCAATCAGCGCAGTGGTAGGCATATTTCCTGCAAAGTTAGCCGCGTCTGAGACAATCGTCAAATTCTGCTTGAGGTCTTGTGACTGTGAACAATCTTCCTTTTCCTCGGAAAAGAGTATTCTTCACACATAATTTGTCTTTATGTCTTTTCTTGCGGCTTGTGGGAGCAGAAAATATCCCTCCACAGGCTGAAAGGTCTCGAAAGGAGGGAAGAGAAAGAAACGGTTAAGCGAACGCAGAGGGAATTTATTCACTATGCTGAGCGTAAGTTTCTTCAACGTAGTTAAACAAGTCCAGCGACATGGGCGACAAACTTATTTGTATCACTAAAAATAGAAAGGCAATGAAGATTATCATCCTGCATGATGCTGACGCACGCATCGAGTATCTTGACGTAGCCGACCACCTTCTCGGCTCAGACATCGAGGAGTTCCTCACCAGACAGGGCTTCTCAGTGAACAACATCACATGGCTTGTCACATCGGCAGACCATATCCCAGTGGTTTACCACAAGTATGACATCGACTGCAAGACCGGCGAGGCAACCCACACCAAACGAGAGGCAGAACTGCAAGACCTCACTATCCACGGACAACTCCAGGCATTGCAGCACCGGGAGCAGGACGAGCTGAAAGCGGCTCTTCGCAAGTACGGCACGGAGGTGGACGGAGGCTTTGAGGTGCATTTCGAGGGAGAGCAGCCCATCGTGGCAGGTTATCTCTTTGACGAGCCTCGTGACATCGTCATAGACGCAGCACGTTTGGATGCCGACGGAAACTTGTCGCTTCTTGGAGAGGACAAGGAAGTGAGGGATGGACAATACGACATAGAGCCAAGCGACATATTTGGCGGTCAGTTGGACTATGTCACGTCGAGTATAGGTGCATGGATGAAGTAGGAGCATGTATGACCCAGTGCATCGTATATGACGAGACGACCAAGGAGAGCGAGACCTTTTGCTCATTGACCGCAGCCAAGAAGTGGATGCGAGAGCGCATCAAACAGAAGCATGAGGTAAGCGGACAGAAGTACAGAGTCTATTCCGACGGAGAGTTTGTTAATTGCGGCTCTATCAGTCTCACAGGCAGCAACAAGTCTTTTGTCGCCAATACAAGGCAGACGAAGAAAGGATATTAATAACAAGGTAACGGCAAGCCTAACCAACTTGCCACACATATATTGATATGGAAAAGCAAATATTGAGTTTTAATGACTTGCCATCAGCATTGTCATTAGTAATAAACAAGCTGGAGATTTTAGAAGAAAAGTTTTCCACACTAATGACTCAAATTCAGCCCGATAAGGGATTGGAATGGCTTAGTGTTTCCGAATTGAGTGAGTATCTCCCTACCCATCCAGTTGAACACACAATCTATTGTTGGACAAGCAATAAACAAATACCATTCCATAAGAAGGGGAAACGTATCATGTTCCTCAAATCTGAAATTGATGAGTGGATGCAAGATAACAAGAGTAGGTCACGAGCAGAAATTATGAATGAAGCAATAGCTTATGTTCAATCAACAAGAAAAGTCATTTAAATAACAAGGTAACGGCAAGTCTAACCAACTTGCCACTATAACATTTTCACATTATGATTTACACTCACACTATCGGACGCATCGGAGCAAAGGATTGCCGCGTCATCACAGGTACACACGGAACATTCATGGCTGTTGACATCGCAGTGGACGACTACAGTAAGGGCAAGCAAATCACCACTTGGGTAAGGGTGAAGAGCAGCAAGGAGAACCATATCCGTTTGGCTGAATACCTCACCAAGGGTCGTATGGTGCTTGTGGAAGGCACACTGACTTCTTCCATTTGGACAGACCGCAACGGAGAGAACCACATACAGCATAGCATCATAGCTGACTCCATCGCCTTTGTCAATGCAGGGAAGAAGGATGCAACCGACACACCTGCAACAAAGGCACGCAAGGCAGCCAAGGCAGAGGGCGAGGCTCCCGTACCGCCAGCCGATGCACCGCAGGACAAGAGCGAAGACCTTCCCTTCTGAGGGTAGTATCAACTGAGAGTAGTACGTACTAATCGTAGTAAATCCGCTTTTACTATGGTTAGTATGTACTATCAGTAGTAGAATAGTAAAGTAGTATTCACTAATAGTAGTATCATGTTATGACACAGATAATTGCAGTATTAAATCACAAGGGTGGTGTAGGGAAAAGTACGACCGCAGTAAGCCTTGCGGCAGCTCTGCAACTGAGTAAGAAGAACGTCTTGGCTATTGACATGGATGGACAAGCCAACCTCACGGAAGCCTTGGGATTGTCCATCGAGGAAGAACAGACAGTCTATGGCGCAATGTGTGGACAGTACACCTTGCCGTTGGTCAAGTTGCACAACGGCATCACCGTCTCACCCTCATGCCTTGACCTGTCTGCGGCTGAGTTAGAGCTTATCAGCGAGCCGGGACGGGAGCTTATCTTGAAGGGACTTATCACCAAAGCCATCGCCAAAGAGCATTTCGACTACATCATCATCGACTGTCCACCGTCATTGGGCTTGCTGACCTTGAATGCCCTCACCGCAGCCGACTACATCATCATCCCTGTTCAAGCGCAATACCTTGCCATGAGAGGTATGGCAAAGTTGATGGACATCATCCGCATCGTTCAGGAGCGGCTCAACTCCAACCTTAAAGTGGGCGGCATCGTCATCACCCAGTTCGATCGCCGCAAGACGTTGAACCGAAGCGTGAGGGAAATCGTCAATGACAGTTTTCACGAGAAGGTTTTCAAGACCGTCATCCGTGATAATGTGGCTTTGGCAGAAGCACCCATCAACGGCAAGACTATCTTTGAGTATAATCCCAAATCCAATGGTGCCAGTGATTATATGTCTTTGGCAAAAGAAGTGTTAAACTTAAAATAGCATAGCCATGAGCAAGAGCAGTATGTTGAAAGAGGGAATGAAAGGCGGTCTCAACGGACTCCTTTCTTCCACAAAGAAGCCGAGTAAGGAGCAGATAGTCACAGAAACTACACCAGCACCACCTGTGTCTGTTTCTGAGACTACCGAAGTGCCGGTGCATTGCAATTTCCTTATCAACAAGAGCATCCACACGAGGATGAAGTACCTCGCCATCAAGAAAGGGATGTCCTTGCGTGATATTGTCAATGAGGCAATGACAGAATACCTAAAGCGGCATGACACATGAGTGCCGCGCGGTATCATCGCCGAACAGACGATGATACCGCTATCTCTTCTATAAACAGACTTTACTATCCGTAGTATGGTAGTAAAAACTATTCGACTATTATACTATTCGTAGTCGATACTACTTTTAGAAAATACTATCCAACTCATTTTTAGGGCAATAGTTTTCTCTGCTTGTAGGACTGTCTCCATGCTGATAAAAGGCAATGTCGTTCCCTATTACAAGATTTTCTCTTTTTCCCTCATATCAACTATCGTCCTTCCCCATATACAGCTTCGCCCCACGCCATCCCGCCCGTTTCCTCTTTTACATAACAGATTTCTTTTCGCCTGCCTTGCCGCTGCGGATATTGTTTTGCAAAGGTAATGCTGGCGATTGTTCAAACACCAAATCGTCCATTGCATTTGACCGAAAAATCTTCCTCTGCGTGCAGAGCGTATTTTTCGCTCCCGATTTGGCTTTTTGATCGCCATCACTCTTGGAAAGCAAAAAATATCCCTTGGGCAGGCAGGAAAAGCCTCCGAAATAAGGGAAGAAAAAACATAAGAGCAATGGCACACAAGAATGACTATCAAATCCAAAAGCAGTTAGACAAGCCTCAGACTTGGTTCTGCAAATACTATCCCGCACGCATCCGCAATGTGGGTGAGAAGGAGATTGCCGACAGACAATTAGTGTTTGACTTCAAGGACGGAAGAGCCTACGAGGAAGTGGCGCAGCGCACCGCAGAGAATATGCTGACACTCTACGGCAAGGGTTGCGTGAACATCGTCTTCGCCCCCGTTCCAGCATCCACAAGCGAGAGCAACGAACTCCGCTACAAGGCTTTCTGCCACAGGGTGTGTGAATTGACAGGAGCGGAAAACGGCTACGAGCACGTGAGGGTATGCGGAGAGCGTAAGACCATCCACGATAACCGCAAGAACGAGGATGAAGTCCGCAAGGCGAATGTCGTTGAGTTTGATGAGCCGTTCTTCGACAACAAAATGGTGTTGGTCTTTGACGATGTGATAACCAAGGGTCTCAGCTATGCCAAGTATGCCAACCAACTCGAAAGGCTCGGGGCATGTGTTATTGGCGGTATGTTCCTCGCACGCACACATTATAAAGTAAGGTAAAGTATGACAAAGTACGACAAGGCAGTGTCCGTATGCTTCAGCGGACACCGCAGCGTACCTTTCGCCAAGCGGAGGGAGTTGAAGCAATGTCTCAAATCGGAGATAGCCAAGGCGTATGCCGACGGCTACCGGTATTTCTATTGTGGCATGGCAATGGGATTTGACCTGCTGGCGGCAGAAGCCGCCCTTTCGTTGCAATGCGAGTTGAAGGACTTGCAGGTGATAGCCGTTGTGCCGTTCCGTGGTCAGTCTGACCGGTGGAGCAAGGAAGAGCAAGCCAAGTATGATGCCATCCTGCGCATCGTGGATGACGTGGTCGTATTGAGCGAGCAATACTACAATGGCTGCCTTCTGAGGCGCAACGACTATATGGTCAACCGCAGTTCACGTCTCATAGCCTACTTCGATGGCAATCCCAAGGGCGGCACGTTCTACACCGTCAGAGAAGCCAAGAGGCAGGGATTGGACATAGTGAATCTTCATAATAGTGTATAACCCATAAAACAGAAAATGCTTATGGACGATATTGTTGCAATCATCGTTTGCTACTTCGTGTTCGGAGCTTTGGGCAATGTGCTCAGAGCTTTGTTCGGCGGAGAGAGACGAAACGACTTCCGCCGTGACCGCTAAGCGTCTTTAAACCAAGATACGCTGACAGCCATACGTCTGCACCTTACCCCAAAAAGATGCAGCGGATAATTGTGTCCGTAGGCAAGGATATTCAGATTCCTCACCTTAACATTTTGATAAAAATAAAGATACTGCTGCCTATATTTCAAGACAGCAGTATAAACCTTACTCTGCAGGTGCCCATTTGCAACGCACAGGAGAGACGATTGCACCCTCTGCTTTCAGCTGCTTCATGGCTGCATCTACCTCTTTGCGGTCGAGACCGCTGAGTTCTGCGATTTTACCTGCGTTGAGAGGCTGACCAGCCTCTTTCATTGTTGCCAATACTTTTTCTTTTGCGTCCATTGTTTTGATGATTTGATGTTTTGTTTATAATCTTGTTATTAACTCTTGTATTTTGTCTTCCCTTATAATCTTCGGTTGTGCCTTACCTGCCAGAACGAGAATTTTCTTCCCGTTTCTGTAGATGTGCAGCTGTCTGCTTCGTACCACTGCTGTCAAGGTCTCATCATCCTGCATGGCTTGCCATATAGGATAATACACACCTTCTGGTTCAAACAACTTCTTCTGAAGGTGTGAGCACATGTTGGTTGTATCTATTGTCATATCGTTACGTCATATCATTAACATGATTCTGCCAGCTTCTTTTGTGAACATTTCAGGGAAACGGCAGATTGTTGCATACACCTGCTTGCTTGTCACAGGCTGACCGTCCTTTCTCAGGTGCAGCCTATGACGATTGATGGCATCGGCAATCTGGTCGGTTGTCATGCCGCCATTTCGCTTTACCATCACATATACTATGGCTTCTTCTATCTTCATCCTTTATTCATCTGTTTTTCAATCCATGCCATCAATACGGCAACAGCATATTCCTGTTCTTCCTTGGTCAGTGCCCTGCCTGCTGAGATGTGATGCCACTTGAAGAAGCATCCCCGGCAACAACAGCCAGTGGCATGTTGAGCCAGGAAAACAGGATGCCCACGCATGGGAGTCTGCTTGCCGTCGTTCGGTATGACAGCCGGAGCAAGTCTTTTTGCCACAAAGTCCTCTGCGTGTTTTCGTATCGTCGGCAATCCCTTTTCCATTACATACTCCCTGTCTTGCTTGGACAGATGGAACCGGCTGCGAAAATCAGACTTTGCCAATCTCTCAAAGAGATTCGTCAGGTCATACTCTTTCTTATCACCAGGAACGCTTTCTTGCGGCTCTTCCTCTTGGAACAACGATGGATATATGTATTTCTGTGACATCATTATCTGTTGCTTCTGATTTCTAATGTTATATCCATATATGACCGCTTGCCGTCTATATAGTCTGCATAGAGTATTTCTTCGCTTCTGCCTTTCAGAATATGGCACTTACCGCACAGCTCACAGTTGTGCAGACATCTCCATTCATTCAGAACGTAATCCAAACGTTCCTCTCGTGTAGATGATTCAATAGAGGGTGTGCTCATAATCAGTGTCTCCCACAGCGTGGTCAATCAGTGCCTGAAACTCTTCTTCCGTATAGTCTTCTTCCCAACCATACGTTACGTCCTTTATGCCCAAAGTAAACCCTAATGCCTCAGAATAGGATATGCCAATTTCAGCTGCAAGGTCTCTTGCCGCTTGAAAAATCTGCTCTTCTTTGCTTAAGGGCAGTTGTTTCGCTTTCTTATGTTTTTTCTTTGGTTTCCCCATTTGAGTATATTCGTTTAATAATCAGCGTTGATGGGCATCTTGAAATTCCTGTATTTCTTTCGGAGTTCCTCATTTTGCGCCTTCATTTCCTCATACATATCATTCAGTGCGTCAGGAAATCCCCATCCACAAGGGCTTGCCCAACGAAGGCATTGCTTGATTCGGGAATCATACTTGTCCCAAAGGTCATAAAGCACGATGTGGCGCAATGTCTTGTCGAAATTACTCTCAACAGAATCATAGAATTGCTCCCACATGTCTCCATAGTCATAAGTGAACTGACAGGCATTCTCCATATAGAACACCATCAATTCTGCGACTGAATCTTCCGAAGGCTTCAGTTTCTTGAAGTCGGACAATGCCTTGCGGCACACTGAGAAGCGTGTCTTTGGCTCTCTGTTTCTGCTCGGATAGAACTCTTCCCGTATGATGTGCTTATACTCTTCCAGCTTCTGGCCCTCATTCGGCTCTGCATAGAAGTCAAGATATTCCTTTGCCTCTTTCCGTGCAGAATAAAGTTCCAATACCATTTTTATTATTTCACTCTTGTCCATGGACATGAGGACAGACTTTAATTTAGATTTTGACATTTCTGCTCTTTTATCTTAAAAACGGGTCAATCGTTGCCAGCAACTCTGATTTCTGCATCACACCGCTCGTCCTCCACAACACTTCGCCGCGTCTGAACAGCATCAATGTGGGCACAGACTGTATGCCATACTGACTTGCAGTCACCCCATACTTGTCCACATCTACCTTGATGATGCGGATTCTGTCACCCAACACTTCCTTCACCTGCTCAAGGATGGGGTGCATCATCTTGCATGGCTGGCACCAGGTGGCGAAGAAATCGACCAAGACAAGTTGGTCACTTGATATAACGTCTTTGAATGTTTCCATTACGATTTTCTGTAAAATTATGCTATTTTCTTTCCTGTTATCTTACAATACTGCCCTGCAAATGTTAAAATCGAGAAGAATTCAATGAAAAACCTTCGTTATTTCAAAGAATATTCGTACCTTTGCAGCGCTCATCTATAGATAGAAGGAGTTTCGAGACCCGGTTGCCTTTGATGCAATTCGGGTCTTGCGTTTTATAGTGGTGTCTGCAATCTCTTTTTCATCTTCTTTTCCAAAGCCTTTAGTCCATACTCTTTGTTAAGATGGTATGCTGTCAACAGATAGAATCCGTTGCTACGTTGTTGTTCCAAGACAATAACATACTTTTCCACTTTATCATAGATGTATGTTTTCTTGACCTTACGCTTTTTGCCGTCCCTCTCTTCTATGGTAAATACATCCAGATTGTCTGGTGTCAATTCTCTCACATGGTGATTTATCCAATGAAGCCTTTGTGAACGAGCCATCTCGAATACTCGCTTTGGATAAGTCGTACCGTCTTCGTTCTCAACCATGATTTCTTCACAGGTAAGATGCTTGAACAATCTTGCCATGTCAATCTCGCCATCTGTCTTTATAGGATAGATGCGCCACCCTCTGAATGAGAATTGACAGTTATCTTCTATATCACGCTTGAATATTGCATGAAGATCATGCTCTCTTTCTCGTTCACTGAGATATGCCAGTTCCAGCAGCTCAGGGTATTTCTTGATAATATTCAAACTGCTCATTGGCTATTTCAGTGCGATAAAAAACAAATTAAACTTCTTTCTAAATTTGGGAGTTGTGGTGTTGAGACTGATATTACTGTGTTTTTTTATCTTTTCAATCAGCTTCATTTTGGCTCTCACCCTTCCTTCAACTTCTCCCTTTTCATATCTAAGGTTGTAGTTGATGGCTCCCATTAGAACATCTGCCAATTGGATGAAGACACTTTCGTGTGAACGTATAAACTGAAACCTGCCAATGGAAGAGTTGTATTCCATTATTTTTCTGAGCCTCTCCAGCTTATCGCTACTGCATGTGTCCTTGATATCCATATATATGTTATATGTATAATCCATGTCCATCTTGTGATGCAGCAATTGGTAGTACATGCGAAAGTAGAAATCATTAAACGTATAGTCTTCTCGTTTCTCGTCAATCTGACTCTTGTCAACAACCACAGCCCTAAATTCCATGTCATTCATAAAGAACCAGTCTATAAGCTCTGCATAGACTTTATACGTGGCCTCGTGGACATTTGTCCATTTCAGCTCATCACTATAGCCGTGCTTCTTCTTAATATCTTTTATGGCATCTTTTGCCATGCGGATTTGTGTGTATGCTATACTTGTACATCCCAAAAGCATGTAGGGATGACCGTCATGCACCATGTGGGTGCTTTCATCACAGTAGATGTTGAATGTCTTATTCATTGTATCTGTTTTTTGTTTATTCTTTATTCCTTTTCTTCAGCGGTCCACTATGAGGTCCACGGTTCAGCGTCACACCATGCTTGTTGAGTATGCGGAACACGGAACTTCGGCTTGTGAAGCCGCTGATGGCAAAGATGTCATCTATGCTGTGCCCCTCGTTGTACATGTTCACGATATTCTTCTCACGCTCCAGTTTCGACAGTGCCCTTTCCGACTTCTTGGGCGGCCGGATATTCTGTTGCAGATGGATGATGTGTGCCGATGCCTTGCGCAGCACGGCACACTCCTCAGAGAGTGACCCGAACATACGGATGACCTGTGAGGGCTTGGTGTCGGGGAAAAGTTCGTCAAACGTATCGATGCGGTCTTGGATGGAGATGATGCGAACCACCTTCACACGGCAGTATTCTATGAATGTAGCCAGTTCACGGGTGCCACGCAGTGCGTTACTGAACCTCGACACCACCAGCTCGTCGCCGCGCTCCAGACTCGATATGAGCTGCTTCCACATCGGGCGCAGCCTCTCGTGTTCGGACAGTTCCTCTATCACCTGAACACAGCCGTATTGCTGCATCCAAGCCTTGTCTTCTGCATACTCTTCGCCATTGGTGGCGATAAAGATGTAACCTACTTTTGCCATACTGTTGTACGCTATTAAATGAAATCAAGTGCAAAGGTACACTATTTTTCCGAGAAACAATCATACTTGAACGAAAAATCATACTTAAACACGATAATTTGCCATTTTCTTTTCACTTGATTTCATTGAAAATCATACTCGCAAGTATGATACACAAATAAGATTAAACTTACTGTCATTCTTGCAAATATATCGCTGAAACGCATTAACTTTGCACCGTCAATTTCAAAATCAGACTCAAAATAATGACAACAATGAAATATGAAACCCAACTTTTCGGAGGACAAACCAACCTCCATTGCATGAAGCAAATATTGCATAATGCAAAATCAAACTCGCATGGCTGTATCAGACTTGCCATTTGTATTGCCACTGCGTTTGCCGTAGTCATGCTGACAGCATGTTCAGACGGAAACGGCACGAAGTCGTTCCATTCGAGCGATGAAGCCATCAGAGAGTATCATGGCTTTCTGACCACTCTTCGACAGAACGGCAAGGTCTCAATTCAGACATTAGTTAAGATTGTCAACGAATGGCGCGTGTTGGACGATTCCGTGACATCGTGCATCTCACGTGACACTGTCAGGAAAGCCCACTCATACCCGTTCACGGTATATCATGAGTTGAACGACTCCATCCACATCGAGCTGTGCCGTATGGCGATGTCTAAGCAACGCACCTTTCACGACCTGCTCTATCTCAGAGAACAGACCTCTTCCCATGTTGGTGATGAGGAACTACAGCAAGCCGTGAAGGAAGCACAGCCATTCTTCGCTTCCTTGGATAGCCTGCCTATATATAATAAAGGTGGTAAACAGGCGGTACTGAAGCGTTACCTGCTGTTCCTGCAAAAATCCGCCAAGCAAGGCATTCACGGCAAGGAAGACCTGCTCGCTTTCATCAAGGAAGAGCATTTGTATTTCAAATCCTTCCTGCAATACCTGCCGGATTTTGCTGACGATGACATCGGTGACATCAGACGAAACACCGAACACTGCTGTCGGGAGATACTCCGTGCCGCCGACCGCAAGGATTTGTCCCACAAGGATGCAATGATATACCTCTCCATGCGCACCAACCACCGTCTGCTGCGCAACGCACAAGCGGCTATCGAGGATCTGAATAGTGGCAGGGTAAAGGACGAGCACACCATGCACGCCTACCTCCTGATGATGATGCAGCCGTTCATGACGATGGATGACCTTTCCGTGAGCGTGCTCTCCGACAAGGACAAGGCAGACCTCTACAAAATAGCCGATGCGCTCCCCAAGGAGATGGACGGTCTGGCCAAGAAACTGCACCTCGACAAGCAACGCCTGTCGGATATGCCCATGCTCATGATGAAGATTTATGTCACAAGATTATAAACACCCCAAACAGAGAATACGATTATGTTAGAACAGTTTTGCGATGATTTCCTTGCCGTCGTGCCTTTGCAGTTGCCAGAACTGCTGGACAAGCGCAAGATGGAGAAGCCTGTCAAGTATGACGATTACGTGCTTCTTACTTTCCAGTTGAACACCCCTTTCACGATAGAGGAGGTGATGGATATGCTCGAAGACGAGATGGAAATGATAATCCTCTATCACCACATTCCAAGCCGTCATACGGAGTTCGGACACAGCTGCTGTGCCTATTCCAACCCTTCTTTCGGACGGATGTTCAAGGTCAACGGCTCCACAGATGAGCGTGGCATGGTCAGCCAGATAAAAGTGACCATCTATGACTCGCTGGAGCACATGTCGGCAGATGTATGCCTCGACCTCAGTCTGCATTGCAAGAACGGGTTCTTCAAATACATGAAGCCCAAGGAGGAAGTCCTGCTCGACTTCATTTGAAAGTTACATTTGCCAGATGACAGTCCTGTTCTACCGCAACAACGCTCCATTCTGTTGTCCACAACAAAGGCCAAAGTCATGCCACAAGCTCCCGACCATCTGATGAAGGAAACGCTTTACATGAAGATTATCCATCTTCTCGACCGTCACCGCACATGGCTGGAGATTGAGAGCATCGCCACTGTCCGCAACCACACGATAGTCAGGAACGGCAGAATGACCGACATCCTCAGCCGTGTGCTTGTGGTCAAGGCCATCCACCATCATTTCCCCTACACGAGAGGGCAAGTGTGGCAGATAGCCGAGTACGACTTGGAACAGGCTATCAAGAGCCTTCGGACAACCGACGGAGCTTTCCGTCAGAGAATAATCAAGGGAGAACTGACACTGGAGGATGTGGAGCGTATCATATCCACTGCCACACACGGTGTCGTCCAGCCCGACCTGAGTCCACTTCCATTATTCACATGCTATACATATTATGACAAGTAAGATACTGTTTCTCATCCTGATGTCAGCGTTCTTCTTTGTGACGATGATTCTGCACAGAAGCCGCAGACAGTTTATGACACGGTTCTATCTGCGCATGACCGCGCTTGTGACAGCAAGGAAGCTCTACCGGTTGATGCTGCTCATCCTGCTGTACGTGTTCCACTTCCTCTACCTCTGTGTACACTATAACGACATAGGCGTAGTGGCTTCCACCATAGCGTTTGCCATATTCTTTGTCTTTATGGATGTGGAGAGGTGGCTACAGCGTCTGCACGAGGAGCGGACACCCTTCTGCATCGCCGCGTTGGCGGCAGTGGTGTTTGTCTTCACTCCTCATCTGTTCACGCTTGCTGTCACCATCTCCTTTGTCCTTCTGGCATCACTGTTCTATCCCTCGCGCATAGTCATATCGCTGTGGAAGAACAAGGCTGACCGCAAGATGCTCCTCGAAGACACAGAAATGCTCATCATATACTACTATTAAGTATCACCTGTATCATGCCGTTCCTTTTGTATAATGGAGCTGGCGACAAACAACAGTATTCACCAAACAGATTATTGAAATGAAGAAACAGAAACATAGAACGAGTTCCGGCAAGATGTCTGAACGGATGTCCCTGTTGGAGTTCTTGAAAGAGAGGTCCGGGATAAGGCTGTCGAAGCTCGAAGCCTACCTTGACCTTGTAGACAAGGCTTCTGTACAGTACATCCCCAAGGATCTGTGCAAGCAGGAGTTCAGCCTGTCCAACGGGCAGTTTGTAATCACCATTACCGAACTGGCAGGATGCTGGCATTGGCACCGCGCCACTGTCCGCACCTTCATCGAGCAGTTGGAGAAGATGAACCAGATTTCCGTCACCCGTCTCACGAAGAGCCAAATCATCACCATCCCGATGTTGGCTGAGACACCTGCCGTTTCTCCGATTGACGCAGCCTTGGATGTGTTCCGCCAGAAGATGTGTACCGCATTGGACGAATGGCGAAGCGGCAAGATGTCCGCATCGGCTTGCGCCTCGGAATGTGAACAACTCTACGAAGATGCAACAGAGGAAGTAGCCATTATCTTGCAGAAAGCCGACAATGGCAATTCAATTGGCAAGGTGCCATGCGGAAGAAACATTCCCGAATCTGTAGGACACGCCTTTTGTATGACTGCACTCACAGCTGTCTGCGAAGCCACCTTCCATCAGGTGCTTTCGCAGGAAACAGATAACGCCCTCGTTACCTCCCTTCTTCCCTTCTTTTACAAAGACCTGGGAGGAGACTGGCTCTCATTCATCGAGGCGGCAAAGGCAATATCAGAATTGGCATTGGATGGCAGCTCACCAGCCTTGCATCAGGAAAGCGCAGCCATCAAGTCACAGTTTCAGTCACTCTGCCGACCGTTCCTTGCCATTGTAGCCAACCAAGAGGGCTCCTGTCCATCAAAAGGCTGTATTAACCTCTAATAATCACCGTACAACGCTTCTTCTTTTCTACTGGCACAGTGTTTACACGTCTGCCATTGCTGTAAAATAATCGGGCTTGCCCGTTGGTCGGAAATGAGGGAATTTGGGTAGCCTAATACCCCTCTTGGTCTCCGACCATCGGGAGGCTGTCCTTACAAGCAGCAAGCTGGAGACAGGAGAGTTGTACACACATAAAAGGAAATAGGTTATGGCAACACCAAAACAGGTTATGGATTTCCGACCATCTAAGGGAATCACCACAGCACAGAGCAACGAGCACCAACGCCGTTGGACGGAAAAGGGTTGGGGATCCGCTGAATCAACAGGCAACTACGACCGCAGCCGTGAGCGGCTCAACTTCGAGGTTCGGGGCGGCAAGGTTTGTCCTATAGACAAGAGCCGAAGCATCCCGGAGCGCATGGCAGACATCCTGCGGAGCCGTGGAATCAAAGACCCCAACGAGGGACTGGCAGAGCCACGCTTCCGCACAGTGGTCAATTTCATCTTCGGAGGCTCACGAGAACGTATGACAGAATTGGCATTCGGTGACCAGAAGGTGAATCTCACTCACGGAGCGGACAATTCGCATCTAACCCGATGCAAGGACATTGAGGAATGGGCAAAGGATGTTTACCGCTTTGTTGCGGACAAATACGGTGAGGAGAACATCGTCGCTTTCATCTTACACTTGGACGAAACCAATCCGCACGTTCACTGCACCCTCTTGCCAATCAAGGACGGCAAGTTTGCATACAAACAGATATTCGCCGGAAAGGACAAGTACGAGTTTTCTGCCAGGATGAAAGCCCTGCACAGCGAATTTGCCGATGTCAACAAGCGTTGGGGCATGGAGCGCGGAACTTCCGTCTCAGAGACGGGAGCACGCCACCGCACCACCGAAGAATACCGCCGCCAGCTGTCAGAACAGTGCACCACCATTGAGCAGTCCGTCGCCACCCATCAGCGGACACTCGCCTCGCTCCAATCGGACATCCGTCTGGCAGAGCGGAGAGTAAAAGGACTCACCTCAATGGTCAACAACCTCTTGCAGGAGAAGGCTGAGAAGGAGGCGGCACTTGCTGAATTGCATCGGCAGATTCTTGCAGGTCACGACAATCCTGATGCTCTCCGTCAGCAAGTCCAAGAGCTGGAGCAGGAACTGTCCGCTATCCAGTCGAAACTGGACGACAAGCAGGAGAAGCTCTCAGAGGCTGACCGCAAGCTCGATGCCCTGCGTGAGGAGATGACCGCCATGAAGGAGCGCACGGAGGAGTTGCGGCAGGAGGCACACAGATATTCCGATACTATCCGACAAGGTGCGGACACCGTTCTCAGAAATGCCCTTCTCGAAAACATGGTCAGCGAGTTCTCCGAACGTGTGGCACGGCTTTCCAATGAGGGCAAGGACGTGTTTGACGGTTCCCTGCTTCAGGCCTTTGCGGAGAATGGAACGGAGGTGATGTACTGTGCCACGCTTCTATTCCTCGGCTACGTCGATGATGCCACCACCTTTGCCGAAGGTCATGGCGGTGGCGGCAGTTCGTCCGACCTCAAATGGGGACGTGACGATGACGAGGATGAACGCGCTTGGGCACGCCGTTGCATGATGAAAGCTGCACGCATGATGCGCCCCTCTTCCGGCAAAAGGAAGAAACGATAAGCGGCACTGTCACGTATCACCTGTTATAGTATTCACCAGATTAAATTGAACAACATGAGAAAAATACTTATTCTATCCCTTGGCTTCGCCCTTTCATTGGGTGCGCAAGCCAAAGACTATCACCGCACGGCGGACACCACCACCGTTGTATGCAGACTTTCGGCAGACGGTATGCTTCGTCCGCTTAAACCTTCCTACATGAAAGGGGCATTGGTAGCTTCGCCATGGACGGACAACTGGTTTGTCCAAGCGGCAGGAGGAACTACGGTCTTCCTCGGCAAACCGCTCGGATGCAACGACCTATTCGGTCGCATGAAACCGGCATTCTCCGTGTCGATCGGCAAATGGTTCACACCTTCCGTCGGCGGTCGTCTGAACTATGGCGGTATGCAGTTCAACGACTGCAACAACTCCTCGCAGGACTACCAGTACCTGCGTGCTGATTTCATGTGGAATGTCCTCGGCAACCTCTACAAGGACGATGTACACACTCTTGCCAGATGGAGTGTCATTCCATACGTGGGCGTGGGTATGCTGCACAACAAGGTGAATGCCCACAAGCCCTTTGCCATTTCCTACGGCATACAGGGGCAGTATCATCTCTCCCCACGCATTGCTGTTACGGCAGAGATAGGCAACATGACCACCATGCAGGATTTTGACGGCTATGGCAAGGCACACCGCCTTGGCGACCATCTGCTGTCCGCATCCCTCGGCCTCTCTGTCCGCATCGGCAAGACTGGCTGGAAGCGAGTGATAGACGCTCGCCCGTACATCGCACAGAACGAATGGCTTTCGGCATACGCCTCATCCCTTTCTGACAGCAACAGCCGCTATCACGCCCAGCACGATCGAGATTGTCAGACTCTGGAGCAGCTGCGCAAGATTCTTGCCATCGAGGGACTTCTGGACAAGTACGGCCACCTCTTTTCTGACGATGCCGCTTCTTCCGTCACAAATGGCTATCCTCGAAACGACTACAGCGGTCTCAACTCGCTGCGTGCAAGAATGAGAGACAAGTATGGTAATGGTCAAAAGACAAAGGTCATGGAGTCCGCCTCTTGTACAGAAGAATATGGCAATGCTGAAGGTGAGCCGGAAGACGATTACCTATCGCTCATCCACTCAGGAAAGGCTTGCATAGGTGCGCCCATCTATTTCTTCTTTGAACTTGGCACTGACAGGTTGCTCAACAGGTCACAGCTCGTCAATCTCGACGAAGTAGCACGCATCGCCAAGAAATATGGCTTGAAAGTTAAGGTCATCGGCGCTGCCGACAGTGCCACAGGCAGTGAAGCCATCAATGATAACCTCAGCCGTTCCCGTGCCAGATTCATTGCAGAGGAACTGATGAAACGTGGTATGGAAAATGGCACCATCTCTCAGATTTTCGATGGCGGCATTGACGATTACTCGCCCAATGAGGCGAACCGCCATACCAGAATCCTGCTGTATCTATAGCCAGACATACAGCTCCGAACAAGAGCACTAAAACTTTTTTTTCATTGATAAATTTTAGAAAGGGAGGGCTTGTCCGTGATGGATAGGCCCTCCCTTAATCATATATGTATTAACGCATATTCTATGCGCATATCTTTTTTTTATCCGTGTTTCTCAGTACTTGACCAGTCAAGCAGGAAGTCATATATACTCATTATCTGTATGCCGTTTTCGTCGCTCCACTGCTTGGTATGTTCTCCCACGATCAGCAGTTTGCGGAAAGAGTCATCTACAAGACGCAACGACCGTTTCTCCTGTTCCATCTTTTCTGCATCGGGCATACGCCACGCCGACTGGATGTAGATCCGCTCGCTCCCTTTGTTGCAGACAAAATCCACTTCCAATGTCACCCTCTGCTGCTTTCCTTCCGTATTCCTCACTCGATGATAGACGTTACCCACATCCACGAGCCATCCTCGCATACGCATCTCATTGTAGATGACGTTCTCCATGATATGTGTCGGCTCGCTCTGACGGAACGACAGAATAGCATTCCTCAGACCTACGTCCTGGTAATAATACTTGGACAACGAACCTATGTATTTCCGTCCTTTGATGTCGAACCTTTCGGATTTTTCGATAAGGAAAGCATCCTGCATATATTCCAGATAAGCCGACACTGTCTTGTCGGTTATGCTCTGCACATTGCTTACGGACTTGAACGTATTGGCTATATTCAGTGCATTGACAGGTGCTCCTATACTGGATGCTACGGTCTTCGACAATTCTTCAAATTCAGGTCTCAGTTCTATGTTGTTCCGCTCGTAGATGTCACGTAGATATACCGTGCGATAAAGGCGACGCAGGAAATCAGCCTTCTTCTCATCCCCAACCTGTGTAAGTAGTTGCGGCAAACCTCCGTACAGTCTGTATTCAGCCCAACCGTCTTCTTTCGAACCATCATACACCGTCATGAACTCCTTGAAGGATAGTGGCCACACATGTATCTCGTCACCTCTGCCTCGGAATTCCGTCACCAGGTCAGAGGACAGGAAACGCGAGTTGGAGCCTGTGACATACACATCCGCCCCTTCGGTAACTGACAAGGAAGAGAGCACCTCTACAAAGTCTTCCACCTCCTGCACCTCGTCGATGATGATATAATAAGTCTCATAGTCAATCATCATCTTTTCCACCCAGTCCAACAGGTAGTCCGGGTTCTTGAACTCTCTGTTCTTCCTACTCTCCATGTCGATGACGAGAATATGGTCTTCTCTCACGCCCTCATCCAATAGATGCTGATGAAAGAGTTTCTTCAGAAGGAACGACTTGCCTGAACGTCGCAATCCTGTGATTATCTTTATGAGCCCGTTGTTCTTTGAACGGCTCAACTGTTCTATGTATCTATATCTGTTTACTATCATATTTTACGAAAAACTGTCACTTGTGACACTTTTTCGGAGGCAAAGTTATATATTTTATCCTAAATCAAAGAAAGAAATAAAGAAAAATGCACTAAAAATCAATGATTTTCCTGTTTTGTAGTGTCTATTCCACTTGCCGATGCCCATTTTTCTTTGCAAAGTTACTGCCCGGGCGAATGGTCAAGTACCGCCATGCTAACAGGCAGAGGACTGAACGACAGCTTTCCGCAAATCAAAGATTTGGGTATTTCATTAACTCCTCCGTCTGTTTTCTTGCCTTATCGCCCTCATTCCGCAGTCTTTTGATGCACGAAAAATCAGTTCCCGACAAGAGGAGCCGAAAGGCTTCAAAAGGAGGGAAGAAAAACAAGTTGAACAAATAATTTCTTTGCGTATGGAATTACACAGATTATCAGAAAACGAGCAGGCATTTGTCGAGTGCTTCTCACGGTTCGTAAACGGTCAGATGGGGTCAGCCGCCAAGGTAGGCAATGCCCTTGCAGATGACCATCGCTATCTTATCAACGAAAAGGGCAAGGTGGTGTTTGCCTTCTTGGAACGCCTTGCCAACGACTATCAAAAAGGTCGTTATGACCAGCGTGACGAGTGGGTGTGCCGATTGGCAGCAGAGGCCATCGAACACCTTGTAGAGAACAGAATGTATTACAGAACACTTAACAACGATTGACTATGGCAAGCAGATTGATTACACCCGTATTGGAGGAGATACTGAAATCCTATCCTCTGTATTCACAGGACGGCAAAGGCAAGGATGCCGTTTGTGTGGCAATATTCTTCATCGGACACGTCCGTTGGTTCGTACTTGAAGGACAGCCGGAAGGTAACGACACCACGTTGTTCACCATCGTATGCGGTCTGCATGAAACGGAGTATGGCTATACCTCCGTCAATGAAATGGAGAGCGTAAAGGTGGATGGCTCCAAATATGGAGTGGACGAGATATTTCAAGTGGAGCAGTTGGACGGCTTCAAGCCGGTGAAACTGAAGAGCATTCCAGACGAGGATTTACAAGCATTCCTTCATAATATGGAATGACCCCAAATTAAATCAGCCGCAGGGACATTACTCCTTGCGGCTGACTATTGTTAGTACCTACTATGAGTAGTAAAGCCTACGATTAGTATATACTACGATACTACTCTCATCTTCGGAAAGCGGACTTGGCAACGTGCTCCTCTTGTACCTCTTCCTTCTGGTACTCCTCCATGTCAAGCAGTTGCTCATACGCAGAGCTGATGTTTGCGTCCATAGAATGGTTGTGGCTGAAAGGGAAGGTATGCTTCACAGAGAGTCCTGCATTGGTCACAGTCCCCACATCCAGGCTATCCTTATCCTTGTTATATTGCAGGTTCAGCAAACCACCATTCGGCATTTGGAATATCGGCATTTTTCGCTGCGCCAATTCCGAAAACTCTTCGGCGGTCATCTCCCTCGCCACAGCCTTCACGTCCTCACTGGCACGTCCTATGCCATAGCGAGTGATATGGTCACGCACTTCTTGCTCCGTATGCTTCAGGAACACCTCATACGTACCGCCGACACTCCCGTTATAGACCACTGCAAAGTCCTTGTCCTCTATTAGCAGGTCATCGCCTCTGTTCTGGCACGGCTTCCTGTAGGTCTGCTCCTCGTCCATGCCGTTCCCGTCATAGTATTCCTTGGCAAGCGTCAGCAGTCCTTGATAGTCACCTTTCTCCTTTAGCTTATCCAGTTCCGATGTGTCATCCGTTGATTGGAGATAGGCGATGGAGGCATAATAGACGTTTTCTTTCGATTGTGAAGGCTCTGTCAGGCTTTTGTACTGGGCAAAAGCCTCCTGATAATTGGTGTCAAGGTCTTTGCCGTGGTCGTAAGGAACAGAGAGTTTCACTTCCAGACCGTTACTCGTCGGCACAGCAATCTTTACAGAGTCCTCCTTCTCATGATGCTGGATATATACAGCAGAACCATTATATGCCAAGACTGCATGGTCGCCGTCATCTATGGATAGATAACTTTTCCCTTGCCCGTTTTCCTGCTCAGCCTTTTTCTCCTGGTCTATCTCCATAGCAATCTTGTCGATATGCTGCGTGAGCATTGAGGTAGCTTTTTTCACATCGAGTAGCGTGGTCTTGATGAACTGCGGCGACTCCTTCAGCGAATCCAGCCAAGACTTCAAATAGGCAGCCGAATCTCCTTTCAGATGCTTTGTCATGCCATACCGCTGAGCGGTCAGCGCAGCCGTCAGTTCTGCCACCAGTTCCTCGCGTGCATACTCTGCCGAGCCGAAGGTAGCGGGCTTGATGCGGTCTAACTGTCCCTCCGCACCCGTGGAGTGTCCCATCTCGTGGAAAAGGTTCGAGTAGAAAGACTCCCCATCCTTGAACTGCCTTTTCTCAGGCATCACAATCTCATTCTTGCTGATGGAGAAATAGGCGGAATCACCGAACATCGGTTTGATGGGACATATCCAACGGTTGTCCGCTATCATCCTATCCACGGGTTCAAAGGCAAACTGCTCGTCCTTCTCTACCTTGGGCATCGAGTATTCCTGTTCCAGTTTCTCCCAAAACTCTGGTCTGACCTCCTTCAGGTTGGTCTGCGCCACATTGAAGACATGGTAAGTCTGAAGCTTTGGATATACATTGTACTTTTCGCGCTCTTCCTGAGAGAGCAGTTTGTAGTCCTCCCACTTGATGTGTTCCTTTGTTTCCTTATTGACCACCGTAAACGTGGTGAGCATCACGGGGAAAGAATGCTCACCTTTCAGTACTGACACACGGGGCTTCTGTTCCTCGTCTTTCTTGCCAGTTTTGTTAAACTGCTGTATGCGGTCGAAGGTACAGAAGCGAGGAATCTTGTAACCCTCCTTCTCGCAATGCAGGAGCAACATCATAGCGTTCATGCCATTAT
Organism: Bacteroides sp.; assembly: GCA_019414665.1. Taxonomy (GTDB): domain Bacteria; phylum Bacteroidota; class Bacteroidia; order Bacteroidales; family Bacteroidaceae; genus Phocaeicola. The sequence continues at coordinate 103 of DXLO01000026.1, read as the reverse complement.
ATTCTCGTCCGTTCAGGTTTTTCGGCCATTGCAACGCACCTTCAGTAAACCAGGGCTTTTTCCATCCGTCTTTGCCCGACAGCGACTGAATACGCTCAATCAT
>DXLO01000025.1 GCA_019414665.1 Bacteroides sp. | reverse complement strand
TTTATTATAACTTGGAGAGAAACACGCACGAGGCCGAATGCTTACTTGCTTCCTGATAAATTTATCGTTTCACTTAAGTGATGAAACCTTATCACCCTAGTGATGAGCTTGTACCACTTGGGTGATGAAACTTCATCACTTAAGTGAAACACTGTACTTGTCAAGAAGAGAACACGAACTTGTCCTGATGAAAACCCTTTTACATAAGGATGTTTACGCTTAGTCACTTTTCATCCCGAAACGCCGGAAATCCCTTGACAAAGGCTTTTCAATGTGCTATCTTTGTGGAAACAACAACTAAAAAAACAATAAAATCATGATGAAAGAAATGATTCGGAAGGTGATGGAATGGTGCAAGTTATGGAACGGTGAAACTGCAACGGCGAAACAGGCGGACCCTTCTTCGGATAAAAGGGAAAAAGAACAGGCTGCGGATAACCGGGAGGTGCAAGACCGTCTGGAGAACTACTTGTGGAAACACTATGAGTTCCGTTTCAACGTGTTGACGGAACAACCCGAATATTGCGCGAAGGGGCAAGGGACGGACACACCTTATAAGATAGTGACTCAGCGTACCTTGAACACCTTGTGCCTGGAAGCGCACCGTCATCGCATCAATTGCTGGGATAAGGATGTGAGCCGCCTGCTCCATTCGGAACGCTTGGAAGACTATCACCCTTTCCTTACTTATATGGATACACTGCCCCAATGGGACGGGGTGGACCGCGTCACTCCGCTGGCGCAGCGCATCTCGAAAAAAGCCTTCTGGATAAACGGCTTCCACCGCTGGATGCTGGGAATGGCCGCCCAGTGGGCAGGACGCATGGACCGTTGCGCCAATGCAGTGGCCCCTATGTTGGTGAGCCGTATGCAGGGCAAGTGTAAATCTACTTTTTGTCAGTTGTTGATGCCCGACGGGTTGAGAGATTATTACACGGCAGTTTTGAGTTGACGGGGCAGTCGGGCTGCGAACAGAAACTGGCGCAGTTCGGGCTGATTAATCTGGATGAGTACGACCGTCTTTCTCCTCAAAAACTGCCGTTGCTCAAGACACTGATGCAGATGAAGAAGTTGGATTTCCGTAAGTCGCACCGTTCATCCTACAGTCACCTGCCCCGCATGGCTTCGTTTATAGGAACCAGTAATCATAAGGATTTGCTGACCGACCCCACGGGCAGTCGCCGTTATCTTTGTGCCGAGGTGAAAGAGAAAATAGACTGCACGCCACTGGAGCACAAGCAATTGTTTGCCCAATTGAAGGCGGAGCTGGAGGGCGGCGAGCGTTATTGGTTTTCGGCCGAAGAGGAAGCGGAACTGCAATTGCGCAACCGCGAGTTCTATGCCATGCCCGTAGAGCAGGAGGTGTTCTACCGTTGTTTTCGCCTGCCTGAGGCGGGAGAGGAGTTCAAACTCTATTCGGCCTCGGTCATTTTCACCATTTTGCAGAGCCGTTATCCTGCGGCTATGCGCGGCATGACGGTGGTGCGTTTCGGCAAGATGATGAGCGCCATGGGGGCGGAACGGATGCATACGGAGAAAGGAAATCTGTACAAGGTGGTGCTGGCGGCATAATTCCCGTCCATCAGGCCGGCTGAAAGGACTGACAGGAGGCTGAAGGGGCTTCTGTCAGTCTTATTTGTTGTGTGACAGTGTGTTAACCGTGCTGAATGGACTGAAGGCGGGGTGCATGAATGCCAAAAAACATACTATAAGAATCTTTTTAAAGAGCCGTTTTCTCAAGAATTTGTACTAAGTTTGCAACCAAACTACATAATTAAAAAAACTATGATTAACAGATTTGTATTGAACGAAGTATCTTACTTCGGTCCGGGTGCGCGTGAAGTGCTTCCACAAGAGATTAAACGTTTGGGCTTGCATAAGGCGTTTGTTGCTACAGACAAGGACTTGATTAAGTTCGGTGTGGCTGATAAAGTGTTGAAAGTCTTGGAGAATGCAGGTATTCCTTATGAAATATTCAGTGAAATCAAACCGAATCCTACCGTAAGCAATGTAAAGGCGGGAGTTGAAGCTTTTGCAAAATCAGGAGCGGACTTTATTCTGGCTATCGGCGGCGGTTCGTCTATCGATACTTCGAAAGCGATTGGTATCATCACTAATAATCCAGACTTCAGTGATGTGGTGTCACTGGAAGGTGTGGCTCCTACAAGGAAAAAGTCAGTGCCTATCATTGCACTGCCCACTACCGCCGGTACTGCCGCCGAGGTGACTATCAACTATGTCATCACGGATGAGGAAAACCATAAGAAGATGGTTTGTGTAGACCCGAACGATATTCCCGCCATCGCTATTGTGGATGCGGAACTGATGTACACTCTGCCTAAAGGGCTGACTGCTTCTACCGGTTTGGACGCACTGACCCACGCCATCGAAGGGTTGATAACCAAAGGCGCTTGGGAAATGAGCGATATGTTCGAGATCAAGGCGATCGAAATGATTGCCCGTTATCTGGAAACCGCTGTCTTCGAGCCTACCAATGCGGAAGCCCGTAACGGTATGGCCGTGGCACAGTACATTGCAGGTATGGCGTTCTCTAATGTAGGCTTGGGCGTGGTTCACGGTATGGCTCATCCGTTGGGAGCTATCTTCGATATTCCTCACGGTGTGGCTAATGCACTGTTGCTGCCTGTCATCATGGAGTTCAATGCTCCGGCTGCTTTGTCCAAATATGTAGATATCGCCAAGGCAATGAATGTGTACAAGGATGGCATGAGCCGGGAAGAGGCTGCGAAGGCTGCTGTTGAGGCGGTGAAGGCATTGTCTGTCAAGGTGGGTATCCCTCAGCATTTGTCTGAACTGGGTATTAAGGAAGAAGACTTGCCCCGTCTGGCCGCTTCGGCTATTGCCGATGTGTGTACGCCGGGCAATCCTCGTGAAGTGACGGAAGAAATTATTCTGGAACTTTACAAGAAGGCTTTCTAAGCGTAATTCTTTTGTAATAAAAGCATAGGTGGTGTGTGGATGTGCAGGGCATATCCACACACTTTTTTTATCTCCTTTCTGTTTTTTGAATTGTTATGTGAGTTTCATCTTTTTGTATTTGGATTGAAATGTGCAGTTCGTTTCTTTGCGGCAGAAAACAATAAACTTAAAGTTATGAAAAAGAAGTTCATTTTAACCGTTGCTTTTTTGAGTATCAGTTTGTTTGCCCAACAGATGTGGGCTATGCCGTTTTATCCGGTACGTGATAAAAAAGAGAATGTGAAAACGGATGCATCTTCGGCTAAGGTGGAAACATGGGAGTTTTACTCTACTGTTGAAACCCCTTCTTCCGAAGAGCTGGCTGCATTGGTTTCTAATCATAAATTAGGTAAGAAGGTAGCCTTCCTGTATGATTCATTTAAAGATACTTATGTGGTGAAGGAAGAGGTGGTACCCGGAGATCCGACGCGTCGTACGGTGATTCGTAAGCCGGAAATCTACAATGCAGTACGTACCATTGAAAAAGAACTGAACCGTCAGGTAAGGAAAGACCTGCTGCCGCAGGATAAGGCGGAGCAGGAGTTTACAGGGGTGCTGAAAGTGGCGTTGGCCGCTATCGACTCGGATACGGAGTCTTTTGAGACTGCTTTACAAGAGAATAAAAAGGACGTATCTCATTTGTTGGGTGTATTCCGCCGTGTCAGCCTTAAAAGTATCTATTGAATTCTTTCTTTTCAGGATAAACTAACAATTATATATAAATGAAAACTAAACAGTGCTTGGTCATTGTTATGACCTTGCTATGCCTTTGCGTGAAGGCGCAGAATCTCAGAGTGACCGGTGTGGTGCGGGATAAGTCGGATGTGATTATCGGTGCCAGCGTAATGGTTAAAAACTCAACAGTGGGTACGGTGACAGATATGGATGGGCGTTATTCAGTGGAAGTGCCCGCCAATGGTGTATTGATTTTTTCTTATATCGGATATACTCCGGTAGAGAAACAAGTAGATGGACAAACGGTGATTAACGTGACGATGAATGACGATGTGCAGGCCATTGACGAAGTAGTGGTAACTGCTATCGGTATCAAGCAGCAGAAAAAGAAGTTGGGATATACTACCCAACAAGTCAATACCGAGGCTTTAGACCAGCCGGGTACGGTGAATGTTGGTAATGCCTTGTCGGGTCAGGTAGCCGGTTTGACGGTAAATAATCCTACCGGTATTTTTCAGGCTCCTTCGTTTTCCTTACGTGGAAAGACTCCGTTGATGGTGATTGACGGTGTGCCTGTGGAGTCGGATCTTTTTGACGTATCTCCCGAAAATATAGAAAGTATTAATGTTTTGAAGGGAACTGCCGCCGCTGCTTTGTATGGTTCGCGGGGTAAAGACGGTGCTATTTTGATCACTACCAAACTGGCGAAAGAGGATGGATTGACTGTTACGGCCGGATTGTCCAGTATGGTTTCTGCCGGATTTACGGTCTTTCCTGAAACTCAGACAGAGTTTGGTTCGGGCTCTAATGGTCAGTATGCCTTTTGGGATGGAGCAGATGGTGGTATCTCGGATGGAGACATGACCTGGGGACCTCGTTTTGCCGGGCAGAAAATAGCACAGTGGAATAGTCCTATCCGTAATAAAGAAACAGGAGAAACGATTCCTTGGTGGGGGGATGTTTCCGGTACGATTTATGATGACCAGTCTAAGTACGAACGGGTGCCCATCGCATGGGAGCCTCATGATAACCTGAGGGACTTTTTACGTACCGGAATTATTACAAAAGCGACTTTTTCAGTGGCAAGCAAAAGTAAAAAAGCTAACTATAATTTTAACGGTGATTTCTCCAATCAGCGCGGACAGGTTCCCAATACTTCGGTTTATACGGGGGGATTGAACTTTAACAGTATGTATAACCTTAGTAACTCGGTTACTTTATCAGCCAATCTTTCTTATAACAAGGTATATTCTCCCAATTATCCACGTTATGGATATGGACCGAAAAATCATATGTATACCATTTTGTTATGGATGGGAAATGATGTAAATGGAAAGGAGTTGGCCGAGCATTATTATCGTCCGGACTCTGAAGGTACACGTCAGGCCAACTACAACTATGCGTGGTATAATAATCCTTACTTTGCTGCCAATGAACTGACGCAAAAGCATGACCGTAATACAATGAATGGACAACTGAAACTGAACTGGGATGTAATACCGGGGCTGAGTTTGCAAGGACGGGCTGCGGGACGTTTGGAAAGCACATTTGAAGATATGTCTGTTCCTAAGTCTTATATGAACTATGGTGATTCGCGGAATGGCGACTACAAAACGTGGAATACTGATCAGCTGGACATCAATGCGGATTTTCTTGCTACTTACACACGTGCTTTCAGCAGGAATTTTACGTTGACTGTCAATGCCGGTACTTCACTGTATTACCGTCAGATTCGGAAGCAAAGCCAGTCTACAGACGGACTGATCGTGGCGAAAGTATACAATTTGGGTAATAGCCTGAATCCTGTAAGCGCTACCAACTCGATGAACGAAAAAGCTATCGAGAGTGTTTATGGTTCTGTGAATGTAGATTTGTTTGAGTCTTTGTTTCTTACATTTACCGGGCGTAATGACTGGTCTTCTACTTTGGCAAAAGGGAATAACTCCTATTTCTATCCTTCTGTGTCATTAAGTACATTGGTTAATGAATATGTGAAACTGCCTTCATGGATGGATTATCTGAAAGTAAATGGTGCATGGGCGCAAGTTTCCAGTGACCTTGATCCTTATTCTTTGTATGCTACTTATTCCAATGGCACACTGTATGGCAGTATTCCGTCCGTGACTTATCCGGGTACGTTACTCAATGCGAATATATTGCCGCAAAAAACAACCTCGTATGAGGTGGGGGTTTCTACTTCGTTTTTGCATAATCGCATTGGAATTGATCTGACCTACTATCATATGCTGGATGAGAACAGTATTATAGAACTGCCCATATCATCTGCCTCGGCATTTACCAAACGTTATGTGAATGGTAACGAATACACAACAAACGGTTTCGAGCTGATTGTTTCCGCCACTCCGGTAAAAAACAAAAACTTTACCTGGAATGTAGCTACCAATTGGAGTAGTAATATTCGTAAGCTGACCGGGATTTATGGAGACCAGGAGAAGTTCGGCGATTTGAAAAAAGGTGACCGGGCTGATGCTATGTATGCTACCGAGTGGGAAAAGACACCGGATGGCCGGTTGATATTGGATGCGAATACGGGTTTGCCCACTCAGAGCGCTTTTAAGACCAAAGTAGGAAACCAGTCTCCTGATGTTCGTTTCGGATTGCAGAATACTTTCAAGATAAAGGATTTTACTGTCAATATAGATATGGACGGAGCTATCGGAGGAACGTTGATATCTACTACCACGCAGAAAATGTGGTGGGGAGGAAAGCATCCCAAATCTACCATGTATCGTCAGGAAGAATATGATAATGGTGGCAAGCCTGTTTATGTGCCCGAAGGTGTCAATATAGTAAGCGGTGAGGTGACTTATGACGTGAATGGGAATATTGTTTCCGATACCCGTGTCTATAAAAAGAATGAAACAGCGGTAAACATACAGACTTGGGCCCAGAATTATCCTTATCGTGCCGTGGTGCGTACAGAAGAAAGCGAGTTGTTTGCTAATACGTTCAGCCGTTCTTTCCTAAAACTGAGACGTGTTGCAGTGACGTATGATTTGACTAAGTTCATTCAGTCACAGTTTATAAAAGGGCTGGATGTCACAGTGTTTGGAAACAATCTGGCCGTGCTGAAAAAGACTCCTTATTTGGATCCGGACTTTGGTGCCAGTGATGGAGATTTGCAGGATCCGTCGGCCCGTTATGTAGGAGTGAGTGCTAACATTAAATTTTAACGTTTATTCAAAATATGATGAAGAAGTATATCAAATACATGGCATCTCTTCTTGCCGTATCCTTTGCAATGAGTGCTTGCATTGATTTGGAAGAGATGAATGTGGATCCTAATAATGCCACTACTACCAATCCTTCCCTGTTGTTGACCGGAGTTGCTTATAGTGCTTTCAATCAAACCAGTTCGGATGCTTGCCATGCAGCCAAGATGCTGATTCTGACTTCGGGAGAAAGCAAGTATCAGGTTTATAAATGGACGCGTGGGGATTTTGATTATTATAGCAATTTGCGTGATGTGACCAAAATGTCAGAAGAGGCCGGAGAAGGAAGTGCTTATCAGGCTTTGGCTCATTTCTTCCGTGCCAATTATTTCTATCAGTTGACTCTGGACTTTGGAAGTATTCCCTATACGGATGCGCTTAAGGCAGAAACAGATGCGAATTACCAGCCGGCATACGATTCGCAGGAAGTTGTGCTGGCCGGCATTTTGAAGGAACTGGAAGAGGCCGATAAAATGCTTGAAGGCAGTGATGAGATTATTTCGGGAGATATTATCTACAATGGCAACTTGGTTAATTGGAGAAAATTGATTAATGCTTACCGCTTACGTATTTTGATGTCTTTGTCGGGAAAAGAGAAGGTAGGTGATATAGATGTTAAATCGGAGTTTTCAAAGATTGTAGCCGACGGACCTTTAATGGAAAGCTTGTCGGATAACGGGCAGTTGATCTATCTTGACCAGCAGGATAACCGTTATCCGTATTTTAATGACAGCGATTTCGGTTCGGGGCGTTTTATGGATTCCACTTATATTGCTGCATTGGCTACACGGCAGGATCCGCGTTTATTTGCTGTTGCCACGCAAACTCCGAATGCTGAAAAAGCCGGAAAAGCGATTAATGATTTCAGCTCTTATGACGGGGGTGATCCGGCTGTTCCTTATAGTTTGGTTAATGATAAGGCGGTGGCTGGAAACTGTTCCAAGCCTGCTCCCCGTTATTACCAGACTCCGACCAATGAGCCTATGGTCTTGTTAGGTTACGTTGAACAGCAGCTTATATTGGCTGAGGCTGTAGTAAGAGGATGGATTCAGGGAGATGACAAGATTTATTATGAATCGGCCGTCAAGGCGTCTTTTGAGTTTTATCAGAAATATGCTGTGTCGGTAGCTGATTATCTCACTCAGGATGCAGCGGCAGAATACCTTCGAAATGACAAGGTGGCTTATTCCTCTTCCCTTTCTACTGATGAGAAGATAGAGCGTATTATTATGCAAAAGTATTTGCCGACATTTTTGCAGGGAAGTGTATGGCTACCCTACTATGAGGCGCTTCGTACGGGGTATCCCGATTTCCGCCGTGCCGCAGGAGTTAGTCTGCCTTATCGCTGGATGTATCCGCAGGATGAATATAATAACAATGCCACTCATGTGGAGGCTGCTTTGAATGAGCAGTTTGGTGGAAGTGATAAAACCTCGGATAAGCCTTGGTGGTTGCAGTAATCAGTTTAAATAAATTTTTAGGATGATGAAAAAGATAAAAACATTATGTGGTGTGTTGGCTCTGCTTTGTGTAGGGATGATGCCGGTAAGCGCGCAAAATGTGCTGAAATTCAATGCAGACAAGAAGTTTAAGATTGTTCAGTTCACTGATGTTCATTGGGTACCGGGAGACTCTGCCTCGGAAGAAGCGGCGGAGCGAATGAATGAGGTCTTGGATGTTGAGAAACCGGATTTGGTGATTTATACAGGTGATTTGGTGTTTGGCAAGCCGGCGAGCGAGGCATTGTCTAAAGCTTTGGAACCTGTTGTTTCCCGCCGTTTGCCTTTTGCCGTGACTTGGGGAAACCATGATGATGAGCAAGATATGACCCGTATTGAGTTACTGGAATATATCAAAGATATGCCGGGTAATCTGACCTCTACCACGGCAGGGATTTCGGGAGTTACTAATTATGTACTTCCTTTGAAGTCGGAAGACGGAAAGAAGGATGCAGCTGTGCTTTATGTCTTCGATAGCAATGCGTATTCGTCTTTGAAACAGGTAAAAGGGTATGATTGGATAAAGCCGGATCAGATAAATTGGTATGTTGAGAGCAGTGTGGGATATACGGAACGTAATGGTGGCAAGCCACTGCCCTCGTTGGCTTTCTTTCATATTCCTTTTCCGGAATATAATGAAGCGGCGCAAGATGAAAATGCGTTATTGATAGGAACACGTAAGGAAAAGGCTTGTGCTCCGTTGATTAATACAGGTTTGTATGCTGCTATGCTGAATGCAGGAGACATAATGGCTACATTTGTGGGGCACGACCATGTGAATGATTATGTAGTTGATTGGAAAGGGATTTTGTTGTGCTATGGACGGTTTACCGGAGGGAATACCGTTTATCACGATATTCCGGGAGGAAATGGGGCACGGGTCATTGAACTGACACAAGGAGTGCGCTCTTTCAAGACATGGGAGCGTTTGGAGGGAGGAAAGATTATTAATGAAGTAAATTATCCGTCTGATTTCCAAAGAGAATAATAGTCAGTTGGGCAGGATAGAGGTATTCTCAGTACCTGTCCCTTCCGGTGACAAGACTGTTTCGTCATTTGTTATACATAAATTATTGTCACAGCTTCATACATCCCTGTCGGCATTCTATGGATATAGTTAATAATGGCCGGCAGGGTGATAGAATATTATGACCGTTTCAGATATTCGTACCCTATCCGGCAATACAGGCATTTTTTCTTATCGCAATATTCTTTCTTTAATTGTATCAAAGCTTGGCTGTCGGCGGCATTGGAGGCTTTCATTCCGCATTGTTCCCACATGCGGGTGATATAATTGTTCTCCGCTTTCAATTCTTCCAGAAAACTGCCGGCACGTGCACAAAGTACACGATTCCCTTTATGCAGTCCGTAAGCATAGAGAAATGTCACTACCGTGTTGATAATGAGTAAATCCAGTGAGGTGTTACTTAGAGTCTTCGGACGGGAAGGGGAAGAACCGCCAAATGTATAATGAGTGAGCCAGTATTCTGACGTTCCTCCTTTCAGAATATCTCTGACACCTTGTAGTGTCTCCGTTTCCATGATGCGAGAGAGCAGTCCGTAGGCACGATGATAAAGACATGCCAACTGTGCAATCCGTATATGCGGAAAATTAGCAGGACGTAGCCGGAGAAAACGCCATAGGGAAGCATCCATCGGGATAAGTCCGAATTTATGCTGTAGATAGGTGTACTCTTTTTTTAGCCGGAGATAGTATCCGTCTCCATCAGAATCTTCCAGAATGCCGGCTTGTCCAAAGAAGATGGCTTCTATCTGGAAAAGGTCGTTCCGATGCTTGTCTACCGCCCGGAAGGGAAGCCGATGAGCCCAGGTTTCGAAAGCGTCTCCGTTCAGCCCGAAACCGAAATTACGTGCCAGTGTGATAAAAAAAGCATCTTCCCAATTGCCTTGACAACGTTTTAACCGTTCATTCAATAAGGTCGCTTTTTGCTCGAATCTTTCCATCTGTAAGGCAGTCATCCATGAGTGGGCGGTGAAAGGGGGGAGTGAAGGAATGATGCGGTAACAAGGGGGGTAGCTGTCTGTTTCCAACAGTTCCTTGTAGTTGGTGCGGACCGCTTCCGGGCAGATGAGTTGTATTTGGGGGATTCTTTCTCCATTGCTCCTGCTGATTTCCGTATCTATTTCGGAGGCTATATGCAGAATGACAGAGTTGTAACCGGCATCTGCATGATGTCCGTGTTTGAACCAGTCTGAAGATCTTTCATGTATCTCGATATTGCCTATCCAAAGCACACCGTCCAGCTTGAGCTTGGCATTAAAAAAATCGGGACCGGCGTCGGTATTCGCCAGTCCCGTATCTATAACTTCCACTTGTTGGCCGGTTGTCGTTTTCAGTTCTTTGAGAGGAAATATTTTATGTTTCCATACATAGTGTAATAGTTGTTCCATGTTAATGAGGTGTAAATGTTTGGCAAATGTAATGGTTTACAACGAAAAACGCTATCTTTGTGGCTGAAATAACATTCGTAATTATGAAAATAGCATTAATAGGATACGGAAAGATGGGCAAGGAGATTGAAAAGGTTGCAGTTGCCCGCGGACATGAGATTGTGAGTATTATAGATGTTGATAATCAAGATGATTTTAATTCGGAAGCATTTAAATCAGCAGATGTGGCTATTGAGTTTACTAACCCGATGGTGGCATATGACAACTATATGAAAACTTTTGCTGCCGGTGTCAAATTGGTATCGGGCAGTACCGGATGGATGGACAAACATGGTGATGAGGTGAAAGAATTATGCACGAAAGGTGGAAAAACCTTGTTCTGGTCGTCTAACTTCAGTCTGGGTGTCGCTATATTCTCTGCTGTAAATAAATATTTGGCTAAAATAATGAATAACTTTCCCGCTTACGAGGTTTCCATGACCGAAACTCATCATATTCATAAACTGGATGCGCCCAGCGGAACAGCCATCACGCTGGCCGAAGGAATTCTGGAAAATATGAACCGCAAGAGTAAATGGGTGAAAGGGACCATGGTGGCACCGGATGGAACCGTGTCGGGAACATCGGAATGTGCCGAGAATGAGTTTCCTGTAAATTCGATCCGTGAAGGGGAGGTGTTTGGTATTCATACTATCCGCTATGACTCTGAGGCGGACAGCATCTCAATTACCCATGATGCAAAGAATCGGAAGGGGTTTGCCTTGGGAGCTGTTTTGGCGGCGGAATATACATCCAGGCATGAAGGGTTATTAGGAATGAGTGATTTATTTCAGTTTTAAGATATGATAAGAGCAACACGTACACAGTGGATTAAGTTTGCCGTTGTTCTGGCGCTTTACCTGATATTTCTTGTCTGGTTGAGAAGCTGGCTGGGATTGGTGGTTGTACCGTTTATCTTCGATGCGTATATCACAAAGAAGATTCCATGGACTTGGTGGAGAGAGTCCAAGAACCGTCATGTAGTGACTGTCATGGGATGGGTGGATGCTATTGTATTCGCACTGGTGGCGGTATACTTTGTCAACCTCTATTTCTTCCAGAACTATGTGATTCCTTCTTCTTCGCTGGAAAAATCATTGCTGACGGGTGATTATCTGTTTGTGAGTAAAATGAGTTATGGGCCCCGTGTGCCTCAGACTCCGCTGCACATGCCGTTGGCACAACACACACTGCCGTTTTTTAATTGTAAATCATACCTTGAGCATCCACAATGGGATTATAAACGGGTGAAAGGTTTGGGGGATGTACAGTTGAATGATATCGTTGTCTTTAACTTTCCGGCCGGAGATACAGTTGCCACCGGTGTGCCCAATGATGATATTTACCGTCTGAGTTATGGCGCAGGCAAGGAGCTGGCAAAACCGGTGGATTTGGCTTCCATGACTCCGGAGCAGCAACGGGTGGTCTATGATTATTATTATCAGTTGGGACGGGAGTACCTGAAAGAGAATCCACAGAACTTCGGTGAGATAATCAGCCGTCCGGTAGACCGCCGTGAGAACTACGTGAAGCGGTGTGTGGGTTTGCCCGGACAAACGTTGGAGATAAAGGATCGTATTATTTATTTGGATGGTAAAGCTAATAAAGAGCCTGATAATGTGCAGTATCGTTATCTGGTGAAAACCAAGCGCCCTATTCCCGATGACCTGGCTCATGAACTGGGTATCAGCAAGGAGGATATGATGATGTATTATACGGATGCTTCTGTTTATAATATGCCTCTGACGGAAAAAGCGAAAGCTGGTTTGTTGGCGCGTAAGGATATTGTAGTCAGTATTGAGAATACACCGGCTGATGATGCGGGGGGCTTGTACCCGCTGAATATGTATAAGAACTGGACTACGGATAACTACGGACCTGTATGGATTCCCAAAAAGGGAGAGACGGTGAAACTCACGATAGAGAATCTTCCTGTTTATGAGCGTCCTATTCATGTTTACGAGGGTAATGAACTGGCGGTGAAAGATGGAAAGATTTATATTAACGGCAAGGAAACCGATGAGTATACTTTCAAGATGGATTATTACTGGATGATGGGAGATAACCGTCATAATTCGGCTGACTCCCGTTTTTGGGGATTTGTTCCCGAAGATCATGTGGTGGGAAAACCTATCTTTATCTGGTTGTCATTGGATAATGACCGTGGCTGGCTGGATGGAAAAATACGTTGGAACCGATTGTTTACCTTTGTAGATAACATTAAATAAATTGCGCATACCCTGTATTCCTGTATGGATAAAAGCAATGCTTACTGCTGTCATTCTGGTACTGTTGGTAAAGACATTTGCTTTCACCTCCTGCACCATTCCCTCTACCGGTATGGAGAATAGCCTTTATCAAGGGGAAAGGGTTTTGGTGAATAAGTGGAGTTATGGGTTTCGTGTGCCTTTTTCTATCTGGCGGTGGCTGGGAAAAACTGCCGGGAAAGGGGATATTGTGTTGTTCAACAATCCTAATCCACGGTCTCCTCAGACGTCGGTGGGCAATCGGGAAGTGTTTATAAGCCGTGTGGTAGGAGTACCCGGAGATACGTTGATGTTGAATGATGAACTGTGGGTGACCGACGAACAAGTGTTGAGCCCGGATAGTAAATCTTTGTATGTCTATTCTCATACGGAAGAAGAAACGATGCAGGCTGCCATGCAGCAAGTGAACATTCAGGGAAACAGGTTGGTGGGGTATGCCGAGGGGAAGTATATACGTACCTTCAGTCATTATGAATATTACCTGTTAAAACAAAAACTGGCGGGAAAAGTGGATTTGATTCCTCTTTATCATAAGGATATAAGCAAGAGCCATCCCTTTGTGATCCCGGAAAAAGGGAAACCTGTCAAGGTATATCCTTGGAATGTGACCTTGTTGTGCAATACTATTGTCCGCCATGAAGGGAGAGTGGCTTCTGTCAGGGGAGATACCCTGTATGTAGGGGGAAAACCTGTAGAAGCCTATACATTTAATAAAAATTATTACTGGATGGCATCCAATAATCCGGTAAATCTGTGTGATTCGCGTTTATTCGGCCTGGTGCCCGATGACCATTTGATCGGTAAAGCTTGGCGCATTTGGTTTTCATCCAGAAAAGGGCGCATTTTTCAACGAGTGCAATAATGGAGAATACGATATATTTAAGTTCGGCCTATCTGGCCCCGGTGGAATATTATACAAAACTGTTTGCCTGTGAGAAGGCCTATGTGGAACAGTATGACAATTATGTGAAACAGACTTATCGCAACCGTTGTGTCATTGCGGCAGCCGACGGTCCGCTGGCACTGACTATCCCTACGGAAAAAAGCGGTACGCCTAAATGCCTGATGAAGGATGTCCGTATTTCGGATCATGGCAATTGGCGTCATATACATTGGAATGCTTTGGTGGCTGCATATAGAAACAGTCCTTTCTTTGAGTACTATGCTGATGATTTCCGCGTCTTTTATGAAAAGAAATATGCCTTCTTGTGGGATTATAATCAGGAAATTTGTTCTTTAGTATGCGATTTGATCGATATTCATCCCCATATGGAAGGAACAACGGAATATTGCATGGAATTTGTTCCGGGTGAGGTTGATTTTCGTGAGACTATTCATCCGAAGCGTGACTGGCGTGAGGCGGATGCTGACTTTTGCCCTAAACCTTACTATCAAGTTTTTGATGCCAAATACGGTTTTCTGCCGAATTTGAGTATCGCCGATCTTTTGTTTAATATGGGGCCGGAGAGCCTGATTGTTTTGCGAGATAGTGTTAAAGGTATAAACCATAAAGAATAATATCATGAATAATTTGTTTAGTGTAAAAGACCAGGTGGTGGTAATCACCGGTGGAACAGGGGTTTTGGGAAAGGCTATTGCCGCCCATTTGGCAGAAGAAGGTGCCAAGGTTGTTATATTAGGCCGTAAGGCAGAAGTAGGAAATGCCATTGTAAACGAAATCAAGGCCAAAGGCGGGGAAGCCATGTTTCTTGTAACGAATGTGTTGGATGAGGCTATATTGGAGCAGAATCTGAAGGATATTCTCGCAGCATATGGTCGTGTAGATGCATTGCTGAATGCAGCAGGAGGTAATATGCCGGGTGCTACGATTGCTCCTACAGGAAATTTCTTTGATTTGAAGGTCGATGAGTTCCAGAAAGTGCTTAATCTGAATCTTACCGGAACAGTTCTGCCTACACAGGTATTTTTGAAGCCGATGGTGGAACAGAAGAAAGGAGCTATTGTGAACTTCTCTTCTATGGCGGCATTCCGTCCGATGACCCGTGTATGTGGTTATGCGGCTGCAAAGGCGGGAATCTCTAATTTCACTGCGTTCATGGCCAATGAAGTGGCTACGAAATTTGGTGAAGGCATCCGCGTGAATGCCATTGCTCCGGGATTCTTCCTGACCGAACAGAACCGTACTTTGTTGACAAACGAAGATGGTACATATACTCAGCGTGGTAATGATGTGATTCGCCAGACTCCGTTCAAACGTTTCGGTAAAGCAGAGGAACTGTGTGGAACCATCCAGTATCTCATCAGCGATGCCAGCAGCTTTGTAACCGGTACAGTAGCCGTAGTAGATGGTGGTTTCAATGCATTTGCCATGTAACAAGTCTTTAGTTTTTAATTCTCAATTTTTTTATTTGATATGATTTTATGTGAGCAAACATGGCGCTGGTACGGACCGAATGATCCCGTATCATTGTGGGACATCAAACAAGCCGGAGCAACCGGTATTGTCAATGCCTTACATCATATTCCCAACGGTGAAGTATGGACGGTAGAGGAAATAATGAAGCGCAAGAAATTGATTGAAGAAGCAGGATTAACTTGGAGTGTCGTAGAATCCGTGCCCGTACACGAGCATATTAAGACACAGACAGGAGATTATCTGAGATATATCGAGAACTATAAACAGAGTTTGCGTAATCTGGCAGCATGTGGTATCTATATTGTGACTTATAACTTCATGCCTGTACTGGATTGGACCCGTACGGACCTGGCATATACGTTGCCCGATGGTTCCAAGGCATTGCGTTTTGAGCGGGCTGCTTTTGTAGCGTTCGATCTGTTTATCTTGAAACGTCCGGGAGCCGAAAAGGAATACTCGGCCGAAGAGATAGAAAAGGCAAAAGCGCGTCTGGCACAAATGGATGAGGAAGAAATTCATCGTCTGACACGAAATATGATTGCTGGATTGCCCGGTTCGGAGGAAAGTTTTACATTGGAGCAATTCCAAAATGAACTGGACCGTTACAAGGATATTGATGCGGACAAACTCCGCAATAACTTGATTTTCTTCTTGAAAGAAATTTGTCCGGTAGCCGATGAAGTGGGAGTAAAGCTCGTTATTCATCCGGACGATCCGCCTATGTCTATTCTGGGCTTGCCGCGCATTATGAGTACGGAGGCGGATTTCAAGCTGTTGGTGGAAGCTGTACCTAATCCGTCAAACGGACTTTGTCTGTGCTGTGGCTCATTTGGCGTATCTGCACAGAATGATTTGCCGGGTATCATGGAACGTTGGGGAGACCGTATCAATTTTGTTCATTTGCGCAGTACCCAACGTGATGCTGAAGGGAACTTTTATGAGGCGAATCATCTGGAGGGTGATGTGGACATGTATCATGTAGTTAAGAACCTGTTGAAAGTGCAGCAACGTCGTGGAATATCTATTCCTATGCGTCCGGATCATGGTCATCAGATGATAGATGATTTGAACAAGAAAACAAATCCGGGCTATTCTTGTTTGGGACGTATGCGTGGCCTTGCCGAGCTTCGTGGTTTGGAAAAAGGAATAGCGATGAGTATGGAAACAAAATAATCTTTTTTTAACATATAGAAAGAAGGCCTGAATGTCTTCCGGTGATGAGGTATATCCGGAAGTGTTCAGGTCTTCTTTTTGTCTAAAAGATAGATAATGAGGACTATTCTAGACAAATATAGAGATTAATTAGACAAATAAAGAGGTGCAGGCAAGGGGAGGAGGTTTATATTTGCAACAGATTTAATCTAATTAACCCTTAAATTCTTTTATTATGAATAAAAAAACAAAACTGCTTTCAATCCTTGGATTGGTGACAGCTATCCTGTTTTTGTTCTCATCGGAGGTGTTGGCCCAATCCTTATCTATCAGTGGTAAGGTAATTGACAAAAACAGTCAGGAGCCTGTAATTGGGGCCAGTGTTTTAATTGAAGGAACCTCAAACGGTACAATAACCGATTTGGATGGTAACTTTATGCTTTCTAATGTTCCTTCCAAAGGAAATTTAGTTGTGTCTTACATTGGTTATGCTACGCAAACTCTTCCTATTAATGGGAGGACTAGTTTCAGTGTTGTATTGGCTGAAGATACCGAAACGTTGGATGAAGTTGTTGTAATAGGTTATGGCGTACAGAAAAAAGTGAATCTTACCGGATCTGTGTCTTCAGTGAAAGGAGATGCATTGGAACGTCGTCCGGTAGCTGATGCCACACAGAGTTTGCAAGGGATGGTTCCGGGGCTGTTGGTGAGCAACTCAAATACGGGTCGTCCGGGAGCTAGTGGTACGTTGACTTTGCGTGGACAAGGCAATCTGGATAATAATGCGAATCCTTATATTTTGGTTGATGGAGTGGAAATGAGTCTCTCGGACGTGAACCCGAATGATATTGAAAGTATTTCTGTATTGAAAGATGCTGCTGCTTGTGCCATTTATGGTGCACGTGCGGCGTATGGTGTCATTTTGGTCACTACCAAGAAAGGTGAGGAAGGTAAAATGCGTGTAAATTACCAAGGAAACGTAGGTTGGAGTACGCCGACTGTATTGCCTGATATGGTTGATTCCTATGAATTTGCTCAGTATTGGAATGCCGGATGTATCAATGCAGGTTCTCCTCGTTTGTATAGTGAGGAAAAAATGGGTTTATTACAGCAATATATTAAAGATCCCAGTAGTGTGGATCCTTGGTTCGAACTTCCTAAAAATTCTAATATGAACCCGGCATTCGAAAATTCAGAATTAGGAGTAGGAAATACTAATTATTTCGATTTGCATTATAAGGATTGGGCATTCAAGCAAAATCATAATCTCAGCTTGAGTGGGGGTGGCAAAAAAGCACAATATTATATTTCTGGTGGTTATTATTCGGAAGATGGTATTCTCCGTTATGCCGATATGGATTTCAGCCGTTATAATTTTGCCGCTAATATTTCTTCTCAGATTACCGATTGGATGAAGGTAAAAGTAAATACGAAGTTTATGCATTCCGATGAGGATACTCCTTTTGGTGACGGAGGGCTTAGTGAAGGCTTTTATCATTCATTGGCACGTTTCCGTCCTACAGTTGCTCCTATTGATCCGAATGGGCATTTTACAGAACTGACTATGATTCCTTATTTGCAGAGTGGTACGTATACAAATACTCAACGTGACCGTTTTAGTTTAACGGCAGGTTTAGATATCCAACCTGTGAAAAACTGGTTTATCTTTTTTGATTATACATATAAATTGATGGATTTGGAATATGAGGCATTGAACGTGAGCCCGTTAATTTATGGGGCTGACGGGGTGAGTACTTCAAAAGGTGTGCGTGATGAGTTGGGTGTATCACCCGATGGCAAGTTTACCCGTTATTATGCGCATACTCGCTACCAATCTATAAATTTATATTCGAATTATCTCTTTACTTTGGGAGACAAGCATAATTTTACCGTAATGGCAGGTTATCAGGAAGAAAATAATGACTATAGTTATATGAAGAACTCGATTACCGGACTTTATTCAACTTCAAATCCTAATGTAGGTATGGGAACCGGTGATAAGACGGTAGTCGATACTCGTAATGGCTGGGCAACCCGTGGCTTTTTCGGACGTGTGAATTATGATTATGACGGACGTTATCTTCTTGAATTGAATGGACGATATGATGGATCGTCACGTTTTGCCAAAGGTAATCGTTGGGGCTTCTTTCCATCTGCATCTTTAGGATGGAATATTACCCGGGAACAGTTTATGATGCCAATAGCCGATGTAGTTTCCAACTTGAAACTTCGTGCTTCTTACGGATTACTGGGTAATCAGGCGGGTGCGGCCCTTTATACTTTTGCCGCTACTATGGATTTGAATGATAAATTGGGAAATTATATATTCTCTGATGGACGCCACATCTTTACTAAGGCCCCTGCCGTAGTCAACCCGAATACGACTTGGGAAAAAGTGGAGAGTAAGAATATAGGTTTGGATTTCGGTTTCTTTGGTAATTCGTTGACCGGTTCTTTTGATGTTTTTCAACGTGATACGAAGGATATGTTAGGACCTACGGTGGATTTCCCGGATTTCTTTGGTGCAGACGCTCCTAAAACCAATAATGCCCGTATGCGTAACCGTGGTTGGGAATTGGTGCTGAGTTATCGTGGAAAAATTGGAAAGGATATTGACTATAGCATAGGCGGTTCTCTTTCGGATGCTACTGCTGAAGTAACTGAATATGAAGGGACTAGAACAAATCCTAAAGATAATTGGTATAAAGGAAAGAAAGCTGGTGAAATTTGGGGATATCGGGCGGACGGACTGATCCAGACTCAGGCAGAGGCGGATGAGTATAATAATACCTATGATTTGTCTTTTATAAGCGGTAAACCTTGGACGCCGGGAGATGTAAAATATCGTGACCTGAATGGGGATAAGAAAATCAATAATGGGCTTAATACCTTGGATGATATGGGTGATATGACAGTAATCGGTAATACCACTCCTCGTTATCAATATACCATTAACGGTTCAATTAGCTGGAAAGGTGTAACCGTAAGCGCTATGTTCCAAGGGGTCGCTAAGCGGGACTGGGATCCTGGTACGGGAGCTTATTTTTGGGGAAGCGGACCTTATGCGCAGGTGACGGTGTTTAAAGAGCATTTGGATTATTGGAGTGAGACAAATACAGGGGCTTATTATCCAAAACCTTATATTCATACAGCAGGAGGAGTGGTTCCTTTCCGTAATAAGACAATGACGCTTAGTGACCGTTATCTCCAGAGTGGTGCTTATTGTCGTCTGAAAAATCTGACAGTGAGTTATGATATCCCTGCCGTATGGACAAAAAAGGTAGGTTTACAGAAAGTGCAGGTGTTTTTCTCTGGTGAGAATTTGTTGACTTTTACCACTTTGAAAGGAATGTTTGACCCGGAAGCTATCTTTACCAAGAATGATTACACGGCTGAAGGTGGAAAGAACTATCCTATGAACAAGGTGATATCTTTTGGTCTAGTTGTTAACTTATAATTTGATGAATATTATGAAGAAAAGAAATATATTTTTGGGTCTGGTTTTGATGTTAGGTCTTACCGGTTGCTATGATTTGGATAAGATGCCTGAAGGGGTATTGTCTACGACGATTCCTTTTGCAAGTACGGGGGAAATGAGAAATTATCTGGATCAATTCTATCAGACAGGTAATTATAAATATGACTATGTCAGCTTTGGTGATGGAATGCGTGCGCAAGGTTTTGATGCCGGTGGTGGACAATATATTGCCGGGGCAGATACACATAGTGATAATATGGCTTCCAGTTCGGTTAGTACCCGTTTGGCAGGTGAAACGACATTGAGTAGTGCGGTCAAACTGCAAAATTATACAGCTATCCGTAATTTAAATTTTATGCTGTGTAATTTAGATAATTGTGTGGAAAAAGGATCTGCTGATTATAATCAGTATGTGGGTGAGGCTTATTATTTCCGCGCATGGTATTATTATCAGATGTTTATCAGCTATGGGCGCCTGACGTGGGTGAACACTCCGCTTGATCCTAATATGGAAGAAATGAAATTGCCTCGTGCTAACCGCACGATTATTGCCGACAGTATTTTGGCTGATCTGGATAAAGCGGTGATGTATCTCAATACTCAGAACAATAGTGCTACCATGCGGATTCATAAAGATGTGGCGCGTGCTTTGAAAAGTGAAGTGGCCTTGTTTGAAGGAACTTGGGAAAAATACCATAAAGCGAAAAATGATAAGTTTTTTGATTCTACGGTGACCGATGAAAAAATTCGCGATTATTTTAATCAGGCTGTTGCAGCTGCAAAAGAAGTGATGGATCGTGGCGTATGGGCCATTTATAATACTGGTAACAAATTGGATGATTATCGTCAGATGTTTCAGACTACAGATTTATCGGGTAATCCGGAAGTACTTTGGTATAAACAGTATGATGGAGATCAGATTGGTAATAATGTAAACCGTTACTTAAATCAAGGAGGAGGGAGTGTAGGTGTTACGGCTTCATTAGTGGATGATTATCTGACAATTGATGGTAAACCGTTTGTTGGTGATGAGCGGATTGAAGCGAAAAAGGTGTTCGGGAATGAATTGCAGCCGACTTTGCGTGATCCGCGTTTGTCACAGACTGTTTGTATGCCGGGGCAGCAATTACGTCCGGATGACAAGGCTCCTTATTATGTTGTACCGCCATTGATTGGTACTTCATCCTATAATCAGAATATGACTGGTTATTCTTTATTAAAACATGTGCAAATTGATTATACGGGCAGTCTGGATGCCGAGTTCAAGGGAGCCACACCGGCTATTCAGTTCCGTTATGCAGATATCCTGCTGAATTATGCAGAAGCTCTGGCTGAACTGGATGGTGTGGGGAATGCGCAGAAAATTATTGATGCCTTGCAACCTTTACGTGACCGTGTAGGTATGCCTCCGGTGGATTTTGACAGGGAGTATAATCAGGAAGCTGATTATGGTTTCCGCAATCTTGATAAGTATATTCAGGCTGTACGTCGTGAACGCCGGGTTGAAAAAGCCTGTGAAGGACGCCGTCAGGAAGATATCATGCGCTGGGCTGCTGCGGACGAATTAATAGTGGGCAAATGGCCGAAAGGTGCGCTCTTTGTGGGAAGTAATCTTGAGAACCATCCTGTATATGGTGATAAGTTAATTTATGATCAAGCTTCGGGAAATAATCTTTTCCTGACAGGCAAGCCCGGGGATCCGTTGCGCTATATTATACCTACGAATCCCGCAGGATATGAATCGGGTTGGAAATTTAATGTCAACCGTGACTATCTGTTACCCATTCAGACACGTATGTTAGGAGATTTGACCGGTGGTATGTGGGAACAAAATCCTGGATGGTAGGAATTATGTTAATAAAAAAAGATATGAGTAGAGTAACACCTGTGTTATTATATTCTTTGACGGGAGCAG
Source organism: Bacteroides sp. (assembly GCA_019414665.1). Taxonomy (GTDB): domain Bacteria; phylum Bacteroidota; class Bacteroidia; order Bacteroidales; family Bacteroidaceae; genus Phocaeicola. Next base: position 18,135 of record DXLO01000025.1, on the reverse strand, counting down.
TGGTGTTGTCATCGCTGTCTTCCTGCAAAGAAAAGAAATCTGAAGAGGTAAAAAAAACGATGAATGTAGTCTATATCATGTGTGACGACCATTCTTATCAGACGATCAGTGCCTATGACCAACGTTATATGCAGACGCCCAATATTGACCGGATAGCCAATGAAGGGGTCCGTTTCACAAATAGTTTTGTGGCAAACTCCCTGAGTGGTCCCAGCCGTGCCTGTATGCTGACCGGTAAACATAGTCATGCCAATGGATTTACGGATAATACCACCACATTTGACGGTAACCAGCAGACTTTCCCGAAACTGCTTCAGGCTAATGGCTATCAGACTGCTATGATCGGTAAATGGCATCTGGTATCTGAACCTACCGGATTTAATTATTGGGACATCCTGATAGGACAAGGGGATTATTATAATCCGAAATTTATTAAAAATGGCGAACGGGTACAACGGGAAGGCTATGCTACCAATATTGTGACAGATTTGGCAATAAATTGGATGGACAGCATCCGGGACAAGAGTAAACCATTCTGTCTTTTTATTCATCATAAGGCGCCTCATCGTACCTGGATGCCTGATCTTTGTGACCTTGACTTGTATGATGATGTAACTTATCCGATGCCAGAGAACTTCTATGATAAATATGAAGGCAGAATTCCTGCATCCAAGCAGGAAATGAGCATTATAAAGGATATGGATTTGGTGTATGACCTGAAGATGGCGGACAAGGAGAATGAGATCCATACCACAACGGGACTGGAAGAAGCGGGCAGAAATATGTATAATGCTCTGAATCCGGAACAGAAGGCTGTTTGGGACAAGCATTATGATCCTATCATTGCCAAATTCAAACAGGATAAGTTAACGGGTAAGGCTTTGGCTGAGTGGAAATATCAGCAATATATGCATGATTATATGCGGGTTATCCATTCCATAGACCGTAATGTGGGGCGTGTTTTGAAGTATTTGGAAGAGAACGGATTGATGGAAAATACGATGATTGTCTATACTTCCGACCAGGGATTCTATATGGGAGAACATGGTTGGTTTGACAAGCGTTTCATGTACGAAGAGTCTTTCCGTACCCCCTTGCTGGTCCGTTTGCCGGGAGGAAAGAAAGGTGATGTTGATGAGATGGTGCAAAATATTGATTATGGTCCTACTATATTGGACCTTGCAGGGGTGGAGGTACCGGCAGATATGCATGGAGTTTCTTTCTTGCCTTTGCTGAAGGGGGAGAAAGTGCCTGACTGGCGTAAATCATTGTATTATCATTTTTATGAATACCCGGCTGAACATGCTGTCCGCCGCCATTATGGTGTACGTACAGAACGTTATAAATTGATGCATTTTTATAATGACATAGACTGTTGGGAACTATATGATTTACAGGAAGATCCTATGGAGATGCATAATATCTACGGACAACCTGGAACGGAAGAGTTGGTTAAAGAATTGAAGACGGAATTATTACGTCTCCAAGTTCAGTATGATGACCCTATTCGTAACATTTACAAGGATTGACAACCTAATCTGACCTAAATTTAACATAGCATGAAGTATTCCCGGTCTTTCTGTTTTCAAGAAGGTCGGGAATCTTTTTTTCTATAATCGGACGGACTCATTCCCATTGCATTTTTGAATACAGTGCTGAAATTGCGTGAATGCTTGAATCCTGACTGTTCTGCTACTTCGCTTATGGACAGTGTGGTGGCATCTAGTAATTTACGGGCATATTCCAAACGGCATTTTATGATGTATTCACTGATGCCTATATCCATCATTCCTTTAGTCTTGTTGTAGAGTGACGCACGGCTCATTCCCATTTGCTTTGCTATGAAATTGACATCCATATCCACATTGCTGATATTTTCATTGACAATGCGGCTGAATTGAAGCATCAGCTGCTCATTGATGTGATTCAGATTTTCTTGTTTGGGTATAGGGATATCTATGGTGGCATAGTGCTTTTTCACGATGTTGTGATTATGCATGATATTCTGTATCTGGATAGAAAGTAAATCCATGTCAAACGGTTTGGTTATATAGGCTTCTGCTCCTGTTTTGTATCCTTCTTCTATACTGGCGTCATCGACACAGGAAGTAAGCAGTATCACAGGCATATAGTTTAAGTCTGGTTTTTGTTTGATATAGCGGCATAGTTCAAATCCGTTCATGCGGGGCATTTTGACATCACTTAATACAATTTGGGGGCGTTGTGACGTAAGGATAGGAAGAGCTTCCATGCCATCATGAGCTTCATACACTTCTTCAAACAGAACTTGTAGGTTGCAAATCAGGTAATTACATAAGTCGCGATCATCTTCCACTATTAGAATAGAATGAAATTTCTCTATGCTGTCTTGTTGAGGTTGTTTGTAATCGATGTCGGCTGATAGATGCAATGCATCATTCAAATAGGTTTGAGGTGTAGATTGAATGTCGGCGGCTTCCTGTCTATACGGTAATGTGAAAAAGAAAGTCGCTCCTTTGGTTTCATTATTTTGGGCTCCGATGATGCCTCCGTGCATTTCTACCAGTTGCTTGGCGTATGACAAGCCGATTCCGTTACCTTGAAAGCTATGTTTACCCTGATAGAAGCGAGTGAATAAATTGGCTATATCTTCTTCTTGAAGACCTATTCCCTCATCTTTTATAGTTACCCGTACACGGCTTCCATTACCTTCGAGGTAAGTGGAAACAGTGACAGTAGAATTTTCTTCGCTGAATTTATAGGCATTTGTCAATAGGTTGTTAACGACGATTTCACATTGACTGCGGTCAAAATACATAGTTTCTATGGTAGTGTCAGGAGTAAATGCCAATGAGATATTACGTAACGAAAGTTCATCCTTGAAATCATTTAGGATACTTTGCAACCATTCGTTGAAGGGCGTGGAAGACATGCGCAGGATATTTTTCTCTACTTCCATCTTGCGCATATTCAGAATCATGTCAATGATGTTTTTCATTTGTCGTGCTTGCTTGAACGCACCATATAGTTTGCCACGGAGTTCATAGGGGATTTGTTTGCTGTTTGTAAGTTGTTTCAACGGTGTATAAATTAAGGTTAAAGGGGTACGCAGTTCATGGTTGATATTGATCAAAGCTTTCACTTTTTCCTTGTAGATGGTACGTTCCTGTTCCTTGTATTTCCGTTTCAGTTGACGGTCGTGAGCTTTTATGATATAGATAATGAAAAGAATGATGATGGCCGCACATAATAGGATGAACCAGGATTGTTGCCACCACGGAGGAAGGACAGTGAATTTCAGCAAAGTGAATTCAGGACTCCAGCTACCATCGTTCTGTGTACATTGAACCGTTATTTTATAGTCGCCCGGAGAAATGGTATGTAAAACAAGATGGGGACGGGATGTTTCTGTGTATTCTGTGTTCAGCCCTTTTATACGGAACCGGTAGATGCGCTTGTGAAATACATTTCCCCCTTCCAGTTGTGTATGTATTTTTAGGGAGGAGAAATTATAAGGAATTTCCATAGTTGATCGGGGGATGAAGTGAACTGTTGTGCCGTTCAATGCTATTTCTTGCAACTTAAGTGTGATGGGAGGTGGAGCCGAAGCTGGTTTTAAAGCTTTGTTGATTCGTACCAATCCCTCGGAGCCACCCATGTATATGTTGCCGTCACTTGCCACCAATGCAGGTTTGGCTAAAAAGTCGTTAGGTAATATGCCGTCCATCTCATTGTAGATGACAAAATGATTTTTATGTGGATTATAAGCGTATATGATTCCCAATGACCCCATCCATACGATGCCTTCATGGTCAATGACTAAAGAAGTGATTACGTCATTTCCATCGGGTAGCTTTAATGGCTCTTTACGGTTTGAGGGCAGGTGAATTCTGGTGACTCCATTAGGTTCGGCTATCCATAGAGTCCCTAAAGAATCAATGCTTGCAGCTAATATCTGGTTATTTTTCTCATAAGCTATGGTTTCGTATTCGTTTTTCTCTTTGTTGTATTGGAATACATTGTTTCGGTCATGAAAAAATGGATAAGTACGGTATTTTCCAATATAGATCCAGGAATATTGTAATTGTTTGTTCTTGAAGTGGATGGGAATAAGTTGTTGGCTTCCGGGAATATATCGGTAAAAAGCATTACCGTATAGTTCTATTTCGTTCCGATCATTAACTCGTATATTGGTGGGTGCACTGGAGCTTGCCAGCTTTGCTTCTGCATCTTTGTCCGGAAGAGAGAAGCGCTGGTAGTTTCCTGTCTTTTTATTGAAGCGGAAGATTCCTTTTGAAAAACTGGATGCTAGCAGTTCGGTTTCGGATAAAGGGCAAATGGATACTATTTTTTCTCCCAATGTTTGCGGATAGTGGGTAAAACGTTCCGTTTGCGGGTCAAAGCAGTTGATACCGCCTCCGTCCGTACCAATCCAGATCCGTCCGTCTTTATCTTCCCATAGGCATAAGGGGCATTTGTCGGACAAGCCTGAGGCTGGGTTTTGTGCAGCTTTGGTATAGGTAGTGATAAAACCTTTTTCTGCTCCTAGTACGCCTTCCCGCACCATACCTATCCACATGTGGTTGTTGCTGTGGCATAGGCATGTGACTGAATTGGCAGGGAATTGCCGGTTTTCTTTGTTTGATAAGATTTGAATATCATGAGTGTCCGGATAGATTATATTCACTCCGCCGCCATCTGTTGCCAGCCAAATGGCTTTATCCCATTCTGTTATATCAAGAACGATATCGTTGCTCAAGTTTGAATTACGGGTATTATAGGAGGTCAGCAGTTGTCCATCCTGATTATAACATTTTACTCCTTGCCCGTAGAAGGAAACCCAGTAACGTCCGGAGGAATCCTTATATAGATCGTATGCATTGGATGATTCACCGAATGGAGAATCAGTTATTTCTCCTGTATGTTTATTTAATAGCTTTATTTCCCATGCATTGTTTATTATCAGGTAATGAGTGGAGTCGAAAGGCTCCATCTTGATAATATGGATTCCTGTTGTTTTTAAAGGGATTGCTTTGGAATGTTTTAATTCTTTTTCATATACAAGCAATGTGTCGGTTACAGGTATCAGCAGCTTGCTTCCTTCAGTTGTTATAATGGAAGCTTTTACCGGCTGATTATGTCGCAGAAAAATTTGCAGGGAATCTTTCTCATATTCATAATAACTGATTCCTTGTGAGGTGATCGCCCATATCCGTTCTTCATTATCTCCGAAAATATCGTTGATGTAATGGCTGTTTTTACGTAATAAATACGGTAGATTATATTTCTTGATTTTTTCTCCATTGAAACGATATATTCCCTGAGTGGTTCCGACCCATAATGAACCGTTTTTGTCATCGTATAGGGATATAATAGAGGTTGGAAGTCCTTCTTTAATAGAAAGTTGTTTAAAATGATAATAAGGACGGTTGATGGAATAAGTCTTTATGATAAAACAACATAGAACCAGGATTACATAGACGGTTTTTCTCATTCAGATAAGGTCTTAAAACAAATATTTGTACAAATATAAGAAATAGGTTTTGAAATTCAAAGCGAAAAGAGGATATTGATAACCGAATGGCTGTGATATTATATATAATTTGTCATTCTGAACAGATGTAAAAGATAACATAGTGTTCAGAATGACAAAATAGATTGAAAAATGAGGGGGATTTGTCTGACTGTTTTTTTGTCCTTATAAGGGGATTTTTTTCAGTTTTTCATTCTCAACCATTACTTTATATGTCTTTCCTTTAGTTGTCTTAAAGGTAAAAGTCAGGTTACCATATCTCAGATTGCAGGGCTCACCGGCTTTGGACAGAATGACGGCTTCTTTTAATTTTCCATCCTGCCAGATAATGTCAATTTCAAAGTTACCTTTGGCACACAGCCCCTTGACAGAACCTTCTTTCCATGCGTCTGGCAAGGCTGGGAGTAATTGGATGAATCCCATGTGACTTTGCAACAACATTTCTGTGATACCGGCAGTTCCGCCAAAGTTACCGTCAATCTGGAAAGGCGGATGGGTATCCCATAAGTTGTCCAAAGTTCCATTTTTTAGTAAGTTGCCAAATAGTTTGTAGGCGTGGTTGCCGTCTTGCAGACGTGCCCATTGATTCAGTTTCCATCCCATGCTCCAGCCGGTAGCTCCGTCACCGCGGTGTTCTAAAACAACTTTGGCGGCATTGGTTAATTCGGGAGTAGTAATTGGTGAAAGGGTGTGGCCCGGATGCAGTCCGAATAAATGGTTGACGTGACGATGCTCGTCTGTGGGATCGTCTATGTCTGTTGACCATTCCATTAACTGACCATAACGTCCTATTTGATAGGGTACAAGATGTTTCAGTACATATTGCCATTGTTTACGGTCTTTGGAATCGACACCCAGTGCTTTGCTGGCATCAATGGCGTTGAGTAATATTTCGCGGATTACAGCATGTACAAAAGTAGCTCCTTGGTCTACAGGTCCATGCTCGGGAGAAGTGGAAGGAGCAGCAGTGTAGGTCCCGTCCGGTTTATGCCATAAATAGTCTACAGCAAAGTTGGCACTGCTCTTGATAAGATCATAGCCTACTTCTTTCAGGAATTTTTTGTCTCGGGTGTAATCATAATATTCCCAAATGTGAGTTGCCAGCCAGGGACCTGCCATCGGGTTAAAGTTCCAGGACATATTTTCATCGGTCAAAGGGGAAGTAAATCCGAAAATGTTTCCGGATATGGAGGCTGTCCATCCGCGTGCGCCGAAATAGGCTTGGGCTGTTTTTTCTCCCGGCTTTACCAAGGTACGGATGAAGTCTATCAAAGGCCATACACATTCGTTCAGATTGGTGGAGCAAGCAGGCCAGTAGTTCATCTGGATATTGATATTATTATGGTAATCTACATGCCATGGGCCATCTACCCCGTTGGCCCACATTCCTTGCAGGTTGGCCGGGAGATTGCCGGGGCGTGAACTGGCAATTAATAAGTATCGTCCGAACTGATAATAGATTTCTTCCAGCCGGTAGTCCGGATTTCCTTTGCGATAGCGTGCCAGACGTTGATGGGTGGGAAGATCTGTAACGGCAGGATATTGCAAGGTCATAGGAGCATGAGGGTTCAGTTGTAGTTTGACTCTGCCAAACAGTTGGGTATAGTCCGTTTTGTGTCGCTCGCATAATTCGTTGTAATTTTTGGCAGCGGCAGCGTCTAGCATGGCCAGGGTTGTTTGGTCCGGATCAGGACCGACATACGTCTTGGGGTCTTTGAAGTCTGGATTGAAGTTGAGTTTATAATCGGTATCTGCGGTCAGCAGAAAAATGACTTCATCCGCATTGCGGACAATGAATTTGCCATCAGTCGTGTTCAGGCTTCCTCCTTTGTTTATGGCTTGTATGCGGAGAGCAAATTTCATTTGGTTGTTTTTGAGGCGACCGGTATAGAGCAAACGATTGGGACCGTCTGTTTTGATATCACCTATGGCTTCAGGGTTGCTGCCATAGCTGAATATCAGGTTTTGCATGCCGGGACGGTCGGCTGTGAACTTCAGTACCATCACGCTGTCGGGGTAGGAAACGAAGTATTTACGCTCGTAGTTCACTTCATCTTTGCGAAAACTGACTATTGCCATGGCCGAGTCAAGAGACAGGATGCGTTTATAATCGGTCATACCGATTTCACTTAAACCGGTTTCGATGTAAGCTTCTCCCAATGTAGTAAAGGAGCCGAAGCGAAAAGGTGTTTCACGGCTTGGCTCATAATCGGCCAGTCCGTTGAAGTTTTTGCAGGTAAGTTCTTCTGCTTTTTTCTGGTTACCGTCTGTGAATGCTTGGCGGATTTCGGGTAACAGGTGTGCCGACTCTTTATTTACGTTCCAATAATAAGCTGCTCCCTTTTCTGTGTTCGGTCCTCCGCGCCATAGTGTCTTTTCGTTTAAAGTGATTCGTTCTGCTGCTATAGATCCCATAACATTGCCTCCCAAACTGCCGTTTCCTATGGGGAGTGAGTTGTTTTCCCATGCTTTGTCTGTTGCAGGAGAATACCAGGAAGCGCGTCCGTCCAAATTATTAGGGGTATCAAACCAGATGCTCAGTCCTTTGGTGTAATCTGTACTCTGTGCTTGTAAGGAAGCTGCGAATAAGCTTCCTAAAATGCATAGTTGAAGTTTCTTCATAAATTAATGATATTAGTTAAAGGTATTTCTACAAAAATACAATTAGATTTTTATTTGTGAGAAATGTAATGTTTGAAATTTAGGGTGATTTCCTGTTTTTATAGGTATATCAAGGTTGAAAGATAATTTTCATCGAACATTTCATTGGCGATATCCCACAGATGTTCTGCTGTCAGCATTTCTATCCGTTTGAATACTTCTTCCGGACCTTCAAATTTACCATAGTGCAAGAACGTTTTTCCCATATCCAATGCATTGTTCTCAAAATTGTCTCCGGCAACTCCTATTTGTCCGATGATCTGTTTTTTTGCTGCACTCAGTTGTGAGGAACTTAGTTTGCTGTCACGCAGTTTTTTCAATTCTTTATGAACTAGTCCGATGCAACGGTCTGCATCTTCCGGATCAGTTCCGAAATAGATGCAGAACACTCCTGTGTCTGTGTATGAAGTCAGATTGGCTTCTACGTTATAGACCAGCCCCCGGCGTTCGCGCAAGGAAACGTTCAGCCGGCTGTTCATACCGGGTCCTCCCAGCAGATTGTTCAGCAGGTAAAGTCCGGTTCGTTTTTCATTATATGCATTATATCCCCGGCTACCTATCATTACATGGGCTTGATGTGTTTCTTTATTCAGTGTCAATGTCTTAGGAATATAGAGAAAAGGTTCTGTCCGTTGGCGTTCGGTAATGGAAAAAGGGATGTCGGCTGTCACTTTCTCTATGGTGCGTATCACTTTCTTAAAGTCTATATTGCCTTGAATGAAAAAGATCATATTGGTAGCTTTGTAAAAACGGGAAGTAAAATTCAAGGCGTGTTCACTTTTGAAACTACGCAATAAGTCCGGTTTGCCCAAAATATTCCTTCCCAAAGGATGATTGGGAAAAATCAATTCCTCAAAATCATCAAAAATCAGTTCTGACGGACTGTCTTCATAACTTTGTATTTCATCAATAATCACTTCCACTTCTTTGTCAATCTCATGTTGTGGGAAGGTGCTGTGAAATACAATATCTGCCAGCAGTTCTGCTGCCCGTGAGAAGTGTTCTACCAGAAAAGCACTGTATATCACTGTTTCTTCCTTATTCGTATATGCATTTAAATCTCCGCCTACATTTTCCATGCGGTTCAGGATGTGCCATGCATGTCTTTTTTGTGTTCCTTTAAAGATAAGGTGTTCCACGAAATGGGCCATTCCCTGTTCCTGTTCGTTTTCATCACGGGTTCCGGCATCGACGGCAAAGCCGCAATAGGCTACATTAGACTGATTGGGAGCGTGAATAATGCGCAGCCCGTTAGGCAAGGTGAAAGTATTGTATGACATTGTTTTTTTGCTTCAAATAAGTTTCGGTTGGCAAAAATACAACAAAAGTTATTGCCGTTCTTCAAAAAATGCAGATATTTGTATTTACTAACAGAAAACAAGATGATGGATAAAATTGCTATTTTCTGTTCCGCATCCGAGAATATAGAGCCTGTGTTTTTTGAAAAAGCACGTGAGTTGGGCGTTTGGATGGGACAAAACAAGAAGACGTTAGTGTATGGAGGTGCTAATATCGGATTGATGGAATGTATTGCCAAGGCAGCCAAAGACAACGGTTCGATGATAATGGGAGTTATTCCGACCAAGCTGGAAGAACGTGGACGAGCCAGCGATTTGGTGGATGTGACTTTCCGTACGGATAATTTGAGTGACCGTAAAGATGTGATGTTGAATGAATCGGATGTAGTGATAGCTTTGCCGGGAGGAGTGGGTACACTGGATGAGGTTTTTCATGTAATGGCGGCCGCTACGCTGGACTATCATCGTAAAAAAGTAATTTTTTATAATATAAATGGCTTTTGGAATGGCATTATCGACTTTTTGGCCGGATTGGAGAGGCAGCATTTTGCCCATCATCCGTTGAACAGTTATTTTGCTGTTGCCAATGACTTGAGAGAACTAACCGAACTACTTAAATAATATTCATGTAACCTATTATGATGACATCTATACACGAATTGTTGCAGAAAGAGGCTCAGGCTGTTTTGAATATTCCTATAACTGATGCTTATGAGAAAGCAGTGGAATTGATTGTTGAGCAAATACACCGTAAAAAAGGAAAGCTGGTGACTACCGGTATGGGTAAGGCCGGACAGATAGCTATGAATATAGCTACGACTTTTTGCTCTACAGGTATTCCGGCAGTGTTTTTACATCCCAGCGAAGCCCAACATGGGGATTTGGGGATTTTGCAGGAGAATGATTTGCTGCTTCTGATTTCTAATTCAGGAAAAACCCGTGAAATTGTGGAACTGACACAACTTGCACATAATTTGAACCCAAATTTGAAATATATTGTTATTACCGGAAATGCGGATAGTCCATTGGCCCGGGAGTCTGATATTTGTTTATGCACCGGGCATCCTGATGAAGTGTGTGCTTTGGGTATGACCCCCACAACTTCAACTACAGTTATGACCGTGATAGGTGATATTTTGGTAGTGGAAACCATGAAAAGGACCGGTTTTACCATCGAAGAGTATAGCAAACGCCATCATGGAGGGTACTTAGGTGAGCGTTCACGCGAGTTAAGTAAGTAAAATAAAATAGAACCGGAACGCAAATGACACAAATAATACAAATAGCATTTTATTAAAGGATTTGTGTCATTTGTGTTCCGGTTTTATGTATATAAATCGTAAATATAAAAATGAGAAAAGTAATAGGTATAGGTGAAACCATTCTGGATATTCTTTTTAAAGATAGCCAACCTACGGCAGCAGTTCCTGGTGGCTCGGTTTTCAATGGAATTATTTCATTGGGGCGTTTGGGAGTCAATGTAACTTTTATCAGTGAAACGGGAAATGACAAAGTGGGCGATATCATTCTGAAATTTATGCGAGAGAATGGAGTAAGCACAGATTATGTGAACGTGTTTCCTGAAGGAAAGTCACCTGTGTCTTTAGCTTTTCTGAATGAACAGAATGATGCTGAATATCTTTTTTATAAAGATTATCCACGGTTGAGGCTGGATGTGACAATGCCTGAAATACATCGGGATGACATTGTGATGATCGGCTCTTATTATGCTGTAACGCCTCAATTGCGTGATAAGGTGAAAGAACTGTTGGATAAAGCTCGTGAAAAAGGGGCTATCATTTATTATGACGTGAATTTCCGCAGTACTCACAAGAACGAGGCGATAAAGCTGCTTCCTGTTATTCTTGAGAATTTTGAATATGCTGATATCATTCGCGGCTCCGTTGAGGATTTTGAGAATATGTTTGGTTTGACAGATGCGGATAAGGTTTATAAAAGTAAGATTGAATTTTATTGTCCGCATTTTATTTGCACGCACGGTGGAAGAGGAATTCGCCTGTATACAAAGAATATAAAAAAGCATTATGAAGTGGATCCTTTGCAGACTGTCAGTACGGTGGGAGCCGGAGATAATTTTAACGCCGGAGTAGTTTTCGGATTGCTAAAATATCGTATCCGCCGGGATGATTTGGATGAACTGTCGGAAGATGACTGGGACCATGTGATTCGTTGTGGAAAGGATTTCAGTGCCGATGTTTGTATGAGTTTGAATAATTCGATTTCAAAAGAGTTTGCTGCCGGTTACAGATAAATCGGATAGCTCTCATTGTTTTAAACTCTTTTATTATGTATGAGAACCTTTAAATTAATAGCAGGTCTTTCCTTTTTGCTGCTGGTGGTTGCCTGTCAGGACAAAAAGCGGTCTTCGCAGATTGAGGTAGCGGAGAATGAATCGAAATATGTGGTTTTGGCATATGTCACCTCATGGGGAGAAAGTACGCCTGATCCGGCATGTTTGACTCATATTAATTATGCGTTCGGGCATGTTACAGATAATTTCAAAGGAATACGTATAGATAATGAACCACGTTTGCAAATGGTAGTGGGGCTGCGTGAAAAAAAACCGTCTTTGAAAGTTTTACTGTCCGTAGGCGGGTGGGGAAGCAGTCGGTTTAGTGAGATGGCACAGACAGATAGTACACGTATGGCGTTTGCCGCAGATTGTAAACGGGTGATAGACCAGTTTGATTTGGACGGAATTGATATAGATTGGGAATATCCCGGTATAGGAACTGCCGGTGTATCTTTTTCGCCGGAAGATACTGATAACTTTTCTTTGTTGATGAAGGATATACGCCATGCTATCGGTAAAGACAAACTGCTGACCATTGCTACACAGGCAGGTGCCAAATATTACAACTTAAAGGCTGTCGAACCTTATGTGGATTATGTCAATATCATGACATACGATATGGAGGAATCTCCTAATCACCATTCGGCCTTGTACCGTTCGGAAATGACTGAGGAATGGTCTTGCGAGGATGCGGTTGCCGCCCATGTTGCCGCAGGTTTTCCTGTCGGACGCTTGGTATTGGGTATTCCGTTCTATGGGCATGGGACTAATGAAGCTCCGGAATTATTGGATTATCGTCATATTATCGCTTTGGATTCTTTACAGAGTTGTTGGGATAGTGCGGCACAAGTTCCTTATATGATAAATTCGCAAGGACATGTGGTCGTTAATTATGAGAATGCCCAGTCCATCGCATTCAAGTGCCAGTTCCTGCATCAAAAAGGGATGCTGGGGGCTATGTACTGGGACTATGATAGCGATGATGAAAAGGGTACATTACGCCATGCTGTCTATCAAGGTGTAATGAATCCTTGATTCTTTCAGTTTATTTTTTCTTATCTGCATATTTTCTGTAAAGAGGATAAGCCGCTTGCAGTATTTTGTTTTTTAATAAAGGCGGATAGTCGGGATAAACCGATAAAAAAGCTTCTACTTCTTTGTAGGCCGCTTCGCTATCGTGATTCCTTAATAAAGCCCCGACCCAATTGCGAGGGAAAAAGATATCTCCGGTGCGTTGAACTTCTGTCAGTTTTTCCAATGCCGGACGGATATATTTCACCGCATAATCTTGTCTTGTAGGATGATTCAGATAGCTTAAGGTTGTAGCTGCCCAAGGCTCAATCCTTCTGTTTTCCGCTTGCAATAAAGATCGGAATAAACTGTCCAATTTTAAAGTATCGGCAGTCATCGCACGTGATATGAAATCGAATTGGCGTAGACGGTCCGGATTGTGGATGCGTTGGCGTTGTGTCTGAAGTATTTCTTTTCCTTGCTCAGGTATGCGCAAGGCCAGTTCGTAGGCCAATGTAGTGTAATCTCTTTCATTTAATTGTTGGACTCTTTCGGTTTCCCATAAGGAATAGAGGCACTGAATCATAGTCGGACTTGCTGCTTCTGTAATCAGAAGGCGTAATAACTGGATGCGACAAGAAGGAATCGGATGAGAATGGCTGAGTTTATAAAGCTCATTTTCTATTTTATCACGTTCTGCCGAAGATATCTCTTGCAGAGGAGAGGACAGGTAATTGGTTAATGTTGAAGCTATCAACGGGTTCTTTTCACAATGTATTCCGTTGAGTAATGCATTCATCCATGCAGTATTCGGAATTCCTTTTGCTTGATAATTTTCATGCATCATCATTAAAACTGCCTGTCGGGTTGTTTCATTGTCTATTTCTTGCCAATGTTCCAGCAGCCAATGGAGACTGTTGTTGTCAGGAACAAACAAACCATATCCTCTCCCGTCCGTATTGGGCAGAATACGGGTGGGGGTAAAGGGTAACATAATACGGCATAAGCTGTCTGTCAGACTGGCTTCTATCGTTGTGTCCCTTGTTCCGCAAAGGGTGATATTGAATTTTTGAGGCCAGTTTAATCCTCTTTGATATGGATCTTGCTGATGTATGGTCAACTGTTTGTCTGATATTTCGAATTTGATTATCGGCATTCCTTTTTGGTTTACCCATACATCGCTGAAAGCGGCTAGATCTTGCTCTGTTTTACTGTCTAGAATTTGTATCAAGTCATCCCAAGTAGCGTTGGCGTAAGCGTAAGTTTTTAAATATTCTTGAATCCCTTCCCGAAATGCTTCTTTTCCCATTGATTCCACCAGTTTTACCATCATGACAGGAGCTTTGTTATAAATGATCTGTCCATAAATTAATCCTGCATTTTGAAGGTTATCTAGCGGTTGCCGGATAGCAGTGGTTCCGGGTGTACGGTCTTCTGACAAGGATGCGGCTGTATAAGTCTTCATCCAATTCAGCTGGTGATTGACTTGCGGGAATAATGGTTCGGTAATCAGAGCTGCAAAATAATTGGCGAATACCTCTTTAGTCCAGACATCATCAAACCAGTTCATCGTTACTAAATCTCCGAACCACATGTGGGCGGTTTCGTGGGCGATTAATTGGGTTCGGCGAAGTTCTTCATCCGGAGTGGGATTTTCGCTTAGGAACATTTGCGTGTCATTATATAAGGTGGCGCCTGTGTGCTCCATACCTCCATATTGGAATCCCGGCAAGATAATAAAATCGTATTTGGCAAAAGGATAGGGAACATTGGTATATTCTTCCAGCCAGTTCAGCGAAGCGGTCACTTGTTTGAAGATGGTATCTAATTGAGCTACTTTTTTAGAATCTGTTTCGCGGTAATATGCTGAGATTTTCCGGTTACCTTCTATATATTCTTGATGTTCTAATTTACCGGTGACAAAGGAAAAAAGATAAGTGCTTAATGGTTCAGTTGGGGCAAAAGTTACTGTTTTGCAGTTGCCTTTTGTTTCTTCTTTAGTAATATAGGTATTGGAAACAGCTTTCCATTCTGTTGGTATATCCAGTCGTAAGGAAAATGTGGCTTTCAGATTCGGCTGTTCGAAACAAGGGAATAAGGTACGGGCACGGTCTGGCACTAATAGCGTATACAGAAATTCATCATTTCTGTTTAGCGACTGGTTTCCGGCAATAAATTTGATCGTGATATTATTTTTTCCTTCTACTATGTTTTTTTCAGGTAGGATGATGTGCTCGTTATGGAATTCATAACGGGCAGTTTGTCCATTGACGGATACCGATTTTATCTTTTCAGGCTTTTCTCTGAAGTCGAGAATAATTTCTTGCGGTGCATCCAGATTAAATTCAATGGTAATCTCTCCATTTACCGGTACTGATTTCTGTTCAGGAATGGAGAAATATAGCTTATACTTCAACTCCTTAATCTCCTGTTTGCGCAGTGTTGCCAGTTCTTGCGATACGCCCTCGTCGTAGAAACGAGGATTGCTTGTGGTCTGTTGGCAACTGCATAATAATAAGCTGCACATGAAAATAAGATATCCGATATATGTTTTCATCATCTAAAATTTATCTTGGTTATCTGCGGCAATTTTTCGGATGCCGCGCTGTGAAGCTATGAATGCACCTCCCAATACTCGTTTCCCCTCGTAAAAAACGGCTGATTGTCCGGGAGCGATGGCGGATGCTTCGGAAAGGAAACGGACCAATAGTTGTTTTTCATCTAATACGAGCACTTGACACGGAATAGGCTTGCTGCGATAGCGGATACGTACTGACAAGTCCTTGCATTGCAGTAAATCCTGCATTTCTGTGATATGATAGTCCTCTACCAACATATATTCTGCTTTAAGTTCCTCGGCATCTCCTAACATGACTGTATTCTTTTCTGCATTGATGCGTAGTACGTATGCTGGATGCCCCAAAGCGATTTCCAATCCTTTCCGTTGGCCTATTGTATAATAAGGAAAGCCTTTGTGCTGACCTATCTTGACACCTTTGCTATTTACAAACCATCCCGGTCCTACTTGGGTGTCAATATCCGGGCATTGCGAACGCAGAAAGTTTCGGTAATCCCCTTCTATAAAGCAGATTTCCATACTTTCACTTCCACGGGCTTTCGCTTCGAATCCTTTTTGTCGGAGATATTCCCGTACCTCCTGCTTGGTATAAGTTCCCAGTGGAAAGAGAAAACGTTGAAGTATCTCCTGAGGAAGTTTCCATAGAAAATAGGATTGGTCTTTTGTCTGGTCATCTCCCGCTACTATATACAGTTTTCCCTTCCGTTCTTCCAGTCTGCAATAATGCCCGGTAGAGATATGGGCGCAATTCGTTTGGTCTGCCCATTCACAGAGAATTCGCTCTTTGAATAGCGGATTGCAAAGGACACAAGGATTGGGAGTTCTTCCTTGCATATACTCATCTATGAAGTGTTTTACAATAATCTGTTTGAACTCTTTCCTCACATCAGCTACATGGTGTTCTATTCCCAACCGTTCTGCCAAGGCCCTTGCTTCCAGTACATCATCAGGTTCATCTTGACCGGGGGTGGAAAAGCGGGAAGGGACATCCCACGTTCTCATGGTAACTCCTACCACTTCATATCCTTGTTCTTGCAGCATGATGCACGTGGCGGAGCTGTCTATTCCGCCACTCATTCCTACCAGGACTCTTTTATCTCTGTTATTCATTATATAAATAGTTCAGGTTCATGGCGTGCCGCACATTTTTGGTGTAGCATGGGGGTGTAAGGAGTATCAAAAACTCGTGCACCATTAGGGCATTCTTTTACGCAAGCGCAGCACTTGATGCATTTGGTAATCTCTGTTTCTATTTTTCCTTCATCGCTTAAAGCAATGGCATGAGTAGGACATACTTCGATGCATTCGCCACAGGCGAAACATCCTTCAGTGCAGACTGGAGCGGCAGGAGTAGAGGGGCCAACAAAGCGATAAGGTATGTTTCCTTTTAGGTAAAAATCGGATAATGTTTCATCCTTCTCCAGTTTTGTCAGACAGTCTTTTCCAAATTGTTCCGCAATCTGTAAATCGGTAACATCCGGACGGCCTTCTGCAATGGGCATATTAGGACGGCTGTAGCTGTGTTCACCAATAAAGGCACCGGCAGCCAGTGGGGTGAATCCCAATTGAATAGTTTCATCTCTCAATTCGACCAGTGCATCTTCGTAATCGCGGTTACCATATACAGCGACTAAGATAGCCGGAGCATTGTTGCCTTTTAATCTTCGTAGCCGTTGCAATGCTATTGGGGCTACCCTGCCTGCATACACAGGAACTGCAATGATCGTGATAGAATCTTTGATTTCTATCGGGCTACTATTCTCATCCGTAGTGAGATCTATTTCTATTCTTCTGCCCATACCTATACTTTCTCCGATGGCACGGGCTATTTTCGCAGACGTATGTGTAGGCGAAAAAAATACGATGTGATTGCTTGTATATGTTTTCATAAACGCAAATATAGTGACTTTTGTCCAAAGGTAGCCAAATATATAGATAAAATGTATAAAGGTGATAAAAATTGTCTTTATATGAATGTAAAAAAATTATTATTAAATATCTTTTTTTCTATTTTAGTTAATAGAAGTGATACGGTAAGCTATATTAGTTAAAATGTATTTAGGGATGAACAAAAAAAATCCCATGTTTAGGGAGTTTGAATAATTCTTAATTAGAAAATGAATGACATATTTATATTGGATTATTTTGTTCTTTTCTGGTTTGTTTTGTTGAATAAAGGGATAATTTACAAGTTCTGGATTCCGCTTTATAGAGACTAAGCTATATTTTGACTGTTATAAGTTTAACTTCTTCGGCGTACTTATGCTATTATATTAAGGTGTATAGTGAAAGTAATGTCTTGTTTTAATAGGTCTATGGGGCTTTCTATGGTTGTTTGTAAGGTAAAGAATATAGAGATATTCCTATTTCTTAAAATATTCCTGTATTTTATAAAGATTTTTAGTGGAAAGTCTTGCAGAATAGAGTAAAATGGGTACTTTTGTCCGATGAAATTATGGCTATTATAGAAACTGACTAAAATATGGATGCTCTATTTCAAACGCAAAGCAATGAGCTTTCTACTACAACGCAGAAAGAAAAGCTGTTTAAAGATGCAGAACGGCAGTGGAATACACTGTCTACCGAGAAAGGAGCGCCCGGAAGAAAAGTTGATTTTGAGATCTATAAAAGCATTTTGTATAACCTAGAAATCAGAAAAGTATATTTGGATTCAAAACTCTCTTTAGAAAAGTTTAGTTCAATAGTCGGCACGAATACGACCTACCTGAGTAATGCGGTGAACAACTACTTCGGATGCAAT
>DXLO01000024.1 GCA_019414665.1 Bacteroides sp. | reverse complement strand
TTAGTATAAACCTGTCCTACTTTGTGTGTAGGACGCTTAATATTTACGTATGAAATATGTTATTATGCAAAAAACATCACCTTCTTTTACCTGATTCTTCTCGATATTTTTTGAAAATCTGTACAAATTCTTTTCAGGATTTCAAGAGTGAATTTTTATTCTTCTATGAGGGTTGGCAGGAGGTGTAACTAAAAAACGGCAAATATTTCTTATGTCGTAATATTTTACCTCGTAAAGAAATATTTGCCGGTAGAAAATCATTCAGTGTATTTGTATTTCGCATCAAATAAGTTGCATACCCAGTTCAGCACATTCCCGACGCATCTCTTCGGGCCATATGCTAGCTTGTATTTCACCGATATGCGCTTTTCGTAAATACAGCATACAGAGGCGCGACTGTCCGATACCCCCTCCGATACTAAGCGGAAGAGAACCTTCCAACAAACGTTTGTGGAAGTAAAGTTTAGTTCTTTCTTCCTTTCCTGCCAGTTCCAGCTGTTTTAGTAAAGCTGCTTTGTCAACACGAATACCCATTGATGAAAGCTCGATTGCTCTTCCAAGTACACTGTTCCAGATGAGCAGGTCACCATTCAGTCCCGGAAGTCCTGTTTTCGGGTCAATAGTTGTATAGTCATCGTAGTCCGGGGCACGTTTGTCGTGTGGATTTCCGTCACTCAGTTTGCCACCGATACCGATGATAAATACGGCTCCGTATCGTTCGGTAATCAAATCCTCACGTTCTTTAGGGGTTTTGTCCGGATACATATCAAGCAAATCCTGCGAATGGATGAAATGGACATCGTGAGGCAAGAATGAACTGATTTGCGGATATACTTCACAAATCATATATTCAGTGCGGCGCATGGCCGAATAAATACGGGTAACGATACTCTTCAGGAAATCTACGGTTCGCTGTTCTGGAGTGATGACACGCTCCCAGTCCCATTGGTCTACATAAAGCGAATGCAGGTTTCCCAGTTCTTCATCGGCACGGATTGCATTCATATCGGTATAAATGCCATATCCTGGTTCTATATTATAGTCGGCAAGAGTTACCCGTTTCCATTTGGCCAGCGAGTGTACCACTTCGGCACGTTGTTCTCCCAAATCTTTTATAGGGAAGGTTACAGGGCGCTCTATTCCATTCAAATCATCATTCATTCCCATACCGGTCAGAACAAAAAGCGGTGCCGTAACACGGCGTAAACGCAGTTCAGAAGACAGGTTTTGCTGGAAAAATTCTTTTATTTGTTTTATACCCAACTCGGTTTGCTTCATGTCAAGCAAAGGTTGATAGTTGGTAGGTTTTATTAGGTAACTCATGTCTTTTTAATTTTCTGTATTTAAATATGTAGGCAAAGATAATTATATTTTGTAAAAATGCAATGTATTTGTTTGAAATATTATCATTGTGTGATGATTATCTTTGTTTTTATTGATAAAATGGTAATTTGTTGTGTGTAAAAGTTTTATTCCTCTCTTATTTTTTTTCTCGAATATTAGGACGAAATACAGAATAATTGTATTTTTGCCATGGTTTTAGAAAATATGCACCCATAGTTCAATGGATAGAATAATGGATTCCGGTTCCATCGATTGGGGTTCGACTCCCCATGGGTGTACTAATGTAGTTTGAAAAGATTCTGATTATCAGAATCTTTTCTTTTTTTACGACGCTTGCTTTCTGTCAGAGAAAGCAATCTTTTCTTAAATTATAATGGATTGTCCATTTGGGGAATTCAGGAAATTTTCTGAATGAATTTATTTTCCGCAATTAAGTGACAAACAGATTTCTGTTGGAAATATCTGTAAAAGCTTCTCTTTTATTTGTTCCTTGTAGATAAAAATACTCCCAGCATAACCAGTAATACACCGATGAAGGCATAAATAGTCAACGTCTCGTTTAATACGACAAAGGCTGCTAAGGTAGTAAACAATGGATTGAGATATAAATAGTTTGATGACATTATCGTACCGAGATGCATCAATACCATATTCCATACAACAAAGCAGACCAATGAAGCTAGAAGACTAAGGAATAGAAGGTTGATGAATACTTCAGGACGGAGAAATCCCTCCAGTGGAAAAGAAAAAGGATGGATGATGAAAGCTGGAAGTATTCCTAAAGTTCCATAGAAAAATATTTTGCGGGTAATGAATATAGAGCGGTATTTCTTCGAGAGTTTATTGATTATAAGACTGTAAAAGGCCCAGGATAATGCAGCTGCCAGTGTCAGAAAGTCTCCGATGGGGGAGAGTTTCAGAATCACGCTGCCATTGAATATAAGTATAGCTACGCCAATGAGTGCTGCTATAGATCCCAGAAGCGAGTTGTGACTGACTTTATTATTTCTATCTGTCAGAAGTGATAGTCCCGTAGTTAGCAGAGGAGTAGCACATATTATAAAGGCTACATTAGTAGTCTGGGTAAATTTTAAGGCAGTATTTTCGGTCAGGAAATACAATGTACCTCCAGTTAGTCCGGCAGCAAACATAGTAAGTTCGTCTTTGATGCTGTCTGAAAAAATCTTGCGAGGAGAGATAAACCATATTCCGATATATGCAATAATGAAGCGGAGAAGAAATATTTCCTGAGGTGATAATCCGTTGTTTATCAGAATTTTTGTAGAAATGAATGTGGTTCCCCATACCGCTACGGTGAGAATAGCCAGAATGTGATATTTTGCCTTTAATGAACTTGTCATATTAATTTATGTAATACTTGCTGCTGTAAATATGCGCAAAATTAGATATATTTTCCATATTTCTGAGACTATATCAGATACTAATTTGTCAGCTGACAATAGTAAAAATAGAAAAGGCTGCTTCATCACGAGGCAGCCTTCCCGAATATCCAATTGAATTTGTTAGGGTTAGTATAAGCATTTGTAAATGCTCAATTGCAAATATACGATTTTATTTGATTGCTTGATAAAAATCTTTCCAATTCTTGCTGAAATCTGACATAGAATGGAAAAGATAATTAGCTCCTTCGTCCAGTAAGACTTTATCGGGCAGAGGACCAGTATTTACAGCTACTGTAAAGATACCAGCAGCTACACCAGCACGTACTCCGAGAGGAGCATTTTCTACAACGATAGCTTCATTGGCTTTGACACCGGCTTTCTGAAGTCCCATCAGATAAGGTTCCGGATTTGGTTTTCCATATTTTACATCGAAAGCTGTTACCATAAGCTCGCCTTTGAAAATATTTGGAAAATTTCTGTTCAAGCGTTCCAGCAATGATTTCTGTCCTGAACCTGTTACTACCACTGGAATCAAATTATCTTCCTTTATCTGATTGAGCAGTTCGAGTGCTCCCGGCATTCGTTCGGCCTTAGGAAGGGAATTGAAAATATCGCTTTTAGTCTGATAGATTTCTTTTATTTCCTCTTCGGTTGCTTCTCTATGACGCTGTCGGGTACTTACTATATTGATTGTTGATGCCCCTGTACGTCCTTCGTGCATATATGCTTCTTCCGGACTCAGATGCATACCGTACTGCTTCATGGCTTCGTGCCAGGCTGCTGCATGATTTTTCATGGAATCGAATAATACACCGTCCATATCAAACAATACAGCTTTCAGGTTCAGTTTATCAAAATGATGGGTTGTGAGATAATTTTCTATTGCTTGTTGGAACATCTTTTTCAGTTTAAGAATAAACTACATATGTGTAAATAATGAAAAAATGAATAATGATAAATGAAGAGCGGTATTGATACTGGTTACCGCTTTCCACTTATCATTATTCATTTTTTATTGTTTAATTTTTATTTTAAACGAGCTTGAATAGCCTTAGTTTCTTCTTCATATCCAGGTTTATTCAACAAAGCAAACATGTTTTTCTTGTAAGCTTCTACACCTGGCTGGTTGAACGGATTAATTTCAAGCAGATAGCCGCTGATACCGCAAGCTTTTTCGAAGAAATAAATCAATTGTCCCAAATAGTATTCGTTCAGTTTTGGAACACTTACGCGCATGTTAGGTACTCCACCGTCAACGTGTGCCAGCTGAGTTCCAAGTTCTGCCATTTTATTGACTTCATCTACGCGTTTTCCTGCCAGGAAGTTCAAGCCGTCCAGATTTTCTTCGTCTGAAGGTACATGAAGTTCGTGGTTAGGAGTTTCAACAGAAATCACTGTTTCATAGATGGTACGTTCGCCTTCCTGAATCCATTGTCCCATAGAGTGCAGGTCAGTAGAGAAGTCTACAGAGCTAGGATAGATACCTTTGTGATCTTTACCTTCAGATTCTCCGTAAAGCTGTTTCCACCATTCCATGAAATAATGCAACTTAGGCTGGAAGTTTACCAGAATTTCAATCTTCTTTCCGTTCTGATACAGTTCGTTACGAGTTGCTGCATAAAGAGCGGCAGGATTTTCCATCATATTCTGGTTAGCACAAACTTCTTCCATCTTGCGCGCACCTTCTACCAACTGGTCGATATCGATACCTGCTACAGCGATAGGCAATAATCCTACTGGAGTCAGAACAGAGAAACGACCACCTACATTATCAGGAATAATGAATGATTTGTAGCCTTCTTTGTCAGCAGTTACACGAGCAGCACCTTTCTTTGCATCAGTTACGGCAACGATAACCTTACGTGCCATTTCTTTGCCGCGCTGGTCTTCGCATTGTTTTTTCAGCAGGCGGAAAGCCAAAGCTGTTTCAGTAGTAGTACCTGATTTAGAGATATTGATTACACCGAATTTCTTGTCTTTCAGGAAAGAAGTCAGCTCGTACAAGTAATCTTCACCAATGTTGTGTCCGGCAAAGATGATAGTAGGCTGTCCTGCTTTCTTTTCTTGCAACCACAAGAAGCTGTTGGACATAGCTTCGATAACGGCGCGGGCACCCAGATAGCTTCCGCCGATACCAGCAACAACTACAACTTCACAGTTTTCGCGCAGAACCTGTGCTGTAGCTTTTAAGTCGTCCAGATGTTCTTTAGTAATGGAAGAAGGCAAATGTAACCAGCCCAGGAAGTCGTTTCCCAGTCCTGTACCTTTTTCCAATGTTTCCATACATGCTCTTACCTTAGGTTCGTAAGCAGCTAGTTTGTCTTTGGAAATAAAACCTAAAGACTTGTTGATTTCAAGTTTAATATTTTCCATAAATATTCTTCTTTATTATCTGAATGAATCAGTCAGTAATTTGATTTCAATCATTGGAGAAATCCGTTCATACAAAATGTTGTAAACGGCGTCTACTATCGGCATATTGACGTGCAGATGCTTGTTCAGTTCCTTGATACATTTGGTGCCGTAATAGCCTTCGGCTATCATTTCCATTTCTATCTGTGCGCTTTTTACCGAATATCCTTTTCCTATCATTGTTCCGAATACACGGTTACGGCTGAAGTTGGAATATGATGTAACCAACAGGTCGCCCAAGTAGGCCGAATCGTTTGTACACCGGTCTACCGGATGTACTGTATCGAGAAAACGGTTCATTTCCTGAAGAGCATTCGAAACCAGTACTGCCTGAAAGTTGTCTCCGTATTTCAGGCCGCTGCATATTCCGGCAGCTATGGCATACACATTCTTCAAAACAGATGCATATTCTATACCTGCTACATCGGTATTGACCGATGTCTTGATATAGTGTCCCGAAAGCTGTCGGGCAAACATCTTCGCTTTTTCAATGTCTTTACATCCGACGGTCAGATAAGACAAGCGTTCCAATGCCACTTCTTCTGCATGACATGGACCAGCCAGTACAGCAATGTTCTCTTCTGGAACATCGTACATTTTATGAAAGTAGTCGGACACAATCAAGTTTTCATCGGGAACAATTCCCTTGATTGCCGTCACAATGAATTTATCCTTGAGTTTTGTCTTTAGCTTTTTAAGGTGGCTTTTCAGATATGGCGAAGGAGTTACGAATATTAGTGTATCCGATTCCTTTACTACCTTATTTATATCTGATGAAAAGTTGATGCACCTCATGTCGAAGCGCACACTAGTCAGGTAAGCCGGATTATGCCCCAGACGCCGAAATTCTTCAATTCGGTCGTCGCGGCGCATATACCAGTTTATCGAGTCGGCCTGGGACAATATAATTTTGGCTATTGCCGTTGCCCAGCTTCCTCCACCCATGATTGCTATTTTCCCGGGGAGTTTCATTTTAGCCTATTTTCTGTATCCAGCCAGCTACTTCGTCGACGCTAGGATTCTTCAATTCTAATTTATATTTTTTATTCACTCCGCAGATGTCCTGATGTAATTTTTGCGGATTAACATCTTTCATGTCTGAAACCAAGTTGTAACCGGCTTTCTGAATCACCGGAACCCATTCTTCGGCAATACCCAGTTCCATGAACTTAGCAGGAGCGTCTTTCGGGATAACCTTTTCCGGACGCATCTGCGGGAAGAACAATACTTCCTGAATAGTGCTTTGTCCTGTCATCAGCATGACCAGACGGTCCATACCGATTCCCATACCAGAAGTAGGAGGCATACCGTATTCCAGTGCGCGAACAAAGTCTTTGTCGATAATCATAGCCTCGTCGTCACCCTTTTCGCTCAGACGCATCTGCTCTTCGAAACGTTCAAGCTGGTCGATCGGGTCGTTAAGTTCTGAATATGCGTTACAAAGTTCTTTTCCGTTAACCATCAACTCGAAACGTTCAGTCAGATCCGGATTGTTGCGATGACGTTTAGTCAGCGGTGACATTTCGATAGGGTAATCAGTGATGAAAGTAGGCTGGATATAATTTCCTTCGCAGAATTCGCCGAAGATTTCGTCTATCAGCTTGCCTTTTCCCATTGTATCGTCTATCTCCATGTTCAGTTTCTGGCAGACTTCGCGGATCTGTTCTTCATTCATTCCGGTGAGGTCGTATCCTGTAAATTCTTTGATTGAATCGAGCATGGTAACACGCTTGAACGGAGCCTTGAAGTTGATTATGTTATCACCTACCTTAACTTCTGTTGTACCGTTTACATCCATACAGATCTTTTCGATCATATTTTCAGTAAACTTCATCATCCAGTTGTAATCCTTGTAGGCTACGTAAATTTCCATACAAGTGAATTCTGGGTTATGAGTACGGTCCATACCTTCATTACGGAAGTTCTTTCCGATTTCGTATACACCTTCAAATCCACCTACGATCAGACGTTTCAGGTAAAGTTCGCTGGCAATACGCATATACAAAGGAATATCAAGTGCATTATGGTGAGTAATGAACGGACGTGCCGCAGCTCCTCCGGCGATAGATTGCAGGATAGGAGTTTCAACTTCGATATATCCTTTCGAATTGAAATACTCACGCATAGAGTTATATACCTTATTGCGTTTCAGGAATATATCTTTTACTCCATCGTTTACTACCAGGTCTACGTAGCGCTGGCGGTAACGGAGTTCTGGATCATCGAATTTATCGTAAGCTACACCATCTTTATATTTTACGATAGGAAGCGGGCGGATAGATTTTGACAAAACAGTCAGTTTCTGTGCATGGATAGAAATTTCACCCATCTGAGTACGGAATACGAAACCTTCAATGCCGATAAAATCACCCAGGTCGAGCAGACGTTTGAATACTACATTGTATAAATCCTTGTTTTCATCAGGGCATATATCATCGCGGGTAATGTATATCTGAATACGACCTTTAGAGTCTTGTAACTCAACGAAAGAAGCCTTACCCATAACACGGCGTGACATGATACGTCCTGCAACAGATACTTTGCGCGGTTCTGCCTCGTCATCCTTAAATTCGGCTTTTATATCAGTCGAAAATGCATTGGTTACATACTCGGCAGCAGGGTACGGATCGATGCCCATCGCTCTCATTTCATTCAGACTGTTACGTCTGATAATCTCCTGTTCACTTAGTTCTAATACGTTCATTTGTTGATACATTAACTCAATTTCGCTACAAAAATAACAAAGTTTTTGTAAACAACATCTAAATCAGGCTACTTTTATTACCTTTGGGCGTACTGAATTTATGGAAACGGATATGGAAATGAATAAACAAACATCATTTATAAAGGTGACAGTCTTACAGACAGATATAGTTTGGGAGGAGGCGAAAGTAAACCGTATGGCTGTAGAACAGCTGATAGAAAAGCATTGTGATACGGATTTATTTGTTTTACCAGAAATGTTTTCTACCGGCTTCAGTATGAATCCGATGGAAATAGCCGAGGATGAAGGAGGAGAAACTTTGCAATGGATGTGCCGGATTGCTGCTTTGCGTCAGTGTGCTATAGCCGGAAGTCTTTCGGTTAGAGAGGCAGGGAAATTTTACAACCGTTTCTATTTTGTATGTCCTGATGGTACGGTGTATCATTATGATAAGCGGCATTTGTTTGGTTTTGGGGGTGAAGATAAGCAATACACTTCGGGAGATGAAAGAGTGATTGTTTCTTATAAAGGTTTTCGCTTTCTTTTACAAATATGTTACGATTTACGCTTTCCTGTATGGTCGCGTTGCCGGAATGATTATGATGCGGTTATATATGTAGCCAACTGGCCTGCCAGTCGTCGGGAGGTATGGAATATACTGCTGAAAGCTCGGGCACTTGAAAACCAGTGTTATGTAATAGGAGTGAATCGGGTAGGAAATGATCCGCAATGTCTGTACGATGGTGGAAGTATGATAATCAGTCCTTATGGTAAGATATTGGTTGCGTGCACTGACGGTAAAGAAGAGGTAGCAGGAGCATTGCTTGCCCGTGAACCGTTGGACAGCTTCAGAAAACGTTTTCCTGTTTTAGATGATGGAGATGACTTTGAACTGCTATAGATGAAATAGGCATTTATTAAAGACAGAAATATTATGATGAATATTAAGAAACTTATTTCTGCTTCCATGGTTGCTGTAGCGTTAAGCGGATGCCAGAGAGAGGCTGTAAAACCAAATGTGTTGTTTATTTTAGTCGATGATATGCAGGCTGATGCCATTGCTGCATTGGGGAACAGAGATACCTATACTCCGAATATCGATAGACTGATTAATGAAGGTGTGGTGTTTACAAGAACTTATACCAATGGAGCTTTGTGTGGAGCTTTATCCATGCCTAGTCGTGCTATGTTACTTACCGGAAGGGGAGTGTTCGAAGTGCAGAGTGATGGAATGAAGATACCTGTTTCGCAAATCACATTGCCTGAGCATTTGAAAAATAACGGTTACCGGACATTTGCTACGGGGAAATGGCATTCAGACCATGCTTCATTTGCTCGTTCCTTTACCGAAGGAGATAATATTTTTTTCGGAGGAATGCATCCTTATGAAGAAAATGGACATTGTGCTCCTCGCTTACATCATTTTGACCCGACTGGAAAATATGATGAGCCGCCTTTTGCAGGGCAAAACTTTTCTTCGAAAATGTATGCTGATGCAGCCATAAATTTTCTGAAGACTACGGAACATGATAATCAGCCGTTTATGGCATTTGTCTCTTTCACTTCTCCTCATGATCCGAGAAATATTTTGCCTGATTATGGAAAGAAATATAGTCCGGCAGGACTTTCTGTTCCGGATAATTTTCTGCCAGAACATCCGTTTGATAATGGTGAGTTGAACATCCGGGATGAACAATTACTACCTGTTCCTCGTACTCCAGATCAGTTGAAGAAAGAATTGTCATTGTATTATGGTATGGTGAGTGAGGTTGATTTACAGATTGGAAGGGTTATTGATGCCTTGGAAGAAAGTGGGAATATGGATAATACGATTATTGTATTTGCATCAGATAATGGACTGGCTATGGGGCAGAATGGACTAATCGGTAAACAAAGTCTGTATGAGCATAGCGTTGGAGTACCGATGGCTATTATCACTCCGGATGGTTTGTCGTCAGGTAAACGTTCAGATGCTTTGTGCTATTTGTATGATCTTTATCCTACCTTGTGTGATTTGATGGGATTGGACGTACCTGTATCCGTTACTGGCAAGTCGTTGAAACCGGTTATGGAAGGAAAACAGGAACAGATACGTGAACAGGTTTTTCTTGCTTATTCCAATCAGCAGCGAGCTGTAGTTTCTGGTGATTATAAGTATATTATTTATAATGTGGAAGGTAAGATAACCGAACAGTTGTTCAATTTGCAGAAGGATCCGGGAGAACTGGTAAATCTGGCTGATGAGTTAACTGAAAAGAAGAATGAACTTCATGATTTGTTGATGAATCAAATGGTAGAGAATCATGATTTTTGTGACTTGACTCAACCTTTGTGGTGGAAAGATGGACATAAACTTACTTGGGATGAGTTAATTAACTTATATGTTTTCGAGTGAGAATTTGCTGTGATAAGTTAAAGCTGTTAGATATGATGAACTGGAAATATTTACTGACAGGGGTGTTGGCTGGTAGTACATTAGTCTTACGGGCTGCTGGCGAAGCAAAAGATGAACGTCCGAATATATTATTTATTTTAAGTGACGACCATACTTCTCAAACTTGGGGTATTTATGGTGGTATTTTATCAGAATATGCCCAGACAGAGAATATTCGTCGGCTTGCTGATGAAGGGGCAGTCTTGGATAATTGTTTCTGTACAAACTCTATATCTACACCGAGTCGTGCTGCTATATTGACAGGAAGGTATAGTCATTGCAATGGGGTATATACATTAGATGATACCTTGGATGTTTCCTTGCCTACTTTTGCGAAAGAATTACAGAAGGCTGGATATCACACCGGACTGGTAGGAAAGTGGCATTTGAAATCACAACCTCAGGGTTTTGATTATTATTCTGTTTTTCATGATCAGGGAGAATATCGTGATCCTACTTTCAAGAATAGTGATGATCCTTGGCCGGGACAGCGTAATTTTGGAGAGCGTATACATGGTTTTTCCACTGATATTGTAACAGAAAAAGCTATCAGATGGATGAAAGCTCAGGATAAAAGTCAGCCTTTTTTGATGTGTTGTCATTTTAAGGCCACACATGAGCCTTATGATTTCCCGGAACGTATGCGACATTTATATGATGGCGTAGTGTTTCCTGAACCAGAGAATTTGTTAGACTGGGGGCCTGAAACCAACGGACGTACTTTCGTCGGACAAAAACTGGAAACTATCGGACACAATTGGGAGGTGGCTTCGGCTGATCCAGATAAATGGTGGTGTCGTTATCCGGAACTTCCTTTTACGACAAAAGGAATGAGCCGGATTGCTGCAAGAAAAGCTATTTATCAAAAACTGATCCGAGATTATTTACGCTGCGCTGCTACGGTAGATGATAATATTGGAAAACTGTTGGATGCTCTAGACGAAATGGGGATTGCAGATAATACTATTGTTGTCTATGTTGCCGATCAGGGATACTTTTTAGGAGAGCATGGATTTTATGACAAACGGATGTTTTATGAAGAATCGGCACGTATGCCATTTGTTATCCGTTATCCCAAATGTATTCCGGCTGGCAAGCGTGTGAACGAACTTGTTTTGAATGTAGATTTTGCTTCTACATTGTGTGATTTTGCCGGAGTAAAATCTCCGGAAGGTACACAGGGCAGAAGTTTTAAAGATGTTCTGGCAGGAAAAACTCCTAAGGACTGGCGGAAGAGTTTTTATTACCGTTATTGGACTCAACATGATATCCGTCCGGCCCACATCGGTGTACGTAATGAGCGTTATAAGTTGATGTTTTTGTATGGTGACCGATTGAATATGACAGGGTCTTCAGACTACAAATCAACTCCATCTTGGGAGTTTTACGATTTACAGAAAGATCCGAAAGAAAACCATAATGCTTACGGGGAGAAAGAATATGAATCGGTAATTCGTGAAATGAAAAAAGAAATGATGCGCTTGCGCGAAGAGGTGAAAGATACGGATGAGGGAGAAATAAGAATGATGGAAATTTTAAGAAAAGAAGGACTGGAAAAACGAGTCTTTATAATTGATATATAGGTTGTTAAGCAAAGATGAAGATGTTCTCTCCGATTCATGATATCGAATCGGAGAAAATGTCCTCATCTTTTTAATTTTTATGTACGAACTTTCAGGAAAAGATGAAGATGTTTTCATTAAAATAAGCTGAAAAACAGATGCGCATTTGTTGAAAGTGCATAAAAAACGTATCTTTGTACATCTTTCGTCTCAAAATAAAAACAATCAGATTTTATGTATACGAATAAAGAAATATGGAATGTCACTTACCCGATATTCTTGGGGTTGCTTGCGCAAAATGTTATCAATGTCACCGACACGGCTTTTTTAGGACATGTGGGTGAGGTAGCTTTGGGTGCAGCCGCAATGGGAGGACTGCTATATATCTGTGTATATACCGTAGCATTCGGGTTCAGTGTCGGTTCGCAGATTTTGATAGCCCGTCGTAATGGGGAAGGGAATTTTCATGCCATAGGACCGGTTATGTGGCAGGGTACAGCATTCAGTTTGGGGATGGGAGTAGCTTTACTTGCCATATTGCTGGTATGTGCCGAACCATTGATTCGTCTGCTGATTACTTCGGATACGATTTTTTATGCTACATACGAGTTTTTTACATGGCGTATCTGGGGATTTCTTTTTGCCTTTGTCAATGTCATGTTCCGTGCGCTTTATATAGGTATAACCAAGACAAAGGTACTGACCATGAATGCTGTCGTCATGGCCTTGGTGAATGTATTCCTCGACTATGCGATGATATTCGGAAAGTGTGGATTCCCTGAAATGGGAATACGTGGAGCGGCATTGGCATCGGTTATAGCAGAAGCATCTTCTATGCTGTTTTTTATTGTGTATACGTATGGTAAAATTGACTTGAAGAAATATGGGCTGAATCGTTTCGGACATTTTGACTGGGATATGGTGATGCGTATCTTGCGCATTTCCTGCTTCACCATGGTGCAGTATTTTCTTTCCATGGCCATCTGGTTTGTATTTTTCATGGCACTTGAACGACTCGGACAACGGCAGCTTGCCATTGCCAACATTGTGCGTAGCGTATATGTTGTGCTGTTAATACCTGTCCAGTCGCTTTCTACTACGGCAAATACACTGGTCAGCAATCTGATTGGTTCGGGAGGAGTAGCAGGAGTTGTCAGATTACTGCATAAAATAGCCCGGATGTCATTCCTTATTATGGTAGTATGTGTGGCCCTTTGTGTTATCTTCCCTCAGGCTATTTTGTCGGTTTATACCAATGAGGAAGCACTGCTTCTTGAATCGGTTCCGGCATTATATGTCGTTTGCGGTGCAATGTTGATAGCTGCTCTTGCAAATATTTATTTCAATGGAATTTCGGGTACGGGTAATACACAGGCTGCTTTGGGACTGGAAGTCGGAGTACAGATCTTTTATGCATTGTATATTATTGTAGTAGGAATGATGCTTCGTGCTCCGGTAGATGTTTGTTTTACTACCGAAGTCATCTATTATTCGTTAATGCTGACATTCAGTGTTATTTACTTGAAAAAGGCGAAATGGCAGAATAAAAAGATTTGATGCATCCGATTATTTTTGTAATTTTGCGCCCTGACAAATTGGAAGAATAAAAAACAAGAAAAATATATGTTCGATAATTTAAGTGAAAGACTAGAACGGTCGTTTAAAATATTGAAAGGTGAAGGTAAAATCACCGAAATCAATGTGGCCGAAACGTTGAAAGACGTACGTCGTGCATTGCTGGATGCCGATGTGAACTATAAGGTAGCAAAGAGCTTTACCGACACTGTAAAGGAAAAAGCTTTAGGACAAAACGTGTTGACTGCTGTTAAGCCTAGCCAGTTGATGGTTAAGATTGTGCATGATGAGCTGACCAAACTGATGGGTGGCGATACTGCCGAAATCGAATTGAAAGGTCGTCCTGCCGTAATCCTGATGTCAGGTTTGCAAGGTTCTGGTAAGACAACTTTCTCAGGAAAGCTGGCACGCATGCTGAAAACCAAGAAAAACCGTAAGCCGTTGCTGGTTGCCTGCGACGTATATCGTCCTGCTGCTATCGAACAGCTGAAAGTATTGGGACAGCAGATCGAAGTGCCTGTATATTGCGAATTGGATAGCAAAGATCCTGTTCAGATTGCACTGAATGCCATTCAGGAAGCAAAGGCAAAAGGTTATGACTTGGTTATTGTCGATACAGCGGGACGTCTTGCTGTAGACGAACAGATGATGAACGAGATTGAAGCAATTAAAAATGCAATCAATCCGGATGAAACGTTGTTTGTTGTTGACTCAATGACTGGTCAGGATGCAGTAAATACAGCTCGCGAATTTAACGAACGTCTGGACTTCAACGGTGTAGTTCTTACTAAGTTGGATGGTGATACTCGTGGTGGTGCTGCTCTGTCTATCCGTACCGTTGTGAACAAGCCTATCAAGTTTGTGGGAACAGGTGAAAAGCTTGATGCAATCGATCAGTTCCATCCGGCCCGTATGGCAGACCGTATCCTTGGTATGGGTGATATCGTTTCATTGGTAGAACGTGCACAGGAACAATACGACGAAGAAGAAGCAAAACGTCTTCAGAAAAAAATTCAGAAAAACCAGTTCGACTTTAATGACTTCCTGACTCAGATTCATCAGATTAAGAAGATGGGTAACTTGAAGGAACTTGCTTCTATGATTCCGGGTGTAGGAAAAGCCATTAAAGATATTGATATCGATGATAATGCATTCAAGAGTATTGAGGCTATTATTTATTCAATGACTCCGGAAGAACGTACTCATCCTGAAATCCTGAACGGAACTCGCCGTACACGTATTGCTAAGGGTAGTGGTACAAGCATTCAGGAAGTAAACCGTTTGCTGAAACAGTTTGACCAGACTCGCAAGATGATGAAGATGGTTACCGGCAGCAAGATGGCAGGCATGATGCAGAAGATGAAAAAGAAATAAAATATTTTTTACCCTCTCTGGTACGGAAGCAGATGGGTCTGTTTTACGTGCCGGTTAGAAGCGAGGAGAGAGAATCAGCAGATGGAAAGATTCTTTCTCCTCGCTTGTTTTTATATGATCTTGATCAGGACTTATTCATGAAGAAATGACTTGGCAGTAAGTTAAAATCGTAATCATGTGAGAATATCTTTGGATAATCTGAAAAAATCTGTTATTTTAGAAAGGTTTTGGCAAGTGGAAGATCTAGTATAATCAGATATTTAAACTACATAACGATGAAAAGGACTAAGATATGGAGCTATGC
This sequence comes from Bacteroides sp., assembly GCA_019414665.1. Classification (GTDB taxonomy): domain Bacteria; phylum Bacteroidota; class Bacteroidia; order Bacteroidales; family Bacteroidaceae; genus Phocaeicola. The sequence goes on along the minus strand of DXLO01000024.1, from coordinate 26,512 downwards.
TTTCGGTGTGACTATGGTATTGTCACTTGCTGGTTGCGGTAATAGTGCCAAGAAACAGGTTAATGAAAAAATGAATGCAGATAGTATGAGTGTAATAAGTAATCAAGTTGGTTTGCAGGAAGATAGTGCTTTGTCGACGTTGGTACTCGACGGAGTAAAAGCTACATGGATTCGTGATAACGCTTCTGCGAAACTGATGCCTCCTTCACTCTTTCCGGATGCTGGTGAGGACTTGATGAAAAAACTTTCGCTCGAAAACGGAATACCTTCTTCCATTAGTACGTTTTTGATAGAAAGCAATGGTATACAAATTCTTTTTGATACGGGAATGGGGGCATCCGATAGTCGCTTATTGGCTGGGTTACATGCTTTAGGGATTACTCCTGCCGACATTAAATATATATATCTTACTCATTTTCATGGTGATCATATCGGAGGACTGATGAAAAACGATAGTGTAGTGTTTCCTCATGCTGAAATTTATGCTTCTAAGGCTGAGTATGATAGTTGGATGAAAATGGAAGCCGAAAAGAACGGACAAGTTGTGAGAGCCATGAATGCATATAAGGACCGTTTGCACCTGTTTGCTTTTGGTGATACGTTGCCGGGAAAAGTGGTAGCAATGGAAGCTGTTGGACATACTCCCGGACATACTGTTTTTCAGGCAGGTAAATTATTGATAATTGGAGATTTGATTCATGGAGCAGCTCTGCAATTGGAACATCCGGAGATTTGTGCTACCTATGATATGGATAAGCAGGAAGCAATAAAGACTCGTAAAAACTTATTGCAGTATGCTCGCGAGAATGGACTGGTTATAGCAGGTATGCATTTGCCAGTTCCTGCATTTATAAAATAAATAAGCATGCCGGTATGAATTGTCAGGTATTATAGATTTCTGTCACTCATACCGGTATGTTTTTATCTGATCTTTAAATTTTATTGTCCAGCCAGGCATCAATCAGTTGGCGGGCAATGCTGAGCTTTTTCGGTATTTCCGGCAGGTTATTTCGGTTGTAAAAGGCTCCTGCACTCAGTTCTTCATCCTGCAACTTGATGGTTCCGCTTTCGTATTCGGCATAATATCCTACCATGATTCCGCTGGGGTAGGGCCACGGTTGACTGCCGAAATATTTCAGGTTTTTTATGGTCAGTCCTGTTTCTTCCATGACTTCGCGGTGAACACACTCTTCCAACGTTTCTCCTGGTTCGAGAAAACCGGCTACCAATCCTTTAAACGTCCCCCGGAAGTTGCGGGCATGTACGAGCAAGATACTGTCTTCCTTTTTAATAAGTACAATGACCGCCGGAGAAATACGCGGATAAAACTCCTGCCGGCATTCCGGACATCGTTTGGCTATGGGGGAAACCTGTACCGTAGGTACACCACACATGGGGCAATAACGGCTGTTCTTGTCCCAGTTCAATATTTGTGAAGCTTTTCCGCCACGCTTGTATTCTTCCAGAGGAAGTACATCGAAAGAAGCACGCAAGTCCTTCATCATGCGTGGACTGTTTTCATCTCCACTTACTGGAATATGAATAGCATACGTCTTGGCAGGATAACCGTTTATCTCTCCGATGGTATGAATGGTACTTCCGACGGGAACCTCAACCGGAGGTTCAGGTCCGTAAGGAATATGATATCCGTCTTCTTTTTTTTCTATCAAAACCTGTCCGCTGTTGAAGACGAACCATCCGCATGTTTGTTTTTCTGTTTCCATCAATTAAGTCCTTTCATTGTAAGCTGGATGCGCTTGCGTTCATGGTCAATACTGAGTACACGTACGCGTACATGCTGGTGCATACTGACTACTGTTGTCGGGTCGCTGACAAACTTATCGGCAAGCTGGGAGATATGTACCAGTCCGTTTTCTTTAATCCCTATATCTACGAAGCATCCGAAATTGGTAATGTTGTTGATGATGCCCGGCAATTCCATGCCCTCCCGCAGGTCGTCGATAGTCTGCACGTTCTTGTCAAATTCGAAGACCTGAATCTTTTGGCGCGGGTCACGTCCCGGTTTATCCAGCTCTTGTAGAATATCAGTCAGTGTAGGCAGTCCTACGGTATCAGTTACATAGTTTTTTATGTCTATTTGGCTACGTAATTCCTTGTTTTTTATCAGGTCGGCAACGGAGCATTTCAAGTCCTTTGCCATCTTTTCTACTATGGCATAACTTTCCGGATGTACAGCCGAATTGTCGAGCGGGTTGTCTGCTTGCGGAATACGCAAGAATCCGGCACACTGTTCAAACGCCTTTGCTCCCATACGCGGTACCTTCAGCAGTTCTTTACGCGAATGGAATGCTCCGTTTTCCGTACGGTAATCTACAATGTTTTGAGCCAGCGTCGGTCCCAGTCCCGATACATATGTCAACAGATGTTTGCTGGCCGTATTGACATTTACTCCGACAAGGTTTACGCAACTCTCTACTGTCTGGTCGAGTGATGCCTTCAGTTTACTTTGATCTACATCGTGCTGATATTGTCCCACACCAATAGATTTGGCATCTATCTTGACTAGTTCGGCAAGGGGGTCCATCAGTCGGCGACCGATTGACACAGCTCCTCGCACAGTTACGTCATATTCAGGAAACTCATCTCGTGCGATTTTCGATGCAGAATAGATGGAGGCGCCGTCTTCGCTGACAACAAACACTTGCACTTCGCGGTCGTATCGTTGAGAAGTGACGAAACGTTCGGTTTCGCGGCTTGCCGTACCATTTCCGATAGCGATGGCTTCTATCTTATATTGTTCGACGAGTTTGACAAGCTTGCGTCCGGCCAGAGCTGTTTCCGATTTGGGTGGATGCGGATAAATTGCTTCATTGTGCAGCAATGTACCTTGGGCGTCCAGACAGACAACTTTGCAACCGGTACGATATCCCGGATCGATACCCATTGTGCGCTTTTGTCCCAGAGGAGGAGCAAGCAACAGTTGCCGGAGATTTTCAGCAAAGACACGGATAGCCTCTTCGTCTGCCTTTTCCTTGCTGAGTGCGGAAAATTCTGTTTCTATAGCGGGTTTCAACAGACGTTTGTATGCGTCGTTCACAGCTTCTGCTACTTGTGCGGAACATTCTCCGTTTCCATGTACATACTGTCTTTCCAATCGTTCTGTACATACTGATTCATCGTCGGGAGTGATGGATACTTTCAGGATACCTTCGGCTTCTCCACGGCGGATGGCGAGCAGACGGTGAGAGGTACACTTCTTCAACGGTTCACTGAAGTCGAAGTAGTCGCGGTATTTTAAGGCTGCTTCTTCTTTTTCTTTGCCCTTGACTACTTTCGATGTAATCATAGCCTGACGGTTAAACTGGTTTCGTATCAGATTACGGGCACGTTCATCCTCATTCACTTGTTCGGCAATGATGTCGCGTGCTCCTTTCAGAGCATCCTCTTCGTCCTTGACATCTCCCTTGACAAACTGGCGTACCCGGGCAGATAAGTTGTTTTCCCGCTGCATCAATAGTAGCATGGCAAGCGGTTCCAGTCCCTTCTGGCGTGCAGCCTCGGCACGAGTTTTTCGTTTGGGCTTAAAAGGCAGGTAAATATCTTCCAGTTCTGTCGCATCCCAACAATTGGAAATGCGTTCTCGTAAAGTGTCTGTCAGTTTTCCTTGTTCTTCGATGGTAGAAAGAACCGTTTCCTTTCGTTTGGCAAGTTCACAGAGCTTTTCGTAACGCGTATGGATATCTCCTATCTGTACTTCGTCGAGGCCTCCGGTTGCTTCTTTTCGGTAACGGCTTATAAAAGGTATTGTAGCACCTCCCTGAAGCAGTTTCAATGTGTTTTCTACCCGATGAACAGGTAGCTTCAGGGCTGTGGCAATCATTTGACTGAATTGTTCCATGTATATGTTTTTCTAATAATGTGGCACAAATGTAATTAAAAAAAGGATTCGAGGGAGGAGAGGACTCATTTTGAAAATAATTTAAGAGATGGTTTTAAGCTTTATTCGGATTTGAAAGACGTTTTCGAGGATTGAAAATGTTCGCTAAAGAAGGCGTGAATAGCAACTGACATTACGTATAGGAAAGTTCAAACAGGTGGATGCACAGAAAGAGGAACCCGAAGAATATTTGCTGGCTAAAGCTTTGAAAGCGGAAATAGATACAATGAACCTTTTTCCAAAACCATTTGTTACTTGTTAATATAAGATATTATTCCGGAAATATTATATGATAACTTAAACTAACGCTATGACTTATGAATAAAAAAACAAGATTATGGTGCATAATCCTTTTTTCTTTTTTAGGCACATCGGTAGCAATGGCGCAGAAGTCAGAGAAAGACCGGCATTGGGTATGGGAACTCTATGGTGGCGCGAACAATTATATGACATGGGAAATAGAAACGGATGTCGTATATAAACCTTGGCGTTTTATTGGAGTTGGAGCAGGCTTTTTTTTTACTCCTCCAATAGATGGAAATAAGACTTATTCTGGAGAAGCAAGAGATAAAAACTTGCGCTGGCAGATTGAGGAAAACCGTTTGATGTATTTGTTTGCGTTCCGGTCGGGAGTTTATCTGTATTCGCCTCCTGTTTATCTGAATCATGACCATGATGTGGCATTATCGTTTCGTGTGTCTCCTGGAGTTACCATTCCTTTGCCTCCCAATTTAAGTACTAGTGTAGATTATGTTCCGAAGGATGCGATTATCCATGTACCCGCCACTTCAGGAGAAGTCAGTAATTCGCATGCGAAGGCATGTTATTATCATGTGAAATTTGCTATGGCTTTGGAAGTGGAACGTGTATCGGTATTGCTTGGGTATACGACCTCCGATTATGATTTATACGGAGGAAGCCGTAATATGATAGTCGAAGGACAAAAAATAGAATTACCTCGAAAAAAGCAGGCAGGAACTTTCTTTATCGGGCTGACCTACGATTTCTGATACATATTGAAGAAAACAGGACCTCATAACCCCTTTTTATAAAAATACCCCCGCCATAAATTTTTATAGCGGGGGTAAATTATACATTATGGGAATTATCTGCGGTAGAAACGCAACTCATTTTCCAGACTTCTTACTTTATTTTGTAAATTTCGTATTTTTGTCAGCAAATGGCGGATAGCATCGATTCCTTCTATATTGATGGACAAGTCATAATATAAATGAGTATACCTTTCCAGTTCATTCAGCTGAGAAGCCGGAAAATAACTGGTATCATCTATTACTTCGATATCTATCAGACCGTCTTCACCCAGCATGAGGATGAAGTCGGGTTCGATATTGCAATGTGTGCAATAGTCGTTTATGATGATTAAATCGTTCTGCATAGTCGTACGGTTTTAAATTATCCTTGCTGCAACTGTCGGAACAGGTCTTTCTGCTTTTCCGTCAGTGTAGTAGGAATTGTTACATGATAAGTTACAATCAAATCGCCTGTGACGCCTTCCTGCTTGTATACAGGAAATCCTTTTCCTTTCAGACGAACTTTAGCGTCATTCTGAGTACCCGGACGAACTTTCAGTTTTACTTGTCCGTCTAATGTGTTGACTGTAACTTCACCTCCCAGTACGGCAGTGTATAAGTCGATTGTTACATCTGTGTACAAGTCATTTTCTTTCCGTTTAAAGACAGGGTCGTCAGGAATAACGAAAGTGATATACAAATCTCCGTCGGGTCCTCCGTTTGTTCCTTTACCTCCATGTCCCTTCAGTTTGATAACCTGACCGTCTGCTACTCCGGCTGGAACTGTAATACGTAATGTTTCACCGTTGATGCTGAATGTTTGTTTATGAGTGGTTGCAGCCTCACGTAGAGACAACTGTAGAGAAGCCTCAATATCTTGCCCTCTGAATCCGCCTCTTGCATTACGTCCTCTGCCGGCTCCATGCCCGAACAGTTCTTCGAAGAAATCAGAGAATCCACTGGCATTTCCACCAAATCCATGCATACCTTCTCCTCCGAATCCACTTGTAAAATGTTGTCCGTCGGTAGAATACCAATATTCACCGCCGTTACCTGTACCGCCTTGAGCACGATATGCTTGCTGTTGAGCTTCGAACTCGTCGGCGTGTTTCCAATTCTCCCCGTAAGCATCGTATTTCTTACGCTTTTCAGGGTCGCTCAGTACCTCGTTAGCTTCGTTTATCTCCTGAAACTTGTCCTTGGCCGTTGGGTCATTCGGATTTAAGTCCGGGTGGTATTTGCGAGCCAGCTTACGGTACGCTTTCTTGATTTCGTCTTGAGTTGCCGTTTTGTCAACTCCAAGAACTTTGTAATAGTCTATGTAAGCCATACAGTCTGTTTTTTTATTTGAGAATGAGGCAAAGAATGTGCCAGATAGTCCGTTTGTTAACAGACTTTTAACCATATTGAAAGGTATTTATCTTTTTGTGGGTTTTGCAGCTGGTAAAGTTCCATTATCTTTGTAGTTACTTATTGGATATACTATGAAAATGTGACATTTTGTCGTTTATATATCACTTAACCCGCTAGATTTATGATGAAACTATTTTCCAGGTTGATGCTTGTTCTTGCCTTAGGCGTTACAAGTCCTGCTTATGCTTCGCAAGACGGTGAAGTAACTTTGAAACTTATTGAAACGAGTGATGTGCACGGATGCTATTTCTCCTATGACTTTACAAGTATGAAGCCTCGCAAAGGAGGGCTGGCTTGTGTCAGTTCATTTGTAAAAGAACAGCGTGAGCAGTATGGAGATGGAGTTGTTCTGATGGATAATGGGGATATTTTACAAGGACAGCCCATTGCTTATTATTACAATTACATCGATACAACTTCTGTTCATGTAACTTCAGCGATGCTGAACTATATGAAATACGATGTAGGTACTATGGGAAATCATGATGTGGAGACTGGACATGCCGTGTACGACCGTTGGGTGAAACAGTGTGCCTTTCCTGTACTTGGGGCAAATATTGTGGACAATAAAACGGGAGAACCTTATCTTACTCCCTATAAAATAATCGAACGGAAAGGAGTAAAAATAGCAGTTTTAGGTATGATAACTCCTGCCATTCCTTCATGGCTTCCCGAACAGCTGTGGAACGGGCTGCATTTTGAAGACATGGAGGATTGCGCACGTAAATGGGTAAAGATTATCAAGGAAAAAGAGAATCCGGACGTTTTGATCGGATTATTTCATGCCGGACCTGAAGGTAATAAACTGGATAATGTTGTAGAGAATGGTTCGGGCGATGTAGCAAAAAATGTTCCGGGCTTCGATGTAGTATTTATGGGACACGATCATGTGCGCCGGTGTGAGAAGATTGTCAATGTGGCAGGAGATTCTGTTTTACTCGTCGATCCTGCCAATGCGGCCAGATATGTTTCGGATGTTACAGTCAAAGTGACTAAAGCTGGAGGTAAGCTTGTGCGAAAATCTGTAGAGGGTGCTTTGGCAGATGTTTCCCGCTATGCTGCTGATGAGGATTTCATGCGGGAGTTTGCCGGACAATATCAGGCAACAGTCGACTTTGTATCTCGTAAGATTGGACGTATCGAAGAAACCATTACAACCAAAGATGCCTATTTGGGTCCTTCTGCATTTATCGATTTGCTTCATCAGTTGCAGCTTGATATTACGGGTGCCGATATATCTTTCTGTGCTCCTCTCTCGTTCTCAGCAGAAATCAAGAAAGGTGATATTTATATGAGTGATATGTTTAACTTGTATAAATACGAGAACCTGCTTTATACGATGAAGCTGACAGGTAAAGAAATCAAGGATTTTCTGGAAATGTCGTATGCTTTATGGACTAACCAGATGAAATCACCCGACGACCATTTAATGTTGTTTAATGAAGAAGATAAAGGGTTCGGCCGTTTCAAAAATCCAAGTTTCAATTTCGATTCGGCAGCAGGCATTATTTATACAGTGGATGTAACGAAACCTCAGGGTGAAAAAATCAAGATAGAAAGGATGGCAAACGGAGAGCCGTTTGATATGAATAAAACATATCAGGTAGCTGTTAATTCGTATCGTGGAAATGGTGGGGGAGATTTGCTGACAAAAGGTGCTGGTATTCCCAAGGCAGAACTGGCAAAACGTATCGTATACTCCACAGATAAAGATTTACGTTTTTATCTGATGAAACGGATAGAAGAAGTAAAAGTTCTCGATCCGAAGCCGCTGAATCAGTGGAAATTTATTCCGGAAGACTGGACTGTACCTGCATCGAAAAGAGATTATGATATTTTGTTTGGAGAGAAAAAAGCTGTGGAATGATACCTTGAGGGTGAAACTGAAATGAAATTTAATTCCGGAGAGCCTGAACTCATTCATTCTCTGATGATTTTGGTTGAAGAAGAGGGACGGAATTAGTATTTTACCGAAGTGTTCAGAGATTTATGGGCATGAATGACACAAAATATGCTGTTCTTTTTTTTATCCTTCTGTAAATAGAAAAATGAAAAAAAATCTTATCGTTGAAAAAAATATCATTTTCATTTTGCAAGTTGAAATAAAACCGTAAATTTGCATCGCTTTTCATAAACAAATTATCGCCGAAATAACTCAGTTGGTAGAGTAACTCATTCGTAATGAGTAAGTCGCGGGTTCGAGTCCCGCTTTCGGCTCTTCAGAAAAAGAGATATACTGAAAATAAAAAGTATATCTCTTTTTATTTTTCTTTACCTCTTTTGAACTCTGTGTGATTTGATAAATGGTTATAAAAAATACTTTTTGTATTGCTATTTTAAACAATCTGTCCTAATTTTGCTGTCAAAATATTATAACTGATACATTTGTTACAACATGAAATATTCTTTTATATCGGCAGAAGAAGCTGCCGCCAGTATTCATAATGGAAACACGATAGGCATAGGAGGCTTCTCGTCTGTGGGAACACCTAAGGCTGTTCCGGCTGCTTTGGCCGTTTATGCCGAAAAACTACACAGTGAAGGTAAAGAGTTTAAAGTTGGACTTATAACCGGAGGAGCTACCGGAAGTCAAGTTGATTCTGCATTGGCACAGGCACATGCCGTAGCTTTTCGTACTCCTTTTCAGTCGAATAAAGAAATGCGTAATGCTATCAATGCAGGAGAAGTACAGTATTATGACGTGCATCTTTCGCAGATAGGTCAGGATGTACGTTACGGTTTTCTGGGAGCTATAGATGTAGCTATTGTTGAGGCATCCGACATCACAGAAGAAGGAGATATTGTGCTTAGTACATCGGTCGGAATTTCTCCTACCTTGATACAGGTTGCCCATAAAGTTATTATTGAGTTAAACGAAGCCCATGCCGGCAAGTTGACCGGAATGCATGATATCTATATTCCTGATGCTCCACCATACCGAAGAGAGATTCCGATTTATCGGGTAAATGATCGCGCAGGAAGTATCAGTGTAAGGGTTAATCCTGAAAAGGTTGTGGGAGTGGTTCGTACGAATGAACGAGATCGGATAGCAGCTTTTACTCCACTGAATGATACTACTAGTCGAATTGGGCAGAATGTTGCTGATTTTCTTTTGGGAGAATATCAGCGGGGAGCCATACCACGAGAATTTCTGCCATTGCAGTCAGGGGTAGGTAATATAGCTAATGCTGTGTTAGGAGCATTGGGAGCCGATAAAAAACTCCCGGCATTTTCCATGTATACGGAAGTCATTCAAAATTCAGTTATCGATCTGATGATGCAAGAGCGCATCCGTTTTGTTGCCGGAAGTTCGTTGACATTGTCTGATGACCGTCTGGATATGCTTTACGATAATATTGACGTGATGAAAGAAAGAGTCTTGTTGCGTCCGCAGGAGATAACCAATCATCCCGAAATGATTCGTCGTTTGGGAATAATAGCGGTCAATACAGCCCTGGAAGCAGATATATTTGGCAATGTCAACAGTACACATGTCTTAGGCAGCAAGATGATGAATGGAATTGGAGGTTCGGCCGATTTTGCACGAAATGCCTATCTCTCCATATTTACTACTCCTTCTACGGCTAAAGATGGACTTATTTCATCGATTGTTCCTCATGTTTCGCATGTAGACAGTACTGAACACGATGTACGGATCTTGGTTACCGAGCAAGGCGTTGCCGATTTGCGTGGCAAGTCACCTTCACAGCGTGCACGTTGTATCATTGAAAACTGTGCTCATCCTGATTATAAAGAGCTGCTTTGGGATTATCTGAAGCTTTCGGAAGGAAAAGGATGTCATACTCCTATGTCATTGCGTAATGCACTGAAGATGCATATAGCGTTTGCTGAAACAGGAGATATGCGGAATACAAAGTTTGAAATGTAATGCTTTATAAAAAATACGGCATTTGTTCCATCAGAGGACAAATGCCGTATACTGTATTTTAGAATTCGAATTTCTCTATCTTCATTTCAGCCAGTTCTTCTATCTGTGGAACCAGTGTCATAAAGTGAGGAGTATGTTCATGAGCTGACAATGCTTCTGCATCTTTCCATGTTTCGCAAATCATCAGTACATCGTGGCGAGTTGCACTTTCGAATACATCGTAAGCAATACAGCCTTTATCTTTTTGAGATGCTGTTACAAGTTCTTTAGCAGCAACGAGTACTGCTTCACGCTTTTCTTCTTTTACTCTGATAAATACGTTTAGTCTGATCATAATATTGTATATATTTATATTGAATTACTATTTGCCTGAAACAGGCAGTTCTTTCTTTAAACAAATATAAAAGGCGAAAGATTATGATATTTGGATATCTTAACTTTTCGCCCTTTACTTACTCCTTATTTATATTGTCTGTATTACCATTCTACAAACTTACCTCTTGCTCTACGTTCTTTCAAGATAGCTGCAAGACGTTTGTTCTTTGATGACGCGATATATTTACGTCCGAAGATATTAGGAATAGCAACACCTAGTGCAATACACATAATAACCAGTCCCGAGTTTACACCACTTTCGATTGCCTTCATCAGCGGGGTAACTTGATCGATTGACTGAACGTTCATATTGATTAAACCGAACAGCATGCGATACATCAATACTCCCGGAATCATGGGGATGACAGATGGGATGGTTAGCACATGGTTGGGCACATGGAACCAGTGTACGGCTTTAATTGCAATTAAGCTAACCAATACAGAACCGGCAAACGAACCGATAACCAGACCCATATCCAGACCAATGTTGTCTGTGCTTGGTCCAAGGTTTACGAAATTACGGGTACATACAGCGAGTATTCCTCCTATAGCTACTACCCATAATAACCGGCGTTGGATATTGAAGATCATAGAGAAGCCCATGGCCGAGATAGCTGCGGCAAGTGCATATTCCCAATAAGCGTGGTGAGGAACCATACTGATAGTCGGGAAGAAGTCGGCGATGCTACATAATTTTACAGCAAAGGCAATACCGAATGCCATAGCTGCCACCATTAACAAGGTATTGACTGCACGTACGATACCTACTTGTATGTAATTGTCGAGCATATCGTCTACAAAGTTAATCAATGGAACTCCCGGCACGATGAACAGTGCGCATGCCAGCAACGGATGCCACGGAGTATTAGTCCATTCGGCAGGAAGGAAAGTAGAGGCCCATGCTATCATAGTAGCAATGAATGCAGAAATGGCAATACCCATATAATGATTCAAGCCCGACTCGTTACATTTCTGTCTTACGCGCATACCGATAATAGCGGCAATAGACGCATATAAGAATGCCATCCAGTCGCAACCGAACTGAATACAGAATCCTCCACAGGCAAAACCTGCTCCGATAGCGACTTGCAGGGGAGTATAATTACGCTTCTTGGTACGTATTTTCTCTAGCTCTTCTTCATACTGGTCGAGCGTGTAGTCATTTTCTATAGCTCTCCATGAGAGTTTGCTTACTTCAGAAATGGCAGTCATGTTTACGCCATGTCCTTCGATTCGCTGGAATTTTGTAAACGAATAATCGCCGTCACTTACATTCACCATCAGCATGGTGAAACTTACGTTAATGTGCAACTTTTCTTCGGGGATACCTAAATAAGCTGCTGTACGCTTCATGTTTCTCACAATTCGATTGGTATCAGCCAAACTCTCTACCAAAAGTTTTCCTGTACGAAGCAAAAGATCAACTCGCCGGTGCAACTGCTGGTCGTGAACCTTTACAGTAGTTTCTAAATGTTCCTCTAATATCATTTTGTTTAAAGATTTTTTTCGGATGCAAAGTTAGCAAAAATATTATTCAGAGGCGAGCTTTCCCGTTCTGAAAGTATGAAAAAGATAGGAAAAACATCATGGGAATCTGAATGTTGGTGTTGATTCTTTTAGAAAAGAACGAGGAAAATATTTTGCATGTTTCTTTTTATAGGAAGATAGGAGAAGAGAAAATGGGGAATAAAAATGTGGCTTGATTGTGGATAATTTCCACAACTTATCAGAAAAATCCTCAACTTCTGTTTATATTCGTTTGTCATGATGCTCTGATTTTCAATATACAAAAATATTTTCGTACCTTTGGCACAGGTATTGCCCTTGTTCCTATGGCATCTAATAATAAAAAAATCAAAAAGAAAGTATGAAACGTTTTTTGACAAGGAAAGAATTAAAGTTAAAAAAGAAGCAGAGTATTTATGCTGCAATCGGCATCGTCATTATCATTGCACTTTATTTGTTTCTCACACGAGAAAAGCATGTTGAGCCTGAAGCTCCTATAGTTTGTGTTGCTCCTGTTCAGCAACAGGATGTAGAATTGTATGGAGAATACGTAGGCCGTATTCGTGCGCAACAATTCGTCGAGGTCCGTGCCCGTGTGGAAGGTTTCCTTGAACAGATGTTATTTGCCGAGGGTACATATGTAAAACGTAATCAGGTACTTTTTGTTATCAATCAAGACCAGTATCGTGCCAAAGCCGATAAGGTACGTGCGCAGTTGAAGAAAGATGAGGCTCAGGCCCGTAAGGCTGAACGTGACCTGGAACGTATCCGGCCATTGTATCAGCAGAATGCTGCCAGCCAGCTTGACCTTGATAATGCTGTAGCTGCATACGAAACGGCTGTGGCCAGTGTTGGTATGAGCCGTGCTGATCTGGATCAGGCAGAACTTGAATTGGGATATACGATTGTTCGTTCTCCTATTTCCGGTCAGATAAGTGAAAGACACGTCGATTTGGGAACTTTAGTAGGCGGAAGCGGTAAATCGTTGCTTGCTACTATCGTGAAAAGTGATACAGTGCTTGTCGATTTCAGTATGACGGCACTCGATTATCTGAAAAGTAAGGAGCGTAATGTTACATTGGGACAGAAAGATTCTACTCGCTCATGGCAGCCTACTGTTACTATTACTTTGCCCGACAACAGTGTATACGAACAGAAAGGTGTAGTAGATTTTGCGGAGCCTCAGGTTAATCCGAAAACCGGAACATTCTCCGTACGTGCAGAAATGGCAAATCCTGAGCATGTTCTTTTGCCGGGACAGTTTACTAAAGTAAAACTTTTGCTTGATGTACGTGAAAATGCTACCGTTGTTCCACAAAAATCATTGATTATAGAAAAGGGTGGAGCCTATGTTTTCGTAATGCGCCGTGACTCTACTGTAGAAAAGCGTTTTATCGAACTTGGACCTGAATTCCAGAATAATATGGTAGTAGAAAGAGGACTAGCACCGGGAGAAATGATTGTAACTGAAGGTTACCACAAACTGACTCCGGGACTGAAAGTCCGTGTAGGTGAGGCTCCGAAGGCAGAGTCGGAAGAGCAGAAAGAGGATTAACCATATTAACCCATTAAACTTTACGATTCATGAAAGTGAGTTTCTTTATCGACAGACCGGTCTTTTCGGCTGTCATCTCTATATTAATAGTTATTGTGGGTATTATCGGACTGCAAATGTTGCCGATAGACCAGTACCCTCAAATCACTCCTCCGGTAGTGAAGATCAGTGCATCTTATCCGGGTGCAAGTGCCGTGACTGTATCGCAGGCTGTTGCTACACCGATAGAGCAGGAACTTAACGGTACTCCTGGTATGCTTTATATGGAGTCGAACAGCTCCAACTCAGGAGGTTTCTCGGCAACTGTGACATTCGATATTTCAGCAGATCCTGATTTGGCTGCGGTAGAAATACAGAACCGTATCAAGCTGGCGGAATCGAGTCTTCCTGCCGAAGTTATCCAAAACGGTATTTCGGTGGAAAAACAGGCAGCCAGCCAGTTGATGACCATCTGTCTTCGTTCGGATGATCCGAAGTTTGACGAAATTTATTTGAGTAACTTTGCGACAATCAATGTGCTCGACTTGCTTCGTCGTGTGCCTGGAGTAGGACGTGTGTCAAATATCGGTAGCCGCTATTACGCGATGCAGATATGGGTAGATCCGGCCAAACTGGCTAATTTTGGACTGACTGTACAGGATGTTCAGAATGCTTTAAAAGACCAGAACCGTGAGTCGGCAGCTGGTGTGCTGGGACAGCAGCCGGTCAGCGGATTGGATATTACCATCCCTATCACGGCTCAGGGCCGTCTTTCTACGGTTAGCCAGTTCGAAGAAATCGTGCTTCGTGCCAATGCCGACGGTTCGCTTATCCGTATGCGTGATGTTGCACGCGTTTCGCTTGAAGCTTCCTCGTATACTACGGAGAGTGGTATAAACGGAGGTAATGCGGCTGTATTAGGTATTTACATGTTGCCTGGTGCAAACGCAATGGATGTAGCAGAAAAAGTAAAGGAAACGATGGAGGAAATCAGTAAGAATTTCCCCGAAGGATTGCAGTATGAGATACCGTTTGATATAACGACATATATTTCAGAATCTATTCATGAGGTATATAAAACCTTGTTCGAGGCATTGGTTCTGGTTATTATCGTGGTATTCCTTTCTCTGCAAAGCTGGCGTGCAACGGTTATCCCGATTGTGGCTGTGCCCATCTCCTTGATCGGAACATTCGGCTTCATGCTTATATTCGGCTTCTCGCTCAATATGCTTACTTTGCTGGGATTGATTCTTGCCATCGGTATTGTGGTGGATGATGCCATTGTGGTAGTAGAAAATGTTGAACGTATCATGGAAGAAGAAAAGCTCAGTCCATATGAAGCTACTAAGAAAGCTATGGACGGACTGACAGGTGCTTTGATTGCAACTTCAATGGTTCTTGCAGCAGTATTCGTTCCGGTAAGTTTCCTGTCAGGTATTACAGGCCAGCTGTATCGTCAGTTCAGTGTGACTATTGCCGTATCTGTAATCCTTTCTACTGTTGTAGCATTGACTTTGAGCCCGGTAATGTGTTCGCTCATTTTGAAGCCAACCGATCCTAATAAGCCGAAAAATCGCGTGTTTACATTCATCAATAAATGGCTTGCTATTGGAAATACTAAATATGTGGCAGGTATAAAGCGAGTTGTCAAACATCCGCGTCGGGTGATAGTCGGTTTCGGTATCGTAATTATATGTATATTTATGTTCCACCGTCTGGTTCCTACCAGCTTCCTTCCCACTGAAGATCAGGGATTCTTTACCGTAGAGCTTGAACTACCGGAAGGTACTACACTGGAAAGAACCCGTGAGGTAACCGACAGAGCTGTAGCTTTCCTGATGAAAGATCCGTCTGTAGAATATGTTCAGAACGTTACCGGTAGCAGTCCGCGTGTAGGAACCAGTCAGGCCCGCAGTCAGCTTACCGTGATACTGAAAGAATGGAAACAGCGAGATGATACAACTATCGGACAAATCATGCAGGATGTTCAGGATGAACTGAAGCAATATCCTGAGTGCAAAGTCTATTTGTCTACTCCTCCTGTTATTCCGGGATTGGGTACTTCAGGTGGTTTCGAAATGCAGCTTGAAGCTCGTGGAGATGCAACTTATGATGATCTGGTTCGTGCTACCGATACATTGATGTATTATGCTTCGCAACGTAAGGAGTTTGCAGGGCTTTCTACTTCGTTGCAGGCTGAAATACCTCAGTTGTATTTCGATGTTGACCGTGATAAAGTCAAATTGTCGGGAGTGCCGATGGCAGATGTCTTCTCTACCATGAAAGCTTATACAGGTTCGGTCTATGTGAACGACTTTAATATGTTCAACCGTATTTATCGTGTATATATTCAGGCTGAGGCCCCTTATCGTGAGCACCGTGACAATATCGGCTTGTATTTCGTGAGAGGAAGTGATGGCGATATGATTCCGCTGACTTCACTGGGTACAACCGATTATACGACTGGTCCGGGTAGTATTAAGCGATTCAATATGTTTAATACTTCCATTATTCGCGGTACGGCAGCCAATGGCGCCAGCTCCGGACAGGTAATGGAGATTCTGGAACAGATTGCACGCGAAAAGCTTCCAAGTAACATTGGTGTTGAGTGGAGTGGACTTTCTTATCAGGAAAAGCAGGCGGGAGGTCAGACCGGAGCCATTATCGCATTGGTATTCTTGTTCGTATTTTTGTTCCTTGCAGCACTGTATGAAAGTTGGAGTATTCCTATTGCCGTGCTTATTTCGCTTCCGGTTGCTGTGCTTGGAGCGTATGCCGGAGTAGCTTTATGTGGATTGGAAAATGATACCTATTTCCAGATTGGTTTGGTTATGTTGATTGGTCTGGCAGCCAAGAATGCCATTTTGATTGTTGAGTTTGCCAAAGAGGAAGTAGATAATGGAAAAGACTTGGTGGAAGCAGCTTTGCATGCAGCTCATCTTCGTTTCCGTCCTATCCTGATGACATCACTGGCTTTCATTCTGGGTATGGTTCCTATGGTTATTGCAACCGGACCGGGTTCGGCCAGCCGTCAAGCTATCGGAACGGGTGTATTCTTTGGTATGATTGTCGCTGTGACGGTAGGTATTTTGCTTGTGCCTTTCTTCTTTGTGATGATTTATAAGGCGAAAAACAAGCTGAAAACAAAAAAAGCTAATTAACAAAACCTGAAACGTATGAAACGAACGAAATATACTTATCGCTTTTTATACATGCTGACGACTCTGTTGCTTTTGGGTAGTTGTCAGTTGGGCAAACATTATACTCGTCCGAAACTGGACTTGCCCGAAACGCTCGACAGCATGAGTGTAGACACTGTTTCCATCGGAGATTATCCGTGGGAACAGCTCTACACCGATACGACCTTGCAAGGATTGATACGTAAGACCTTGTCGTATAATAAAGATATGCTGATAGCCGCAGCGCGCGTTAAGGAGTTGGCTGCAATGAAACGCATTGATTATGCAAATATGTTCCCGGCAGTCGGTGCAAAGGTGTATGCTGAGAAGGAAGCGGAAAATTATGGAGGCAATCATTATAAGTCCGATTATGAGATTGATGCCAAGGCTTCTGTTTCGTGGGAGCTTGATTTATGGGGCAATCTTCGTTGGGCACGCGATAAGAGTCTTGCCGAATTTATGGGATCTGTCGAAAATCAGCGTGCGCTTCGTATGAGTCTGGTTGCACAGGTTGCTCAGGCTTACTTTGAACTGGTTGCGTTGGATAATGAACTGTCTATCGTACAAAAGACAGTAGATGCCCGTCGGGAAAGTTTGCATTTGGCGCGCGTGCGTTACGAAGGTGGACTGACTTCTGAAACTGCTTTTCGTCAGGCACAGGTGGAGTTGGCACGAACAGCAACATTGGTTCCTGACCTGGAGCGTAAGATTTCTCTGAAAGAAAATGAAATCGCATTTTTAAGTGGCGAATATCCACATCATATCAAACGTTCGGTGTTGCCCGAAGATGTTATGCTTTCTGCCAGTTTACCCGTAGGTTTGCCTTCAGCACTGCTGGAACGCCGGCCGGATATCCGTCAGGCAGAGCAGGCTGTCATTGCTGCAAATGCTGCGGTAGGAGTGGCTTTTACCAATTTGTTCCCTCGCATAACGTTGACTGCTACTTATGGTAGCGAGAGTGCTGCATTGAGTGATGTACTGAAATCGCCTTACCATTTGTTGAGTGCTAACATTCTGCAACCGATTTTTGCTATGGGAAAGAATCGTGCGATGCTGAAAGCAAAGAAGGCAGCTTGCGAACAAGCAGCTTATGCATACGAAAAAGCTGTACTGAATGCCTTTAAAGATGCTTATAATGCCATAGCCGAATTTAATAAGATAAAGGAAATCTATGAAACTCGTCTGCGTCTGGAACAGGCATCGAAAAGTACTCTTGACCTTGCACAGCTTCAATATCTGAACGGAGTTATCGGTTATATGGATTTGCTGGATGCACAACGTGGATATCTGGACGCTCAGATAGGTTTGAGTAATGCCGTACGCGACAAGCAGATTAGTATGGTAAATCTTTATAAAGCACTTGGAGGAGGCTGGCAAGAATAACCTGTATGACCTGTTTTTTTACAGTCGGGAGATAAGTTTTTAAAAAAGATGTAGATTATTTTAAGAAACATATTCGAAATATGCCAATAAATCTTTATCTTTGCATCCCGAATTGTGATGTACCCTAATGTGTAGTTTAGTGAAACAGGTAAAGAAAAAAGGTTTTACTCCGGATTCGAGATTGCAGAATTTGATTCAGGCAGTGGTGGAAAACAGAGGTCTTTTCGGGATTTCGTTTTCCTCGAAGCTTTCCTTTTTTCTGAATAATGCTACATTAGGCATTACTCATTCTGATTTTTTCTTTTGTAAGATTTTAAGCAAATGCGTTAATAATAAAAATACCTGGAATTACTTTTCAGTAAGTTCAGGTATTTTTGTATATATAGAGTAGCCAACTAAACGATACGAAATAATATGGAACCGCTAAAGCATGAATGTGGAGTAGCGATGATTCGCTTGCTGAAACCACTAGAGTATTATCAGGAAAAGTATGGCACGTGGATGTACGGGCTTAATAAGTTGTATTTGCTGATGGAAAAACAGCATAATCGCGGTCAGGAAGCTGCGGGACTTGCGTGTGTAAAACTTCAGGCTGATCCGGGAGAGGAATATATGTTCCGCGAAAGAGGATTGGGAGCTGGAGCCATTACTGAAATATTCGGAACGGTACACAGCTATTTCAAAGATCTTACAGCCGAACAGCTTCGTGATGCTGAATATGCGAAAAAGTGCTTGCCCTTTGCCGGAGAGCTCTATATGGGACACTTACGTTATTCTACAACAGGAAAGAGTGGTATTTCGTATGTACATCCTTTTCTGCGTCGCAATAACTGGCGTGCCAAGAATCTTGCTTTGTGCGGAAACTTCAATCTGACAAATGTGGATGAAATATTCGCCGACATTACTGCCTTCGGACAGCATCCTCGTAAATATGCCGATACATATATCATGTTGGAACAGGTGGGACATCGTCTGGACCGTGAAGTGGAGCGTCTTTACAATGAGTGTAAGGCTGAAGGTCTGGAGGGTATGGATATTACACATGCTATTGAAGACCGTATTGATTTGACTAACGTATTGAAGACATCCAGTCCGAAGTGGGATGGAGGTTATGTGATATGTGGGCTGACTGGTAGCGGTGAAAGTTTTGCTGTACGTGACCCATGGGGCATCCGTCCAGGATTCTGGTATATGGATGAAGAAATCATGGTGCTGGCATCCGAACGTCCGGTTATACAGACAGCATTGAATGTACCGGCTGACAGTATTCATGAGTTACTGCCCGGACAAGCTATTCTGGTAAACAAAAAGGGAGAAATGCGTCTGGCTCAAATCAATGAGCCGAAAGAAAAGAAGGCTTGTTCGTTCGAACGGATTTATTTCAGTCGAGGAAGTGATATCGATATTTACCGCGAACGTAAACTGTTGGGGAAGAAACTGGTTAATCCGATACTGAAGGCAATAGACTACGATGTAGTACATACCGTATTCTCTTTCATACCGAATACAGCAGAAGTTGCCTTTTATGGAATGTTGGAAGGTTTCGATAACTATCTGAATGAACTGAAAGTGCAGCGTATTGAGGCCCTGGGACACAAGCCGAGTCATACAGAATTGGAGCAGATTCTGTCACAGCGTATACGTAGTGAGAAAGTTGCAATCAAGGATATCAAATTGCGTACTTTCATTGCTGAAGGAAATACACGTAATGACCTTGCTACACATGTGTACGATATAACTTATGGCAGCTTGATTCCTTATGAAGACAATCTGGTTATTATAGACGACAGTATCGTACGTGGTACTACCTTGAAACAGAGTATTATCAGCATACTCGACCGTCTTCATCCGAAGAAAATTGTGATTGTATCTTCTTCTCCACAGGTGCGCTATCCTGATTATTACGGTATTGATATGGCAAGTATGGAACAGTTCATTGCTTTCAAGGCCGCGATAGCATTGCTTGAAGAGAGAGGAATGCAGCATGTGATAGAAGAAGCATATCGTAAGTCGAAAGCACAGCTTGGACTTCCGAAGGAAGAGATGGTGAATTACGTGAAAGAAATTTATGCTCCATTCACCGACGAAGAAATTTCTGCCAAGATGGTACAATTGCTGACTCCGGCTGGTACACAGGCAAAGGTTGAAATCGTATATCAGACACTTGATGGATTGCACGAGGCATGTCCGGCACATTTAGGTGACTGGTACTTCAGCGGTGATTATCCGACACCGGGTGGAGTGAAACTCGTCAATCAGGCCTTTATCAATTACGTAGAAGAGATTTATCAGTTCTGAAACGTTACAGAACGAAGTCGCTAGCAGTTTTGGTGCCTTTATATAAAGAAGAAAAACAATATTAAAGAAAACGATATAGATAGAAAATGAGAAATGTTACATTAATCCTCGACGACGGGAGCCGCTTTCATGGCAAGTCGTTCGGTTATGAGAAGCCGGTAGCCGGTGAAGTTGTGTTCAACACCGCAATGACCGGTTATCCGGAAAGCTTGACCGATCCTTCGTATGCAGGTCAGTTAATGACGCTGACTTATCCGCTGGTGGGCAATTATGGAGTTCCTCCTTTCACAATCGAAGCAAACGGTCTGCCTACTTTTATGGAGAGTGAAAAGATTCATGCCGAAGCGATTATTGTAAGCGACTACAGTGAAAAGTATTCTCACTGGAATGCGGTAGAGAGCTTGGGTGACTGGTTAAAGCGTGAACAGATTCCTGGTATTACAGGTATTGATACACGTGAGCTGACCAAGGTATTGCGTGAACATGGTGTGATGATGGGAAAAATCGTTTTCGATGATGAACCAGACAATGTTCCTGAAGCAACTTATGCGGGAGTAAATTACGTAGATAAGGTATCATGCAAGGAAGTAATCCGTTACAACGAAGGTGAAGGCAAGAAGAAAGTCGTTCTCGTTGACTGTGGCGTGAAATCGAATATCATCCGCTGTTTGCTGAAACGTGATGTAGAGATTATCCGCGTACCTTGGAACTACGATTTCAATTCACTTGAGTTCGACGGGTTGTTCATCTCAAATGGACCGGGTGACCCTGATACTTGTGATGCTGCTGTACAGAACATTCGTAAAGCTATGCAAAATGAAAAGCTGCCTATTTTCGGAATCTGTATGGGTAACCAGTTGCTTTCGAAAGCAGGAGGAGCAAAAATTTACAAATTGAAATACGGTCACCGCAGCCATAACCAGCCGGTTCGCATGGTAGGAACAGAAAAGTGTTTCATTACTTCACAGAACCATGGTTATGCCGTAGACAATAATACATTAGGAGCCGACTGGGAACCTTTGTTTATCAATATGAATGATGGTTCTAACGAAGGAATCCGCCACAAGAAGAGCCCTTGGTTCTCTGCACAGTTCCACCCGGAAGCTGCCAGCGGTCCTACTGATACAGAGTTCCTGTTCGACGAGTTTGTAAAGTTGCTGTAATCCATTAAAAACAAAAGAAAACAATGAAAGAAAATATAAAGAAAGTATTATTGTTAGGTTCCGGAGCTTTGAAAATCGGTGAAGCTGGTGAGTTCGACTATTCAGGTTCGCAGGCACTTAAGGCGTTGAAGGAAGAAGGTATCGAAACTATCCTGATAAATCCGAACATTGCTACCGTACAAACTTCGGAAGGCGTGGCAGACAAAATCTATTTCTTGCCTGTTACTCCGTATTTCGTAGAGAAAGTTATTGCCAAAGAACGTCCGGATGGCGTATTATTGTCATTTGGTGGCCAGACAGCCTTGAACTGCGGTGTTGCTCTTTACAAGGCAGGAATATTCGAGAAATACAATGCACGTGTACTCGGTACTCCGGTACAGGCTATCATGGATACAGAAGACCGTGAACTGTTCGTTCAGAAGCTGGATGAAATCAATGTAAAGACCATCAAGAGTGAAGCTGTTGAAAACATCGAAGACGCTCGCCGTGCTGCCAAAGAACTGGGTTATCCGGTTATCATCCGTGCGGCATATGCACTGGGAGGTCTGGGATCTGGTTTTTGTGATAACGAAGAAGAACTGAACGTACTGGCTGAAAAGGCATTCTCTTTCTCTCCGCAGGTTTTGGTAGAAAAGAGCTTGAAAGGTTGGAAGGAAGTAGAATACGAAGTAGTGCGCGACCGTTTCGACAACTGTATTACGGTATGTAACATGGAAAACTTCGACCCGCTGGGTATTCATACCGGTGAGTCTATCGTAATAGCTCCTTCACAGACACTGACAAACAGTGAATATCACAAACTTCGTGAACTTGCAATCCGTATTATACGTCACATCGGTATCGTAGGAGAATGTAACGTACAATATGCGTTCGACCCCGAATCGGAAGACTATCGTGTAATCGAAGTAAACGCTCGTCTGAGCCGTTCTTCAGCTTTGGCTTCTAAAGCAACCGGTTATCCGTTGGCTTTCGTTGCTGCCAAGTTGGGTCTGGGTTACGGTTTGTTCGATTTGAAGAACTCGGTTACCAAAACAACTTCTGCATTCTTCGAGCCGGCACTGGACTATGTAGTATGTAAAATCCCTCGCTGGGACTTAGGTAAGTTCCACGGAGTAGACCGTGAGCTGGGCTCAAGCATGAAGTCTGTCGGCGAAGTGATGGCTATCGGCCGTACATTCGAAGAAGCTATCCAGAAAGGTCTTCGTATGATTGGTCAAGGCATGCACGGATTTGTAGAAAACAAAGAATTGCAGATTGCCGATATCGACAAGGCATTGCGTGAACCGACCGACAAGCGTATCTTCGTTATCTCGAAGGCAATGCGTGCTGGATATACCGTAGATCAGATTCATGAACTGACAAAGATAGACAAGTGGTTCCTCGACAAGCTGATGAACATCATGCAGACTTCGAAGGAACTTCACGAATGGGGCAACAACCACAAGTTGCTGTCACAGCTTCCAAACGATTTGCTGTACAAGGCAAAACGTCAGGGATTCTCCGATTTCCAGGTTGCACGTGCTATCGGTTACGAAGGAGAAATGGAAGATGCTATCATCGATGTCCGTAACCACCGTAAGAGCGTAGGTATCGTACCGGTCGTTAAACAGATTGATACGCTGGCTGCCGAATATCCAGCACAGACCAACTACCTGTATCTGACTTATAGCGGTGTGGCAAACGATGTACACTATTTGGGCGACCATAAGAGTATCGTTGTTCTTGGTTCGGGTGCTTACCGTATCGGATCGTCAGTAGAATTTGACTGGTGCGGTGTTCAGGCGCTGAATACTATCCGCAAAGAAGGATACCGTTCGGTTATGATCAACTATAACCCTGAAACAGTATCTACCGATTACGATATGTGCGACCGTCTGTACTTCGACGAACTGACATTCGAACGTGTAATGGATATCCTCGATTTGGAAAATCCTCATGGCGTTATCGTGTCAACCGGAGGACAGATTCCAAACAACCTGGCACTTCGTCTGGATGCTCAGAAAGTAAATATCCTGGGAACTTCTGCCAAGAGCATCGACAATGCTGAAGACCGCGACAAGTTCTCGGCTATGCTCGACCGCATCGGTGTAGACCAGCCTGAATGGAGCGCGCTGACTTCAATGGAAGATATCAATGCCTTTATACAGAAAGTTGGATTCCCTGTATTGGTTCGTCCGTCGTACGTGCTTTCAGGAGCAGCCATGAACGTATGTTCTAATCAGGAAGAGCTGGAACGCTTCTTGCAGCTGGCAGCCAATGTATCGAAGAAACATCCGGTTGTTGTAAGCCAGTTCATCGAACATGCCAAAGAAGTAGAAATGGACGCTGTAGCACAAAACGGAGAAATCGTAGCATATGCTATCAGCGAACACATTGAGTTTGCCGGAGTTCACTCAGGAGATGCAACTATCCAGTTCCCGCCACAGAAACTGTATGTAGAAACAGTTCGCCGTATCAAGCGCATTTCTCGTCAGATTGCTAAAGAACTGAATATCTCTGGTCCGTTTAACATTCAGTTCCTTGCTCGTGAAAACGATATCAAGGTAATCGAATGTAACCTGCGTGCCAGCCGTTCGTTCCCGTTTGTGAGCAAGGTATTGAAGATAAACTTCATTGAACTTGCAACAAAGGTTATGCTTGGCTTGCCGGTAGAAAAACCAGAAAAGAACTTGTTCGAACTCGATTACGTTGGAATCAAGGCAAGTCAGTTCTCATTCAACCGTTTGCAGAAAGCAGACCCTGTATTGGGAGTCGACATGGCTTCAACCGGAGAAGTAGGATGTATCGGTGAAGATACTTCGTGTGCTGTACTGAAATCAATGCTTTCAGTAGGTTACCGCATTCCGGAAAAGAATATCCTGATGTCAACCGGTACACCAAAGCAGAAAGTAGAAATGCTGAAAGCTGCTCAGGAACTGAAGGCAAAAGGTTACAATATCTTTGCAACAGGCGGAACATCAAAATTCCTTGCCGAAAACGGAATAGAGAATACTCGCGTATACTGGCCGAGCGAAGAAGGACATCCGCAGGCATTGGAAATGCTGCATAAGAAAGAGATCGACATGGTAGTAAATATCCCGCGTGACCTTTCTGCCGGAGAGCTCGATAACGGTTATAAGATTCGCCGTGCAGCAGTCGACCTGAATATTCCTCTGGTAACAAATGCACGTTTGGCAAGTGCCTTTATCCATGCATTCTGCACGATGACTATCGACGATATCGCTATCAAGAGCTGGGACGAATATAAATAATCCTGCCTCTTGATAAAATAAATATTACTTAAGCGCCACTTCGGAAAGGGAAAATTTCCGGGTGGCGCTTTTTCTTTAAAAAGGCTGTTTCCTCGTGGCAGGATTCAGCCTTTTGTTGTTCCTTTACGCATTTTTTATGATATCGATGTAAGTATATTCCCGAACGAGCGACTAAATAAAGTAAAAAACATGTAGAAACCAGATGCTGTATGAATAAAACCCTGCAACAAGAAAAAGACTTTCTCCTGCTGATTGAGTCGCACAAACGAGTCATTTATAAAGTCTGTTACATGTATGCAACCGACGATGAACTGTTGAACGACTTGTATCAGGAAATAGTAATGAACCTTTGGCGCGCCTATCCCAGTTTTCGTGGCGAAAGCTCTCCAGCCACGTGGATATACCGCATCAGCCTGAACACATGCATTTCGTACCGGCGGAAATCAAAACATCAGATTCAGGCTGTAACCTTACCGGTCAATTTCGAAGCTTTTGCCGAAGACGACGGAAACAAATCGTCGCAATTGCGTGAGCTTTACCGGCTGATACACGCACTTAATCCGCTGGAACGGGCACTTATCCTGCTTTGGCTGGAAGAAAGAAGTTACGATGAAATAGCCCGGATAGTGGGAATATCGAAAAACAATGTCGGTGTCCGTCTGAATCGTATCCGTGAGAAACTGAAAAATATGTCGAACCAATAAATGTCTGCTTTATGGAACTTGAAGAACTGAAAAATCAATGGAACTTGCTTAGTGAACAACTGAAGAAGAATGAAATCATCAATCATGAAGCGATAAAAGGAATGATAGAAAAACGTACCCTGAGTGCTCGCGATCGTCTGATAGGGGCCAATGTTATTGCCGTTTTTGTACTTACAGGCATGCTGTTTCTGTTTCCGCTAGCAGCTACCCGAGTAATTATCAGACAAGAACTTCTCTGGATGTTCTACATCGTGTTTCCACTCCTCATTCTATATTCACTATGGAACATACATGTATTGTATAAATTCAATCTGGCTACCCGTACCTTACTCGAACTCCACCGTTGGATATTATCCTATAAGCGCAGGCTTCGCATAGAAATCTGGTGTACTCCCTTTCTTACACTGGGACTTTTTATCTCTGTTTTCCTTATTCATCACCACTACCGCAATCTGCTTATGGTTGTTTTCGATATCCTGATGCTGTCTGTGGGGATGATGGCAGGATATATATGTTATCGCTATGTAGATAAGCGTTCGGTAGATGAAATAGAGCAAGGAATGAAAGACTTGCAGGACCTGGAGTAGGTTAAATACATCAGAAAAACAGGATAGTTGGCAATGTTGTCAGATTGCTGGGCAACATTGCCAAAACCATTGCTGAAGTTTTATGAAAAACATGCTGAATTTTTGCTAAAACTTTGTACAAACTTTTTGGAAGTTTGTACGAAAGATAAAATAATCTGTACAAATAAATGACATAATTTGTACATCTTTTCCGAAACACATGCTGAAGACTTTGGGGAATGATGGACGGGGTATGATGATTTTATAAGAGTTTAATAGAGCTATGCGGGGGAGTCTGATGTAGCTTTTATAAATTATTATA
>DXLO01000023.1 GCA_019414665.1 Bacteroides sp. | reverse complement strand
TTATTAATGAATTATCCAACTTTGTTTGGATTTTAAATGGAAAGTAATTATGAAACATACCTATATTACATTGGCTGCATGTCTGTTTTTTACGGCAGGCATGCAGGCACAGAGCATCGATGAGGTGCTCCGTCAGATAGAACAGAATAATAAAGAATTGCAGTCACAGCAACATGCTACACGAGCTGCACAATTGGAAGTCCAGACGCAGAATAACCTGGAAGATCCTTCGGTAGAATATAGTCCGTTTTATACCAAAGGTATTACCGGTATGTCGAGTTCGGAACTGGTCGTGACACAGGGATTCGATTTTCCCACCTTGTATGCGGCACGCAGCCGTTCGGGAAAGTTGCAGCGTGAAGCCCTTCACCGTCAGTATGAGGCTACCCGTCGCGATATACTGCTGAATGCAAAGAATCTCTGCTTGGATCTTGTAATGCTGAATAAACAGCAAGGTCTGCTGGAAGAACGGAAAAAGAATGCCGACGAACTGCTTGCCTTGTTCGAAAAACGGCTGGAAGAAGGGGATGCCGGCATACTGGAAGTCAATAAAATCAAGATGGAACGGATGAGTGTGCAGACAGAAGTTTCGCAGAACAATGCGGCTCATCGTACCGCCTTGCAGCAGTTGCTTGCCATGAACGGCAATCTTTCGATGGACTTTACCTCACGCGATTATCCGCAGGTGGAAGCGCTGAAAGACTATAACGCCTTGTACGATGAGGTGATGGCTACCGATGCTACGCTGCTGGCTGCTGATGCCGCTGCGCGTGCTGCCGAGAAGAACATCAGTGTAAGTCGTCAGAGCTGGTTGCCGAAACTGGAAATAGGCTATCGTCGCAACACTTCACTCGATGAAAAGAGCAACGGTTTCCTTATCGGAGGAAGTTTACCGATCTTTTCGAATAGGAAGAAGCACCAGATAGCCCGTGCACAAGCTATCAGTGCCCAGTATCAGTTGGATAATGCCCGCTTGCAGGCAGAGGCTCAGGTCCAGAGCCAGTTCAACGAAATGCAGCAGTTGACTACCGCCATGCAGGCATACGACGTGGAGCTGATGCATCAAACGCTGGACATGCTGAAAGAAGCCGTTACCGCAGGACAACTTTCCATCATCGATTACTATACGGAAGCCGACAACGTATATCGTAACTTGCAGGCTTACATGGAACTGGAGAATCAGTACCAGAAGCTGATGGCAAGCATTTACAAAAATCGGTTGTAAAATGGCTATAATTTGTTCTCTGAAAGTTGCTATTGGTAACAGAAGATATTGTCAGATTAAGAGTTGTTTTGTATCTTTGCAAATATGAAGAAAGAATTAGGTAAATGGCTGATGGATATAGCCAAGTATTTGACGACAGCGGTTTTGTTGTCCTCTGTTTTCAACGACATAAAGGACTCTTGGATAATTTACTTTGTTGTGTCTATTGCCATAGTATTAACACTACTTTCAGGCTTATGGCTTGTAAGAGAAGAAAAAAAGGAAGGAGAATGATATGGGAGCAATTATCATGTCAGTACTTGTGTCGGTTATAGCTATTGTCGGTGTGATTTACTTTAATCATCAAGACAAGAAAGAAGCATTGAAAAATAATAATAAAGGATAGTTTGTAACACACATTGGTTCGAACTACCTGAGTTTATAAAGTTAGAAAAGCTATTGGAGACGTATATTTCCAGTGGCTTTTCTTTTTTGTGGATGGTTGTATTGATTCTGTTAAAGTAAAGGATCTTCTTAAATAATGATAGTCATTAATTCCATGATCAGTATGCTGAATAGAGGAAATAAAATAACAAATACAACGTAATATAATCCAATTTTATAGTTTTCCTTTCTTTTCTTTAAATCCATTTGTAAATATTCTTCGTAAATTGCCTGAACATATTTTTTTGTTTTAAGTGTTTTACGAAAAAATACTTAGCCGAAAAACATAATATTGTAACGCAAACAATAAGTGTGGAATTGTTTCTCAATTCATTAAATAATCGTACGGATAAAAAAAGCAATATAATTACTATATATGAGAATACAATCAAAAAACCTGCTCCTATGTGATTATATACTTCATTGTCATTATATTCCATTTTTTGCTTTTCTAAAGAATATATTTTATAGATAACTATTTTCTGTAAGCAGTTTTGTATTGCTTTCATAGGTACTTATTTATAAACAGTTACAGCTGAAAGAGTCAACTTGAAAGATTACAGTTATCAGCTTTAAGAACGCAATAATTATAATAGGATAAAAGAATATAGGTATAAGTTTCCATAATCCACGCTTATAGTGTTTTTTTCTTTCTTCTACATTCATTTTTAAATATTCTTCGTGGACTATCTGAACATAACTACTTTTCTTAAGCTTTTTCATAATTAAATGAACCGCTATTTGACACAAAATAACAACTCCTATGCCAGTTGCTAACGGATTTTGCAGAGTACCAAAGATGCGTATAAGAATAAAGATAAAACTTATGACAGTATATACAACAAATGTCTGTAAAGTTCCCCAAATTCCGTTGTATATGTTTCCTTCATCAAATTCTCGTTTGTATTTTTCCAGCATATAAATCTTTGAAATTACAATCTCATAATAGAATGATTTTATTTTTTTCATACCCTTTTATGTTTAAATATTGTATAAGTAGCTGTATAGATACTTAGGTTAATGGGTTTTTTAAGTTTAGACTTATAGATTAGGTTATCGGCAAACTTATATGCAATATTCGTAAAATTTTTTAATATATGCAAGCTTGTGAGCGTTCGTTTGTGTTACGGAGAAAGTGTAATTGTGGCATGATTGTAATCGGTGGTTATTGTTGAGACAGAGAGAAAGTGTCCGGATAGCTCTGTAATGTTCAAATAATCTGTTCTCTCACTTAGTCTTTCCGGTGGAAGAATAAGGGAGATTTTATTTTTATTTCCTAATTTTGCACTTGCAACTAATTAACGGATAAAGAAATGCCACTTAATTTACCAGACAAACTTCCGGCTATCGATATACTGAAGGAGGAAAATATTTTCGTCATCGACAATTCACGCGCCAGTACGCAGGATATCCGTCCGCTGAAAATTGTTATCCTCAATTTGATGCCGATAAAAATAACTACTGAAACTGACTTGATTCGTCTGTTGTCTAACTCACCGCTACAGATTGAGGTCAGCTTCATGAAACTGAAAAGTCATACTTCGAAGAATACGCCTATCGAACATATGAAGGCGTTTTATCGCGATTTCGAATGTATGCGGAATGAAAAGTTCGACGGAATGATTATTACGGGTGCACCGGTGGAGCATCTCGAATTTGAGGATGTGAACTATTGGGACGAGATTCAGGATATCTTCAACTGGACACGTACACATGTCACTTCTACACTTTATATCTGCTGGGCAGCACAGGCAGGACTGTATCATCACTATGGTATCCCCAAGTATCCGCTCGACAAGAAGATGTTCGGTATCTTCGAGCATCATATCTGCGAGGGTATGAGCAAGCTGCCTATCTTCCGTGGTTTCGATGATGTGTTCTTCGTGCCTCACAGCCGCCATACGGAGGTACGCCGTGCGGATATCGAGAAACATCCTGGGCTGACTATTATTTCCGAGTCGGACGATTCGGGGGTACATATCGTTATGGCTCGTGGCGGACGTGAGTTTTACGTGACCGGACATTCGGAATATTCTCCTTATACCCTCGATACAGAATATCGCCGTGATCTGGGAAAAGGTCTGCCTATCGACATGCCGAAGAATTATTATCGCGATAATGATCTTGAAAAGGGTCCGCTGGTTCGCTGGCGGAGTACGGCAAACCTGCTGTTCTCCAACTGGCTGAACTATTATGTATATCAGGAAACTCCATACGATATTAATCAGATTAAATAATGATCAGACAACGTCCTATAGAACTT
Source organism: Bacteroides sp. (assembly GCA_019414665.1). Taxonomy (GTDB): domain Bacteria; phylum Bacteroidota; class Bacteroidia; order Bacteroidales; family Bacteroidaceae; genus Phocaeicola. Next base: position 38,701 of record DXLO01000023.1, on the reverse strand, counting down.
TTGGCTCCGGCAAAGAATCTGGAGTGCGGCATCGAGGCTATTAATCACGGTGCCGATGCGGTATATATCGGTGCTCCCCGTTTCGGGGCGCGTGCGGCAGCCGGCAATTCGCTGGAAGACATTGCTGCACTGGTACAGCATGCGCATGTGTACAATGCTCGCATCTACGTTACAGTAAATACGATCCTGCGTGATGAGGAACTGAAAGATACCGAGGCGATGATCTGGGATTTATATCGTGCCGGTGTAGATGCACTGATTATTCAGGATATGGGAATAACACGGCTCAATCTGCCGCCTATTCCGTTGCATGCCAGTACGCAGATGGACAACCGTACGGTACAGAAGGTGAAGTTTCTGGCTGATGTCGGTTTCCGTCAGGTGGTGCTGGCTCGGGAACTGACGCTCGATGAGATTGCCAAAATTCATGCTGCCTGTCCCGATACGTTGCTCGAGGTTTTTGTGCATGGTGCATTGTGTGTGAGCTACAGCGGACAGTGCTATGTCAGTCAGGCATGCTTCGGCCGCAGTGCCAACCGTGGAGAGTGTGCGCAGTTCTGTCGCTTAGGTTTCGATATGGTAGATGCCGATGGAAAAGTCATTGCTCGAAACAAACACTTGCTGTCGCTTAAGGATATGAACCAGAGTGAGAATCTGGAGGCTTTGCTTGATGCTGGTGCTTCTTCGCTCAAGATAGAAGGACGTCTGAAGGATGTTTCGTATGTAAAGAATGTGACGGCTTATTATCGTCAGAAACTGGATGCCATTCTGAAACGTCGTAAGGAGTACATACGTGCCTCGTCGGGTACAGTGAAGCTTGCTTTCCGTCCGCAGCTGGACAAGAGCTTCAGCCGTGGCTTTACCGACTATTTTGTTCACGGGCGTAATCCGGGAATTTTCTCGTTCGATACGCCGAAGTCACTGGGAGAAGAGGTAGGAACAGTAAAAGAGATTCGTGGCAATTACCTGACGGTAGCGGGAGTGAAGTCGTTCAGCAATGGCGATGGATTATGCTATCTTGACGAGCGGGGTAAGTTGTGCGGATTCCGTGTGAACCGGGTAGACGGCAACAAGCTCTATCCGCAGGAAATGCCTCGTGTGAAACCTAAAACCAGACTTTACCGTAACTTCGATCAGGAGTTTGAGCGGGTGATGCAGAAAAAGTCGGCCGAACGGAAAATTGCCGTTACGCTGAGACTTGAAGAAAATAATTTCGGATTTACCCTGTCGGTTGCTGATGAGGATGATAACCGTATCAGCCTGGCTATGCCTAGAGAGAAAGAACTGGCTCGTACTCCTCAGCTGGAGAACCTGAAGAATCAGTTGAGTAAGCTGGGAAATACACCGTTCGAGGCGGAAAGTGTGGAAATCGTTTTATCGGACAACTGGTTTATTCCTTCATCCGAACTGTCAGACTTACGCCGACGCGCAGTAGAAAAACTGCTGGAAGCCCGCCGTATCAATTATCCGCGGGAAGTATGGCGTGTGCCTGAAACTCATCATGCTTTTCCGGCTCAGGAACTGACGTATCTGGGAAATGTCATGAATGGGGCTGCTGCTGCTTTCTATCATGACCATGGGGTACGTCGTATTGCACCGGCATTCGAGAAAGAAGCACCCGAAAAGGCTGTGCTGATGTTCTGCAAGCATTGTCTGCGTTATAGCATGGGCTGGTGTCCGGTACATCATAAGGTGCGTTCTCCTTATCGTGAACCGTATTTCTTGGTGAGCAGCGATGGCAAACGTTTCCGTTTACAGTTCGACTGTAAGCTGTGTCAGATGAAAGTATATGCAGAAGAGTAAGTACATATTGATTCTCCTGTTGCTGGTAGGGCTTGTGGCTTGTTATTATCATCCGGACCTGCCGGCAGACGGGACTTCAGAGAATAAGACAGATTCAGTTCCGGAGGCCTTACACAAGCGTGCCTATGCACTGAGCAGCAATTTTGAAGTTGAGGCTGATACTTTGTGGCTTCATCAGTTGCCGTTTATGGATACTATTCCCGTTGTGAAAGGGAACCAGCTTGTGGTGGCGGAGTTTGATGTACATCCTCAGGATTCAGTCGATTCGGTATGGGTAAAGGTCGCGCGTGACCAGGAAACTATCGGCTGGATTCAGGAACATAAGCTGCTGGAGAATATCGTACCGATCGATCCTATTTCGCAGTTTATTCATTTGTTCAGCAGTTCGCATACCTTGCCTTTCTTTCTGGTGCTGGCCGTATTCTTTCTATGGTTTGTCTATCGGGCAGTACAGAGGAAACAGATTAAGCTGATAGGTCTGAATGATATCGACAGTGTATTTCCTATTATCCTGTCATTTCTACTGGCTGTGGCGGCTACCGTATATAACAGTATTCAGCATTTCGTTCCCGAAACGTGGGAGCATTATTATTATGATCCTACACTGAACCCTTTTGAAGTACCTTTTATTCTCGGACTGTTCATCGTATGTGTAGGGATGATTTTGCTTTTCGGAGTGGCTATGCTCGATGACCTTTTCCATCAGGTAAAGCTTGAAACGGCTTTCTTCTATTTGCTGGGACTGGCTTCGTATTGTATTTTCTTATATATCTTCTTTACCTGCATCTGGGTATATGCGGCATACATCTGCCTGGCAGTATATGCGGTGTGGTGTATCGAGCGTTTAAAGAAATCGGACAAATATCCGTACGCCTGTGGTGCGTGTGGAGCAAAAATGCGGACAAAAGGGATTTGTCCGCATTGTGGTGCACTGAATGAATAGGAAAAATGATTTTAGTTTGATACGCTTCTGCGTGCCTTGCGGGTACAGTAACGCTTGCATTGTGCACAAATATCATATCCCAGCATAGCTCCCAGAATAAAGTCTTCTTCGGGCGTAAGCAGATTTAAAGGGCGGGTTACCATCAGCCGGATAGCATTGATACATTCTGCCTTACCAAAAAACAGGTTGATACGTTCCTCATCTACCGGTTGAATCACAAACTTAATGCGCTGGCTTTTCAGTCGGTTTACGGCGAATGCTTCGTATTTTCGGTTGGTGGTGTAGAGCACCATCTGGCGTACACCTTTCTTGTATTCGTAGATGTGGTTTAGAAAAACTTTCAGTTCTACGGGATTTATATCAGGAGCTGTCATGGAGATTAGGTTTTAGTGACGTTTGTTTTCAAGGCTTTCAGGCCAGTTCAGTCTTTAATTTTTCAGTCCAGGCCGTTACACGTTCGTCGGTTTTGTCGCTTTCGTTGATGTCGTCGATGGCGAGTCCCACGAAATTACTATCAGTTACAGCAATGGAAGAGCTGTATGTATAGTCTGCATCTGGAACGGCACCAATGAAGCGGCAGCCACTGTTTTTCAAGTCTTCGAACAAGATACCCATGCCGTCGCAGAACGTATCGGAGTAAGATTCAGAATCACCGCATCCGAACAGGGCAACCGTCTTGCCGGAGAGGTCCATTCCTTTTAAAACCTTGATGCCGTCGTACCAGTCGTCCTGCAATTCACCGTCGCCCCAGGTAGAAGTTCCCAAAATCAGTGCTTCATAACTTCCTGCTACATCGGCAGTCATTTTGCTTACATTGTATACATCGCTTGAAGGAATGCCAAGCTTCTCTGCTATCGTACGTGCAACAGACTCGGTTGTGCCTGTTGTAGAACCGTAAAATACACCAGTTTTTTTCATTGCTTTATACTTTTAGTTGATTTGACATTGCAAAGTAACGGTGTATGGAGGAGTTTTGAAATACCTAAAAATAATGATTTTGCGCGCATTTCCAAGGAGGAATACAGTGTGAATATAGGCGGAAGGTAATAGCTGGTATGAAAATATAAAAAGCAAGGCTTTCTCATTTTTTTTTCTATGTTTGAGAAAGCCTTACTAATAAAATATCGGTTAGAAAATAAAAAACTTCTGTTTAATCCTTAGCTTAGAAGCGGCAGCGGATATCCACACCTACCTGAAGCGGACGACCTTTCTGTGCAAAGCCTCTGTTCATGGTTTCGAAGTAGAACGCCTGATAGTCGGTGTTGAGTGCGTTATTTATCCAGAAAGCCAGCTGTCCGTTGCCTTTGCTGAAACTTACACGTCCGTTGAGTGTGCCGTACAGTGCTTGACTGGCATTGTTCTGTTCTGTCCAGTAGATACGTCCGGCAGCCTTGTAGTTGGCATTTACAGTAATGTTGTCGAATATAGCTCCGTTACGCAGACCGAACACATACTGTGCTCCTGCATTAAATGTATGTTTGGGAACGAAAGGCACATAGTTGCCGTTATAGTTTTCTTCATCGCTCACTACGTAATCGGTAAAGGTAGCGTATGTATATCCGTAGCTTCCGTTCAGGCTGAAAGCGTCAGTCACCTGTGCACGCAGGGAAGCTTCAGCTCCCAGACTGCGGCTCTTTCCTGCATTGACCGTGATACGTCCCAGTCCGCTTTCGGCAAAACGTGAGATTTGCTGGTCGTGAGTATCCATGTAGAAGAGAGCGACGTCGGCTTGCAGTCTGTCATCAAACCAAGTGGTGTGTGAACCAACTTCATAGTTCCATGAATATTCAGGTTTATAAAGTGTTGCATCCGATACGTTTACATCAGAGGCTGGTACGTCAGGCATCATACCTGCGAACTTTCCGAGTACTTCGTCCTGCTTGATGGCGTTCATCATGTCGCTTCGCATGTTGTTTTGTATCAGGTCGGAAAACATCTGGATGTTGTATCCTCCCGAACGATATCCTTTGCTGACAGTAGCATATACATTGTTCTTACTGTTCCATGCATACTGTATAGTGAATTTGGGGAGCAGTTGAAGGTAGTCGGTCGATTCTTTTCCGATGAACTGTGTCTTGGCATTCAGTTGTCTGACAATCGCCGTTGGAAGGAAAGGAGCCGATACACTGAAATCGAAGTTCATGTCGCATACTGAGTTATAATCCAGTTTCAGCTTTTCGTAGTCCAGGCGAAGTCCTGCTGTAACAGACAGTCCTTCTACCAGCACATCATTGATAGTAGACTGATGATAGATAGCTCCGTTTAATATAGGTGTATCGAATACCCCCGAAACAGGCAAGGGACGTGTGGTAATCTTTGCTGCCAGTGTAGGTGCTCCGGCAGGAAGATGAGAAAGCCCTGCATTGATATTGTCTTCAATCAGACTCTGTATACCAGCTTCCTGGAAAGTAACCGGTCCGTCGGTTTTCAGCCACTGGTAGAATCCGCTCACTCCCGTAGTCCACTGCCAGCGATTGCCCGGTTTCGATTTCAGCACCAGTTCTTCACTGATAGTCTTGGAGTTCTGCTTCTGCATGATGGTATAAATGTCAGCTTCCGTAAAATCCTGGTCCAGATTCATCTGGTCATACAGATACTGGAAACCAGTCACACTGCTCAGAATAAAGTTGTCTGCCTGATGTTCCAGATTCAATCCACCGTTCAGCAGGTTACGCTTGTAGCCACATTCACGGTTATAAGATATTTTTCCGATATATTCACCGCGGTTTTCTGTCTTGTCATCGGTACGTCCGGTATATTCGTATGGATATCCTCCCTGATTGGTATATTCATAATTCAGCGTGAAGTCCAGCTTCAGATTTTCCGAAGGCAGATAAATGGCGCGGAAACGTCCTCCGAACTCATCGTCTGTATCAATGCGCTTGTTGTTGAAGTTGTTCTTGAAGAAACCTCCCTTGTGTTCGTAGAAGAATCCCGTAGAAAACGCAAACTGTGAAGAAATACGGTGATAGTGAGTAAGAGAAGCCTTATAGTCATTGTATGTAGCTGCGCTGAGACGGATATCTGTTCCCTGATAAGTGAAAGGTGATTTGGTGAATACACGAATCAGTCCCCCCATCGTATTTCGTCCGTACAGTGTTCCCTGCGGACCACGCATTACGTCTATTCGTTCGATGTCAGAGTAGTTGAAGTCGAATGCCGACTTGTCGATGAATGGGATATTGTCGACATACAGACCTACGGCTGGGGTATTGATGCGCGAACCGATACCGCGTACATATACCGAAGTTGTCAACTTCGAGCCGTAATCAGGGATGAACAGATTGGGTACAAGTCCCGACAACGCTTTGACCGAGGTCACCGAGTTGTTACGCATTTCATTTTGCGAAAGCGATGTTGACGAAATGGCCTGCTGGCGCAGACGGTTATTTTCCTTCGGAGTAGCGATGACAACTACTTCCTCGATGTCTATCACTTTAGTTGTATCTTTGACCAATGCATTGTCTGTATCAGTCGGGGCAGCAAAAACGGTTGTTGTCACGGCTGCTGCCAGCGAAGCGAGAATTGTACGTTTCATATCTGTCTAGTGGTTTTTTGTAATTCGGTTGCAAAGTAACGTCAATTCTCTTTATCCGGCAATCCTAATTTATGAGGATTATGTGGGAAAAAGTATATGAAGTTTAGGGAAAAACATCGGCTTGTTTTTTATTTTTTGTACAGATTCATTAGAAAAATGTTAATACCACTTTGTCGAAAGTGTATGGATAGTTCAAAGACGTTCTTCATTATGTGCTATAAAGATTCTTATTGATATATGATGGGATCTTTATTACTCAGGTTGTCTTTTTCTATTTTATTATATAAAGCTTTATACTCAAAGATTTTTGTAATAAATAAGCAAAAATGTAAATAACAGATGTTATGATATTCTTTATTTTTGCATAAAATTATTTTGTTATGAAAGCATTTTTTAGTTTGGCGGTAGGATGTTTGATTTCTCTTTCCGCATGGGCTCAGGAAACTGTAGCTGTAAACACGGGAGATATTGTTTCTCCTGAGTTGAAGAACCAGACAGTAACTTTTAAATTACTGGCTCCAAATGCCAAAGAAGTAGTGGTTGAGGCAGATTTTTTTGAACGAACTCCATACTTATTGTTTTTACGTTGACGGCATGCGTATGCTCGTTCCCAGCAATGTGTATATGATTCGTGATATTGCTACGTATACCAATTATTTTCTGGTCGATGGAGAATTGTCTCAAAACTATTTTGTATGTGAAGTTCCTCACGGAACCGTATCGAAGGTCTGGTATCCTAGTCCAACATTGAGTATGGAACGTCGCCGCATGACGGTTTACACACCTGCCGGTTATGAAGACAGCAATAAACAATATCCGGTATTATACCTGTTGCATGGTGCGGGAGGTGATGAAAATGCCTGGAGTGAGCTGGGTAGAGCTATTCAGATACTTGACAACCTGATAGCACAAGGAAAAGCTGAGCCGATGATTGTGGTTATGCCTAACGGAAACGGTGCTCAGGGAGCTGTACCGGGTGAATATCCTAACAGTATGTATAAGCCTTCGTTTGCCAATCCGAAGACAATGGAAGGTTCTTTCGAAAAGGCCTTTCCGGATATCATGAAGTATGTGGAAAGTCATTATCGTACTATAAATGATAAGAATCACCGTGCGATTGCCGGACTGTCGATGGGTGGATTCCATTCTCTTTATATTTCTGCCAATAATCCTGACTAGTTCGGTTATGTAGGTCTGTTCTCTGCTGCTATAAACCGTCAGGCAAAGGGTGAGAATACAAATATTATGGCAACAAACTATAGGGATAAGATAAAGAAGTCAACAGACTTCAGGTTTAATTAAAAAAACAGTCAGCCTTTTTTAGGCTAAGACAGCTGCCTACACTACTGCAAACCGTAGTCAGGCTCCGGCTATTCAGGTACGTTATGCTGATATCCTGCTGAACTATGCAGAGGCATTGGCTGAACTGGACGGTGCAAACAATGCCAGCGAAATTCAGAAAGCTTTGCATCCGTTGCGCGTTCGTGTGAACATGCCGGATGTAGATTTCGACCGCGAATATAATACTGACGCTGATTATCCGTTCCATAACCTCGACAAGTACATTCAGGCTATGCGTCGTGAACGTCGTGTGGAGAAAGCACTCGAAAACTGTCGTCTGACAGATTTATCTTAAGACAATTATTTTATCGTTTTTTTTAAAATTGCATCCGTAATCTTAAATACAATGAGAATATGAAAAAGCTCTTCTTTATCGTTTCGCTTCTGGCATTGAGTCTGGGTTGTCTGACTTCCTGCAATGATTCCGAAAAACCTTCGGCTGACTACGAATGGGACTTTAACGTTTCCGATATTGTGCTGCATGTTACCAGTCAGGAAGGAACGAATCTGCTGGATGCCGGTGTTGCCGGAAATATTCTTGAAAACGATATCCGGATAGAATATGCCGGAGAAGTTTATCCGTTGGCAGATGAAACCGGAAGAGGTGGACAGCCGGAATCCGATGTACCAGCCACACGTATGCTTTTACCGGCTTGGAACGGACTTTCTCTGGGAATGACAGACGACTGCGGACCTTGCCTGAAGTTCGGTGAGTTTGGTCCGACCAAGATGTACAAGAATGAATGTTTTACGCTCGATTTAGGTACAGGGCGTACGTGGAACATATCGTTTGATTTTTGGGTGGACGGAATAAATACAGACAATCCTGTCGTACACTCCAGCCTGTATGTAGACGGAGAGAAGATGGACTTTCCGCTGGCGGAGATTAGACTGGACTGATACGTACCCCGTATCATATCCGGTCCGCTTCTACATACCCGTGCATCACGGCATAGATGGCAAGCCCCGAAACCGACTTGATACCGAGCTTCTCGGTGATGTTCTTTCGGTGCGAAATAACCGTCGTCAGGCTGATGTTCAGTTTGTCGGCTATTTCCTTGTTGATAAGCCCTTTGGTAATCAGAGTCAGTACCTCTATTTCACGAGGCGACAGATCATGCTCCTGCTGCATTTCCTGCGGTGATACGGGATGATGTGTCGCCTCGTGTCCCTGTTTCCGCATCTGCATGATGGCTTTCACCAGCTTGTCCTGAGGCAGGCAGACATTCAGCGTGGGAATGCCGCTCAGTGAAGGCTGTTCGCCTGCCGCCAGCACGATAGTCTTCGGACGGCGTGCCAGAAAGAACGACGTATGCTCGAAGTATGTCTGTGCCGAAACAAAATAATGGCTGTACATATCCGGCGTATCGTCTATCAGTCTGGCGAACGACGGAAACGTACGGATGGTCGCTACGGGGATAAGCTCTTCCAGAATGGTCTGCAAGCCCAATGCTGTCAGCGTATTCTGTTCTACGATTGCTATTTCAGGGATATGTTGCATCTTGGTTGATAGGTTGTTGGAGGATTAGAATCATTTTTGCAAGTACGCCGCTACGGCATCGGCACACCGTTCGCCGTCTACACCTGCCGACACGATACCGCCGGCATATCCCGCTCCTTCTCCGCAGGGGAACAGTCCCTCTACGGTGACGTGCTGCAAGGTTTCATTGTCGCGTACGATGCGGATAGGGGCCGAAGTACGTGTTTCTACGGCAATCATCACTGCCTCGTTGGTCAGGAAGCCGTGCGAGCTCTTGCCGAACAACTGGAAGCCCCGGCTCAGTCGGCTGCTGATGAATTTCGGCATCCAGAAGTGAAGCGGCGAAGAAACCAGTCCCGGGCTGTACGAGGTATCGGGCAGGTCGTAGCTGATTTTCCGGTTGATGAAGTCCGCCATACGCTGCGAAGGAGCCGTCTGCCGCATGTTACCCTGCTGCCAGCAGAGTTGCTCCAGTTTCTCCTGAAAGTGCATTACAGCCAGTGTATGTACGCTTCCCTCGGGCAGTTTTCCCGAACGGGCAATCAGTTCTTCGGTCTGCGCTTCTGCCGAACCCTGAATGGTTTCACACTCCTGAAGCTGCAAGTCGGGCAGGAGCAGGTCTTCGGGACGCAATTCTACCACCATGCCGGAGTTGCTCCACTTCGTGCCACGGTTGCTGGGACTCATGCCGTTTACCACCAGCTGGTGAGGTCCGCTGGCTGCCGGAACCACAAATCCTCCCGGACACATGCAGAAGCTGTACACCCCTCTGCCTTCTACCTGCTGCACGAAGCTGTATTCGGCTGCCGGCAGATACTTTCCGCGTCCGTTCTTGTTGTGGTACTGAATCTGGTCGATCAGCATCGACGGATGCTCCAGACGTACCCCTACGGCGATACCCTTGGGTTCGATGGTCACCCCGTTGGCATACAACCAGCGGTATACGTCGCGTGCCGAATGTCCTGTAGCCAGAATCACCGGACCGTGGAAAGTCTTTCCCGTATTCGTTTCAATGCCTGCTACCTTGTTGTCCTTGATGAGCAGGGCATCCATGCGTGTCTGGAAGTGCACCTCTCCGCCACAGGCGAGGATGGTGTTTCGCATGTTTTCAATCACCCTCGGCAACTTGTCGGTTCCGATGTGCGGATGCGCGTCTATCAGGATAGATGTGCTTGCTCCGTGCTGGCAGAACACGTTCAGAATCTTGTCCACGCTGCCACGCTTCTTGCTGCGCGTATACAGCTTGCCGTCGGAGTAAGCTCCCGCACCTCCTTCACCGAAACTGTAGTTCGATTCCGGGTCCACCTTGTGTTCACGGCTGATGCGGGCAAGATCCGTCTTGCGGTCGCGCACATTCTTTCCGCGCTCCACCACCACCGGACGCAGTCCCAGCTCTATCAGACGCAGGGCAGCAAACAGACCGCCCGGTCCGGCTCCCACCACAACCACCTGAGGCTTTCCCTCCACGTTGCGGTATTCCGTCCGTACAAACTCCTCCTCGGTAGGCGTTTCGTTGATGAACACCTGTACCTTCAGGTTTACGTAAATCGTCCGCTGGCGGGCGTCGATGCTCCGTTTCAGTACCCGTACGGCGTGTATGGTACGAATGTCGAGCCCCTTTTCACGGCTCACGTATTGCTTGATATGTTGTTCGCTGGCTGCCTGCTCGGGCAGAACTTTTAACTGATATTCTTGTATCATAACTGGTTGTTCTTGTTTACGTTTTCTTCTTCCATGAATTCTTCATACGGCTGTGGGACCATAATGCCACAGTTTGGTTGACTGGTCTGTAAGACGGCGGTATGTATCAGAACGGTAAAAGCGTAACAGGGCAAATCTGTATCATCCGGGCTATCTTGCCGGGTAAAAACAAATACAGGTTATTATCTGTCACTTCCAGATTCATAGATGTACCTCCTTGATGGTTGATTTCCTCCATCAGTCACTGGCGGCTTTGTGTGTGGAGAATTTCGAAATTTTCTTCCAGATAAGTCAATACTCCTTGTTGGGAGAAAAGGTCGGCAACCTCTTTTCCTGTCATATTGTGCTCATGCTTGTACTGTTCCATGCAGAAAGTCACAAAGAAAATCTTGTCCAATTCTTCATTCTGCGTCATGACTTGTATGTTGTTTTTTGCACTCTTTTATCCGAACAGCTGCCGGAAAGCTTCTTCCACCTTGCGCACGGGAACCAGTTCAATCTTAATCTTCTTGCGGTCCAGTCCCTGCAGGTTATGCTTGGGTACGAGCATCCGTGTGAATCCCAGTTTCTCGGCCTCACTGATGCGCTGCTCGATACGGTTTACGGGACGGATTTCTCCGCTCAGCCCCACTTCACCCGCCATGCATACGCCCGCTTCGATTTCCGTATCCATGTTGCTCGACAGAATGGCACTGATTACCGCCAGGTCGATGGCCGGATCGTTCACCTTCAGTCCTCCTGCGATGTTCAGAAAGACATCCTTCTGCGCCAGTTTGAATCCTACACGCTTCTCCAGTACCGCCAGCAGCATGTTCATGCGTCGCAGGTCGAATCCCGTAGCCGAGCGCTGGGGCATGCCGTACGCCGCCGTACTCACCAGCGCCTGTACCTCGATGAGAAACGGACGGATACCCTCTACCGCACAGGCGATGGCAATGCCGCTCATACCCTCATGATCTTGCGTAAGCAGCAGTTCCGAAGGATTGCTCACCTGCCGCAGTCCGTCCTGCCGCATTTCGTAGATACCCAGTTCCGCCGTACTTCCGAAGCGGTTCTTGATACTCCGCAGGATGCGGTACATGTAGTGCTGGTCGCCCTCGAACTGAAGCACCGTGTCGACAATGTGCTCCAGCACCTTCGGTCCGGCAATGCTGCCTTCTTTGTTGATATGACCGATCAGAATAACCGGTGTTCCTGTTTCTTTGGCGAATTTCAGAATAGAAGCCGAACACTCGCGCACTTGTACGATGCTGCCCGGCGACGAGTCGATGTTTTCCGTCGAGATGGTCTGTATCGAGTCGATGATGACCAGATCGGGAGCCGTATTTTTGATGTTTGTGAAAATCTGTTCCAGCGATGTTTCGCACGCTATCAGCAGGTTGTTTGCTTCAGGATGGGGGATACGGTCGGCGCGCAATTTCAACTGCCGTGCGCTTTCTTCGCCCGAGATATACAGCACCTTCTTGTCCGTGAGGCGGAGCACTGTCTGAAGTACCAGCGTCGACTTTCCGATACCCGGTTCACCGCCTATCAGCGTAAGCGAGCCCTCTACCAGTCCGCCTCCCAGTACGCGGTTCAGCTCGTCGTCGCCCATGTCGATGCGCTGTTCTTCGCCTGAGGTAATCTCGTGCAGTCGTTGGGGTTTCGAACGCACCGATTCGATACCGTGTGCCACATGCTTGGCTACGGGCATTTCCTTGCGTACCACTTCCTCTACAAACGTATTCCACTGTCCGCACGACGGACACTTGCCTGCCCATTTGGGAGATTCCTGTCCGCAGTTGGTACACACATATACGGTTTTTTCTTTCGCCATGATTTTTTATTCCGATTGATTGCTTATCTTTGCAAAGATACTAAAAACCGGACTGTTTTCCTCATGTTTGGATGTCTTTCTTTAGTGGCTGTGTGGTCTTTGAAAATGAAAAATGCTGGTGTTTTAGCGAAAACTTGCCGAACTTTTCTCTAATTTATGTACGAATAGAGAAATGCTTTGTACAAAATATATCGTATTCTTGCAGGAGATTTACAGTATGCTTTGAAGTGTTAAAAACGATCTGACGAATTCTTAAAAAAAATCCGGTTGAAGTTTTTTCGGAAAAAACTTCCCTTGCTTTTACTCTTTCTTTTAATATATAATAGGAAAGGGTGGCAACACTAGTGGTGCTGTTGTGGCCCGTAGGAGCTTGTAATAGCTTGTAAATAAGTATGGTAGGTATGCTACCTTTTGGGTACACTAGTGGCCCGCCTGCTTTTTGTGTTATAGGAAACTTGCTAAAATCGCAAGTACGGCAGGTGTGTGACATTCCGATTAAAATTTGGACTTTCTGATAATTTGCTAGTTGTTTTGTGTATTGTTGTTTGAATTTGTAAGGAATTTTGCATGTTTAAGTGTGATACTGTTTTGTTATAAAAAGGATAAGTTGGCTTTACTTGAATATTCTGTCTGGAAAGCTGATAGAATAATTAACATAAACAAGTTAATGTGTTGACAAAGTTGAATTTTTATGCTGGTTTTTTTAATTTTTTTTAGTATATTTGTTTCTGATTTATTAATAACACAAAAACAATTTAAGAAAACGTATGAAAAATCAATTGAAGCATTTTCTATTGTTTGCGGTGCTTGTAATTTTTGGTACAGCCACTGCAGTAGCTCAGGCTACATTGAAAGGCAAGATTGTAGATGCGGAAAGTAATGAGCCTCTTATCGGGGCAACGGTTTCCGTGAAAGGGTCTACTGAAGGTTCTGTAACCGATATCGACGGAGTGTTCTCGTTGAAAATTACAACATCGGGAACTACTGTCGAATTTAAGTATTTGGGCTATAAGACCAAAACAATGAAAATAACTCAGAAGGGTACTGTGGATTTGGGTACAGTTTCGATGGAGGCCGATTCACATGTACTGAATGATGTCGTAGTAACTTCTTCTATTGCGGTAGCACGTAAAACTCCTGTTGCCGTATCAAGCGTGGCAATGGACTTCATCGAAGAAAAACTGGGTACTCAGGAATTTCCTGAAATCCTGAAATCTACTCCGGGTGTGCATGCCAATAAAGATGGTGGTGGTTACGGTGACTCTGAAATCTATATGCGTGGATTCGGTAATGAGAATATTGCTGTGATGGTAAATGGTGTGCCGATGAACGATATGGAATGGGGAGGTGTTTACTGGTCTAACTGGTCAGGACTGACTGACGTGACTCGTACAATGCAGACGCAGCGTGGATTAGGTGCTTCAAAAGTTTCTGCTCCTTCTGTGGGAGGTACTATCAATATCATTACTCAGAGTCTGGAAAGCAAGAAAGGTGGTACAGTATCGTATTCTTTGGGTAACGATGGTATGAACAAAATCTTGTTCAGTGTTTCTACAGGTCTTACTAAATCAGGATGGGCTATGACTTTGCTGGGTTCTAAGAACTGGGGTAACGGATATGCTCAAGGACTTGACTTTGAAGGCTACAACTACTTCCTGAATGTCTCAAAACGATTGAATGACGCTCATCAGCTGTCGTTTACAGTATTTGGTGCTCCTCAAACACACTATCAGCGTAATGGCGCTTTGACAATTGCTGACTGGAAAATGACTGAAGAAGTGTATGGCATTAAGAATTATAAATATAATTCAACTTACGGTTTTGACAACGAAGGTCGTCGCAGAACCAGTGAGTACAACTCTTACCACAAACCGCAGATCAGCTTGAATCATCAGTGGCAGATTGATGACAAATCTTCTTTGAGTACTGTTGCTTATGTTTCTATCGGACGTGGTTATGGTTATTCCGGACAAGGTAACGAATATTACGGATATTCTTATCAGGATTGGAAAGGTGCCAACTATGGTGTGCTTCAGACTAAGTTCCGTAATCCTGATGGTACATTCGACTATGGAGCTATCCAGGATATCAACGCGGAAAGTGAATATGGTTCTATGCTTGCCATGAGCTTGTCAAAGAACTATCACAACTGGTATGGTTTGCTGTCGACTTATACCACTAAGTTCGGTAAGTACATCGACTTCTATGGTGGTGTAGACTTCCGTTATTACAAGGGAACTCATACCAATGAAATTTCGGACTTGTACGGTGGTCAGTATTTCATGGACTCTACTCGTGGTGATGTGTTGGCTGAAAATAATATCGCGGCTGCCGATCCGATGTGGAAATATGAAAAGCTGGGTGTTGGTGATGTAGTTTACCGTGATTATGACGGACATGTAATGCAGGAAGGTGCTTTCTTCCAGAGCGAATTCAATAAAGACAAACTTTCGGCTTTCGTTGCCGGTTCATTGTCGAATACTACTTATTGGCGTTACGACCGCTTGTTCTACGACAAAGCTCATGCTAAATCAGATAAAGTTAGCTTCCTCGGATTTACTGCAAAAGGTGGAGCTAACTACAACATTACTGAAAATCATAACGTTTTCTTCAACTTGGGTTATATCAGCCGTGCGCCTAAATTCTCTTATGGTGCTTTCATGCAGGCGAATGCAAGTCATGCCATCAACAAGGATGCTAAGAATGAAAAAGTGCTTTCTTTCGAATTGGGTTATGGTTTCCGCAACAGCTGGTTGACTGCTAACGTCAATGCTTACTGGACCAAATGGCTGGATAAGGCGATGACTAAATCTGGTCAGCTGGATAATCAGGAACGTACTGAATACTATATGAACATGACTGGTGTAAATGCCTTGCATAAAGGTGTGGAACTGGATGTGAAGGTTACTCCGGTAAAATGGTTGGATATTACAGGTATGTTCTCTTTGGGTGATTGGAAATGGGACAGCAATGCTACCGGTTATGCTTACGATGACAAGGGTATGCCGCTGAAGGAAGACGGTACTCAGGCAAGCGGAATCGCTGCTCCCGATCATGTGTCGGCTTCTATCAACCTGAAGGGTGTACGTGTGGGTGGTTCTGCACAGACTACTGCTGCATTGGGTGCAACTTTCAAGATTGGCAAGTCTATCCGTGTTGGTGCTGACTGGACTTATTACGGACGTAACTATGCTTACTATTCATTCAGCGGAAGCAATTTGAAACTGGGTCAGGAAATCAGTATTGCTGAACCATGGAAAGTACCTGCAGCAAGCCAGATCGATATGAATGCTTCTTATCGTTTCAAACTGGGCAAACTGGATGCTACATTGTCAGGAAATGTAAATAACTTACTTGACTACCAGTACATCTCTAAGGCATATAATCCTAAATCAGGTGTTGTTTCGGAAGAAACTATCTATTGTTACTATGCTTTCGGACGTACATATAGTCTAAGACTGAGAGTTAATTTCTAATCACCTGTTTTAAAGAAAAGAATTTATGAAAAAAATATTATTTATATCTACAGCATTGTTAGCTTCACTGACTGCATGTGAAGATTACAATGACCAGTTTAACCTCGGCTCTCAGATTTCGGATGTCAAGAAGGGAGTCGCTATCAAATTGGCTGCAGCAGATTATGCGACAGTTGCCAATAATGCAACCAATAAGGAAATCGCTTTGTCGAAAGATCCTGAAAACGGTACATATGTAGCTGCTCTTGAAGCAATTGGTAAAAACAGATATTTTGCAGACAAAACGGAAGCAGAATGGTTCCTGCCAGCTTTTATTACAGAAAAATATCCGCAGGCTGATGCCGGATCTCGTTTTTCTGTTTCATATAATATGTATAAAGCTCCGTCTACCTATTTGGCCGACTTCAAGAATCTGAAAGAGTATACACTTTCGAATGCAGACTACCGGAATGTATGGGGAGAAACTGCATCGGCTACTTACCTTTCTCCGTCTACGATGAAGAAGCTTCCTGAAGTGCTGGCTGGTGCTATGAGCAATCCTGCCGAAGGAGATATGGTGGCTGTGAATTATGCATATTCAGAATTTGAACCCGGTAGTGGCGGTGGTTCTGTTATTCCGATGGTATACCAGAAGGTGACTTCATTCGACGGTGAGGGAGGCAATTATGTAATAGCTGCCAAGGCTGACGACGGTAATTACTATCCGTTCGGAAAGCTGGATAAGGAAAGCTATAACTATGGATATATGAATCCGTCGCCTATTACAGTTGGTGAAAATGGTGTAATTGCAAATGCCGACGGTGCAGAACAGGTAGTTACTTTGGGTAAGACTGATAATGGCTTTACCTTGCTGAACGGTTGGTCGCAGTATATTTACATGAGCGGTACATTCAATAGCTTTAATGTAACTTCATCTGTTCCGACAGAAGGTGGAGAATGGACCTTGAGTGAAAACGGTGACGGTACATTCGCACTGAAGAATGTTGAGAAAAACAAAACTGTGAAGTTGACGTATGTAAACGAAAAATATAGTTTCGGTGCTTATCCGGAGTCTACTTATACTTATTTCTCAGATCCGATGAATAAGGAAACTGATAAGTTTGCCATTAAGGATGTAAAATTGCCGGAAGGTTCTGATTATGTATGGAAAATCGATTCATATGGTTACTATAAAGGTTCTGCTTTCGTAAACAAAAAGAATCTGCCGTCTGAAAGTTATGTGGTATCTTCGGAAATCGATCTTTCGAATGCTACTGCTCCGGTGCTGAGCTTCAACCTAGCTATCAACTTCCTGAATGGTAACAAGGCTACCGATTTCTTTACCGTGAGAGTTTCTTCTAATTATACGGGTGATGTGGCAGGCGCTACCTGGACAGACCTGACTTACGATGCATCGAAGGTGGGTAGCTCGTGGACCTCTACTGATCAGTCTATCGATCTGAGCCAGTTTAAAGGACAGAAAATCGTGATTGCATACGGTTATAAGAGTACAGACAAGTGCGCTCCGACTGTGCAACTGAAAAATACTTTGGTGAAAGAAAAAAAATACTGGGATGTATGTCTGTTTAAGGAAGTTCCTGAAAACGAAGTGGCTGCGGCTATGATGCGCATGACACGTGCTTCGGGTGCTTATGCTAATACTGCTGCATTGTATGTCTACACTAATGGTACATGGGCTGAATATGCTAAAGAAGACGTTAATGTATTAGTTGCTGATCCGAAGCTCTACGCTGAAATTGGTACTGACTATGTTTCTAAACCGTCTATTATCTTCCCGGTTTATCTGGCACAGAAATTCCCGTACGCAGTGAAGGGCGAACAGGTAGCTGTAGTCTATAAGAAGACTGCCGACAGTAACCCGATTGTTGAAGAGTATACATTCAACGGTGGATGGGCTGCTTCTACTAATTATTCTACACGTACTACTATCTTCGAAAAAGCTGCCGACGGTACATATACAGCACAGGCTGGTGTTTATCTGGACGAAGCGCTGACTGGTGGCAATGACGGAGGATTTACCGTACAGGATATTGCACTGACAGGTGTAAGTCATGTATGGAAGAGTGATGCAAGCTATGGATGGAAGGCTTCAGCGTTTATGAACAATACGAACAATGAAACTGAAAGCTGGCTGCTGACTCCGGCTATCGATTTGTCGGAAGCTATGACACCTCAGCTGTCATTCGAAGAAGCTCATAAGTTCCTGAACGGTAATCCGCTTTCTGAATACATGATGGTAAAAGTTTCTACTGATTATATAGACGATGTAGAATCTTGTACATGGGAAACCGTTGAAGTTGATGAAACACAGTGGTCTGACGGACAGAGCTGGGACTTCTACAAAGTAGGTCCTTATAGCTTGAGCGCATATGTTGGTCAGGTTATCCGTATTGCCTTTGTTTACAAGAGCACAAGCAGTGCTGCTCCTACTTGGGAAATTAAGAATGTTCTGGTAAACGAAGCAGAATAATTTTATAATGTATATCCGCTGGTTCTTTCTCTGCCGAAGGGTGAGAACCGGCGGATATTTTTCTCTTTACTAACGAAATCTAACAGGTTTAGTCATGAAAAAACATTTATTTATTTTAGGACTGGCACTGGCTTTGTTCAATGTCGGTTGTGATGATCAGAATACCATACCTAATGGTTATGTACAGACAACTCAGGAAGGAGCATCTACGCTTGTTCTGAAAGGATACGAAAATGCTGCATTAGGCTTTTCTGTATTCCAACCGGAAGGATTTGATTCTCCGTTTTATATACAGGATAAAAAGTTTGCCGGAAACGCTTACAGTTTTACCCAGGTAGCAGCTGCACGTCTGGATGAAATGACAACTGTTCCTGCAAATGTAGAATGGCAGTCGGATGCTACTGTAACAGCTGGTGCGGCTTACTGGGCTCGCTATGCTGCTTCAACGGTTTACCGCTTTGTGAAATTCCGTGTAACCGATATCACCGGCAACAATGTAACGATTGAGTATGTCGTTACCGACCAGACCGAAGAACGTCCGAACGATAATGTCAATGCAAATACTGGTTATGATAATGTTTCGGTAACCGGTTATGAAATTCCTCATTTGAATGACCAGAATGTATACGCCGATCATTATGTAACAATGGACGGAGTACAGATTCTGAACTATGCATTAGAATGGGATAATACAAAACGTCATGCCAACTGGGTAGCTTTTACGTTCGATACTACAACTTCGGCTGATAATGTGAAACGTACAGATGCCTGGTCCGTAGATCCGAAGCTTCCGGCAGAAATGCAAGTTCAGGAAAGCGATCATAAGAACGACGGTTTTGATAAAGGACACCTGTGCGCTTCGGAAGACCGTGTTTATCTGAAAGAAGCTAACGAACAGACTTTCTATTACAGTAATATGTCACCGCAGTTGAAGGACTTCAATGGTGGTTTCTGGCGTAAGCTGGAGGCTCGTGTACAGACATGGGGACGTTCTACAGCCGATGGTGTATACGATAAGGTGTATGTTACAAAAGGTGGTACGCTGAATAAGCTGCTGAAAAACTTCAAAGGTACTACAGTTGATGGTGGTACTCCTACAACAGACGCAAACGGATTTACTATACACGGACTGGCTTGTCCGGAATATTACTATATGGCTGTTCTGAGCCAGAAAGACGATGTATTCCATGCTATTGCTTTCCTGGTACCTCATAAAGAAGGTATGACCAAAAATCCTTCGTTTGACGAACTGAAAGAATATGTGGTTTCTGTAGACAAACTGGAAGAAGAAACAGGCATTGATTTCTTCTGTAATTTGCCTGATGTACTTGAAAATGAGGTAGAGGCTGCTTGTAACCTGAATGACTGGGCATGGTAACAGGAGGCACATATATGAAAAAATATCTGTTTGCGTTTTTCTGGGCATGTCTGGTAATAGCGGGCTATGCTCAAGAGCAGAAAGGTACGGTTTACGGAGTTGCCTTTTATAACCTCGAAAATTTGTTTGATACGAAGCACGATGAGGGTAAGAAAGATTATGAATATCTGCCCGACGGAAGAAATAAATGGGACGATAAGAAATATCAGTCGAAACTGAAAAATATGTCGACGGTACTTGGATCGCTGGCTACCGACAAGACACCTGAGGGGGCTGCGGTAATAGGCATGGCTGAGGTGGAAAACCGTCATGTGCTGGAAGATTTGCTGAAACAGCCGGCACTGGCCGATCGCGGGTATGAGATTATTCATTATGAGGGACCGGACGAAAGAGGTGTGGACTGTGCTTTCTTTTACAACCCGAAACTGTATACAGTGACAGCTACCAAACTGGTTCCTTATGTATTGGCTCAACCGACAGATCGTCCGACACGCGGTTTTCTGATTGCTGACGGTAAACTGGCTGGCGAACGTGTGGCTTTTATTGTAAATCACTGGCCGTCGCGTGGAGCTGAATCTCCGGCTCGTGAGCGTGCAGGTATGCAGGTACGTGCACTGAAGGATTCGCTGCAACGTCTGGATTCGAAAATCAAGATTGTAATCATGGGCGACATGAACGATGATCCTATGGATAAAAGTATGGCAGAAGCCTTGGGAGCAAAGCGTGAAATGAAAGATGTGAAGAAGAAAGATTTATATAATCCTTGGTGGAATACGCTTGCCGGAGGCGATGGTACATTAAAGTATAGAGGTAAATGGAATTTGTTCGACCAGATTGTTTTTACTGGTAATTTCCTGAACAAGCGCCATAAAAAGCTGAGTTATTTCACTCATGAAATATTCAAGCGTGATTACCTGATGCAAGCGGATGGAAAATACAAAGGCTATCCTTTGCGTACGCAGGCTGGAGGCAGATGGATGAACGGATATAGCGACCATCTTCCGACTGTAGTATATTTTATTAAAAAGTAATACGTTACGTTTTAATGATATAAAAAGAAAATAGACCGTTCCGATTGGAACGGTCTATTTTCTTTTTATATCAAACACTTGTTTATTTGCATGCTTCTGCAATACGTTTTACGACAAAGGGTCCTTCGTAGATGAATGCTGAGTAGATCTGTACCAGATGTGCTCCGGCATTCAGCATGCTGGTTGCTTCTGCTGGAGTCATGACTCCTCCTGCTCCGATAATGAGCATTTCTTTAGGAGTATGTGCAGAAAGATATCTGACAACCTCTATTGATTTATAAATAATCGGTAGTCCGCTGATTCCTCCGGCACCTACGTGAGTGACTTCAGCTTGAGAAGAATGAATAAGCAAGGAGCGGTCTTGTGACGGACCGGTTGCGATAAATCCGTCGATATGATGCTGGCGGGCAAAGCTGATAATATCGTCCAGCTTTTCTATAGGTACATCAGCCGGAAGCTTCAGAAATATAGGTTTGCCAATCTGCTTCTTTTTGTCTGCTACTGCAATCAGTACGGAACTGAGGATTTCTGGAGCAATGCTTCCCCAGTTGATTGTATAATAATCGGCATATTCGCTGAAAGTGCTGTACAGATCTGTAATTTCTGCTCTAGCCAGCTCTTCGTCGGCAGGATAATTGGTATTGATATTGACTCCCAATATATATTTCCCGTTTTGTTTCTGCCTCAGATTCTGTAATACCATTTCTTTTCCGGGATTGTTGAATCCGGTACGTGAAATGAGAGCATGGTCTTTAGGTAACCGGAATATACGTGGAGAAGGATTTCCATCGACTTTGTGTGGAGTAACCGTTCCCGCTTCTATAAATCCGAAGCCCAGGTCACTCAGTTCATCGAAACAGTTTGCTTCTTTATCGAATCCGGCTGACAATCCTACACGGTTGCTGAAGTTCAGATTTTGCCATTGGAAGGGAACAGCCTTGGGATGAAACAGTGAGCGGGTCAGGCTTCTTATTGGTCCCAGATGGCGATATATATGAAGCAGGGTTATAATCTGATCATGGATTTTTTCGGCGTCGATACGGAACAGACAGGGACGAATAATTGATTTATACATAGTGGTAATGGTTTATTTGATTTTTTCCATTACAAAGGTACAATATATTCAAGAGAATCTACCATAAAAAAAAGTTATCCCTTATTACCCGACTGTTAGGTGGCAGCTGTGGAATAATGTATTGAGGATGCGCTGACTGTTATCGGGCAATAGCCAGTGTAGAAGATGAACATAAAAAAGCCCTATCAAGACTCCTTTTCGGGGTAATGGTAGGGCTTTGGGTTTCAGAATATGACTTTAATGATTCTGAGATTTCTTTTTACAGACTTATTTCTGGCCGTTTCTCCATTTTGGAGCACCGATACCCAGCTGGTAAATCTTAGAATTCAATACCTTACTATCTTGTCTGTAGTACAGGTTCACACCATGTTCACCACCTGTTCCGTCCAATGCATCTGCACGGTGCATGTTGCGGTCACTGTTAGTTGCAGCTTTGTGAGGTGGGTTAGGAGCAATCATCAGTTCCAACGGTGAGATGTCGTCTACCAGAACTTCCAGAGAACCGTTCAGGGTTGCAGAACCAACGTTGACCAGACTACCGAAGTTGTTCTTGGTTGCAGTCCATGGGTTGTTACTGAATATCTGTCCGTTGCTGAGGAAAGTATTTGTAGAATAGTTATTCTCAAAGTTCAGTGTGACATGTCCGGCAGATCCGTCTGGCAAAGTCATAGTCTTACGGATATCAGCTCCTGCCATAATCATGTTACGGGCATCGCCATCTTGCTTGGTCAGGATAATCAGGTTATTTCTTACGGTATAGGTACTTCCGTCAGGAATATTACGCATGTTGAAAATATTACCGGCAGCACGGGTATTCCAGTTGACCAGCGTATTGTTTTCGAATGTGATATTCCATGCTCCGCCCTTCCAGTTAGCCTGTTTGGTTTCATTGAAGAATGACGGGAACGGGCAATCGTAGAATGTATTTCCGCGAACAACAAAATCTTTGTAAAGGTTAGAGTTGGCATTGTTGCCCGAACCAGCAATCCAAGGATAACCTCCAGCTCCGTTGCTGTAGTATCCACAGTCGAAGAACTGGTTGTCTTCAATCAATACATGATCCCAGATTTTGTAGTTAGGTCCTTGTTCACGGATAAATCCACGGACAAGTCTCTTGAATGTACAGTTCTTGATAACAAAGTTTTCCAAGTGTACTGCCATTCCGTTAGAGAACATATTGATGAAGTAGTTACCTGTAGTAGAACCAACTCCAGCTATATTATCACCATAGTTGAGGGCAAGCGGACAGTCGAAATCGATGTCATAGAACTCAAGCATCTTCATGTAGATTTCTCCACCTTCTCCGGCTTGTGGTTGACGACCAAACATCAGGTTCATTGAGTTGACATTTGTTCCTGTTGTATGCATACCTCCAAGCAATACTTTTGCACGTTTACCAGCAGCTACATCTTCCGGATTTGTACGGAGGATGAATCCTTTACAGGTTGTCAGGTTATTGAACATACAGTAAGTTTTTCCACCTTCCAGATAGTATGTTTGTCCTTCTGCCAGATTAACATCCGAGATAAAGTCGGTCAGCATGAAGTCGATACGCATTGCGTCATATTTCAGTGCAACTTCGTGTTGTTCGAGAGCTGTCTGGTAAGCTTCTTCTGTATCGAAGTAGTCACGGCTTGGAGCTGTCAGTTCGTGAGTAACAAGGATAGGTTCTCCCGGTTCACCGTCGGAACGTGCAGAATAGGTATTGTAATATGCATCCCATTTTACCTTGACGCTTTCATTGCGTACGTTGATGACATATACTGAGTTTTTCTGAAGTCCGTCGATATCTACATAACCTCTTGCAAAGTCTTCTTCTGTGAGTTTATAGTTTTTCCATTTTTCGTTTACTGTAGATTCCGGATTGTTGGGTGAAGGAGCTACTTCCAGCCACTGGTAAACGAAGTTGTTGTTGGCATCCAGCTCAAATTTTTCACGATAGATGGCTTTGTCATCTTCGGATACACCTTCGGATACTACATCAAAATTACGGTTCAGCATGACACGCATGGTTGTTTCAGTCGTTTTTGAACCGTCGACATATACACAGAATGGAGTAGCATAACGGTCGGCTGTAGTAATACCGAGAAATTCAGCCCATTGTCTTCCATCGCCGTGTCCGTACCATTTGGATGCATGTGAGAAGTCGGTTATATTGTCATCTTTCTTCGACAATACACGAATGGCAAAACGGAAATCGGTAGAGTACTGCTGGTCTTTGATAACCAGATCGAGTACGTCGGGACCCACAATTGTGTCGAGTAGCAGTAAGCCGTTTTCAGCAGATGTTCCCCATGCATCAGCTCCGTTTGACACATTAGGCTGGAGTGCCTGGCGAATCTGGTATCCGGCACAGTCATTTACACCGTACCAGTACAGATGAATATCGTTTCCGTTAGGACCTTCTGCCTTACAGTTGTATGCGTAGTCATCTCCCTTGCCTCTGTTGTTGTCGCAGATGAACATTGTCATCCATTCCCGGTCTAGTGACGCTCCAAAACTTTCATCTTCGTCAGAGCATGAGCTGAATGAAAGCACAGATGATAGCATTAAGGAATATAGAAATAGTTTTTTCATGGTAATCTTTTTTGAGTGTTGTTATTAATATCCATAATAGTTCTTATAGGCTCCGGCAGAACGCTGGATAGCTGCATTTGGATAAGGCAGAATATAACGTACCGGAGGCAATGCGCTGACTGAAGGAACGCTGTTGCCTTCCAATGGAACTTCTGTTCCGTCTTTTACCAATACTATAGTACCTTGTTCTGTGTGGCGGATATATCCATAGAATGAATATTTACATTGGTTGGTTGGCTCAGAATCGCTACTCCACTGATAGAATTCGGCTGATTCCCATGTTTTTCCATCGATAGCGGTAAGAGCTGTTGCCGGCTGGCTTGCCGATTTGTAAGGATTGTAAATATAGAGGATATCCAGTGTGGTGTTCGGGTATGGATAACCATATACCTGACTGGGATCTACACGCCATTCTGCACTCTGAGGAAGTACATGGTAATACATATATTCTGGCAGTTCGTCCAGATAATTGCTTCCGTCGTGTTCGGCTATATCATCTTCAAATCCGGTATATGTACCGGCGTTTGACATGGCAACCGACAGGTAACGTAAGAAGCTGTATACTACTTCCTGACTGTACAGGTTGTTACGTACAAGGTCGCGCCAGCGGATGTTTTCACCTGCAAACTCCCATTTACGTTCGTCCAGTACGGCCTGGAGGAATTTCTCTTTCGAAGAAGCTGCATTGGTAACGTAAGTATTGACAGCACCCTGATCGTCGAAGGCACGGCTACGTACCTGACGGAGTGACTCTTGGGCTTCTTTAGTCGGACCTTCCAGTTCGTTGATAGCTTCGGCATTCATCAGCAAGACATCGGCATAGCGCATGTAAGGGAAGTTGATACCTGTACTTCCTGAGCTTGTATTAAGGAACTGTCCGGCATTGGCCCATAGTTTAGACCATTTGTTGTTGTGTACGGTGTAGTCTGAACGGATCAGGCAGGAATCTTGACTGACATTGTTTGTACTGTTTCCGTAATACCAGAGTCCGTTGACGAAATCACGGCGTTTGTCTTTTTCATCGAATGAGTAGCGGTAGAATGCATTCAGTCTGCCGTTTCCGTCGGCTGCTCCCCATACGTTCTTACCAAGTGTCTGTCCTTCATTGGCTGTAGAGGTAGGACCCTGGATATTTCCAGTTTCGCCTGTTGATTCTTTAGCGAAAGGTATTTCGAAAATAGGATCTCCCTTGCTGATTAGTTCGAAATTACTTTCTTTCAGGAATACATCTTTATAAGAAGTTCCTATGGAGTGAGAACCTGACGAGATAACCAGATTGGTATATTCCTTGGCAATACGGTAGTAGTCCTGATAATTTTCCGGACGGCTCATGACACCGTAGCTTTTAGGATTGTTTTTATCCGGATGGAGTGAATATCCTCCTGCTGTAAGTGCAATACGTGCGATGAGGGCGTATGCAAATTCCTGTGAAGTACGTTCTACAGTGACAGAAGCGGATGAACTCATTTTAGGAGCGATAGCCTTCAGGTCATTTATCAGATTGTCTTGTATTTCTTTACGGTCCATGATAGGAATGACGTAATCACCTCCCAGTTGTGAAGCCGGACGGGAAGTGAAAGGAATATCTCCGAACATAACGACCATGTCATGGTAGACCATAGCACGGATACATTTGGCTTCTCCCATCATCTGCATGATTTCAGCGTCTTCTTCATTGTAAAGCGGGCTGTTTTCCAGATTGTATATAAAACGGTTGGCATCTTCGATAGCTTTGTATGCAGCTTGCCAGTACTTGTTGATTTCGCTACCCTGATCATCGCAGTCGAAGCGTGCATAACTGTTGTGGGTAGCTACGTTTGTACTGCTTATCATCATTTCTACATCGCTGTTGAGGATGAAGGTTCTCTGGAAAGCTTTTCCATACAAGTCGTTTACAAGGATAGATGCATATACTCCATTAAGTGCGCGGTTGATTTCTGTTTTCTGGCTGAAAACGAACTCTTCGCTGTAGCTTGACGGGGATTCGACATCCAAAAAATCATTGCATGATGCCAATGTCAGAGAAGTCAAGCCTATGACTAATATATTTTTGAGTTTCATGTACTTTCAAGTTTTAAAAGGTGATATTTGTTCCAAATACGAAGCTGCGGCTACGTGGGTAGCGGTTGTAGTCCATACCGCAAGTCAGACCTGTCTGAATATCTACTTCCGGGTCGTAACCAGAATATCCGGTAATGATAAACAGATTGGATGCTGAAACATAGAAACGAGCTTTTGAAATACCCATTTTTGATGTCAGCTTTTCTGGCAGTGTGTAACCGATAGTCAAGTCCTGGCAACGAACGAATGAACCATCTTCGATGAAGTAAGAATGAGTGATCTTCTGAGTTACATCGGTTGGGTTCCAAAGTGTTCTGCCTTCGTTCAGCTGACGGTACATGTCGATAGAACCATCGATGAAATAACATTTGTACATACATTCACCGTCGCCATCACGAGTATATCTCCATCCGTTGTCGGCAAATGTACCGAGTACATTATAGAACTTTTTATCGTTGCCTTCTGATGAAGAAAGCTGATAAGCTGTTGCATTGTTTACATCGAAGTCGAGCATAAAGTTGAAGTTCATGGCGAAGTCGAAGTTCTTCCATTGTCCGCTTACGCCAAATCCTCCCTGTACTTTCGGATTGGTGTTACCAATGACAGTACGGTCGTCTTCTGTAATTTTGCCGTCACCATTCAAATCTTTGAATTTGATTTTTCCAGGAAGAGTAGCAATACCTGAGTTAGAGTTTCCTGATACTTCGTTGATGACTGTCTTAGGATGTTCTACTCCATTTTCATCTACCAGCGGAGCGTCTTTAGATGTTCCGTTTTCGGCAGCTGTCGATCCCCAAGGCAGAGCCTGAAGGTTATTTGTCGGGTCGAAATAGAATTCATCCATCGAGTACAGTCCGTCGTAAACGAAACCGTAGATCAGACCTACCTGGTCGCCTACTTTCAGACAGTAGTCATTGTAGCTTGATTTCCAGCGGTTGTTCTGGTCCCAGATAACATTGTCGGTACCGTTCAGTTTGTCTACTTTCATTTTGTTCATACCAAGAGAAAGGTTGGCAGAAAGTACATAATCTCTACCTCTGAGGATATCGCCTGATATACTCAACTCGATACCTTTGTTTGTTACCTGACCGATGTTCTGCATCTGGCTGATATAACCTACAGAAGAAGGTATGTCTGATTTGTAAAGCAAATCTTTGGTAGTATTCCAGTAAACTTCAGGAGTTACAGTCAGACGGCCGCCAAACAAAGTGATATCGGCAGCAAGGTTTCGTGTCAATGTAGTTTCCCACTTGATATCCTTGTTGGCAAAGGTAGTATTTCCCTGGTTGCCGTACCATTGTTCACCAAACTGAGTAGATTCTCCGAAACCAGGACCGCCAGTAGAATTGACAGAATATAAGTAACGCCACATATCGTTGTCGATACGGTTATTACCTGCCAGACCGAAAGCAGCACGAAGTTTCAGTTGATCGATCCATTCTACATCATTCAGGAAGTTTTCTTCAGAAAGCACCCACGCTCCGGAGATAGAAGGGAAGTAGCCCCACTGGTTTCCTGGTGCGAACTTGGTAGAACCATCGGCACGCATTGTCAATGAAAGCAAGTATTTGTGGTTGTAGTTATAACTTGCCTGTCCGAAGAATGAAGCTGTACGGTCAGGAGTAGAAAGCTGTGTATACGATTCCTGTGGAGTACCGAATCCCATGTTTGCCCAAGCCTGATCAGCTTCGAATGCACGTGGAAAATAGCGGTTCTTCTGTACGTTCTTGGTATTTTGGCTATGATAGATTTCCTGTCCTAACAGCAAGGAGATGTTATGAACATTTTTCAGTGTGAAGCCGTATGATGCAGTATTGGTCCAGATATACTTGAATGTATAGTCTTTCTGAATATTGGCAACAGGCTGTGAGTTGTTTTTCTGACCTTCGCTGGTTAGTGCACCATAGAAACGGTACTGGTCTTTCCAAGTCAATCCGATTGTTGCTTCAGAACGGAGTACCAGACCTTTGATCGGTTTCCATTCCAAAGAGAAAGCATTGGTATAGTTGTATGAATACTTTTTCTGCTGGTTAATGCTGATATCGCTCTTAGGATTGGTGTAAGTGAAAAGAGCTTCTTCATCCGGGTCTGCATAAGACGGGTCGATGTATCCGAATTCACGTAAACCATTGGTAGGACGATAGCGCAATACATCGATGATACCACCTGTACCGATATTGTCACCACCGGCTCCTTCATCGCGACGGAACGAGAGCTTAGGATTGATTTGCAAAGTCAGGTTCTTGGTGATATCAATAGCTGTCTTGATGTTAAGGTTAGTACGGCGAACTCCAGAACCCATGATGATACCTTTATCTTCACTCTGGGTTAATGAAGCGTTGAAACGCATTTTTTCAGTACCTCCTCCGATGCTGACATTGGTAGAGTAGTTAATCGGATTTTCTCCCATAACTTCATCTTGCCAGTCGTGAGTAGGTAAGGTGTTGTACATGTCAAGGTCTTGCGGGTTACCGAAGTTTGCGCGGAAGAATTTGGCATTTGATGAACGGCTACCGTTACATGCAGACCATTCATACTGATAACGTACAAATTCTGCTGCATTCATCAGATCCAGTTTCTTAGCAAGCTGGCTGGTAGAGAGATGAGCATTGAGGCTCACCTGGATCTTTCCGGCTTTTGCCGATTTTGTGGTAACTACAACTACACCGTTACCACCTTTGGCTCCATAGATAGCTGTAATAGACGCATCCTTTAATACATCGATAGATGCAATATCTGTAGGAGGAATATCGTTGATATTGTCTACCTGGAAACCATCGACGATATAAAGAGGTTCGTTACTTTGGGTTACAGATGTTCCTCCACGTACACGGATGTTGATATCTGCTCCCGGAGCACCATCGACCGTAGTAACCTGTACACCGGCGATTTTACCTTGCAATGCAACAGCTGCCGAGCTGACCGGAATGGCTGCGATTTTAACTCCTGAAACAGAACCTACAGAACCTGTAAGGTCTTTACGTGCTTTGCTGGTATAACCGATGACTACGACTTCGTCCATAGCCTGTGCATCTTCCTTCATTATAACTTTCAAGGCTTTGCCGGAAGTTACAGTCAGTTCCTGAGTCTGATAGCCGATGTAGGTAATAACGATTGTTTTTCCTTTGCCTGAGATCTTGAAACTGAAATTACCATCGAAGTCTGTGATGGTTCCGTTGGAAGTGTTCCCTTTTTCTACGATAGATGCTCCAATGATAGGTTCATTGTTTGAATCTAAGACTTGTCCTTTTATGGTTAAACCTTGTGCCATAATTTCAGGTGGAGCTAATACTAGTAAAAGGGTTAGCAGGCAGAATTTCCACCAAATTGATAATTTGTCTTTCATAGTAATTAATAGTTTGTTATTACATAAAGTTTAAATCAATACATATGAATAATTTTATTGCCGTGTCTTAAATAGTGAAATAATCTTGTATTGAAGATTTTCGGATGTAATGTGACTGTCAATAGTAGATCAACTCTAGTAAAGAATGTGTGTTAACGTGCACGGATAAAGATCAAAAAAAAATGTGTTTTCATAAATCATGTTTTTTAGTGTCGTATTTTGTTTGGTTTGTATATATCTTCCACAAAGGAATCTTGTAATAGATCAGGTTATCAAATATTAATTATATTAAATTTTGGTGCAAATATATAAACGTTTGTTTTATTTGGTTGAAAAAGTCTTATTTATTAACATGTTTTAAACATTTCTTTTTTTAACCTTTTAGATCTCTGTTTTTTAGCATAAAAAAAGAGGCTGCCCGATCGGACAACCTCTTTGTAATGTCGTTTTGAAGTAACGAATTATGCTTCAGCCGGAGCTTCTTCAGCAGCCGGAGCTTCTTCAGCAGCAGGTGCTTCTTCTGCGTTAGCAGCAGCTTCAGCAGCTTTCTTTTCAGCTACTTTCTTAGCGATTTCTTCGTTTACTTTCTTTTCTGCTTCCAGACGTGCTTTAGCTTCAGCTTTCTTAGCTTCTTCTTCTTTAGCTTTCAAAGCAGCCAGACCGTTCTGCTTGTTTTCTTTCCAAGCGTTGAAACGAGCTTCAGCAGCAGCTTCATCGAATGCACCTTTTGTAACACCACCCAGCAAGTGTTTCTTCATGTAAACACCTTCGCGTGACAAAATGTTGCGTACGGTATCAGTAGGCTGTGCACCTACCATTACCCAGTGTAATGCACGTTCAAAATTCAAATCTACTGTGGCAGGATTGGTATTAGGGTTGTAAGTACCAATTTTTTCAGTAAATCTACCATCACGTGGTGCTCTTGCATCTGCAATAACAATTGAATAGAACGCATAACCTTTGCGTCCGTTTCTCTGCAATCTGATTTTAGTTGCCATTTCTTAAACGTTAATTTTTTAATGTTAATGATTTGAATTATGCTAATATCTCGTATTAGCGGGTGCAAAGGTACGACTTTTATTTGTATTACAAAAGGTTAAGTAGTTATTATTTGTTATTTATTTCGCGAAGCCATTTTTCCAGTTCGCCTGTCCACTGGCGTTTGTAGATGAAGGAATCACGGAATCCCCATCCATGACCTCCGATGGGATAGGTGTGCAGGCTGGCAGAAACTTTGTTTTTTACCAGTGCCATATAATAGTTCACGCTGTTTGCTACCGGTACTGCACCGTCGTCACTACTATGCATGATAAAAGCCGGAGGAGTTTGTGGGGTGACTTGCAGTTCATTGGAATATTTCTGTTCGAGTTCTTTCGATGGATTTTTGCCCAGCAGGTTGTCGTGAGATCCCATGTGGGTATAAGTCGGGTCCATAGTAATTACTGGATA
The DNA here is from genome assembly GCA_019414665.1 of Bacteroides sp. Classification (GTDB taxonomy): domain Bacteria; phylum Bacteroidota; class Bacteroidia; order Bacteroidales; family Bacteroidaceae; genus Phocaeicola. The sequence goes on along the minus strand of DXLO01000023.1, from coordinate 7,216 downwards.
GAAAAGAATCTGGAAATCCGGACGGGTTTCAGCATCGGTAAAATGAGTGGCAGCAGTGCTGGCAAGGTGTCCGCCTGCCGAAGATCCCATGATACCAACTTGTTGTAGGTTCCATTCAGCAGCATGTTGTCGCATGATGCGCAAAGCTTGTTGTGCATCACTCAACGGGACTTCGTTATTTCCATTTGGCATGCGGTAGGTAAGTACGGCATAGGTGATACCCTGACTGTTGAACCAGTTTGCCAGATCGTGACCTTCGTGGTTCATCGCAAGGTGAGTATATCCTCCTCCGGGACAGGCAACAATGGCCATTCCATTTCCTTCTTTAGCCGGATAAACGGTCAGAGTGGGTTCTGCTACATAAAGCGGACCGTTTTCTACTTGCTGAGTCATGTTGTTTGTGTTAGGAGCTCCATTGGGCCATAATTTGATTTCCACAGGTTTTTGGGCTGTGAGCATAGTCGAAAAAAAGACCAGGCTCATAAGAAATAGTTTTTTCATACGTGTATTAATTTTATTTGGTTGTTTGAATATTATCCGGTTGTTTGTACCTTATCCGCTGTTATGGTTATAGGAGTGAGCCTATATGCTTTTTCGGACATAAAGTTGTCCGATGACGGTTTGAATCATAACAGCCGGATGGTCGGATTGGCAGGTTCAAAGATAGCATAAATCTTTTAAGATAACAAAAACACCCACAGACTTCCGTCGGAGCAGAATGTCTGTGGGTGAATGTTGTTTTAATGTATAAATATATGTCTATCTGATTATTATGACTTCTTGATGTTCATACTTGCTTTTACCAGATATACAATCAGCAGTACGTAAGCTACTAGCGATGCAACCTGACTTAGCGGATTTTCAAGCCATGCTTCGTTTACGAGGTTGATTCCTCCGAAACGCATAGCAGCGCTGACTACTCCCATCAGTGCACCTCCGGCAATAAATCCGGAAGCGAGGAGTGTTCCCTTTTCTCCGCGTGCGGTGTTGACAGCTTCATCTTTGCTGCGGGTTGTTACATACCAGTTGATTGCTCCACCTACGATAAGCGGCAGGTTCAGTTCCAGTGGAATAAACATACCCAGAGCGAAAGCCAGTGCCGGTACTTTGAAGTAAGTCAGTACGAGAGCCAGTACAGCTCCTATGCCATACAATAGCCACGGGGCAGCTACACCGTTCATCAGCGGATCGATAACGGCAGCCATGGCATTAGCCTGAGGAGCAGCCAGAGCACCCGATGAGAATCCGTAAGTCTTGTTCAGAATCATGATGACACCTCCTACGGTAGCGGCAGATACCAGTGTACCCAGGAATTTCCAGGTCTGCTGTTTGGCAGGCGTACTACCCAGCCAGTAACCGATTTTCAGGTCGGTGATGAAACCTCCAGCCATTGACAATGCTGTACAAACTACACCTCCCATGACCAGTGAGGCTACCATTCCGGTTGCACCTTTCAGACCGACAGCTACCATCACTACAGAGGCCAGAATCAGTGTCATCAGTGTCATACCCGATACAGGATTCGTTCCAACGATGGCAATGGCATTGGCTGCAACGGTAGTAAACAGGAAGGAAATACCTGCTACCAGGACTATGGCTACGATGGTGTGAAGCAGATTGCCCTGCATTACATCAAAGTAGAAAAACAGAGCTACCAGTATAATCGTAATGATAGAGCCGATTGCAATAATCTTCATCGAAAGGTCTTTCTGTGTACGTACTACATTGGCTTCCGCTTTCTTGCCACCCATTTCCTTGGCAGCCAGACTTACGGCACTCTTGATGATGCTCCATGAACGTACGATTCCGATGATACCGGCCATGGCGATACCTCCGATACCGATGCTTTTGGCGTACTGAGAGAAAATAGCTTCAGGCGACATGCTGCTTACAGTTTCGGTGATAGCCGGATTCCATGCGTTCAGTACCTGATCGCCCCAGATCAGTGAGATACCCGGAACGATAATCAGCCATACGGCAAGCGAACCGGCACAGATAATGGCAGCATATTTCAGACCTACGATGTAACCCAGTCCCAGTACGGCAGCTCCGGTATTGATTTTTACAACCAGTTTGGCTTTTTCGGCTATCATTTCTCCCCATCCGCAGACACGGGTTGTGAAGTTTTCGTTCCACCATCCGAAGGTAGCTACGATAAAGTCGTACAGACCACCTATCAGTCCGGCAAAGAGCAGCGGTTTAGCCTGACTTCCTCCTTTTTCACCCGAAACGAGCACTTGTGTACTGGCGGTAGCTTCAGGGAACGGATATTCTCCGTGCTTTTCGCTGACGAAATACTTGCGGAACGGAATCAGGAACAAGATTCCCAGCACACCTCCCAGCAGTGAACTGATGAACATCTGGAAGAAGTCGACTGTCATTTCCGGATATTTGTCCTGCAAGATGTATAATGCGGGCAGGGTGAAGATAGCTCCTGCTACGATAACTCCCGAGCAGGCTCCGATGGATTGTATAATGACGTTTTCACCTAATGCACTTTTACGTTTGGCTGCACTCGAAACACCTACGGCAATGATGGCGATAGGAATAGCAGCCTCGAATACTTGACCGACCTTCAGTCCCAGATAAGCTGAGGCGGCAGAGAAAAGTATCGCCATGGCGATACCCCATAATACAGACCAGAGGTTTACCTCCGGATAGTTTTTGTCGGGCGACATCAGCGGATGATACTGCTCTCCCGGTTTCAGTGGGCGGAATGCATTTTCCGGCAGTCCTGTCTGTTTTTCGTTTGTTTCTTTCATGGTTTTTCAGGTATTTAGTTTTTTAAATATTTCTTCATGCCATTGGTAAAGTAAATATCCATTTTCCCGTCTTTACGTTCGTAGATGAAATAAGCATCGAGTTCAGGATGAGCATTGCAGATTGCCTTTGCCGAATCAAGTCCGAGCACCATGAACGAAGTGGCGTAAGCATCGGCTGTTGCACAGTCTTTTGCTACGACAGTAGATGAGAGTATGTTATGCTGCACCGGATAGCCCGTACGCGGGTCGATGGTGTGCGCATATTTTTTACCGTCTTTATAGTAGAAGTTGCGGTAATTACCCGAAGTGGCAAGTCCGGCGTTGGTGATTTCGAGCACAGTCTGCAATTCCTGATTTACAGCCAGTGAGTCGTCTATCGGTTTGTTGATACCGATGCGCCAGCTTTCCATATTTTGGTTTTCTCCTTTCATAACCAGTTCTCCTCCGATGTTTATCATATAGTTTTTTACACCTTTGCTGTCGAGCAGGCGTGCCACACAGTCTACTCCGAACCCTTTGGCTATGGCGCTACAGTCGAGCATTACGCGTGGATCTTTCTTGACGATTTTTCCATCGATAAGGTCTATTTTCTCGAATCCGACAAACTGACGTATGCTGTCTATGGTATGTGCCTGTATGTTTGTGGCGTTCTTGAATCCGAATCCCCATGCATTTACCAGCGGAGCAACGGTAATGTCGAAAGCTCCGTAAGTTTCCTGAGAAATATCTTTCGCCAGACGGAAAACATAAGTAAACATACTGTCGGCCGTCATTTCTTCATTGTTGTTGATGCGTGTGATAACCGATTCCTTGCTGAATGGAGAGAGCGAATTGTTTACTTTCTGCAATTCAGCTTCTATATCTTTTTTCAGGTTTTCTTTCGACTGGTAAGTTATCTTGTACATTGTGCCGAACACCAGTCCTTCGTCTGTCTGGAAAGGAGCTTGTTTCCGGAGAATCAATACCGTTCCGATTATCAGGAATGCCAGAAAAGGCAGTTGCCATTTTAAACCTTTATTGTTTGCCATAGATTATATCGTTGAGTTTAATTTATAAAAAAAGATGTTCTACAAGAATTTTTACACCGATACCTATTAATACCAGACCTCCGAAAAGTTCCATACGCAGGTTGAAGCGTTTTCCGAAAAAGATACCGATCAGGTTTCCGACTATCGAGAGAACGAATGAAGCGATGCCGATGATAATGAGCGGAGAGAACAACTGGCCGATAGAGTTGAATCCCGTAAATGCGAAAGAGATTCCTACTGCCAGTGCATCGATGCTGGTAGCTACCGCCATGGTAAGGATTACCTTCAGGCTGGTAGGGTCGAAACTGCATTCTTCGCTGTCCTTAAAATGCTCGCGTATCATACGGATACCGAGAAATGCCAGCAAGGCAAATGCTATCCAGTGGTCGTACGATTCGATAAGGTGATTGAAACGGCTGGCTCCGAACCATCCTATCAGTGGCATCAAAGCTTGAAAGAACCCGAAGAAAAAAGCCATTTTTAAAAATGTCCGCCATTGGATACGGCGTAGTATGATGCCGCTTGTCACCGAAACCGTGAAGCAGTCGATAGCCAGGCTGACGGCAAGCAACCATATTTCAAGTGTACTCATGCGCTTTTAAAAAGGTAAATTGTATATTAAGTTATACGTCAGATTGAAGCTGCTTCCAGCGTTTTTACCGAAACCGGGAACATACCATGGGTTAGAGTTTTCGTGACTGTCTACGCTCATACGCATTTTATATCGTACAGCCCATCCCATGTGGAAACGCTTGTATATTTTAACTTTAATCCCCACAACTCCTTCCAGCCAGCTGGCATTGCTCTTTACACCTAGATCGGCAAAAGGAACTGTTATATGTCCTCCGTAGTTTGGGTCGGTCATGTCAGGACCGCTGGCATCGTAAGTGAAGCTGCTCATACCATATCGTAAGCCTACATATAAGTATCCCGGCAGATAAGGTTTCTGGTAGAAGACATTGTAGTCCATACCAATACGGAAATAAGGAGCCGACGTCTTGTAATGCATGTCGTTGGCATCATTGATGACGTCAGTTTTTCCATATCCTATTTCCACTACGGGCAGGAAGCGGTTTTTTAAGTTAGTCTGAACGATGATTTCACTGCTCAAAATGTCACCTCCCAGCAAATATCCTCCTGCGCCGGCAACTTCTATGCCGACGGAAGTTCCCTGATAAAGTGGAGAAGCCTTGTATTCTGCCTTCAATGTCTCTTTGTCCTTTTTTTGTGCATATGCATGCGACGGCAATAGGAAAAGACTACTCGTCAGTATCAAGAACAGTGAAATATATTTTAAAGTTTTCTTTTTCATTATTGTCTATATTCGGATTGGTTATAGTCAATGAATCGAGGCGGTGACGGGTATTCTCTACTTTGGTGACCTCGTAAAACATCATGGAGCCACAGTCCAGGTTGGTGAAATACGGGATGTTCCGGTGTTCGATATTGATGGTATCAGTACCGGCATACCGTCTTTCCAGGCTGCGATAGATAAAGACAAACCGTGTATGAGTGCCGTAGCTGAACGGAAGTTCGAAACTGTTGGCACCCGCTTCCTTGTTGATGAGTGTATCCGATATGAGTGAATCCTGTACGGTACGGGGCTGGAGGCTTCCGTCGGGCAGGGTATCGTATACTACGATGTCGGCATGTGTCTGTCCCACAATCGTAATGGTGTCTGATGTATTGAAAGACCTTCCGTGCTGGTCTACTAATGAAAAATATGCATACGACATGGAGTTGGGTGGACAGTTTTCTATTTCACACCCCGGGAAGAATATGCATATTAATAAAAGCAAGCCTAATATGGCCGGTAGTTTCTTCATGGTTACAGTTCTTTTTCTATTTGATATTTGTTTCGCTCAGGAGCATTGCGGGCTATCAGTTCTCCGATGAATCCGGCAAGGAAGAGTTGTGTACCGATAATCATGGTTGTAAGAGCCAGATAGAAATACGGACTGTCTGTAATCAGTCTGTACGGATTACCGGCATACAGGTCGTACAACTTGTTGACTCCTATGATAGCTACAGCTATGAAACCGAGAATAAACATGATAGAACCCAGGAAGCCGAAGATATGCATCGGCTTGATACCGAATTTAGACAGGAACCAGAGTGTGAGCAAGTCCAGATAACCATTGACGAAACGGTTCAGTCCGAATTTTGTCTTTCCGTATTTTCGTGCCTGGTGGTGAACCACTTTTTCGCCTATCTTGCTGAAACCGGCATTTTTTGCCAGATAAGGAATATAGCGGTGCATTTCGCCATATACCTCAATGTTCTTGATAACCTCCTTGCGGTAAGCCTTCAGTCCACAGTTGAAATCGTGCAGGTTATGGATACCTGAAACAGCGCGGGCCGTAGCGTTGAACAGTTTGGTCGGAATTGTTTTCGACAGCGGATCATACCGTTTCTGCTTCCATCCCGAAACCAGATCATATCCGTCGACAGTAATCATGCGGTAGAGTTCCGGTATTTCGTCGGGACTGTCTTGAAGATCGGCATCCATTGTGATGACCACATCTCCCTCCGCACGTTCGAATCCGCAGAACAGTGCCGGAGATTTTCCATAGTTACGGCGGAATTTTATTCCTTTCACCTCCTTGTTGTCCTTACTTAAAGATTCGATGACCTTCCATGAACCGTCGGTACTTCCGTCGTTTACGAAGATGATTTCGTAACTGAATCCGTTCGCGTCCATAACTCTCTTTATCCACGCATGCAGTTCGGGTAAAGACTCTTCCTCATTATATAAAGGAACGATTACTGATATATCCATAGTTTAAAAACGTTTTTTTTGTTTCATTGCCACCAGGCCGGTAGGTATAGCCAGCAGGATGCCGTAAAATATATTTTGAAAAATCAACTGAAATGTAAGTTGCAGCGGAGTCAACGATGAAATCGTATCAAAAGCCTGAATAAGCTGATCGATGGAAGATACCATTTCGCCCTGGGCACTTGCTTTGATGCTTTCCAGCTGTTGCAGGTATGAGTCTGCCAGAAATCCCTGGTCGATAAAGCGGAAATAGACATAGTGTGCTACTGCTGCCAGCAACGCGGCAAACAGATACATGTACAGGGTAAATAAAAAAGCACGGAAAAATGAAATCTCACCGTTACAGTATGTATTTCTGAACTTGCGTACGTAAATGTATCCTAACACAGGAACGAACAGGGTAAGCAGTACGAACAATAGCTGAAGGAGAGGGATAGTGAATCCCAAGGGAAGAAAAATGAATTTGAATATCCAGAATATTCCCATAAAAGTACCGAACCGCATAGCGTGTTCCTGAAGTGTAATCGGTTTGTCTGTTGGCATCTCTGTCTTTACTTTATAACTTTATATATTAAGACTACAAAAGTACGCTTTTTGGAGATATTCCGGGCTATAAAACTTGTAAAAAACGTATTTCTTTCAATTTTTGT
>DXLO01000022.1 GCA_019414665.1 Bacteroides sp. | reverse complement strand
CCCTATCATCTTCATATGCCATCTTATTTTTTAGAGACATTTACTGAATATCCCCCATTAATAATAATGTAAAATAAAAAAGCGCAACTAAATAATAATTAGTCGCGCTATCTGATATATCATACAAAAGAAATTCCTCCGCTTTATATGATATCCGGTTATAAGGTAGGATCAATCTTCTTGAACTTCGAAATCATCTTTACCTACTCCGCAAAGAGGGCAAACCCAATCATCTGGAATATCTTCAAATGCTGTTCCCGGAGCGATTCCACCTTCAGGATCTCCTTCTGCCGGGTCATAAACCCAACCACATACTGTGCAAACGTACTTTTTCATAATTGTCTCTGTTTTATGTTTTAAATATTCTTTAAATACATAACAAATATACAAGGAAATTGTTTACTTGCAAACTATCCCACTAATATTTTTTTAAGCTCTTCCATTCCTTCGGACGCACCTTTCTGAATTACATGCACTTTACGTCCCGATGCAATGGGCACCTGCTTAGGATCTATTAAATAAACAGGAGTGCGGGCAGGCACATAATTCAACAAACCGGCAGCAGGATATACATTAAGCGAAGTTCCTATAATTAAAAAGATATCAGCTGTTTCAGCATATTCAATTGCAGTTTCAATCATAGGAACAGATTCACCAAACCATACAATGAACGGACGAAACTGGGAACCGTCTCCGGCCAAGTCTCCCAAATGTATCTCATATTCTTCCGGCTTTAATTCTTTAATATAAGCTGGATTATTAGGTTGCCAACTAGATGTCACCTTGGTCAGTTCGCCATGTAAATGAATAATATGCGAACTTCCGGCACGCTCATGCAAATTATCAATATTTTGAGTGATAACAGTCACATTAAAGAACTTTTCCATCTCAGAAACCAGTTTATGCCCCCGATTAGGCTTTACAGCAAGCAACTGTTTACGACGCTCATTATAAAAATCAATCACCAATTTAGGGTTTGCCGCATACCCTTCCGGAGTAGCCACTTGTTCCACCGGATACTGATCCCATAAACCACCTGCATCACGAAATGTACTGATACCGCTTTCTGCACTCATTCCAGCACCTGTTAAAACTACTAAATTCTTCATTTCTAGTCCTCCTCTTTTAACTAAACACACAAAAATAAGAAAAATTAAATTGTTAAAAACAGATTCATTCAAATAAAACACCTACCTTTGTGCGTTTTGTATAAAACATCTTATAAAATAAATAGTTATGGATAAATTCAGTTACGCCATCGGCCTTGGTATTGGCCAGAATTTATTGAGCATGGGTGCTCAAAGTATTAATGTTGAAGACTTTGCTCAAGCAATCAAAGACGTATTAGATAGAAAAGAAACGGCTATCAGCCACAACGAAGCACGTGAAATCGTAAACAAGTACTTTGAAGAGCTGGAAACCAAATTGAATGCAGAGAATATTGAAAAGGGAAAATCATTTTTGGAGGAAAACGCAAAAAGACCGGGGGTCGTGACACTTCCCAGCGGCTTACAGTACGAAGTTATCACAGAAGGTAACGGAAAAAAACCGAGTGCAACCGACCGTGTAAAATGCCATTATGAAGGTACCTTGATTGATGGAACTTTGTTTGACAGCTCTATCAAACGCGGCGAACCGGCTATCTTTGGTGTGAACCAAGTAATCAAAGGATGGGTGGAAGCACTCCAACTGATGACTGAAGGTGCTAAATGGAAACTTTTCATTCCTTCAGAACTAGCCTATGGAGCACAACAGGCAGGAGAAATGATTCCTCCTCACAGCACATTGATTTTTGAAGTAGAATTAATCGAAGTATTATAATTATTAAAGCATTTAAGGCAAATGAAAAAAATTAGTTTTTTTGTAGCAATCGCTGCTGCAGCCAGCTTGGCTTCTTGTACAGCCCAAGCACCGAAAGCAAACATGAAGAATGACGTAGACTCACTTTCTTACATGATGGGTATCACCAACACGCAAGGTCTGGATATGTATATGAGCCAACAACTGGGCGTTGACACAGCCTATATGGCCGACTTCATCAGAGGTGTTAAAGAAGGTACCAGCAAGACAAGTCCTAAAGATGTTGCTTATATGGCAGGTCTTCAGATTGGTCAACAAGTTGGTGGACGTATGTTCGATATGATGAGCCAACGTATTTTCGGAAATGACTCTACTCAAAGTTTAAGTAAAGAAAACTTCCTGGCAGGTTTCATGGCTGCTTTGCAGAAAAAAGGCATGAATGTTACTATGGAAGAAGCCAACGCCTACGTTCAGTCTAAAGCAGAAGCAATCAAAACAAAAGCTACTGAAGCCCAATTCGCTGAAAATAAGGCTGCCGGTGAAAAATTCCTAGCTGAAAATGCAAAGAAAGAGGGTGTTAAAACTACATCAAGCGGATTGCAATATAAGATAATTAAAGAAGGTAACGGCGCTGTTCCTACCGATTCTTCTAAAGTAAAAGTAAACTATAAAGGTACTTTGATTGACGGAACTCAGTTCGACAGTTCATATGATCGTAAAGAACCGACTACTTTCCGTGCTAATCAAGTAATCAAAGGATGGACTGAAGCACTGACAATGATGCCAGTAGGTTCTAAATGGGAACTTTACATCCCTCAAGACTTGGCTTATGGTGCACGTGAAGCCGGTCAGATTAAACCTTTCTCTACTTTGATTTTCGAAGTAGAACTGGTTGGAATCGAAAAATAACCTCATTTTAATACGATTTACAAAAAAGCGTGGAACATTCGTGTCTCACGCTTTTCTTTTAACTTGTCCTTCTACAAATCAAATTTTCTTTTCCTTTATATCTGTACGTGCCTCAACAACATTTACTACATAATCGCCTAATTTTTCGCATTCGCTGATAATATCCATATAATGATCCCCCGTCTGATAATTATATTCCTTATTATTCACATCCAATACATTCTGATCCTTCAACTGGTTGCGGTAATTGTTTCTCTCATTCTCTATATTAAATGATTTGTTAGGATCAACCAAATGATATTCGTCTTCTTCCAAAGATACTATTTGTTGCAGTGGAAGGCTGTACAATGCACCTGTCAACAATCCGGTGAAGCGATTCGTGGTCATAGCACCCAAAATATGGCGCAAATGCCCACCTGTCAGTTTTTGCAAAGCCTCACTCACGGTTTTCATACCATATATCAGAAGTACCAGTGAGCCTATCAGTTTCAAAAAAAACAAATATTGACATGTAGATTCTCTTTTATTTAGACTCTCTTCTTTCTTACACTTTATTAAAAAACACAGAGGCACAAAGTATTTAACCCATCATAGGTTAAACCTTGCACCTCTGCACCTATTCTGTTCACCATAGCCCTTTCAGGTCAGGATTTCTTTTCCTTCACATTGCTACTGGCTTCCACCACATTTACTACATAATCGCCCAGTTTTTCACATTCTCCAATAATATCCATATAGTGCACCCCCATCTGATAATCATACTCCTTATTATTCACATCCAGCACATTTTGGTTCTTTAGCTGATTACGATAGTTATTTATTTCATTCTCTATATTAAACGATTTATTCACATCTACCACATGATGCTCATCTTCCACCAACGAAATCATCTGAGACAAAGCATCATCAGTCAACTGGAACATCTGATGAATATGATCATACTGTTTCGGAGTAAAATCCATATCACTGCGATGTTTACGATTGATAGTACGTGCCAAATTATAACAGCTGTCCCCGATACTTTCTATTTCAGTCACTTCACGAAGCATAGCACGAATTTGCAACTTACTTTCAGAACTCAAACGCCCGTCGGATACCTGATTCAGATAATTAGCGATCTCCACCTCCATGTTATCGCTTATATTCTCATATTTCTCAATACGACTGAACAATTTGTTAAAGTCATTGTCATTAGTGGTGTGAAGCAGATCCCGCACCATGCCAAACATACGATGAGTACGCTCTGCAAAGAGATTGATTTCCTTGCGTGCCTGCAATATAGAAAGCTCTGCCGTAGAAAGCATACCACCTGTAATAAAGCGCAAACGATATTCCTCATCCTGCTCTCTCTGAGGAATGATTTTACAGACAGTTTTCTCTATCAACTTGACAAACCAAATAAGAATCAACACATTGCATATATTAAAAGTAGTATGAAAAGCAGACAGTTTAAAAGATACGGCAACAGCCGGATCTGCTGTTCTCATTATATCTTCTACAAACCATGAAACCCCCATAGTTACAGGCTTGAAAAGGCATAACACCCAAATAACCCCAAAAACATTGAATACCAAATGAGCCAGCGCAGCCCTCCTGGCCTGCGTATTGGCAGTCAGTGCGGCAAGGTTAGCGGTTATAGTGGTACCAATATTCTCGCCAAGTACCAACGCAGCCCCCAGCTCAAAACTAATCCAACCATTGGCACACATAATCAAAGTAATAGCCATCGTTGCAGCCGATGCCTGTACAATCATGGTAAGAACTGTACCGATGACAACAAATAAGATAACAGAACCAAATCCCATATCAGTATAGTTCTGAACAAAAGACAACATTTCGGGGTTTCTACTTAAGTCAGGAGCATTCGTCTTCAAGAGAGAGAGGCCCATAAACAAAAAAGAGAAACCGAATATAAATTCTCCAATGGATTTACGGTTACTCTTTCCTGAAAATAATAAGGGTACGCCAACAGCCAATAACGGAAGTGCCATAGCAGCAATATCTACTTTAAACCCTAGCGCAGATATAATCCATGCAGTGACAGTGGTACCGATATTTGCCCCCATAATGACTCCAATTGATTGTGAAAGTGTAAGGAGTCCGGCATTAACGAAACTTACTACCATAACAGTAGTAGCAGAAGAGGATTGAATTAACGCAGTGATAAGAACACCGGTTAGCACTCCGGTTACCCGGTTGGTGGTCATCGCTGTGAGGATTTTACGCAGTCTGTCACCAGCAAACTTTTGCAGCCCCTCACTCATGATTTTCATTCCATAAAGGAATAGCGCCAGTGAACCTAGCAGCTTTAAGAAATCATAAAAAGAATACTCCATCTTTAATTAATTTGGTAGGAATTGGCTAATCTCCCTTTTATTCAGTAAATTTCAAGCCGTTTCACTACGTTAGTAATAATTATTACGATTATGTTACAAATCTGTTGCAAAAATAACAATATTTCAAAGAACTTCCCAATCGGAAGCTCACTTTTGGATATTTATAATGGTTTTAATCTAGATATCCCATACGGGCCGGTCAGTGCCAAAGTCAATAACAAAGTAGAAGGACTCAATTACCGGGCCTATAATAATAAGGATGTAGAGTTCCTGAACATACTGAATCCTTCAGGAATGCGTACCTATGTCCGTTCGCTCTGCTTCATCTTGTGCAAAGCGGTGGAGGACTTATACCCTGATGGAAAAATCATGCTTGAACATCCCGTATCCAAAGGATATTATTGCGCCTTGCAGATAGGACGCGAAACCGGGTTGGATGATGTTTCCCGTATTAAGCAGCGAATGAAAGAGATTGTGGAAGCCAACATCCCTTTCCACCGTTTTGAATGTCACACAACTGAAGTAGTAGAACTATTCCGCCGGAAAGGAATGATGGACAAAGTTAGACTGCTTGAAACTTCAGGGGAACTTTACTCCTATTATTATACTTTAGAAGATACCATTGACTACTACTATGGCAGTCTGTTGCCCAGCACCGGATATATCCGCAAATTCGACATTGTTAAATACTATGACGGCTTGTTGCTGCGAGTCCCCAACCGTCAGAATCCGGAAATATTGGAGGAAGTAGTAAAACAAGAAAAAATGCTGGAAGTATTCAAAGAGCACCGACGCTGGAATCAGATTTTAGGTGTGGGTACTGTAGGAGATTTCAATGTGGCCTGTAATGAAGGTTATGCCACCGATCTGATTAATGTGTCTGAAGCCTTGCAGGAAAAAAAAATTTCCAATATTGCTGATGAGATATACCACAGAGGAAAAAACGGTCAAAGAGTAAAACTGGTTCTTATCTCCGGTCCATCCTCTTCTGGTAAAACGACTTTCAGCAAACGACTCAGTATCCAGTTGATGGCAAACGGGCTGAAACCTTACCCCATCTCCCTGGACAATTACTTTGTTGACCGAGAAAAGACACCAAAAGATGAAAAAGGTGATTATGATTACGAATCATTGTATGCATTGGATTTGGAGTTCTTCAACAAGCAATTACAAGATCTGCTTCATGGAAAGGAAGTAGAGTTACCACGTTTCAACTTCACCACAGGAAGAAGGGAATTTAAAGGTGACAAACTTAAGATTGACGATAACATGATATTGATTCTCGAAGGGATTCATGCACTTAACCCCGAATTAACCCCTCATATTCCCGCCGAGAATAAATATAAAATATATGTATCGGCATTAACCACTATTCTGCTGGACAATCATAATTATATTCCGACTACCGACAACCGTTTGTTGCGCCGTATTATCCGCGATTACAAATACCGTGGCTATTCCGCAGAGGAAACAATCAGAAGATGGCCCAGCGTACGCGCCGGAGAAGAAAAATGGATCTTCCCATATCAGGAAAATGCAGATGCCATGTTCAATTCTGCCCTGTTGTTTGAACTGGCCATTATGAAGGATTATGCCATTCCTATTCTAAGGAATGTTCCCAATAACAAACCGGAATATTCAGAAGCATACCGTTTACGCAAATTCTTGGAATATTTCGCTTCGGTACAAGATAAAGAATTGCCTCCCACTTCTTTACTGAGAGAGTTTTTAGGAGGAAGCAGTTTCCGGTATTAACCTGTTATTAAACAGTATATAAGTTTTGTTTATGTGCAAAACAAACAGTAATTTCGGCCATTATTAAACAAGTATAAGTGAATGCACTCCAAAGGCTATAGAAAACTGTTCAACTGCCTGATGTTCTACTACTAAGAACATTTCTTCTTCAGGAGGGTATGCCAAAAGCCAGCAGACTGTACATTACACCACCATAAAGATGGATTAAATGACAGCGTATCTTACTTTTGGCATACGTTTCTTTCTATTTGATATCTTATTCTCTTGCACATCAATTGGTCGGATCCATTAATCCGCCCTTATGGAAATTTCTATTTATGAACCAGTAGACCTTATTACAACTCTTATGAAAACAACAATCAACGGTATGACAGACCGTATCCGACGCCTACGTCAAGAATCTTTTGATACACAACCTTCTTTGTCCATAGAACGTGCTCTGATAGAAACCGAATTTTACAAAGAAAACGAAGGAAAGTATCCAATTCCTATTCTAAGAGCACTGAACTTCCTTGAAATCTGTAAACGGAAAACTATATACATAGGTGAAGACGAACTGATTGTAGGTGAACGTGGACCACGCCCCAAAGCCGTATCGACTTTCCCTGAACTGACCTGTCACAGCGTGGAAGACCTTCATGTATTGAACACCCGCGAATTGCAGCGTTACACCATCAGCCAGGAAGATATAGACACCTATGAGCGCGAGGTAATTCCTTATTGGAAAGGGCGCACCCAACGCGAACGCATCTTCAATCATGTTCCCAAAGAATGGAAAGAAGCTTACGAAGTAGGAATGTTCACTGAATTCATGGAACAACGAGCCCCCGGCCATACTTCTCTGGACGGAAAGGTTTATCAACATGGCATGCTGGATTTGAAAGAACGTATTGCACATGAGTTGAAAAATCTGGATTTTATGAATGATCCAGAAGCAACCGACAAACAAGAAGAACTGACCGCCATGTCCATCTCCTGTGATGCCGCTATCATTTTTGCCGAACGCCATGCCGAACTGGCCGAAAAGATGGCTGGACAAGAAACCGATCCGAAACGCAAAGAGGAACTGAAAAAAATAGCGGAAATCTGCCGATGGGTTCCTGCACATGCCCCCCGTACTTATTGGGAGGCCATACAAATGTACTGGTTTGTCCATCTCGGCACCATTACAGAGCTGAACGGATGGGACGCCATGAATCCAGGACATTTTGACCAGCACCTCGCTCCTTTCTATGAAAAAGACCTGGAAGAAGGAATACTGACCCGTGCAGAGGCCAAAGAACTGATGTCATGTTTCTTTATCAAAGTAAATAATCAGACAGCCCCACCCAAAGTTGGCATCACCGCCAAAGAAAGCGGTACCTACAATGACTTTACCAATCTGAATATCGGTGGCATCAAACGTGATGGTAGCAACGGAGTCAGCGAAGTATCCTATATCATGCTCGAAACAGTAGATGATCTTCACCTGTTACAACCCGGAAGCGCCCTGCACATCAGTGTATGCACCCCGGAGCGTTTCCTGCGCGAAGGCTGCAAAGTAATCCGTAAGGGCTATGGCTACCCATCTGTATTCAATCCCGACACATACGTCATGGAACTGATGCGACAGGGAAAAACACCGGAGGACGCTCGTGAAGGCGGATGTAGCGGATGCATAGAAGTAGGCGCTTTCGGAAAAGAAGCTTACATACTGACCGGTTACCTTAACGTACCCAAGATATTGGAAGTCACCTTGCACAACGGAACAGATCCTGTATCAGGCAAGAAAGTAGGCTTGGTAACAGGAGATCCCTGTACCTTCCGGAGTTATGAAGCACTTTATGACGCATTTCTTAAACAAATCCATTATTTTGTAGATATGAAAGTACGCGTCAGCAACTACATTGACCGTATGTTCGCCAAATACGCTCCCGCCACTTTCCTGTCTTTGTTCATTGATGACTGTATCGCCAAAGGAAAAGATTATTATAACTGCGGACCGCGTTATAACACAAGCTATATTCAATGCACCGGTTTGGGTACTATTACCGACAGCCTCTCCGTTCTGAAAAAACATGTATTCGAAGAACGTAAATTCAATATGGAGCAAATCATCCATGCTACCGATACCAACTTCGAAGGACAGGAAGCCATGAGACAGTTCATACTGAACCGTACCCCTTTCTTCGGTAACGATGACGAATATGCAGACCGCATCGCCATCCAGATCTTTAACGACCTTTACGATGCCATCGAGGGAAAGCCGAACACCAAAGGCGAATGTTTCCATCTGAACATGTTGTCTACCACCTGTCACGTTTACTTCGGCAAAATGATGAATGCCACCCCCAACGGCCGTCTAGCCGGACGTGCCATCAGTGACGGTACCTCACCCTCACACGGAGCAGATACCCACGGGCCATCCGCCGTTATAAAATCATTAGGAAAACTGGACCAGGTGAAAAGCGGAGGCACTCTATTGAATCAGCGCTTCCTGCCTTCACTTCTTAAACACGATGAAGACATAGCCAAACTGGCAAGCCTCATCCGCAGCTATTTTGCTTTAGGAGGACATCACATTCAGTTCAACATAGTAGATACCGCTACCCTGCATGCCGCCCAAAAACATCCGGAAGAATACCGGGACCTATTGGTACGCGTAGCTGGATACAGTGATTACTTCAATGACATGAATACAGATTTACAATATGACGTAATAGCCCGCACGGCACAAGAAACCTTCTGACAAGATGAGTCTGATTTTCGACATCAAACGCTATGCCATCAATGACGGACCGGGCATCCGCATCACACTTTTCATGAAAGGATGCCCGCTCTCGTGCGTATGGTGCCATAATCCCGAAGGCATTCGTAACGGAAAAGACAAACTATACACAGCCAAGAAATGCCTCGGCTGTGGAACTTGTCTGAAAGTATGTCCCAACGGGGCACTGACACTGGCTCCCGAGGGTATTATCACCGACAAGCAAAAATGCGTGTTATGCGGACGCTGTGCCGAAGAATGTCCGGCAATGGCTATCGAGATATCAGGAACGGAATATACCGCCGAATACCTGATGCATGAAATAGAAAAGGAAATTCCATTTATGGATCAATCAGGCGGTGGAGTTACTTTTTGTGGTGGAGAACCGTTGCTTCATCCCGAATTCTTGATTGATATACTGAAACGTTGCGGACAACAGGGAATTCATCGGGTGGTAGATACCACCCTGCTTGCCCGCAAAGAAACAGTGGATGAAGTGATGCGGAATTGTGAACTATTGCTTATCGACTTAAAATCAATGGACAGTACCGTACACCAGACATTTTGTGATGTTCCCAATGAATTAATTTTGGAGAACATCCGCAGAGTAGCAGAAGCTGACTTTCCTTATTATATCCGTATTCCATTGATTGAAGGAGTGAATGCAGATGAAAAGAACATAAAGCTGTCTGCCGAATTTTTGGCCAGTCTTCCACGGCATCCTGAGATCATTAACCTATTACCTTACCATGATATAGGAAAGGGAAAGCATGCAAAGCTAGGCAGTATCTATAACCCTAAAGGATATAAAATGCAAACGCCATCCGAGGAAGTACAACAGCAGTGCATACAAATCTTGACTGATTACGGTTTAAAAGCAACCATAGGTGGATAATTATATATCATCGTTCTGTAGTAAAAGGACCTTCGTACCCCAAAAACGTGCCCCGTCCTCCGTTATCAAATAATCTTCCTCATTACGCAACTCTGTAAACTCACGATAACTCTCCAACTTATCATAATCGATAAAATCCTTAAAGCATTTCTCCGCTTTCCAACAATCTATTAATATAGATACCCGGTTCTATAGTAAGTTCAAATTCCGGTTCCAAAGATCCGGCCAGCCTTAATAATTTACGGCTGACCTAAGTACTTTTCTAATGAATCACCTGTCTTTTAGCAACTGCTTTTTCCAAACACTTCTTCAAATCCGCGGCAGAACCAGTTTCTGTCACTCCCACCCTCTACGCTTTCTCACACAAGGCAGGCTGGATCCCATCCATACAATATGATATCCATATCGCCAATCCGGCATAGGGCAAGTCCCAAAAATAAAGAGAAGTAGAACCTTGGCGGAAATGATAAGTATTATCCGCATAGTCGCCACTCTCCTCGTTATCCCAAATAGCAAGAAACCTATCCCCACGTTTTTTCAAACTGTTACGATGGGTTGTATAAGTTTCTTTTGCAAACATAATCTTATGTTTTTTGTATAGATGACAGGTAAAGATAGCCATCCCCTTAAAATAATCCCCCCAAAAAGGAAGATTATTACAATACAATTTCCTATTTTTGTCGCAATAAACAAGGAAATAAAAATATTATGGCACAAGGCTCACGTCAAGTACAAACACAAGCCCAGCAACAAATACAAACCTTATCTCCACAACAGATACTGGTAGTGAAATTGCTGGAACTGCCCACTGTGGAGCTGGAAGAACGTATCCATTCCGAAATACTGGATAATCCGGCCCTGGAGGAAGGGAAAGAAATGCCCGAAAATGAAGATGACAACACAGAATACGTTGAGAACGAAGACGGAAATACAGACTCGAACGAAGATTTTTCATTAGGCGATTACAGCAACGAAGATGATATTCCCGATTATAAACTACAGGAACATAATCGTTCCAAAGAAGGAGTAGCCGAAGAAATCCCTTTCTCGGATGCCGTATCTTTTTATGAAATATTGAAAGACCAGTTGCAGATGCAGGAACTTACCCCAGAACAACGAGATATAGCAGAATACTTGATCGGTTCATTGGACGATGACGGCCTGTTACGCAAAAATATGGAGTCTATCATGGATGAACTTGCCATCTATCGAGGAATCTATACCACTGAGGAGGAATTAAATAAAATCTTGGAAATAATCCAAGACTTTGATCCGGCAGGTATCGGTGCCCGCAGTTTACAAGAATGTCTTCTGCTACAAATACAAAGAAAAGCCGATTCACCGTTAAAACAAATAGAACTGGACATCATCGGTAAATGCTGTGATGAGTTTACCCGCAAAAACAAAGAAAGGATTATCCAAAAACTAGGTATAACCGAAGAACAATATAATGAGGCGGTGAGCGATCTCACCAAACTGAATCCTCGTCCGGGCAGTTCACTGGGTGAAGCAATGGGTAAAAATATGCAGCAGATCATTCCCGACTTCATTGTAGA
The DNA here is from genome assembly GCA_019414665.1 of Bacteroides sp. Lineage (GTDB taxonomy): Bacteria > Bacteroidota > Bacteroidia > Bacteroidales > Bacteroidaceae > Phocaeicola. Next base: position 31,157 of record DXLO01000022.1, on the reverse strand, counting down.
AACGTATGAGGATGACACCATTACTCTAAGTTTAAACAATCGTAATGTTCCTGAGTTGCGTCTGAGCCGCCAGTTCACCGAACTACTGGATGAACACACCCGCAACAAAGATAATCAGAGCAAAGCCTCAAAGGACGCACTGATGTTCCTAAAACAAAAAGTAGATGCCGCACAAGGTTTTATCAACGCCGTAAAACAGCGACAACATACGTTGCTCACCACCATGCAAGCCATTATAGATATTCAGCGCCCCTTCTTTTTGGAAGGAGACGAATCCCTGCTAAAGCCCATGATCCTAAAAGATGTAGCCGAACGCTCGGGATTGGATATTTCCACCATATCACGGGTAAGCAACAGCAAATATGTACAAACAAACTATGGTATCTATTCGTTGAAATTCTTTTTCAGCGACGGTTACACTACCGAAGACGGTGAAGAACTCTCTGTCCGCGAAATCAAGCGTATTCTGAAAGAATGTGTAGACACCGAAGACAAGGAAAAACCGTACACTGATGATGAACTGGCCGAAACACTAAAAACGAAAGGCTACCCCATAGCCCGCCGTACTGTAGCCAAATACCGCCAACAGCTTAACATACCCGTCGCACGATTAAGAAGGTAATATAAATTATATGGAAGCTAACGAAATAACCGAAACAATAGCAGTAGGCAAGAAAAACAGTCCGCTTGAAGTCAGTTCACGTATCATATCAGGCATATTCACGCCTTTTATGATTCCTTTTGTGGCATTTTTCCTGCTTTTTTTCTTCACTTATCTTCGTATCATGCCCATCCAGTACAAACTGATAGTATTGGGCATAGTCTACTGTTTCACCATTCTGATGCCGATGCTCGCCATCTACCTGTTCCAAAAAATAAACGGTTGGGGTATTCATGAATTGGGACACCGCGAAAAACGTTTCGTACCATATGCGTTGACTATCATCAGCTATGTCACTTGTCTCATCACCATGTATAAGATACACCTGCCCCGCTATATGTCAGGTATTATCGTAGCCGCCCTCATCTGCATGATCCTTTGCACGCTGATCAATTTCAAGTGGAAAATCAGCACACACGTGGCAAGCAGCGGCATGATGGTAGGCGGATTATTATCCTACAGCTTTATATTCAATTTCAATCCTGTATGGTGGCTCTGTTTTTTCATTTTGCTATCCGGGATGCTTGGCACAGCCCGTATCATTGTAAAACAGCATACCTTATTAGAAGTTTTAGCCGGATTTATTGTCGGATTGTTTTGTGGTGTCATTGGAATTTTGTTTATTTGAAAAAAATTAGTATTAACCTTATAAATTGAAAGCATTATGGAATTTCCAAGCAATGTAAAGTATACCAAAGAACACGAATGGATACGAGTAGAAGGTGATATAGCTTATGTAGGCATCACTGATTATGCACAAGAGCAACTGGGTGACATCGTATTCGTAGATATCACAACTGAAGGAGAAACTTTAGAAAAAGATGAAGTTTTCGGTACTATTGAAGTAGTAAAAACGATTTCGGACTTGTTCCTTCCCGTTTCAGGAGAAGTTTTGGAACAGAATGAAGCATTGGCCGACAATCCCGAATTAGTAAACCAAGACCCGTATGGTAAAGGGTGGCTGATTAAGATCAAGCCCAATGACTCTAATGACGTTAACGATTTGCTGGATGCTGAAGGATATAAAGCATTAGTCAACGAATAATATAGATTCCCATTAGGAATTGTTCAAGCGCGGATTACGCGGACCTCACGGATTTTTCTATCCGCGTTCATCCGTATAACCCGTGCTTGAAGTAAATATATAAACCAAACAATAACAAAAAACAATGAAACCTATCGTAAGCATTATCATGGGTAGCACTTCCGATCTTCCCGTAATGGAAAAAGCTGCCAAATTACTGGACGAGATGCACGTACCTTTCGAAATGAACGCCCTTTCGGCACACCGCACTCCCGAAGCTGTGGAGGAATTTGCGAAAAATGCTGCAGGCCGTGGAATTAAAGTCATCATTGCCGCTGCCGGCATGGCTGCCGCACTTCCCGGTGTCATTGCTGCAAATACCACATTGCCTGTTATCGGTGTTCCCGTTAAAGGTTCAGTTCTTGATGGCGTAGACGCACTTTATTCTATCATCCAAATGCCTCCCGGAATTCCTGTAGCTACCGTAGCAATCAATGGAGCCATGAATGCAGCTATTCTGGCCGTACAAATGCTAGCATTGAGTGATACAGAACTAGCCACCAAGTTTGCAGACTACAAGACCGGCTTGAAAAAGAAAATCGTGAAAGCCAACGAAGAACTGAAAGAAGTCAAGTTTGAATATAAAACAAATTAACTAGTGGTTAGTGATTAGTGGTAAGTGGTTAATATTTCAGCGCAGCCCACTAATCACTAACCACTCACCACTAATCACTAACTATGGATTTATTCAATTACTCCCGCCGCGAATCTTCCGAAGTGAATATCGGAGCCACTCCCTTGGGTGGCAACAACCCCATCCGTATTCAGAGCATGACAAATACCGTCACTATGGATACCGAAGCCTGTGTGGAACAAGCCAAACGCATTATAGATGCCGGCGGTGAATACGTTCGCCTCACCACACAAGGTGTCCGTGAAGCCGAAAACTTGAAGAATATCAATATCGGATTACGCTCTCAAGGATATGATACTCCATTGGTGGCCGATGTACATTTTAACCCCAAAGTAGCCGATGTAGCGGCACAATATGCAGAAAAGGTACGCATCAATCCGGGAAATTACGTAGACCCGGGACGTACTTTCCGGAAACTGGAATACACTGACGAAGAATATGCGCAAGAAATAGAAAAGATACGTGCCCGCTTCATTCCTTTTCTAAATATCTGCAAGGAAAACCACACCGCCATCCGCATCGGGGTAAACCACGGTTCTCTGTCAGACCGCATCATGTCTCATTATGGTGACACCCCTGAAGGTATGGTGGAATCGTGCATGGAATTTCTGCGTATCTGTGTTGCGGAACATTTCAACGATGTGGTTATTTCCATCAAAGCATCCAATACCGTGGTAATGGTCAGGACGGTCCGTCTGCTGGTAAAGGAAATGGAAAAGGAAGGCATGGCTTTCCCGCTTCATTTGGGAGTTACCGAAGCAGGGGACGGCGAGGACGGAAGAATAAAATCCGCATTAGGAATAGGCGCACTCCTTGCAGATGGCTTGGGAGATACCATTCGTGTTTCATTGAGCGAGGCTCCTGAAAACGAAATTCCGGTAGCCCGCAAACTGGTTGATTATATACTAACTCGGGAAGGACATCCTTTTATTCCTGGAAAAGAAGCTCCGCAGTTCAACTACCTATCTCCGGGGCGCCGGAAGACTAAGGCTGTCCGAAACATTGGAGGAGATAATCTTCCCGTAGTAATAGCCGAACGTCTGGAAGGGTCTTTCGAAACCAATCCTCAGTTCAAACCTGACTATATTTATTGCGGTGGAAGTGTGCCCCAATCACGAGATAACAATATAGCCTATCTAGTAGATGCCAATGCATGGAATCCAGAAGACAAAAATGTCTATCCGGCATTTAACTACCAGCAGATGATAGAATTACATCACACGGTTTCCGATCTGAAATTCCTGTTTCTGCCCTATATGGCTATGAATGACGAAGTAATCGCAGCCCTTAAACTACATCCCGAAGTGGTAATCATCGCCCAAAGCAATCATCCCAACCGCCTCGGCGAATATCGTGCCATGACACACGAACTGATGAATGAAGGGTTAGAGAATCCGGTCGTATTCTTCCAATACTATCAGGAAACGAAAGCTGAAGACCTGCAAATCAAAGCGGCAGCTGATATGGGTGCACTAATTTTTGACGGACTCTGTGACGGAATCTTCTTGTACAACCAAGGCCCCTTGAGTCATATAGTGGTAGATACCACTGCATTTGGTATCCTGCAAGCCGGCAGAATCCGAACCAGCAAAACGGAATACATTTCATGTCCGGGATGTGGTCGTACCTTATATGATTTGGAGTCTACCATCGCCCGTATCAAAACAGCTACCTCGCACTTGAAAGGTCTGAAGATCGGCATTATGGGCTGTATTGTCAATGGTCCCGGCGAAATGGCGGATGCCGACTATGGCTATGTAGGTGCCGGTCGTGGAAAAATCAGCCTCTATAAAAAGAAAGAATGCATAGAAAAAAACATTCCCGAAGATCAGGCTGTTGAGAAGTTGATCGAGCTCATCAAAGCCAATGGTGACTATACAGAAAAATAAAAACGTCCAAATCATGGATTATCAACAGATTCTAAAAGACATCTATCAAGAAATCCAGCCCTACGCCTCTATTGGCAAACAGGCTGATTACATTCCGGCACTTGCCAAAATCAACCCAGATCAATTCGGAATGTGTATCCATACGATACAAAACAAAACTTTCATGCATGGAGAAGCCACCACCGGCTTCTCCATCCAAAGTATTTCGAAAGTTTTTTCACTTGCCATGTGTTTGAGTCTTGAAGGAGATAATCTATGGAAAAGAGTAGGTAAAGAACCTTCGGGAACAGCTTTCAACTCACTAGTACAACTGGAGGTAGAAAAAGGAATTCCTCGGAATCCCTTTATTAACGCCGGAGCCATTGTAATGACAGATATCCTGCTGAACCATCTGAAACACCCCGAAGAAGAATATCTTCGTTTCGTCCGCTCAATCAGCGGAAATAACCAAATTCATTATAATGAAGAAGTTGCCCTGTCCGAACGTGAAAACGGTTATCTGAATGCGGCAATCACCAACCTGTTGAAATATTATCATAACATCGACAATGACATAGAACGTGTACTTCATTTCTATTTCCTGCAATGCTCCATAGAAATGAGTTGTTATGATTTATCCAAAGCCTTTTTGCCGTTTGCCAACCATAAACAGGCTTTTACATTCGAAGGAATCACGCTGACCGCCTCTCAAGTGAAACGTATCAATGCCATCATGCAAACATGTGGATTCTATGACGAAGCAGGAGAATTTTCTTATTTGGTAGGTCTTCCGGGGAAAAGTGGTGTGGGAGGCGGTATAGCCGCAGTTTACCCACTACGATATTCAGTTGCAGTGTGGAGCCCGAGATTGAATCCAAAAGGAAATTCCGTTATGGGAATCAAGGCGCTGGAACTATTGACAACACAGACACAGGAATCTATTTTCTAGGAAACAAGTATCTCTCCATACTCAATCATCTTCTTTCTTGTTGGAATAATCCAGAATGAAGTTGAATATAACACGCATAATACTTATAGCCTTTCTATAAAAGAGAGAAGTACCTGGAATTTATGTAGAAATTATTGACCATGCTTAATAAATAACCGTTTTTACCCTCAATGGAACATCTTCTGTTTGCCATAAATAAAAGAAATAACCGACAGCCAAAGTCTTTTGAAGATATCCTGAACAGGCACTTAAAAACCTGCCTCAGCATTTCAAATGTCCAAGACAGGTTCCCTTATATTTTATAGAGATACAGATCAATATCTGTTTCTGCCACCGCCATAGCCATTATCTCCGCGACTACCACCATAGCCACCACCACGACTGTTGTTACCGCCACGATAACCACCACCGCCATTGTTGCCATAGCTACGACGCGGACGTTCTTCTCTAGGACGAGCTACTGACACAGAAAGAGTTTTTCCATCCATATCAACTTCATTAAGAGCTGCAATCGCTTTATCTCCAGCTTCATCATCAGCCATTTCAACAAAACCATATCCCTTAGAACGACCGGTCTCTCTGTCCATTATAATCTTAACAGAAACAACTTCACCATACTCTGCAAATAATTCTCCAAGTTCGGCTTCACTCATATTATAGTTAAGCCCTGCAATAAAAATGTTCATTTTAAAATAAATGTTTTAATAAAAAAATAAGTGCGTTTTGCTATTAGGAATCTTACAGAGAGACAAACGATTCTACCATCATCACTAAAGAATAAGTTGGAAAAGTATTAATGTACTTCTATGAGGATACTTAATGCAGGGGACAAATGTACGCAATTAGACTTGAACTCAAAACTAATTGGAGATTTATTTTTAATAATAAATGTTTTTTCGTTCTCTTTGAAAGAACAGACAAGTTTTAGAACGGAAATAACTGTTCCTCAAATACATATTTATACTTTAAAAGCTATTATACAGAAAGTTATCCTGTACTACATATCAAAAAGATAACCAATCTCCAGCCAGATCAGCATTCTTTATAGCAACAGGCCAGATACTTTCCGTAGAAGGAATTATTATGGAAGAAATTTCAGGAACAGGAACTACAGAAAATTCTTCAGTTTCCAAACAAGCTGCGAGAAACCGCAAAGTAATAAAATACAGAAAGAGAACTTATCTTTTTCATCTTCCCAACCATAATTCCGGATTAAGTTTAGCCGTTTCCTTACGAAGTTGAAAATGCAAGACCGTATTACCCGAACTATCTGTATGAATAGTACCAAGAACGGTACGTGTATTGACTTTGCTGCCTTTAGAAACCGATACGGAAGAAAGGTTGCAATAGACAGAGATGTAATTACCATGACGCACCAGTATATTGTTCAAACCATTATACTGGAAAATAGCCGAAACTTCTCCATTGAAAACGGCACGTGCCTGCGCTCCCGGTTTGCCCTTGATATCAATCCCTTTATTATCCAGTTTCACATTACGCAAACCATCTACGGCATACTGTCCGTAATGGCTGACAATCACATATGGACCGGTAATGGGAACCGGCAAAATACCCCGGTTACGTTCAAAACTGCCCGACAGCTGGCGGTCCTCATTATTCAGACTGAACTTCTCCACCGGAGCGACCTTCTTTGTAGACTCATTTTTTTCCGTAGATTTAGAACGGGACGCCCCTCCCGTAGTTTCACGCTCCGCTTTCTTAGCTGCTGCCGCCTTTGCGGCAGCCTCAGCAGCGGCTTTCCTACGAGCTTCCTCCTCTGCACGCTTTCTAGCTTTCTCTATTTCAATTTCAATCAAACGGTCAATCTGGGCATTCAATTGCTCAGCCGAACGTTTTTTCTTCCTTATCTCGCTTTGTATACCTTTCTGCTTCTTTTGCAAATTCGCCAAAAGAGTCTGGCGCTCCTTTTCCTGAATCTCCAGTTTGGCCTTTTCAACCTCACCCTGTTTTAAAAGATTCTGTTTGGCATGCTTAGTTTGTTCCACTTCTCTTTTTTTAGCGGCAATTTGCTTCTGCTTACGTTCTATCTCCATTCCTTGAAGGCGCTGGAAGTTTGCATATTCCTGCACATAACGCATACGACGGTAAGTCTGACTCAAATTCTCGGCAGAAAAAATAAACATTAATTTCTCTTGAACAGACTTGTTACGATACATGTATTGCACCGAAGTTTCATACTTCCGCTTCTTGTCTTTCAAATCACGCTGAAGTTTATTCAGTTGTTTCTGTAAAGAAGCGATCTCACTTGTCAATGTATGAACATCACTCTCTATGGTATTGATATATTTTCTTCTCTCCTCAATCTGACCTGTCAGCAAAGCAAGGTTGTCCAACTGGCTTTTCACATCCTTTTTGGTAGATTGCAACAAAGTTTCAGACTCGGCAATCTGCTGGTGAAGTTCCTTCCGTTTGGCTTCAAGCTCCCTTATTTTCCGAGTACTTTGCGCTGAAATAGTACTTAAAAAGCAGCAGGCTATGAGTAGTAAGAAGATACGTTTCATTATTTAATAAGCTGTTTTAGCAAATCTTGCAATTCTATTCTTTCGTATTTTCCGGGCACTTCGGTATGAGCTTCCCAATCCTTATTGGTAGAAAGGCGGGAAAGTTCAAATACAGCCGTAACCGGTTTGGCAGCCCCTTCAAAAGAAACCGTCATAGTTCCCGGAAACTGTCTCTGCTCCAACGGACGAAACTTATCATAACGCCAATTTATCCCGTACCGGGTACCGGACAAGCCGATATGACTTTCTTTCAGCAGCCCATCATTTGTATTGGTACGAAAACGGTAGGCGAAATGTTTGCCGTTCTTAACTTCTATTAATGCATTTTCGTTTTCAGGACGCACAGCAAAGGACGAAATATCACGGACAGTCAGCACCTTTTTTCCCGGAAGAAAAATTTCATTCATAAACAAGGCCTGCAAAGTATGAAAATCCAAATCAGCCTTTGCCAGATTCTTCAATTCATCAAAAGGAACTTGTACATAACGTTTGTTCATGCGATCCATCACTAAAACTCCGTCCGGAGATATTTCAGCACGTGCCACTTCAATACCCAAAAATGGAGCGATAGAAAGCTGGATTACTTCATCACGTTTCATGCGCAACGTACCATTTACTTTAGTCGGTCCTTTACCGTTCAAGTCAACGGCCAATGACATTTTCGCAGTAATTGCATCCCATCCCGGAGAACGGCTAATCAGCTCTTCCATATATTCCGACTCGGATAAATTGCCAATAGATACCCCTTTCTTCATACTCCGGGTAGATGAACATGAAGAAATAAATATAATCAGCAAAGCGCTAAACAAATAAAAACAGACACGTTTCATCATTCTGCAAAGTATTTCTTTTGTACAATTTTCTTTCTCAATAAGTTCAATTCCTTTTCACTACGTTCTTCACTACCTTCTTGAGGAGGCTCCTTGGATAATTTTTCCGCTTGTTGCCAATATTCCAAAGCCTTTTCACGATCTCCATTCATATAGTAAATATCTCCACAATGCTCTACAACAACGGAACTTTTACTTCCATCATTCTGCATAGCCTGGTCAATGTAAATTTTTGCTTCTACATATTTACCTTTCTCAAAAAGTATCCAGGCATAGGTATCCAGATACGTACCATTGGTAGGTTCGGCCTTTACGGTACGGTAACTCATTTCTTCCGCTTTATCCAGGTTTTTACGCTCTACAGACAGGTAATAGGCATAATTATTCAAGGCCCCTATATTGTTTTCCTTATAAACCAAAGCGGAATCGTATGCGGCATATGCCTCCACATTCATCTTCTTTATATGATAAAGATCCCCCATAATGGCATAGAAATCAGAAACGATATCCTTATTGCTTTTATCTGTTACTTGATTCACTCCTTTTTTAAAAACCTCCAATGCCTCGTCTGTTTTCTCTTTCTGATGATAGGCCAATCCCATATAATAATAGAATTCCAATACATCCGGAGTATATTCTAAAGCAGGAGCACACAATTTGATTACTTCATCCATATTCTGCTCACGAATGGCAAAACTCAATAGCTGCAAGCGTGCCGGCGTATTTTCCGGATCAATTTCAAGCACTTGGTGCAAAACAGGGGTTGCCTCTTTATCCATCTTTTTCGTCAGAAGATATTGGGCCGCCAACATAGCAATATCTGCATTCTCTTGTTTTTCCTTCAATATAGAAGTAAACAGGCCTGCTATTTTCGTACTGTCCTTGTTCGTTTGCTCGGAACGCAGAATAAGCTGGCGCATAATGTTCATCTTTGTATCGCTATCCACATTATCATTCAGCAAAATAGTATCCAACTGTACCTGATACAAACTATCCTGCCCTTTTTTCTCGTAATAAGAAGCCATGGAAAGCAACGCCGGCGCATAGCCCGGTTCTTCCTTCAATACTTTCTGATAAGTTTCGTATGCTTCTTCTTCCTTACCGTTGTTCAGATAGACATCTCCCAAAATGGTAAGATAACGCATGTCATATGGATATTCTTTTGCCAAATTCTCAATCTCCGTAAATGCCTGCTGGTCATTGTTCATAGCCAGATACATACGGAATTTCTCCATGCTGATTTGTTCAGACTTCCCATCCAAGGCTTCAAGGCGGTTCAATGTATTAACTACCTGCTGATAGTCCTTGGTACGGGTATAGAGATCAATCAAAGCCATCAACGGTTCCAGACGTGAGGGGAACTGGCTCGCCATATCCTCATAAACATAAATGGCTTTCGGGTAATTTCCCTTACCTTGATAATAGGCTGCCAAAGTTTGCTTATACCAAAAACTCTTAGGATCGGCATCCACTGCCTTCTTCAAAGCTTCCTCCCCTTTTTCCGGCTGATTGAGAAACATATGGAAGCGGGAAATTTCGAACAAAGTAGCGGCTCCTTGCGGATAAATGTCCAAACAGTGACTATACATTTCGAAAGCCGCATCCAAGTCACCTTTTTCCTTCATCCGAAGCGCTTCCAAAAAGAAATAGTCGTATTTACGGCGCTGCTCCAGAGTAAGCGGATCCTTTTCCTCCACAACAGCTTTATTTCCGGACAAGCCGGAAGCTCTCTTCACCGTACCGCATGAAACAAGCATGCCTATCAGACATACACATAGCATGGGCACATATTTCAATCTTCTATTCATTGTTTCCTTTTACTTTTTTCCGGTATGTCCAAAGCCACCTGCACCACGTTCCGTTTCGTCCAACACCTCCACTTCCTGCCATTCGGCATGTTCGTGACGGGCTACAACCATTTGCGCAATGCGCTCCCCATCTTCTATCATAAAATCCTCAGATGACAAATTGACCAAGATAATACAAATTTCACCACGATAATCGGCATCAATTGTGCCCGGAGAATTCAGGACTCCGATGCCTTTCTTAATAGCCAGCCCGCTACGTGGACGGATTTGCGCTTCAAAACCTTCAGGCAATGCGATATAAAGTCCCGTAGGAACCAAACAACGTTGCAAGGGTTTCAGCACAATCGGTTCGTCAAGATTAGCACGGATATCCATCCCTGCCGATTGCCCGGTAGCATACTCGGGTAAAGCATGTTTTGATTTATTGATTACCTGTATTTTCATAATTTTAATAATTTATCAATATGCTTATATGGCAATGTGCTAATAATTTGCAGACAACAAACACAGTCCAGACATGATACAGCCCATTGGCATATTGACGAATCAACACATTGCCACATGATTAATAAGGTGCGAATTTACACATTTAGATGGATTTATCTAAGCGTTTACAGTTTTTTAAACGGAAGTTTCTTACTTTTGCAAACAGATAAAGCCTGAATTATGAACTGGAAACAATTAATATCAAATAAACGCTTCGGCATGGAAGAACTACACGAGGCCCGTAAAGATGACCGTACCGAATTCCAACGCGATTATGACCGTCTCATCTTCTCAGCACCTTTCCGTCGTTTGCAAAACAAAACTCAAGTATTTCCTTTACCGGGTAGCGTATTTGTACACAACCGGTTGACTCACAGCCTTGAGGTTTCTTGTGTGGGGCGTTCTTTAGGAAACGATGTCGCCAGCCAGCTTCTGAAGAAGCACCCAGCCTTGGCCGACTCCCATATATCGGAAATAGGTTCCATCGTTTCAGCCGCATGTCTAGCACACGATCTGGGAAATCCTCCTTTCGGTCATTCGGGAGAAAAAGCCATTTCAACTTACTTCTCGGAAGGACAAGGAATGGCATTGAAAAAAGAACTTTCACCGATGGAATGGGATGATTTAACCCACTTCGAAGGAAATGCCAATGCATTCCGAATCCTCACCCACCAGTTTGAAGGAAGACGGAAAGGAGGGTTCGTGATGACCTACTCCACACTGGCGTCCATCGTAAAATACCCTTTTTCCTCACAATTGGCAGGAAAGAAATCAAAATTCGGCTTCTTCTTAAGCGAAGAGGCTGATTATCAAAAAATAGCCGGAGAATTAGGGATTATCCGGCTCAGCAAACCGGATGAGCCTTTACGCTACGCACGCCATCCGTTGGTCTACCTGGTAGAAGCCGCAGATGATATTTGTTATCAGATGATGGACATAGAAGACGCACATAAATTAAAACTTCTGACACATGATGAAACCAAAGGACTGTATATGCAGTTCTTTGATGAGAAAAGAAGAAAACGCATTGAAGAAGTTTGCCGGATTGTAACAGACGTCAATGAACAGATAGCTTATTTACGTTCTTCGGTCATAGGCGCACTGATAAAGGAATGCACACGAGTATTCACTGAAAATGAAGAAAAGATATTGACCGGGGAATTTGAAGGCACCCTGATAATGCACATTTGCAGTCCATTGAAAGAGGCCTATGACAATTGTTCTGCAATTGCCTTTCAAAGAATATATCGTTCCAGCGATGTGCTGGACATAGAATTGGCAGGATTCAGGGTTATCAGTACCTTGATTGACCTGATGATTAATGCAGTGCGCTCTCCGGAAAAAGCGTATTCACAACTACTTATCAACCGCATATCCGGACAGTACAATGTCAACGCACCTACTTTATATGGAAAAATTCAAGCCGTGCTGGATTACATATCGGGCATGACAGACGTATATGCGCTCGACCTCTACCGGAAAATCAAAGGCAACAGTCTGCCGGCAGTATAATAAAAACATTGTCAGATGCGAGCACGATGAATCCTGTAAATTTTATCTGCACCTGACAATGTTTCCCCAAATACTACTATTAGTCCGATTATTTGGTCAGTATGGGATGAGCGCCTGAAGTTATTTTCATAGCTTCAGGATGTTGCTTTACAAACGATTCGATATGACGTACCCGTTTGTCTTCCAGAATTTCATTGACTGCAATCAGAATTCCGGTTTCCTCCACATCTCCGAATCCATAATTAATCGCTGTTCCAAACATACGCATTGTAGGAGACAGACTCATATATGCATTGACCAAAGGAGGAATATTATACCCCAGCTTACGCACTTCCGTATTCAAGATCTTGTAATCTTCTTTAAAGGAATCATAACAGAAAAGATTTTCCAACATTTTCTTATCTGTTTCTATTTCCAGCGGTTTCATCGGAGTTATCAATTTATCTTTATCACCGAAATGTTTATTCAGGAAGTATAATATCATGTCACGCCCCTGACGATGATAACTAGGATACATAGTCATCTTACCAAAAAAATATTTCACATTAGGCTTAATCACGGTTAATGCGCCCAAACCATCCCACAAATTATCCAAAGCAAACAATCCCTTGGAACCGGCACGGGTTGACTGATATTCCAATGTAACAAATGAGCGTCCCAACTCCACCGTGTAAGGCAAATATTCTTTCAAAAAAACTTCCGAGAAATTAAACATGTGAGCAGTAGCCAGCACAGGCTTCCCATGTTCATCAAATTGCACCTCATCCCCCAAAAGATAACGATAACCTCCCAAAATCTCCTCCGCTTCAGGATTCCATACAACTAATTGCTTATATGGATTTTCCATCACGTCATATTCATCGATATCCATCGCCTTTCCTGTTCCGCCACCTGCAGCACGAAAGGCTATTTCTCTCAACCGGCCAATCTCCTTCATCACATTGGGCGAATCCTGATACGTTATGACGTAAATTTCATTATGACTTTTATTCGTAAACCTCAGGCGTTTATCCTCGGAAAGTTCCGCCTTCAGAATCTCTTTGCTAATCGGTGCAATAATTTCTTCCATATCTTTTTTCTCTCTTTTGTCTATTATAGCTTGTAGACTACATCTTTTACAAACTGCGCCCACTGAGCCGGGGTCTTTGTCTTGTCGAAAGTTTGCCAAGGAATGGGTTTTCCAATGGTCAAGGTAAAGGTTTTATGACGATTTTTCAACATTTCATCTGCCAAGTAAAGCATAGCAATATTAAACTTAATGCCAAGTGCCTTACATATATTTGCCAAATTATAAAAAAAGTCTGAGTTCCGGCCCTCAAAGTGCAAAGGTACCACATCACGATGCGTTTCAATACTTTTAGTGACAAATGTCTTTTTCCATTCCAAATCCTTGATTTCCCCACCCTGTCTACGGGAACATAACCCCGCAGGAAACATAATGATATGATTATCCGAGGCAAACCCTGCCTCTACCATCTTCGGGAAATCCCTGGATTGCGAGCCTGTTTTATTGATAGGAATACATAAAGGAGCCAAACCATGCAAATTCATCAACAAATCATTGACCAAATAGCGTACATTACCATTGTAATGTTTTCCCAATATATACCCCAAAGCAACTCCATCCTGTCCCCCCAGCGGGTGATTGCTGACAAAAGTGCATTTACCGTTTTCAGGCAAGTTTTCCAAACCTTTTATCTCCACTTTTGCATCCAGGAACTCCATACAAGCTTCCAGAAAGTCAACTCCGACTTTATTTTTGGAGTCTTTTAAAAAGACATTCAGTTCATCCTGATGCACGATATGCTTCAGGTACGAAACGACAAAACGGGGAATATATTTATATTTTTTCCCGGCTTTCGTTTTCAATATCTTTTCTATGTCGATTAAAAATATAGAGTCGTCAGTCATTTTGCAAACGTTCTTTTCCATGCAAAAGTAACTTATCTTTTTTTATATTGGCAATTTATGACAGAAAAAACTCTTAATCTCTAAAGAAATTAAGAGTTTTTGTGTATGAAACTATACAAATTCTTTCATTTTTGCGCAAAACAAAAACGAATGTGCAATAGTTTGGTTCCGTTTTTCAACCTCCGAGAAGCTGCCCTTTCCATTATTTTTTATCATAAAATTATTAATTTTAAACCTCCTGTTTACCAAGCTACTAGCTACATTAACAGCCTGTTGAAAACTTCTCGAAATATTTTCTTAAAATATTGTGGGGAATTGTGGGGAATTGTGTAATTTTACACCTTGAACAATATAATAAGGTGTAAACATGCGATTTCTTGGGAATTCTGAAGCAAAGACGGATGCAAAAGGCAGAGTGTTCCTGCCTGCCGTATTCAGGAAGCAGCTACAAGCTGCCTCCCAGGAGTGCCTGATTTTACGCAAAGACACCTACCAAGACTGCCTGGTACTTTACCCTGAAAATGTGTGGAACGAACAAATGAACGAACTACGTTGCAAACTCAATCGCTGGAATTCCAGACACCAAATGATTTTCCGTCAGTTCGTTTCGGATGTAGAAGTTATCACATTGGATGGAAACGGGCGCTTTCTGATTCCAAAACGATATTTGAAATTAGCTAAAATACAGCAAGATGTACGTTTTATCGGATTGGACGACACTATAGAAATCTGGTCTAAAGAAATAGCAGACAAACCCTTCATCACACCGGAGGACTTTGGAAAAGAATTGGAAGAAATTATGGGAACTAATAACAACGTAGAAATAGAATGAGTGAAGCAAAACAGATATATCATGTACCGGTATTATTAAACGAGAGCGTAGACGGAATGAACATCCAACCCGGAGGTATTTATGTAGATGCCACTTTCGGCGGCGGAGGACATTCCAAGGAAATTCTAAGCCGGCTGGATAGCACCGCGCATCTATATAGTTTTGACCAAGATGAAGATGCCGAGAAGAATATTGTAAACGACAGCCGCTTCACTTTTGTGCGTAGTAACTTCCGCTACCTTCCCAACTTCCTACGTTATTATGGCGTGGAAGGGGTGGATGCCATTTTGGCCGATCTGGGCGTTTCCTCACATCACTTTGACGACTCCGAACGTGGATTCTCATTCCGCTTCGAGGGCAAATTAGACATGCGGATGAACAAACGCGCAGGTATGACAGCTGCTGATGTAGTGAACACCTATGACGAAGAACGTTTGGCTAATATTTTCTATTTATATGGTGAATTGAAGAACAGCCGCAAACTGGCATCAGCCATCGTTAAAGCACGAGGTGTAAAACAAATTGTCACCATCGGTGATTTCCTCGAAGTCATCAAACCGCTTTTCGGGCGGGAACGTGAAAAGAAAGAGCTCGCAAAGGTGTTCCAAGCTCTACGCATAGAGGTAAATCAGGAAATGGAAGCATTGAAAGAAATGCTTTATGCAGCAACCAAGGCACTGAAACCGGGAGGCAGACTGGTAGTAATCACCTATCACTCTTTAGAAGACCGCATGGTAAAGAATATCATGAAAACCGGAAACATAGAAGGCAAGGCCGAACAAGATTTCTTTGGTAATGTACAGACACCTTTCAAACTAGTCAACAACAAAGTTATTGTTGCCGGCAACGAAGAAGTGACACGCAATCCGCGCTCCCGAAGCGCCAAGTTGAGAATTGCAGAAAAGAGATAACGAGATGGAAGAAGAACTGAAACAAAATACACAACAACCCAAAGACGGACAATCTGCTTCGCCCAAGCATATGTCTATCCGCAGCATATTAGGAGGAGATATCCTTGCGAACGACTTTTTCAAAAGACAGACCCGTTTGCTGATTCTCATCATGATCCTGACTGTACTATACATAGACAACCGTTATAGCAGCCAACAGGAACTCATTGAAATTGACAAGTTGAAAAAAGATTTGATCGATATCAAATACGATGCATTGACACGCTCTTCCGAACTGATGGAAAAGAGCCGCCAGTCACGTATTGAAGAATATATTTCGACGGAAGACAGCCCCTTGCAAACGGCTACCAACCGTCCTTATTTAATAAAGAAAGACTAAGCCCATGATGCCCAACCAAAAAAACATAATGCTCCGCTTCTCCTTCATCATCCTAGTCATGGTGTTGATAGGCATTGCCATTATCTGCAAAGCCGGCGTCATCATGTTTGCCGAGCGTCAATACTGGAAAGACGTAGCCGACCGTTTTGTAAAAGAAAACGTCACCGTACGTCCTACCCGTGGCAACATCATCTCATCCGACGGCCAGCTGATGGCAAGCAGCCTTCCCGAATATAAGATTTACATGGACTTCATGATAAATAAAAGGAAGGGCGAAACCGAAGAAGAGGAAAAGACACGGCTGAAGCTACAACATATCAAAGACTCAGTTCTTTATGCAAACCTTGACACAATCTGCAAAGGGTTACATGAAATATTCCCTGATAAAAGTGCCGCCTTTTTCAAACAGCACATCAAAAACGGAAGAAAAAAAGAGAGCCGCAGTTGGTTGCTCTACCCCAAACGCATTTCTTATATACAATATAAAGAAGCAAAACGTCTGCCCGTATTTAACCTGAACAAATACAAAGGCGGATTCCATGAACAGGCATTCAATCAACGGAAAAAGCCTTTTGGCTCACTGGCAATGCGTACATTGGGAGATATGTATCCAGATATAGAACAAGGTGCAAAGAACGGGCTGGAACTTTCATACGATTCCATATTAAAAGGCAGAAACGGTATCACTCACCGTCAAAAGGTAATGAACAAATACCTGAACATTGTAGATATTCCTCCTGTAGATGGCTGTGATATCATTACGACCATTGATGTAGGTATGCAAGACATCGCAGAAAAAGCATTGGTGGATGAATTGAAAGAAATCAACGCTACTGTAGGCGTTGCCATTCTGATGGAAGTGCAGACGGGAGACATCAAAGCTATCGTCAACATGACCAAATGCAATGACGGCATTTACAGAGAAATACGCAATAACGCCATCTCAGACATGATGGAGCCAGGCTCTACTTTCAAAACCGCATCCATACTGGTAGCGCTGGACGACGGAGTCATCACTCCGGAAACGGTGGTGGAAACCGGTAACGGGGTCTATATGATGCACGGCCGCTATATGAAAGATCATAACTGGCATCGTGGAGGCTACGGCACTATCAACACAACAAAATCATTGATGGTGTCCTCAAACATCGGTGTATCGCGGTTGATCGATGATCATTATCATGATAATCCGGAAAAGTTTGTACGCGGACTGCATCGAGTAGGCATTGCCACTCCGTTAGATCTCGATATTCCCGGTGCCGGCAAGCCGAACATCCGCATCCCCAACAAAGACTTGAGCAATTGGTCACGTACTGCACTGGCATGGATGTCTATTGGCTATGAAACCCAAATTCCCCCCATCAATACACTGGCATTTTATAATGCTATAGCCAATAACGGAGTAATGGTCAAGCCCCGTTTTGTGAAATCAATAGTCAAAGACGGGCAGGTAGTGGAAGATATTGCTCCTGAAATACTCAACCCGGCCATCGCTTCCCCCAAGGCTATCAGCGAGATACAAACGACTTTGGAAAAAGTCGTCAGCGAAGGACTGGGAAAGAAAGCAGGATCCAAGCAATTCCATGTATCCGGGAAAACCGGTACTGCACAGGTTTCACAAGGAAAAGCCGGGTACACGAATGGCACACGCCGTTATTTGGTAAGTTTCTGTGGATATTTTCCTTCAGAAGCGCCTAAATACAGTTGCATTGTAGCCATCCAGAAACCTGGACTCCCCGCCTCGGGTGGTCTGATGGCCGGCAGCGTGTTCAGTAAAATTGCCGAACGCGTATTTGCCAAACATCTGGCACAAGATTTGAAAGAAGCAAAAGACTCAACTTCTATCCTTATTCCGGATGTGAAAAACGGGGATATAAGTGCGGCACATTATGTACTGAACCGGATAAATGTAAATTCATCCGGAGTTTCGGAACAATCAACCGAAGGCAAACCGGTATGGGGAAATGTGACTAGTAATCCGGACAATGTATTATTCAACAAAAAAGACATTAACAATAAACTTGTACCAAGTGTTATTGGTATGGGCGCAAAGGATGCTGTCTATCTGCTTGAAAGCATGGGATTGAAAGCCCGCATTACCGGCATCGGTAAAGTGAAGTCACAAAGTATCCCGGCCGGCAACACTTTGCGCAAAGGACAAACCATACAATTACGATTAAATTAACAGTGTAACAGGAAGAATATGAAACTGGAAAAGATTATTAAAGGAATAACAGTCAATGAAATCATAGGTGATGCATCCCAAGAAATTTCGGGAATAAACATGGACTCGCGCCTGATAGAGCCCGGTCATATTTTCGTTGCTGTAAAAGGAACGCAGACTGACGGACACACTTATATCCAAAAAGCAATAGAAAAAGGAGCCCGTACAGTGGTATGTGAGAATCTTCCTGAGACATTGATTGAGAATGTTACCTACATCAAAGTGAACGATACGGAAGACGTTGTCGGGAAACTGGCAACTACGTTTTACGGAGACCCCACCTCGAAATTGGAACTGGTCGGTGTTACAGGCACCAACGGAAAAACGACTATTGCCACCTTATTATATAATATGTTCCGTAAATTCGGATATAAGACAGGACTCATTTCCACTGTATGCAATTATATAGATGAGGAAGCCATTCCAACTGACCATACCACCCCTGACCCTATTACACTAAACAAACTGCTGGGGCGCATGGCAGATGAAGGATGCAAATATGCCTTTATGGAAGTAAGCTCACATTCTGTAGCACAAAAACGGATCGGTGGTTTAAAATTCGCAGGCGGTATATTTACCAACCTTACCCGTGACCATCTGGACTACCATAAAACTGTAGAGAACTATCTGAAAGCCAAAAAAGCATTCTTTGACGGTCTGCCTAAAACAGCCTTTGCCTTAACCAATCTGGATGACAAAAACGGATTGGTCATGACTCAAAATACCAAAGCAAAGGTACACACCTATTCGCTGCGCAGCTTGAGTGATTTTAAAGGAAAAGTGCTGGAAGATGGATTCGAAGGAATGCTGCTTGATATAAATAATGTGGAAGTCAATGTACAGTTCATCGGACGTTTCAATGCTTCCAACCTGCTGGCAGTCTATGGAGCAGCCTGCCTGCTTGGGAAAAAGACAGAAGAGGTATTGCTGGCATTGAGTACTCTTCGCCCCGTTGCCGGGCGTTTTGACTCACTGCGCTCACCCAAGGGATACACCGCCATTGTGGACTATGCCCATACTCCGGATGCCTTGGAAAATGTGCTGAATGCCATTCACGAGGTCCTGAATGGCAAAGGTCATGTAATTACGGTAGTAGGCGCCGGCGGCAACCGCGATAAAGGCAAACGCCCCTTGATGGCACAAGAAGCGGTAAAGCAAAGCGATAAGGTCATTATCACCTCTGACAATCCCCGTTTTGAAGAGCCGCAGGAAATCATCAATGATATGCTGGCAGGGCTGACTAAAGAGGATATGCGTAAAGTGATAAGCATAGCCGACCGTAAAGAAGCGATCCGTACAGCTTGTATGCTGGCCCAAGCTAAAGATGTCATTTTAGTTGCCGGGAAAGGACACGAAAATTATCAGGAAATCAAAGGTATAAAGCACCATTTCGACGATAAAGAAGTATTAAGAGATATTTTTGCTAATGAATAAACCAACCAAAAGATGTTATATTATTTATTTCAATATTTAGAAAAGTTCGATTTTCCCGGAGCCGGTATGTTCGGTTACGTTTCATTCCGTTCATTGATGGCAATCATTTTATCATTGTTGATCTCAGCTATCTTCGGTGAATATTTCATCAACCTGCTCAAACGTAAACAAATAACCGAAACCCAACGTGACGCATCTATAGACCCTTTTAATGTGAAAAAAGTTGGTGTGCCGACGATGGGAGGTATAATTATTATTGTCGCAATTCTCATACCTTGCCTCTTGTTGGGGAAGCTGCATAATATTTACATGATATTAATGTTGATTACCACCATTTGGCTGGGTACGTTAGGCTTTTTGGACGACTATATCAAGGTCTTCCGTAAAGACAAAGAAGGGTTGCACGGCAAATTCAAGATCATCGGCCAAGTAGGTTTGGGACTCATTGTGGGACTCACCTTATATTTAAGTCCGAGCGTGGTTATCCGTGAGAACGTAGAAATACAAAGAGGAGGAGAAATTGTGGAAGTGGTGCACAAGGAACAAGATCAGAAGTCCACCAAAACTACGATTCCTTTCTTCAAGAACAACAATTTGGATTATGCTGATTTCGTAGGTTTTCTGGGAGACAATGCCCAGGCTGTAGGTTGGATTATTTTCGTATTAGTTACCATCTTCGTAGTTACTGCCGTATCTAACGGTGCCAACCTGAATGACGGGATGGACGGGATGGCAGCCGGAAATTCTGCTATCATCGGTCTTACCTTGGGCATATTGGCATACGTATCCAGCCACATCGAATATGCAGGATACCTTAATATCATGTACATTCCCGGCAGTGAAGAACTGGTAATCTTTATCTGCTCCTTCATCGGCGCACTGATCGGTTTCCTTTGGTACAATGCTTTTCCCGCCCAAGTATTTATGGGCGATACCGGCAGCTTGACCATTGGTGGTATCATAGCGGTATTTGCAATCATCATTCATAAAGAGTTGCTTATACCTATTCTCTGTGGAATCTTCTTGGTAGAAAACCTTTCGGTCATTCTACAGGTGAGATATTTCAAAAGCGGAAAAAAGAAAGGACATTTGCAACGCGTATTCAAACGTGCCCCTATCCACGACCATTTCCGCACTACATTAGCACAGTTAGACCCCAATTGCAGTTATCTGTTCATGAAACCCAACAGCGTATTCCATGAGTCAAAAATCACGGTACGCTTCTGGATTGTCACCATCGTACTCGCTGCAATTACGATTATTACATTAAAGATAAGATAAGATAAACGAAGATTATGGCTAAAAGAATTGTCATACTAGGAGCCGGAGAAAGCGGTGCGGGAGCAGCCGTTCTGGCAAAGAAACAAGGTTTCGACACCTTCGTTTCAGACATGTCCACGATTAAGGACACATACAAAAACATGCTGAACGAGCGAGGCATCGAATGGGAAGAAGGCAAACATACCGAATCTCTCATTCTGAATGCGGATGAAGTAATCAAAAGTCCGGGTATTCCGAATGATGCCCCGATGATTCTTAAGTTAAAGTCACAAGGCACCCCTATCATCTCCGAAATAGAATTTGCGGGACGTTATACCAATGCCAAAATGATTTGCATTACAGGAAGTAATGGAAAAACAACAACTACTTCGCTGATTTATCATATCTTCAAGAAAGCAGGTATGAATGTGGGACTAGCCGGAAATATCGGCCAAAGTCTGGCATATCAGGTAGCAGAATGCAACTATGATTATTATGTGATCGAGTTAAGCAGTTTCCAATTGGACAACATGTACAAGTTCCATGCCAACATTGCCGTATTGATGAACATCACGCCGGATCATCTGGACCGTTACGACCACCAGATGCAAAACTATGTGGATGCCAAATTCCGCATTATCCAGAACCAGACCCCGGACGATGCCTTCATCTTCTGGAACGATGACCCCATCATCCAGCGTGAATTACACAAATATGGCATTCATGGCCATTACTACCCTTTTGCCGAAAGGAAAGAGGAAGGAACCGCCGCATATGTGGAACAGGACAAGGTTTATTTTACAGAACCAATCGCTTTCAACATGGAACAGGAGGAACTGGCGCTGACCGGAACCCATAATCTGTTCAACTCCATGGCGGCCGGTATCTCTGCCAACCTGGCGGGTATCCGCAAAGAGTGTATCCGCGAGGCCTTGGGTGATTTCAAGGGAGTGGAACACCGCCTTGAAAAAGTCTGCCGGGTAAGAGGGGTGGATTATATCAATGACTCCAAGGCTACCAATGTGAATTCCTGCTGGTATGCTTTGCAAAGCATGAAAACCAAAACCATCCTGATATTAGGCGGGAAAGACAAAGGCAACGACTATAACGAAATTGCCGACTTGGTAAAAGAAAAATGTACCGGATTGATCTACATGGGATTGCACAATGAGAAATTGCATGATTTCTTTGACAAGTTCGGCCTGCCTGTAGCCGATGTACAAAGCATGAAGGATGCCGTAGACGCTGCTTACCGGATGGCCAAGAAAGGCGAAACCGTATTATTAAGTCCATGCTGCGCTAGCTTCGACCTTTTCAAAAGTTACGAAGACCGTGGCGAGCAGTTCAAGGAATGTGTAAGAAACCTGTAATATAGTATTAAGGTATATAGATAATGGATCTGATAAAAGACTTGTTCAAGGGCGACAAAGTAATCTGGATTATTTTCCTGTTTCTTTGTCTGATCTCTATCGTCGAGGTATTTAGTGCCGCCAGCACGCTTACCTACAAAAGTGGGGATCATTGGGGACCTATCACCCAGCACAGTGTCATCCTGATGGTAGGTGTGTGCATTGTGGTACTGGTACATAACATTCCCTACAAATATTTCCGTGTGTTTCCCGTCTTCCTGCTACCCCTATCGACATTATTGCTGATATTTGTAATGGGTATGGGATTGATTACCGGAGACCGTGTCAATGGTGCAGCCCGTTGGATGACTTTCTTCGGTATCCAGTTCCAGCCTTCCGAACTGGCAAAAATGGCCGTGATTATTGTCACCGCATTTATTCTATCCAAGTTTCAGGAAGAAGACAATGCCAATCCGAAAGCATTTAAATATATCATGTGGATCACCGGAATTGTTTTCATTCTGATTGCTCCCGAAAACGGCTCTACCGCAGCACTGCTTTTCGGAGTAGTCTTTTTAATGATGGTGATCGGCCGGGTACCCTGGAAGCAATTGGCCAAGTTAATGGGAATAGCCGGAGTTATGGTGGCTTTTTTTGTAGGCATAGTGATGATTATGCCCACACACAAACTGAACAAAGTCCCCATGATGCACCGTGTAGAAACCTGGCAGAACCGTATAAAAGGCTTCTTTGAGGACAAAGAAGCCGTTCCCGCCGCCAAATATGATATAGACAAGGACGCCCAGATAGCACACGCCAATATTGCTATCGCCTCCAGCAACATCATAGGAAAGATGCCGGGTAACAGTGTGCAGCGGGATTTCCTGTCACAAGCATTCTCGGACTTCATCTTTGCTATAATCATAGAAGAGCTGGGGTTGCTGGGAGGCGCCTTTGTAGTGATTCTCTACATCTGGCTGTTGATGCGGGCGGGTAAAATAGCCCGAAGAAGTGAAAAAAGTTTTCCTGCCTTTCTGGTGATGGGCATCGCCCTGTTGCTGGTATCTCAGGCGATGCTTAACATGATGGTGGCCGTAGGTCTGTTCCCCGTCACCGGACAACCCCTGCCGCTTATCAGCAAAGGAGGAACCTCTACACTCATCAACTGCGCCTACATCGGTATGATATTAAGTGTCAGCCGCTACGTGGCTGAGAAAGAAGAACAGAAAGCCGCCGAGCAACAAGCGCAGAAAGAAGCCGAACTGGCAGCCAAGACCGAACGGCATCAGGAAATGGTAGCTGCCATGCAGGAAGCCATTACCACACTTCCGTCGGGTGACAATGCCACCACTTCCCTCCCGCCGGAGGAGAACTCGCTGCCCGATGACTTGAAGGCAATGCTGAATGCAGCCGGGAAGCGGGAGCCGGAAGAAGAAATATAATATAAACCATTCATTTTAAAAGTATTATTTATACTTTTGCGAATAATTCGACTAAAAAGGAATTATGGAAGAAAATTTAAGAATCATCATCAGCGGAGGAGGAACCGGGGGACACATTTTCCCCGCAGTCTCTATTGCCAACGCCATCAAGGAACAACATCCCGAAGCGGAAATCCTGTTCGTAGGCGCTGAAGGCAGAATGGAGATGCAACGCGTTCCTGCTGCCGGATACCCTATAAAAGGATTACCTGTTGCCGGATTCGACCGTAAGAACTTATTGAAAAATGTTTCGGTTCTTTTCAAATTGGTCAAAAGCCAGCTATTGGCACGTAAAATCATCAAGGATTTCAAGCCACATGCAGCAGTAGGTGTAGGCGGATATGCCAGCGGTCCTACTTTGAAAATGGCCGGGATGATGGGTATTCCGACACTGATACAAGAGCAGAACTCTTATGCCGGAGTAACCAACAAACTATTGGCAAAGAAAGCCTGCAAAATATGCGTGGCATACGACGGCATGGAACGTTTCTTTGAAAAAGACAAGATTATCCTGACCGGAAACCCTGTCCGCCAAGGACTGCGCAACCATCACATCAGCCGTGAAGAGGCTATCCGTTCCTTCGGGCTGGACCCATCCAAGAAAACAATCCTGATTGTAGGAGGAAGCTTGGGAGCACGCACCATCAACAACTGCGTGATGGAAGGTTTGGACAAGATTAAAGCATCCGGCGCGCAGTTTATCTGGCAAACCGGGAAAATATATATCGGCGAAGCACGCGCCGCAGTAGCCCAGGCCGGTGAGTTACCAATGCTCCACGTAACCGATTTTATCAGCGATATGGCCGCCGCATACAGTGCTGCCGATTTAATAATCAGCCGTGCCGGAGCAGGTTCCATCTCCGAGTTCTGTTTGTTGCAGAAACCCGTCATTCTGGTTCCGTCACCTAATGTGGCCGAAGATCATCAGACCAAAAACGCACTGGCGCTGGTCAATAAAAACGCAGCACTCTATATCAAGGACGCCGCTGCCAAAGAAGCTCTGCTGGACAAAGCGGTTGAAACCGTGAAACAGCCGGAAACATTGAAAAGTTTAAGTACAAATATTGCTAAATTAGCCTTTACCGACTCAGCCAACGTTATTGCCCGGGAGGTATTCAAACTGGCTGATAAATACAGAAAAGAAAATGGACGTTAACACATTAAAATCAGTTTATTTCATCGGTGCCGGAGGTATCGGCATGAGCGCATTGGTACGCTACTTCCTGTCAAAAGGCAAGAAGGTAGGCGGATATGACCGTACGCCCAGTGAACTGACAGAAAAGCTGATAGAAGAAGGAGCAGCCATCCATTACGAAGAAAGCACGGAACTGATAACGGATGCATTCCGCGACCCGGCAACTACATTGGTTGTCTATACTCCGGCTGTCCCCGATACACATAAAGAGTTTACCTATTTCCGGGAAAACGGTTTCGAGATACATAAACGTTCGCAGGTATTGGGAATGCTTACCCATGCAGGAAAAGGACTTTGTGTAGCCGGCACTCACGGTAAGACCACCACTTCTACCATGACAGCCCATCTGTTACACCAATCCCATGTAGGATGCAACGCCTTTTTGGGAGGCATCTCAAAGAATTACGGCACCAACCTGCTGTTGTCTGACAGCAGTGAATACATGGTTATTGAAGCCGACGAGTTCGACCGTTCTTTCCATTGGCTCTCGCCCTACATATCGGTGATTACCGCAACCGATCCCGACCATCTGGATATCTACGGAACCAAAGAGGCTTATCTGGAAAGCTTCCGCAAATATACCTCACTCATCCAGCCGGGAGGTGCATTGATTGTACGTAAAGGCATCGAGCTGCAACCGGCTTTGCAGAATGGTGTGAAACTGTACACCTATTCCCAAGAAGAGGGTGACTTTCATGCAGAGAATATCCGTATTGGGAACGGTGAGATTTTCTTTGATTACGTATCACCCTTGGGAAATATCCCCAATATACAGTTGGGTGTCCCCGTCAGCATCAACATTGAGAACGGGGTAGCCGCCATGGCTTTGGCGCAGATGAGCGGATTGACTGATGAAGAAATAAAGAGAGGTATGGCAAGTTTCCGCGGAGTAGACCGTCGTTTCGATTTCAAGATAAAGAACGACAAGGTGGTTTTCCTGAGCGACTATGCGCACCATCCTTCCGAGATAAAGCAAAGCATACTCTCCATGCGTGCCCTCTATCGGGACAAGAAGCTGACGGCTGTTTTCCAGCCGCACCTCTACACACGTACCCGTGATTTCTACAAAGATTTCGCCGACAGCCTTTCCTTGTTGGACGAAGTCATCCTGGTAGATATCTATCCGGCACGCGAGCAACCCATCCCCGGCGTCACCAGCAAACTGATTTACGACCATCTGCGTCCGGGCATCGAGAAGAGCATGTGCAAGAAAGAAGAAATTCTAGACGTACTGAGCAAGAAAGATATAGAAGTATTAATCACCCTGGGTGCGGGCGACATAGATAACTATGTACCCCAAATCTGCGGATTACTGAATAAAAAATGATAAAGAAAATTCTCATACTCCTGTTTCTGTTGCTGATAACCGCCTACCTTATTGTAGCCGTTACCGCTTTCAACACCAAGCCTGCCGACCAGGTTTGCAAGGGTATGGAATTGATTATCAAGGACAGTATAGACCATGGTTTCATCAGCCAGAAAGGGATACTCCGCTTACTGAACGGTAAGAAGCTCTCCCCTGTGGGTAAGAAGATGGGCGACATCAACACCCGCCTGCTGGAAGAAGAACTCAGCCAACATCCCTTGATTGAAAATGTGGAATGTTACCGTACACCGGGATGCAAGATAGGTATCGAAGTGACACAGCGCCTCCCCATCCTCAGAGTGATGGCAAACAACGGAGACAACTATTATATTGACAATAAAGGAAAAATCATGCCGATACCCAACAGTTCGGCACACGTAGCTGTTGTTACAGGATACGTGGATCGTGATTTTGCCGTCAAGGAACTATATACCTTAGGAGTCTTTCTACAGGCCCATCCGCTATGGGATGCCCAGATAGAGCAGATCAACGTGACACAAGCCAAAGAACTGGAACTGGTTCCACGGGTTGGCGAACATATCATATTCTTAGGCAAGCCCGGGAATTATGAGGAAAAGTTCGAGAAACTAAAAACTTTTTATGAGAAAGGACTGAACCAAGTAGGCTGGAACAAGTACAGCCGCATCAGTCTGGAATTTAATAATCAGATTATTTGTACTAAAAAAGAGAAGTAAGATATGGCAGCAACAGATTTTATAGTAGCAATAGAACTGGGATCCTCCAAGATCACAGGTATTGCAGGAAAGAAACATGCGGACGGAAGCATACAAGTGCTGGCCCTCGCCAGCGAAAACTCTTCGGATTTTATCCGTAAGGGAGTGATTTACAATCTGGACAAAACCGCACAAAGCCTTACTTCGATTATCAAGAAACTGGAATCGACATTAAAGGCTTCTATCGGAAAGGTCTATGTAGGTATCGGAGGACAATCTCTACGCACCATCCGTAATACGGAGGTACGTCATCTGGAAGAAGAAACCAAAATTTCACAGGAACTGATTGACTCCATCATGGACAGCAACCGCGAAGTCCCCATCATAGACCAGGAAATACTGGAAGTGGCACCCCAGGAATATAAAGTAGGCATCAACCTGCTGGCCGATCCTGTAGGAGTTCCCAGCGATCATATAGAAGGGCGTTTCCTTAATATCATCGCCCGCAGCAGCGTGAAGCAGAACATTGACAAATGTTTCAAACAGGCAGGAATCGAAATAGCCGACTACATCATCTCACCGTTGGCTCTGGCCAATGCCGTACTGACCAACAGTGAAAAACGTTCGGGCTGCATGTTCATCGACTTTGGCGCAGATACGACTACTGTATCTGTCTACAAAAACAACATACTCCGCCATTTGGCAGTCATCCCACTGGGAGGAAGCAACATCACCAAAGACATTTGCAGCCAGCAGATTGAAGAGGAAGATGCCGAAGAACTGAAAAAGAAATACGGCAATGCCTATGCCGACAAGTCGGAAGACGGAGATGACAACCCTACCTACTCGCTGGACGGGAAATGCAGTATTGAGTCACACTTACTGGAAGACATCGTAGAAGCGCGTGTCAATGAGATACTGGCCAATGTATGGAACCAGATTGTTCTTTCGGGATATGAAGACAAACTGCTGGCAGGAGCTATCATTACCGGCGGTGCTGCAAATCTAAAGAATATGGAGGAAGCATTCAGCAACCGTACCAAAGTAGAAAAGGTAAGAATGGCCAAAGAAAGCCAGCTAAGCCTGAAAGGTGGCATGATGGAACTGAAAAAAGATGGTACATGCAATACAATCATCGCTTTGCTAGGAGCCGGGAAAGAGAACTGTTACCGCCCGGAACGTCCTATCCAAGTACCTCTCTTCGATGAAAGCGGCGAGAATGTGGAAGACAAAAGGAAAAGAGAGAAAGAAGAAGCAGCCAGAATAGCAGCGGCAGCCAAGAAAGCAGAGGAAGAGGAGAAGCTGCGAAAAGCCACTTGCGAGAGCCTGATAAGAAACGCAAAAGAGCTGAAAGAGGCAGGCAAATACAAAAATGCCTTGTCGCAACTGGCCAAAGCACGCGATCTGGGAGTGGCAGAAGCTTTGAACCAAATACGCGACCTGGAAAAAGAAATCAAGAGTTTGAAAGAAGCCAACAATCCGATCAAACGGCTGACCGACTTGTTTGGAAGGATTCTGGAAGAATAATAACGAATTACATCACCTTAATATAATATAGAAGATTATGTCTGATGAAACTATAATGCCATTCGATTTCCCGGCAGAAAACCCGACTATCATTAAAGTAATCGGTGTGGGAGGTGGCGGCGGCAATGCCGTAAATCACATGTATAAAGAAGGTATACACGATGTAACATTTGTTGTGTGCAACACAGATAACCAGGCGTTGGCCGAATCCCCCGTTCCCGTGAAGTTGCAACTGGGAAAAGAAGGATTAGGAGCCGGGAACCGCCCGGAGCGTGCACGTGAAGCAGCCGAAGAAAGTATAGAAGACGTAAAAGGAATGTTGAACGACGGCTGTAAAATGGTATTTATCACTGCCGGAATGGGAGGAGGTACCGGAACCGGTGCGGCTCCGATCATTGCCAAGACAGCCAAAGATATGGATATCCTCACCGTAGGTATTGTCACCATT
This sequence comes from Bacteroides sp., assembly GCA_019414665.1. Taxonomy (GTDB): domain Bacteria; phylum Bacteroidota; class Bacteroidia; order Bacteroidales; family Bacteroidaceae; genus Phocaeicola. The sequence continues at coordinate 1,812 of DXLO01000022.1, read as the reverse complement.
CCGTTCCTTTTTGAAGGAAACCGGAAGATTGACCAGGCGCTGGACGGCGTGGAGAAAATGAGCCAGCATGTAGATGCCTTGCTGGTGATCAACAATGAACGTCTGCGTGATATTTATTCGGACTTCAGCGTGATGAACGCTTTCGGCAAAGCGGATGACACTTTATCCATAGCAGCCAAGAGTATTGCCGAGATTATCACTATCCGCGGTACCATCAACCTGGACTTCAATGACGTGAAAACAGTACTAAAAGATGGTGGGGTAGCCATTATGAGTACGGGATACGGCAAAGGGGAAAGCCGCGTGAGCCAGGCTATCAATGATGCGCTCCATTCCCCGCTGCTGAACAACAACGATATCTTCAACTCGAAGAAGATCCTGTTCAACATCTCTTTCAGCACCAAGAGCGAGTTGATGATGGAAGAGATGAATGAGGTTCATGACTTCATGAGCAAATTCGGCAAAGACGTGGAAACCAAATGGGGGCTCTATATCGACGAGTCGCTGGAAGAACAGGTGAAGTTCACCGTACTTGCCACCGGCTTCGGCATCAAGGATGTACCGGGCATGGACAACATGATGAACAAACGCACCATCGAGGAACAAAAGAAACTGGAAGAACTGGAAGAAGAGGAACAGCGCAAGGATGAACGTCGTGGAGATTACTACGGCAAAGACACCTTCAAGAACAGCAACAAGAAGAAACGCCATAACATTTACATCTTCAGCCTGGAGGATCTGGACAATGATGACATTATCAGTATGGTGGAAACGACCCCTACTTTCCAACGTACCAAAACTGTGTTGGAAAGTATCCAGTCTAAAGCAATAGCCGAAGAAGAGGAAACATTCAATAACGATGCCGAAAACGGCGGAATAACGATCACATTTTAACAACTAAAATAGAAAAGAACCATGGATTTATTTGACGTAATCAGCAACGATATCAAAGAGGCTATGAAAGCCAAGGACAAAGTGAAACTGGAAACTTTGCGTAATGTGAAAAAATTCTTCCTTGAAGCAAAGACAGCACCGGGCGCCAACGACACTTTGACGGATGACGCTGCATTGAAAATCATGCAGAAACTGGTAAAACAAGGGAAAGATTCAGCCGCCATTTACCAAGGTCAGGGCCGCGCAGACTTGGCTGAAGCCGAACTGGCCCAAGTGGCAGTGCTTGAAGCCTATCTGCCCAAACAAATGAGTAACGAAGAACTGGAAGCCGCTTTGAAAGAAATAATTGCAGAAGTGGGTGCCGCCGGTCCTCAGGATATGGGTAAAGTCATGGGTGTCGCCACCAAAAAGTTGGCAGGCAAAGCCGAAGGACGTGCCATCTCGGCTAAAGTGAAAGAATTACTGGGATAATACTCCGGCAATCCATATTCGAGAAACGAAACTTCTGCCCCGATTCATCTTTACGGGCAGAAGTTTCGTTTTTTATAAAATCAGTGAGAAGCAAACGTATGCAGTACCCTATCCAGCTTCCCGTTTATCATTCTCACTTCACCAATACCCTGGAATTCAAAGTATCCTTCAGTGTGTTCAGCCACAATAAAAATCTGATATACAGCGCATAAGGCTGACAGTAGTTCCTTCAGTGCGCTGTCAGCACCTTCAGCCGCCGCAACACCCGCACCGGACCGATGTCCTTGACCATCATGCTAAAGGACAAGAATGAGTCATACAATATCGTGGTCAAAAGATTGCACCTGCTTTCCATCTTAACTTTCAAGACAGGAAGAATACTCATTTGCTTCCGTAAGCATTCGGCCTCGTGCGTGTTTTTTTCCCCTCTTTTCCTTCCTACCTTTG
>DXLO01000021.1 GCA_019414665.1 Bacteroides sp. | reverse complement strand
GTCAGTAAATGTGGTTTAATGATCTGTGCATTTACATTCAGACTTTTCTTTTTATTTGTTTTTATTGTTGGGCTAGCTTCATTTAGTTCTTCATTTTCTTTGGGAGTGAAATTATGGATTCCTAAGCCGATTAATCCGGCTCCTACCAGAATGATAATTCCCCATTTTACTCGTTTGTCCATGTGTTTTTATGGTATAAATTAAGATTTGGAAATAATGATTATTAACTTTGATAACAAACTTAAGGAATTGTTTAAATAGAGAATACCTTTTTTACAAAAATTTGCAAATAAAAATTCCTTTCATTCTTTTGCCTGTAAACGTAAGACTTTAAAGAATGAAAGGAATTACAGCTGTTTTTATAAAATATATTTTATAAATCCTTTAGATATTTAGAAAGATATATTTGCCATTTTCCATAGCCCAAGGAAAGATGTTTTGGTTATTTCTACCAGCTTGTCCCAGTTTATTTTATCAGCTTCATCACCCGGAAGATGATAATCCGGATGCCAGTCTGTGTGATACCACATAATTGGAATACCCAGTTTGGCAAAGGTTTCGTTGTCACTACCTCCTACAGGATTGTCCCATGCACGATAGTCGGGCTGTAGATTCAGATTGTAATGCTCGATATCTTCTTTCAGCCATTCACCGAAGGCAGGTGTTCCTTTGGTAAAGAAGTATACTACATGCCAGGGACGTGACTCATCATTATTTCTTCCTATCATGTCGAAATTTAAGTATCCCTTCACTTGCTTGATTTGCGGAAAGGTCTGTGCAAAATATTTTGAACCTAACAATCCTTTTTCCTCTCCGTCCCAGAAGGCAAAAATAACAGTACGTTCTGGTTGCTTGCCTGTAGCCAGGAAGGAACGCACAATCTGTAGAACGGCTGAAACTCCCGATGCATTGTCATCGGCGCCATTATAAATCTGATCACCATCCAGCATGGGATCGTAACCGATATGATCATAATGTGCACCTATTATGACGATCTCGTCCTTGTTCTTTCCATCTATTTTTGCAAGTACATTGCGCATGTGATATTTTTGATGTACTCCCTGTTTGATTAGTTGGATTGAATCGGGATGAACTTGCAACTTGCCTTTTTTCTGTCGTTCTACACGGTATGCTTCAAACGGTTGGAAATAGCTGTCGAATACCGGAGAAACACCCCATTGCTGTAATAGCGAAGCAATGTAGTTTCCGGCTATTCTTCCCTCTTCTGTTCCGGCTTCCCGGCCTTTCAGCTCATCTGCTGCCAGGAAACGGACAAAAGCTTCTGCATTTGCCTGGTTGATTTGAGCAAGTCCTTTTTCCTCTGGAGTAGGTCCTGAGTTTTTCTTTGCATATGCATTTGTAGTTGCAAACCACGACATGGTTGCAAGTAGTATACAAAAAGTGAGTTTTTTCATGTCTGTTAGATTTAAAAGATTAATAAGCTGAGCGGTATTTCCCTTCTTCTTTGTCCTCCAGTATATTTAAGTAAGAAGCATAACGTGATTCACTGATATAATGGTTTTCCACGGCTTCACGTACGGCGCATCCCGGTTCATGTCGATGGGTACAATTACCGTATTTGCATTTAGCTGAGAACTCAAAGATTTCTTTGAAGTAATGTCCTACTTCTTCGTCCTCCATGTCAAAAGTACCAAACCCTTTAATTCCCGGAGTGTCAATGATATAACCTTCTTCACCTATAGGAAACATTTCAGAGAAAGTCGTAGTGTGCATACCTTTATTATGTACTGTCGATATTTCTCCTGTTTTTATTTTTTGATCTGGAAGGATGGCGTTAATTAATGTCGATTTTCCAACTCCGGAATGTCCGGAAAATAAGGTGACTTTTCCTTTCAGCTCTTTTTTTATTTCTTCGATATCTGTCTGATTTAATGCAGAAATCTTGAAGCAAGGATAACCGATATGTGTGTAAAGATTGGTCAATGCTTCCAGATAATGAAGTTCCTCATCCGAATACCGGTCGATTTTGTTGAATACAAGACAGACAGGTACACGATAAGCTTCTGCTGATGCCAGAAAACGGTCGATGAACGTAGTTGATGTTTCCGGATAGTTGACAGTAACTATCAGCATGCACTGGTTCAGATTTGCTGCAATAATATGCGATTGTTTGGACAGATTTGATGCACGACGGATAATATAATTTTTCCGGTCTTCTATTTCTGTAATGAAAGCTGTACCTTCAGCGTTGATTGAGATTTGTACCCGGTCGCCTACGGCAATGGGATTGGTACTACGGATTCCTTTCAGGCGGAAGTTTCCTTTGATTTTACATTCTATTTGCCGGTTGTCGTCTGTTTTGACGAGATACCAACTTCCTGTGTTTTTAATGACTAAGCCTTTTTCCAAATTTTTATAGGATGAAAGATAAAGGATGAAGAAAAGCTGACGCATTCTGTTTTCAGAGCGTCGTTGAAGCTTCGTTCTTCATCCTTTATAAAATTAATTAAACAGTCATGATTTCTTTGTCTTTAGCAGCAAGCATATCGTCGATCTGTTTGATATACTTGTCATGAGATTTCTGCAATTTTGCTTCAGAGTTCTTTTGTTCGTCTTCAGGCATACCGTCTTTTACGGCTTTTTTCAAAGCATCGATAGCATCACGTCGTGCGTTACGAACGCTGACTTTAGCTGTTTCGCCTTCACCTTTACACTGTTTTGCCAGTTGTTTACGACGCTCTTCTGTCAAAGGAGGAATACCTATACGGATAATTTCTCCATTGTTTTCGGGCATGATACCCAATTCAGAGTCGATAATTGCTTTTTCAATAACACGGAACATACTCTTGTCCCAAGGTTTTATAGCGATACTGCGTGCATCAGGGGTAGTCACTGCTGCTACATTATTGATGGGGACCATGCTTCCGTAAGAATCTACGCGGATGCCGTCCAGCAAGCGTACGTCTGCTTTTCCTGCACGGATGTGTGCCAGTGCATCTTCCAGATACATAATTGCCATATCCATTTTCTCTTCAGCTCCGCTGAGAATTGTCTTTGAGTCTGCCATATTAAAATTCTAAAGTTTATCGGGTTAGACTTATGCTAAATTAATGTGAACAAAAATACATGATTTTTTATTTTTCTGCAATAGTTTACTGATAATTATGCTAATGGCTATGAGTGAATGTCTGTATTTAGTATGATAAAAGAGCGGGATTTTTATTGTGAATAAATAAATGTGCCTTCTATGAAAAGAGGATGGGTTTAGTGATGAAATAAACGTTTTGTCCCAATTTTTCTACTTTTTATGCGAAAAAATAGTTGAAAAATGTTTGATTGAAGAAAAATGTTACTATATTTGCCAACAACAAAACAATAATACATGAACAAATACTCTCTTCATATCACAATGATGGTCGGAATGGGGCGCACTGCAACATTCATATCTGTAACCGGGATGACCCCTCGGGGGTGAGAGATTGTATTTAGGTGTTTCTACGTGTTACACGCCTGTGGACTCAGGCATTTCGTTTTATTTTAATCAATTATTTATTTTGTTTTATCTGACAAGTGGGCTTTCTTGTATGAAAGAACAGTCCTTGTTATAAAAATATAAGTACATGAAGGTATTAAAATTCGGTGGAACATCAGTGGGTTCTGTCAGCAGCATGTTGAATGTAAAGAAAATTGTTGAAGCGGTTGATGATAAAGTGATAGTAGTCGTTTCAGCATTGGGTGGTATAACTGATAAGTTGATTAAGACTTCGACTATGGCTGCCAACGGTGATTCCGGTTATGAAAAGGAGATGAAGGAGATTGTAAACCGTCATATAGAAATGGTTTATACCGTCATTCCGGCAGGACAGAAACGTGAATTGCTGCTTGACTGTGTGAATGAACTGCTGAGTGAACTGAAAGATATTTTTCAGGGAATATATCTTATACGTGATTTGTCGCCAAAGACTTCGGCTACAATTGTAAGCTATGGCGAACGTCTTTCTTCTATTATCGTAGCAACACTGATAGAAGGAGCCCAGTGGTTTGATTCCCGTCTGTTTATTAAAACAGAAAAGAAACACAACAAACATATACTTGATTCGGAACTTACCAATCGTCTGGTTCGTGAAACGTTCCATGAAATTCCTTCCATATCACTTGTTCCTGGATTTATTTCTACTGATAAGACTACAGGAGAAGTGACCAATCTTGGACGAGGCGGTTCCGATTATACAGCTTCTATTTTGGCAGCTGCACTGGATGCCGATGTGCTGGAGATTTGGACAGATGTAGATGGTTTCATGACAGCCGATCCGAGAGTTATCAGTACTGCATATCCTATTACGGAATTGAGTTACGTAGAGGCAATGGAGTTGTGTAACTTTGGTGCGAAGGTAGTTTATCCTCCTACTATTTATCCGGTTTGTCATAAGAATATACCTATTTTAATAAAGAATACATTCAATCCTGATGCTCCGGGAACTATCGTAAAACAGGAGGCTGATCACTCATCGAAAGCCATTAAGGGTATTTCTTCTATTAATGACACGTGTCTGATAACCATGACCGGACTGGGAATGGTCGGTGTGATTGGAGTGAACTACCGAATATTCAAGACATTGGCTGAAAATGGTATCAGTGTGTTCCTCGTTTCACAGGCTTCTTCGGAGAATTCAACGTCTATAGGTGTACGGACCGTGGATGCTGATCTGGCTTGCGAAGTATTGAATGAAGAGTTTGCCAAGGAAATAGAAATGGGCGAAATCAGCCCGATGAAAGCAGAAAGCGGACTGGCTACTGTGGCGATTGTCGGAGAGAACATGAAGCATACACCGGGTATTGCCGGAAAGTTGTTTGGTACACTGGGACGTAACGGTATCAACGTGATAGCTTGTGCACAGGGAGCTTCCGAAACAAATATTTCGTTTGTAGTAGACGGAGCTTCGTTGCGTAAGACATTGAATGTTATTCACGATTCTTTCTTCTTGTCCGAATACCAGGTACTGAACCTTTTCATTTGTGGTATCGGAACGGTAGGGCATAGTCTTATCGAACAGATCAGCAGTCAGCAGGAACGACTGAAACGTGAACGTGGGCTGATGCTGAATGTGGTAGGTATAGCCAATGGACATAAAGCTTTATTTACCCGCAGAGGAATCGACCTGTCTAACTATCGTCAGGAATTGGATGAAAAAGGAATACCTTCATCTCCTCAGGTACTTCAGGATGAGATTGTTGGCATGAATATTTTCAATTCTGTATTTGTGGACTGTACTGCAAGCCCAGAAATAGCCGGACTTTATAAGGAATTTTTAAGTCACAATATTTCGGTTGTAGCAGCCAATAAGATTGCCGCATCGTCGGAATACGAGAATTATGCGGAACTGAAGCAGATTGCTCGCCAGCGTGGAGTGAAATTCTTGTTTGAAACAAATGTGGGAGCAGGTCTTCCTGTGATAAATACGATAAACGATTTGATAAACAGTGGAGATAAAATTGTAAAGATTGAAGCTGTACTTAGCGGTACACTGAACTACATATTCAATACTATCAGTGCCGATGTACCTCTTAGTGAAACTATTCATAAAGCAAAAGAAGAAGGATATTCAGAACCTGATCCGCGTATCGACCTGAGCGGGAAGGATGTTATTCGCAAACTTGTTATTCTGGCACGCGAAGCAGGATATCGGTTGAATCAGGAAGATGTAGAGAAGCACTTGTTTATTCCTAACGAATTGTTCGAAGGTTCACTGGATGACTTCTGGAAAAAGATTCCAGCTCTTGACGATGAATTTGAAGCACGTCGTAAAGTATTGGAAAAAGAAGGAAAACACTGGCGTTTTGTAGCTAGTCTGGAAAATGGACATGGAGTCGTGGCTTTGCAGGAAGTAGGCCGGAATCATCCGTTTTATACACTGGAAGGTAGTAATAATATTATTTTGCTTACAACTGAACGATATAACGAGTACCCGATGCTCATTCAGGGTTATGGAGCCGGAGCAGGTGTTACCGCAGCCGGAGTCTTTGCCGATATAATGAGTATCGCAAACATTTAGGCTTATGAAGCACATTATTATTTTAGGCGACGGTATGGCGGACTGGGCCGTACCATCGCTGGGAAACAAAACATTGTTACAATATGCAAATACTCCGTACATGGACAAACTAGCCCAAATGGGACGTACGGGGATGCTGAAAACAGTTGCCGACGGTTTTCATCCCGGAAGTGAGGTTGCGAACATGTCGGTTATGGGTTACGACCTGCCGTTAGTTTACGAAGGAAGAGGCGTACTTGAGGCTGCCAGTATCGGTGTAGATCTGGAACCGGGCGATATGGCCATGCGCTGCAACCTGATCTGTGTAGAAGGAGATATCCTGAAAAATCATTCGGCAGGACATATCACGACCGAAGAAGCCGACCAGCTGATTAAGTATCTTGATGAGAAATTAGGAACAGACCGTATTCGTTTTTATACGGGGGTACAATATCGTCATTTGCTTGTCATCAAAGGAGGCGACAAACGTCTGGCTTGTGTGCCGCCACACGATGTCCCGCTGAAGCCTTTTCGTCCGAATCTGGTAAAAGCCTTATGTCCGGAAGCACAAGAAACTGCCGACTTGCTGAATGCCTTGATTTTGAAATCGCAGGAATTGCTTGCCACTCATCCGGTCAATCAGAAGCGTATGGCAGAGGGAAAAGATGCAGCCAACAGCATTTGGCCATGGAGTCCGGGGTATCGTCCGAAGATGGAACCTTTATCACAGAAATACCCTTCCATTCATAGAGGATCGGTCATTACGGCTGTCGATTTGATTCGTGGTATCGGACGTTATGCGGGGCTGCGTTGTATAGATGTAGAGGGAGCTACCGGACTTTACAATACGAATTACGAAGGCAAGGCTCAGGCAGCTATCGAAGCGTTAAAAACTGATGACTTTGTTTACCTGCATATCGAGGCTAGTGATGAGGCCGGACATGAAGGAGATATAGACTTGAAGCTGAAAACCATTGAATATCTGGACAGCCGTGCAGTCGGACCTATTTACGAAGAAGTAAAAAACTGGGATGAGCCGGTAGCGATAGCTGTGTTGCCCGATCATCCTACTCCGTGCGAACTGCGTACACATACAGCCGAACCGATACCTTTCCTGATTTATTATCCAGGTATTACTCCCGATAGCGTGCAGAGTTACGATGAAATAGCCTGCCGGGAAGGAGGATACGGTACGATGGAAAAAGATGAGTTTATGAATGAGTTTATGAATTTACACTAGAGAGTTATGAAATATTACAGTACAAATAAGAAGGCTTCCGACGCAACACTTGAGGAAGCTGTAGTACGTGGACTGGCAGGCGATAAAGGTTTGTATATGCCTCGTGCCATCAAGGCTTTGCCTCAGTCTTTTTATGATGAGATAGAAAATCTTTCGTTTCAGGAAATAGCTTATCGTGTAGCTGATGCTTTTTTCGGTGAAGATGTTCCTGCCGAAACGTTGAAACACATTGTATACGATACACTTAGTTTTGATGCTCCGGTAGTGAAGGTGAAGGACAATATTTACTCGCTGGAACTGTTTCATGGTCCTACATTGGCTTTTAAGGATGTAGGCGGACGTTTCATGGCACGCTTGCTGGGATATTTCATCCGTAAGGAAGGCAAGAAACAGGTGAATGTACTGGTTGCTACTTCCGGAGATACAGGCAGTGCCGTAGCAAATGGTTTTCTGGGGGTAGAAGGGATTCATGTATATGTGCTTTACCCGAAAGGTAAAGTCAGCGAGATTCAGGAAAAGCAGTTTACTACACTCGGACAGAATATAACGGCTATTGAAGTAGACGGTACGTTCGACGACTGTCAGGCACTGGTGAAGAATGCCTTTATGGATAAGGAACTGAACGAACATATGCAGCTCACTTCGGCAAACTCTATCAATGTGGCCCGTTTCTTGCCTCAGGCTTTTTATTATTTCTATGCGTATGCACAGATGAAAAAGCAAGGAAAAGCAGACAATTTGGTGATTTGCGTGCCTAGCGGAAACTTCGGAAACATAACAGCCGGCCTGTTTGGTAAGCGTATGGGACTACCCGTGAAACGCTTCATTGCGGCAAATAACCGTAATGACATCTTTTATCAATACCTGAAGACTGGAGAATACAGTCCTCGACCCTCAATAGCAACCATTGCCAATGCTATGGATGTAGGAGATCCGAGTAATTTTGCCCGTATCCTCGATTTATATGAAGGTAGTCACGATGCTATAGCATCCGAAATTAGTGGGGAGACTTATACCGACGAACAGATACGTGAAACAGTACAGAAAACTTACGAAGAAACCGGATATCTGCTCGATCCTCATGGTGCATGTGGGTATCGTGCCTTGGCAGAAGACTTGCAGCCTGAAGAAAACGGGGTCTTTCTTGAAACTGCTCATCCGGCGAAGTTCCTGCAAACAGTAGAAGCGATTATCGGTACAGAAGTAAAGATACCCGAAAAGCTACAGGCTTTCATGCGTGGTACAAAACAAAGTGTACCTATGCAAAAAGACTTTACGTCGTTTAAAGCTTATCTGTTGAAACAGTAGTGATTGACAGCTTTTTATGATTCATTTGGGAAAGTGTTTTTATTTTTGCTGAAAAGGCAGAGAAAACATGCTGATGTTTTTTTTATTTTTCTACAAAAGTTGTACTTCTTTGTACAAAAAAATAAGGCTTTTTCCTGATGTTTTATCAGCTTTCCGAACTTGTCTTAAAATGAAGTATAAAGTAAAAATCTTATAGGTTGAAACTTTAATAGTAAAAAATCTCCTGCTTTTAGCCATATAATCAGCATGAATAAAGCTAAAGCAGGGGATTTTTTGTACTCTAACGTATGGATACAATATAAGTAAGTCTGTTATTTTCTATTTTGAGCCTCAAAAGAATGTTAGTTTGCTGATAGGAAGTTAATATAGATTGCTAAGACAATAATAATGTATTGTATGTATGAGGTATAAAGACAAAAAAATCCCGCAGGATTGAAAACAAATCCTGCGGGACATTTTTTGTTATATAGCAGTTCAGATAAAAATATATTTATCTGTTTTTATACATGTTTTCGTAGTAATTCTGATAGTCACCGCTAGTAACGCTCTTTACCCAGTCCTGATTGTTCAAGTACCAGATAATGGTTTTTACAATACCATCTTCGAACTTAGTTTCGGGAGTCCATCCTAGTTCACGAGTAATTTTAGTCGGGTCGATAGCATAACGCTGGTCATGTCCCAAACGGTCTTTTACAAAAGTAATCAGTGAATCGTTTATCCAGTCGATGCGGATTTCACCATTTTCATCCAGTTCTTTTTTCTTCAAAACCTTACGGTAAGCAGGTTCTTCTTCCATTAAACGTCGGATTGTAGCAATGGTAAGTTTTACGATTTCTATATTCTGTTTTTCGTTATGTCCGCCTACATTGTAAATTTCTCCGTTCTTACCCTGGCGTACTACCAGATCGATAGCCTTGCAGTGGTCTTCTACATACAACCAGTCGCGTACGTTTGTACCGTTTCCATAGACTGGAAGGCGTTTTCCTTCAAGGATATTTTTGATAATTAACGGAATCAGTTTTTCCGGGAAGTGATAAGGACCGTAATTGTTTGAGCAACGTGTGATAGTAACCGGCATCTTATAAGTGTCACGATATGCCATTACGATTAAATCGGCACTGGTCTTTGACGCACTGTATGGGCTGTGCGGGCATAAAGGAGTTTCTTCAGTGAAGAAGCCTTCTTCACCCAGCGAACCATATACTTCGTCGGTTGATACCTGATGATAGCGTACATCTTTTCTCCATGTAGGATAACCGTTTTCGTCTTTTCCGGTAACCCATGCACGGCGGGCTGCATCCAGCAGGTTTTGAGTTCCCAGAATATTAGTCTGAAGGAACAGCTGTGGATTTTCTATACTGCGGTCTACGTGGCTTTCGGCAGCGAAATTTACGATATAATCGAATTTATATTCTGAAAAAAGTCGGTCGGCAAGCTCACGGTCGCATATGTTGCCTTTTATGAAAAAGCAACGTTCGTTGTCTACATCTTTGGCAATAGTACCTAGATTTCCGGCATAAGTCAAAGCGTCAAGTATAACAACCTTAATGTCTTCGTGTTTTGCTAAGATATACTTTATATAATTGGCGCCGATAAATCCGGCTGCTCCTGTTACTAAATAAGTTTTCATATAAGATGTTGCTTAAAATCGGTTACAAATTTCGGAAAGTTTTTTTAATCAGGCAAACAATTACTTGTTTAATTCTATTACTTCCAGGTCGGAAAAGTTTCCGTTGTCGATGCTGAAACGTACTAAAGTACGGACCGTATGGAATCCGTATATTCCTGCTGCTCCGGGATTTATGTGCAGTAATCCGAGTGTCTGGTCATATTTCACCTTCAGAATATGTGAATGACCGCTTATAAAAAGCTTGGGAGGATTGGCTAAAAGGACAGAGCGGATAGAAGGATCATATTTACCGGGATATCCTCCTATATGTTTCATCAGTACATCTGCTCCGTCGACAGTGAAGCGTGCTGTTTCAGGAAACGTGTGCCTCATGTCTTGTCCGTCTATATTTCCATATACTGCTTTCAGGGGGCGGAAGGCTGCGAGTCGTTCTGCTACTTCCATCGAACCGATATCGCCGGCATGCCATATCTGGTCGCACGGATCAAAATATTTCAGGTAACGTTCGTCCCAGTAGCCGTGAGTGTCCGATAATAATCCGATTCTTGTCATTTTTTCTTTGGTTTTGTCGGACAAAGATAGTATTTTTGACTCAACCTTGATTCATGGCATTATGGAAAAACAATATAGATATTTTAACCGCGACATAAGCTGGCTTTCCTTCAATCATCGTGTGTTGCTTGAAGCTGATGACGATGATTTGCCATTGTATGAGCGGATAAACTTCATTGCAATTTATTCATCCAATCTGGAGGAGTTCTATAAGGTCCGTGTTGCCGAACATAAAGTTGTTGCTTCCGGTGGAAAAAGCGAAGACATGACTGTAGACCAGGCACATGAGCTGATTCGTAAAATTGCGGAGATAGTCAATGCACAACTGGAAGACAGAATCCGGATTTACGAGCAGAAGATATTGCCCGGACTCCGTCAGAATCATATAATCTTTTATCAGTCGAAAAGGGAAGTGGAAGATTTTCACCGTGATTTTGTACATCGCTTTTTCATGGAGGAAGTATTTCCTTACTTGCAACCGGTAAAGATTGAAAAAGAGAAGGTCAGGATGTTTCTTCGTGATAAACGCCAGTATCTGGCGGTACGGGTGCGTTGCCATGAAACAGAACGGATGGAGTATTTCATTATCAAGATGCCATACAGCAAGGTTCCTCGTTTCGTGGAACTTCCCAAACAAGGTGATAATTATTATCTGATGTTTCTGGAGGATATCGTAAAGGCTAATCTTGCTGAAGTTTTTGTCGGCTACGATGTAGATTGCAGCTATTGCTGTAAAATTTCGCGTGATGCGGATGTATTTGTAGATGATGTTCCTTCGGAAAATATGGTGGAGAAACTGAAAGAGAAAGTTAAGAAGCGTAAGATTGGAGCGATAGCACGTTTTGTGTACGATCGTAAGATGCCTGCTGATTTCCTGGAGTTTCTGACCGATGCTTTTTCTATCGACAATGAGGAACTGGTTCCGGGAGATAAACATTTGAATTTGGAAGATTTGTCTTCACTACCTAATCCGAATCCAGATTTGAAGCCTTTGGCTAAGCCGGTTCCGATGAGGCTTTCCGGACTGGAAGGTAAGAATTTTATGTATCGCCGGATAGCTCGTAAGGATTTGATGTTGCATTATCCGTATCATAGTTTCGAGCATTTTACACATTTTCTTTACGAAGCCGTTCACGATCCCTTGTGTCGGGAGATTATGATTACCCAATATCGGGTAGCCGAACATTCGGAGGTTATCAATACGCTGATTGCCGCCGCGCAAAACGGTAAACAGGTAACAGTGTTTGTAGAGCTGAAGGCTCGTTTCGACGAAGAAAACAATCTGGCTACGGCCGAACTGATGAAGAAAGCCGGAATCAGGATACTATACAGTATTCCGGGACTCAAGGTACATGCTAAGGTCGCACTTGTATTACGTTATAATAAGAAAGGGGAACAAATACGTAGCTATGCCTATGTAAGTACAGGAAATTTCAATGAGAAAACAGCTAAGATTTATTCCGATATTGCGCTATTTACGTGCAATCGGGTGATAGTGGAAGATATGCATACGCTGTTCCGTTTTTTGCGTAAGGAAGTGGATGAACCTCGGTTTAAACGTTTGCTGATAGCCCGTTTTAACTTGCTTCCAGAGTTAAAACGTATGATTCATCATGAAATTGCTTTGGCTAAAGCTGGCAGGCAGGGGAGAATTATTCTTAAGATGAATGCTTTACAAGACCTCACCATGATAGACGAACTGTACAAAGCAAGCGAGGCCGGGGTAAAAATAGATCTGATTGTACGAGGAATATGCTGTCTGGTTTCCGGAGAGTCGTTTAGTAGCAATATTCGTGTTACCCGTATTGTCGACAGTTTTCTGGAACATGCCCGCGTATGGTATTTCGGTAATGATGGAGATCCGCGGTTGTTTATCGGTTCTCCTGATTGGATGAGGCGTAATCTGTATCGCCGTATAGAGGCTGTAACACCTGTTTTGGACAAGAGCTTGAAGCAGGAATTAATAGATATGCTCGATATGCAGCTTCGTGCTAACTGGAAAGCTTGCTGGGTAGACAAGGAACTGAAGAATATATTCAAACGTACTCCTGACGAACCGAAAGTACGTGCTCAATATGATTTTTATCAGTATTTGTATAAGAAAAATATTGAGAACTGTTCTGATAATTCTCAAAATCTGTGTGAGGAGAAAGCTCGTAAAACTAAACAGAAAGTTTGAAAAAGTGTAGCAACCGATAAGCTAAATAAAAAAGAACCATATCAGATTCTAATTGGGTGAGTAATGATATGGTTCTTTTATTATATAAGAGAATATATGGTTTAGACATATTCTCTTTTGACTGTGAAATAACTTTCTAAGAATTTAAGGAAGCTGTAATTTCAGCTTTACGAATTGTTTGATGAATTCAACAGTTCCGTCAATGCCTAAAACCGAAGAATCGATGCAAAGGTGATAGGTTGCAGCTGCTCCCCATGTCTTATAGCTGTAGTAGTTGTAATATGAAGAACGTTTTTTGTCTGCTTTCTCCATCAGTTCTTCTGCTTTTTCTGCACTGATGTTATGCAGTTTCATCAGTCTTTCAATGCGCGCTTCGGGAGAAGCCGATACGAAAATGTTGGCACAACGCGGGAAATCGCGTAAAATATAATCTGCACAGCGTCCTACAAACAGACACGACTTTTGTTCTGCCAGATGACGTATCACATCACTTTGTATCTTGAACAACGAATCGTTGCTTAAATAAGAGTTATATGGATAAGCTCCTTCTGTTATAAAAGGAAAACGTGTTCCGAACAATCCTCCCAAGATGCTTTGCGAAGCTTTCTCGTCTGCTTTCTCAAAGAACTCTTTACATAGTCCGCTTTCTTTAGAAGCCAGATTGATCAGTTCTTTATCGTAGAAAGCTATACCTAAGTCTTTAGCCAGTTTTTCACCAATTTCCTTTCCGCCGCTGCCCAGCTGACGTCCGAGGTTAATTATATAGTGATTGTTCATAATTGAATGAGGTTTGGTTTGTAAGGCAAATATAAATAAAAATTTTTGCTTTTAATTTATTTCTGCTGCCTTTTGCTTGAATTGTTTAAACTGGTTGTATAGCATAAATCCTGCAATCAGGCTGGCTAGGACATCGGATATCGGCATGCTGAACCAGATTCCGTCTGCTCCCCAGAATAAAGGAAGTATCAGCAGGCATGGGATAAGAATCAGTACCTGACGGCTTAATGAAAGGATAATGGCCTTTTTTGCCATTCCGATACTCTGGAAAAAGTTAGATGTTACCATCTGGAATCCGATAATCGGGAAGAACATGACAGTTATTCGGAGTCCCCGTGCGGACAGTTCGATCAACTTGCTGTCGGTTGTAAAAGCCGATACAGCAAGTTCCGGTATAAGTTCACCAACAAGAAAGCCGGTAGATGTGACGATTGTAGCAGCTATTACGGTCAGTTTCATTACATGGTTTACCCGATGAAATTGACGTGCCCCGAAATTGTATCCGGCAATAGGTTGCATACCTTGGTTTAACCCCATGACAATCATTACGAAAAGAAATACAATTCGGTTTACTATACCGAAGGCTCCTATGGCAAGGTCGCCGTCGTACAGTTTCAGCCCTTTGTTGATCAGAATCACTATCATACAAGAGGCTACGTTCATGAAGAAAGGAGCAAGACCGATTCCGATAATATTTTCTACCAACACGCCTTTCAATCGGTAAATACCGCGGCGGAAATGTAAAAGTTCGTTTTTATTGCAAAATATTTTAATTAGCCAGCATAAAGATATAATCTGTGCCAGAATGGTTGCTATAGCTGCTCCACGTATTCCCATACCGAATCCGTAAATGAACAAAGGGTCTAATAGGGTATTGATGACGACGGTCAGTATGGTTGCTGCCATTGCCTTTTGCGGATGGCCGGCAGAACGCAGTACGGAGTTTAGTCCCAGATACATATGAGTAACTACGTTTCCGAGAAGAATGGTGACCATATAGTCGCGTGCATAGGGTAGAGTAACTTCACTGGCTCCGAAAAAGTACAGGATAGGATCAAGAAAAGCAAGTGTCAGTATCGTAAACAAGATACCGATAATCAGGTTTAGGGATACTACATTCCCTAAAATCTGTTGGGCTGTGGAATAATCTTTTTGTCCTAACTTAACAGAAACAAGGGTAGAGGCTCCTACACCTACCAGTGAACCGAAAGCAGCAGCCAGGTTCATCAGAGGGAAAGTAATGGCAAGACCCGAAATAGCCATGGCACCTACTCCATGTCCGATAAAAATACTGTCTACCATGTTATAAAGTGAAGATGCTGTCATCGCGATAATGGCCGGAATGGCATACTGCGTCAATAGTTTGCCGATGGGTTGGTTTCCCAGTTCGGTTGCTGTTCCTTTTTGTGTCATAAAACTCTTTTTACGATTAAATTCGCGGTAAAGGTACTTAAAATTCCATACAAGGAAAAACTTTCTTTATCTTTGCATCATCGAAAGTGTCAGATTTTATGGAACATTCATCTTTATCTTTGCAAGAACTGAACTCACTGGTACGCAAAAGTATTCGTACTTGTCTTCCTGATACTTATTGGGTACAGGCGGAGCTTAGCGATGTGCGGGCAAATTATTCCGGCCATTGTTATCTGGAGTTTGTGCAGAAGGATGCAAAAAGCAATGCCCTGATTGCAAAGGCAAGGGGGATTATCTGGAGTAATGTATATTATCAGCTGAAAGCTTATTTCGAACGGGAAACCGGTCAGGCATTCGTTTCGGGTATTAAGGTATTGGTGAAGGTCAGTGTCGATTTTCATGAACTTTATGGATATTCGTTGACTGTAACAGATATAGATCCTACTTACACGCTGGGTGATATGGCACTTCGCCGGAAAGAAATTCTGAAACGTCTGGATGAAGAGGGTGTCCTGACACTGAATAAGGAACTGGAATTGCCGGAACTTACACAGCGTATCGCGGTTATATCTTCGGCTACAGCAGCCGGTTATGGTGATTTTTGTAATCAATTGGAGAACAACGCCTTTGGCTTTGCTTTCCATTCTCGATTGTTTCCGGCAGTCATGCAGGGAGAAGCTGTAGAAAGTTCTATTATTTCTGCTCTGGAACGGATCAATGCAGAATGCGACCGTTGGGACGTCGTTGTCATTATCCGTGGAGGAGGGGCTACATCCGATTTGTCCGGATTCGATACGTATGAGCTTGCTACACACTGTGCACAGTTTCCATTACCTGTCATAACCGGCATTGGTCATGAACGTGATGATACGGTACTCGATATGGTATCGCATACACGAGTTAAAACTCCGACTGCTGCTGCCGAGTTTCTGATAAATCATTTGAGGCAGACAGCAGAACGCCTTGAACGCTATACACAATTTATTTATCAGGAACTGCCGGTTTTGTTTACTCGTAAAAAGGAACAGTTTGAGCATTGGGTATCTCGCATTCCTGTACGGGTACAGATGCGCCTCCAGCATGAACATTTCCGTCAGGAAAGACTGACCAAGCAGATACAGATGGGATGGCAGACACGTTTCCTGAAAGAAGAACACCGGTTGCAGATTGACCGTCGTATAGCTACGGCTTTGGAGGTGATTCTACAACGGGAAAAGCATCGTCTGGCACTGATCGAACAACAAGTCAAGGTCTCTTCTCCGGAACTGTTGTTAAAGAAAGGGTACAGTATTACCTTAAAAAATGGGAGAGCGGTAACGGATGCAACACAACTTCTTCCCGGTGATGAAGTTGTTACTAAAGTAGCGAAAGGAGAATTTAAGAGTAAAGTGATATAATTATGGCAACAAAAAAAGAAACTTATACCGAAGCAATGAAACGCCTGGAAGCTATCGTGGCACGAATAGAAGGCAACGAACTCGATATAGACGAGCTGGGCGATAATCTGAAAGAAGCTCAAAAACTGATAAAGTATTGTCGGGATAAACTGTATAAAGCAGATGCTGAAATCAAAAAGATGCTCGATGAGGGTGATAAAGTGGAAAAAAGCTGTGATTAAGTTGGATTTTGCAAATATAAACTTTACTTTTGCTTAAATACTTGTAACGGAATGTAAAACATAAACATTATATTAACAATGAAAGAAATAGATTGGTCTAAACTGTCTTTCGGCTATATGAAGACAGATTACAATGTACGTTGCTACTATCGCGACGGAAAATGGGGTGAACTGGAACTTTGTTCGGAAGAAACATTGAATATTCATATGGCTGCTACTTGTCTGCATTACGGACAGGAAGCTTTCGAAGGATTGAAGGCTTATCGTGGAAAAGATGGAAAAATCCGTGTATTCCGTCCGCAGGCTAATGCAGAACGTCTGCAAAGTACTTGTAGAGGTATTCTGATGCCGGAACTGTCGACTGAAAAGTTCTGTGAAGCTGTACGTATGGTTGTAAAGGCAAACGAGCGTTTCATTCCTCCTTATGAAAGCGGTGCATCTCTTTATATTCGTCCGTTGCTGATCGGTACGGGTGCACAGGTAGGTGTTCATCCGGCAAGCGAATATCTTTTTGTCATTTTCGTTACTCCGGTAGGTCCTTATTTCAAAGGTGGTTTTGCAACCAATCCTTATGTTATTATTCGTGAGTTCGACCGTGCTGCTCCGCTGGGAACCGGTACATTCAAGGTCGGTGGTAACTATGCTGCCAGTCTTCGTGCCAATAAGATGGCTCACGATGCAGGTTATGCCAGTGAATTTTATCTGGATGCCAAGGAAAAGAAATATATTGATGAGTGTGGAGCTGCCAATTTCTTCGGTATCAAAGATAACACATATGTTACACCGTTGTCTTCTTCTATCCTTCCTTCTATTACAAACCGCAGCTTGATGCAGCTTGCAGAAGATATGGGTATGAAGGTAGAACGCCGTCCTATTCCGGAAGAAGAACTTGCTACATTCGAAGAAGCAGGTGCATGTGGAACAGCAGCCGTTATCAGTCCGATTGAACGTATCGACGATTTGGAAAACCATAAATCGTATGTCATCGCAAAAGACGGTAAGCCGGGTGCTATCAGTGAAAAGCTTTACAACAAACTGCGTGCTATCCAGTATGGTGATGAAGCAGATTCATACGGATGGGTAATGATTGTAGAGTAAATGAATTATTAACCTTTAAAATCTAATACTATGTTAAAACTTAATTCTGAATTGCGCGCAGCTTCACGTACTACACTGTCGGGTAACTGGACGATAGCTGCACTTGTTACGTTGCTATATTTACTGATAGCAGGAGGTGTTAGTTCTATTCCTAAGGTGGGAACTGTTGTTTCACTTATAATAACGTATCCGCTTGTGTATGGATTTGCCATATTGTTCCTCGACTTGTTCCGCGAAGGAAAACCGCTTGAGATTGGAAAACTGTTTGATGGATTCAAGGATTTCGGAAGAATTTGGGGTACGGGTATTTTAATTGCTATTTATACGGTGTTATGGACTTGTCTGCTGATTGTTCCGGGTATTATCAAATCGTATTCTTATGCTATGACTTATTATATATTAAAAGATGAACCGGAATTGAAATACAATGCTGCTATCGAAAAAAGTATGAGCATGATGAACGGTTATAAGATGAAGTTATTCTTGCTTGATTTGAGTTTTATCGGCTGGATGATTTTATCTGTATTGACTTTGGGTATCGGATTACTGTTTTTGCAGCCTTATATGTCTACTGCACGTGCAGCTTTTTATGAAGATCTGAAAGCAGAATTGAGCAGTAGAAACGCCAGCGAAGAAGTATAATACGGATAGTTGTAATCATTGTATATATAACGGGCAGGCAGAGAGGTTGAAATCTCTGTCTGCCCGTGGTGTTTCTGTAGTAAATCTTTTTTGTCCGTTCCGGTGAAAAAACGTAACTTTGTGCCCAAAACAAGAAGAACTCAGTAAAAAATGGGAAAAGGAAAGCTGGCAAAGTTTGCAGATATGGCGGAGTATCCGCATGTGTTCGAATATCCATATTCGGTGGTAGATGATGTTCCGTTCGAGATGAAAGGAAAATGGAACAAGGATTTCTTTAAGGACGATAATCCGATTGTATTGGAATTGGGGTGCGGTCGCGGTGAATATACCGTGGGACTGGCACGACGTTATGCCGACAAAAACTTTATCGGAGTAGATATAAAAGGTGCACGTATGTGGACAGGAGCTACCGAAGCCTTGAATGAAGGATTGAAAAACGCTGCTTTTCTGCGTACCAATATCGAAATTATCGACCGCTTCTTTGCTCCGGGAGAAGTGAGTGAAATCTGGCTGACTTTCTCTGATCCGCAGATGAAGAAGGCTACCAAGCGACTTACTTCTACCTATTTCATGAACCGTTACCGTAAGTTTCTTGTGCCCGACGGACTGGTACATCTCAAGACCGACAGTAATTTCATGTACACTTACACCAAATACATGATAGAAGCCAATAATCTGCCGGTAGAGTTTATGACCGATGACCTGTACCATTCGGGTATGGATGATGATATTCTGAGTATCCGTACCTATTACGAACAGCAATGGCTGGATCGTGGCTTAAATATAAAGTACATCAAGTTCCGTCTGCCTCAGGAAGGAGAGTTGCAGGAACCGGATGTAGAAATTGAACTGGATGATTATCGCAGTTACAACCGCAGCAAACGCAGCGGGCTGAAAACAAGTAAATAATAATAATAATTTGAGATATTATGACACTTTATCCAAAACTTATTCTTGATGCGCTGGCAACGGTGCGTTATCCGGGAAATGGAAAGAATATTGTAGAAGCCGAAATGGTGGCCGATAATATTCGTATTGACGGGATGAAGGTGAGCTTCTCATTGATATTCGAGAAACCGACCGATCCGTTTATGAAATCGGTAGTTAAATCTGCCGAAACTGCTATTCACACCTATATATCAAAGGATGTAGAAGTAACGATTGCTACAGAAAGTCGTCAGGCTGCCCGTCCGGAACCGGGAAAGATGCTTCCGCAGGTAAAGAACGTGATTGCCGTTTCTTCCGGTAAGGGTGGAGTAGGAAAGTCTACCGTAGCGGCCAATCTGGCAGTAGCACTTTCGAAACTGGGTTATAAAGTAGGTTTGCTCGATGCGGATATCTTCGGACCTTCTGTACCTAAAATGTTCCAGGTAGAAGATGCTCGTCCTTATGCTGAAATGGTAGATGGTCGTGATTTGATTGTTCCGATTGAAAAGTATGGTATCGAACTGCTTTCTATCGGCTTCTTTGTCGATCCGGATCAGGCTACTTTATGGCGTGGAGGTATGGCTAGCAATGCCTTGAAACAGCTGGTCGGTGATGCCAAATGGGGAGATTTGGATTATTTTATTCTCGATACTCCTCCGGGAACAAGCGATATTCATCTGACTTTGCTTCAGACGTTGGCTATTACAGGAGCTGTTATCGTCAGCACTCCTCAGCAGGTTGCTCTTGCCGATGCACGCAAAGGTATCAATATGTACATGAACGATAAGGTAAACGTACCTATTCTCGGACTGGTAGAGAATATGTCGTGGTTTACTCCAGCAGAGCTGCCTGAAAACAAATATTATATTTTCGGAAAAGAAGGAACAAAGAAACTGGCCGAAGAACTGAATGTTCCGTTGCTGGGACAGATTCCTATCGTACAGAGTATCTGTGAAAACGGAGATAAAGGTACACCGGTTGCGCTGGATGAAAACTCTGTGACCGGACAAGCTTTCCTTGAACTGGCACGTAACGTTGTAGCACAGACTGAAAAGCGTAATGCCGAACTAGCTCCGACTCAGATTGTAAAAACGCATAAATAAGAATATCTTTATAACAGATATTGAAAGGAAAACACCATCTTTTGCATGTGCAGAAGATGGTGTTCTCTTTTTAGGGGTATGGTGTACTGAAAACATCAGCATGTTTTTGAAAAATATGGGCAAAAGTTCTGTAAAACATCAGCATCTTTTTGGGAAAACATGAGCATGTTTTAGAAGAAACATCAGCATGTTTTTTTAACGTGTATGAAACCAGTTTGTGGATATGAGGTATTTTGCAATGTCAGCACCCTCAAGAGCTAGTAAGTTTATTTTCCGGTCAAGTCCTCCTGCATATCCCGTCAGGTTACCGTTACTTCCTATTACACGGTGGCAAGGAATGATAATACTGATAGGGTTGTGTCCTACTGCTCCTCCTATAGCTTGTGCCGACATGCTTGAAATACCTTTCTGTCGTGCTATTTCTTGAGCAATATCTTTATAAGTAACTGCTTCTCCATAAGGTATCTGTTGCAGGATTTTCCATATAGCAATTCGGAAGGGTGTGTCATTCAGCTGGAGAGCAGGTGTAAAGTCAGGTTTCTTTCCACTGAAATAGCAATCTAGCCATTCGGATGTTTGGTGAAAAACGGGAAGATCTTTTTCTTGAGTACAATTGGCCAGCGTACGTGCAAAAAACTTTTGTCCTTCGAACCATAAACCGGTGAGGCATGTTCCGTTACTGGCTAAAGTGATCTGTCCGAGTGGAGAATTATAATGGCTGGTGTATTCCATAGATAGAAAAGCAGAAAATAAAAAGAAGAGATAAAACAATCTTCCCTGTTACGTGGCGACAGAAGATGTTTTATCTCTTCGTGTATAATGAATGGAATTGGTTTCTTAGATGTTCTTTACTTTAATCAAGTATTCGGCAATCTGTACAGCATTCAGTGCAGCACCCTTCTTTATCTGGTCACCAACAATCCAGAATGTCAGACCGTTTTCGTCTGCAAGATCCTTACGGATACGTCCTACATATACAGGATCTTTACCTGCGAGGAACAACGGCATCGGATATTCTTTCTTTTCAGGATTATCCATCAGTACCAGACCTTCTCCTTCAGCAAAAGCCTGACGAGCTTCTTCTACAGAAACCGGACGTTCTGTTTCCACCCAGATGCTTTCTGAGTGAGAACGAAGAGCCGGAACACGTACACAAGTTGCGCTTACTTTTACGTCAGAGTGCATGATCTTACGTGTTTCGTTGAACATTTTCATTTCCTCTTTAGTATAACCGTTGTCGGTAAATACGTCGATTTGAGGTATCAGGTTGAACGCAAGCTGGTAAGCGAACTTTTCAACAGTTACAGGTTCGCCGGCAAGTACCTGACGGTATTGTTCGTAGAGTTCGTCCATTGCAGCTGCACCAGCTCCACTGGCAGCCTGATAAGTAGAAACATGTACACGTTTGATATGTGACAGTTTTTCGATAGCCTTCAATGCTACCACCATCTGTATAGTAGTACAGTTCGGGTTAGCGATAATACCACGCGGACGGTTTAAAGCGTCTTCAGCATTTACTTCGGGTACTACCAAAGGAATATCAGCATCCATACGGAATGCACTTGAGTTGTCTATCATTACAGCGCCGTATTTGGTGATAGTTTCGGCAAATTCCTTAGAAGTACCTGCTCCTGCAGAAGTGAAGGCAACATCAACACCTTTGAAGTCATCATTGTGTTGCAGCAGTTTCACTTCGATTTCTTTTCCGCGGAACGTGTATTTTCGTCCTGCACTGCGTGAAGAACCGAATAATAACAATTCGTCTATCGGAAAATTTCTCTCATCAAGCACACGCAGGAACTCCTGTCCTACTGCTCCGCTTGCACCAACAATAGCTACTCTCATTTTCTTTTACAAATTCTTAAACTGTTAATACTTACATTTTCTTACTGTGCAGACTGTTTTATCTTCTCTTTGTTAAGAAACTTATTTGTTTTTGAAACGATGTGTTTCGTCTGCCAATATTTCCGATTGCAAAAATAAAACATTCTGAATTATTAATACGGAAAATAGGAAGTTTTTTTGTATTTTTGTTTCTAAAATGAAATAGTAACGCCTATTTATGAAAGAAGTGCTCGATTTTGTAAACTTTGATTTTCATCTTCCTGTCACCGACCCTACGTGGATTTTTTTCCTGGTGCTGGTTGTTATATTGTTCGCTCCCATTGTTTTGGAACGGTTGCGTATTCCTCACATTATCGGTATGATTCTGGCGGGAGTCGTTATCGGTGAGCATGGATTCAATATATTGGCACGTGACAGCAGTTTTGAGCTGTTTGGCAAGGTGGGACTTTATTATATCATGTTCCTTGCCGGACTCGAAATGAACATGGAGGATTTTAAGAGCATTCGTGTAAAGGCTACCGTGCTGGGACTGCTGGCTTTTATTTTTCCGTTGGGAATAGGTATATGGACCAATCTTCACCTGCTTGGTTATAGTCTGGCTACTTCGGTTTTGCTGGCCAGTATGTATGCGTCGCATACGTTGATTGCTTATCCTATTGTAATCCGCTATGGCATTAACCGTCAGCGGGCTGTAAGCATTGCCGTGGGAGGTACTGCTGTGACAGATACACTGACATTGCTGGTTCTGGCAGTAGTGGGAGGTATGTATAAGGGTGAAACTTCCGAAATGTTCTGGATATGGCTGGTGCTGAAAGTTGTTGTGCTGAGCGTAGTCATTATGTATGCTTTCCCTCGTATCGGACGGTGGTTCTTCCGTCGTTACAGTGACAATGTAGTGCAGTATATCTTTGTAATGGCAATGGTTTTCCTCGGAGCCGGACTGATGGAGTTTGTGGGAATGGAAGGTATTTTGGGAGCTTTCCTTGCCGGTCTGGTATTAAACAGGCTGATACCTCATGTTTCTCCGCTGATGAGTCATCTGGAGTTTGTAGGAAACGCTTTGTTTATTCCTTATTTCCTTATCGGTGTGGGAATGTTGATCGACGTAAATGTCTTGTTCGGTCATATAGATTCTGTCAAGGTAGCTGTAGTGATGATTATCGTTGCACTGTTGGGTAAATGGATTGCTTCATGGCTTACACAGAAGATATATAAGATGCGTGCTTTGGAACGTGAACTGATGTTCGGCTTGAGCAATGCACAGGCAGCTGCTACACTGGCAGCCGTACTGGTGGGATATAATATCATTCTTCCCAATGGAGAACGTCTGTTGAACGAAGATGTACTGAATGGAACAATCTTACTTATTCTGGTGACCTGTGTGGTTAGTTCGTTTATTACAGAGCATGCAGCCAAACGTATTGCAATGGACGATGCGGAAGTGAGTGACGAGAAGGCTCAGGAAAAAGAAAAATTCCTGATTCCAGTAGCAAATCCTGAAACGCTGGAAAGTCTGATGAGTCTGGCTATGGTGGTACGCGACGAAAAGCAGCCGGATAATCTGGTAGCTCTAAACGTAATCAACGATAACAACGGTTCGGTAAAACAGGAAATGCGTGGCAAACGCAGTCTGGAACGTGCGGCACAGATAGCGGCTTCGACCAGCGTAAGGCTGAAAACCGTATCGCGTTTCGACTTGAATATTACTACCGGTATCTTGCATACTGCGAAGGAATACGAAGCGACGAATATCATCATTGGTCTGCATTGTAAAATGAGTATCGTCGATTCTTTCTTTGGTAATCTGACAGAAAATCTGTTGAAAAATACTTATCTGCAAGTGATGGTAGCACGCTTCCTGATTCCTGTCAATACGTTGAGGCGTATTATCGTGGCTGTACCTCCGAAAGCTGAGTTCGAACACGGATTTATGAAATGGATAACTCACATGTGTCGTATGAGCAGCCAGTTGGGATGTAGGGTACACTTCTATGCTCATCCCCAGACATTGGGTTATATACGTGGATATATACAGAAAAAGCATAAGGATACGCGTGTGGCTTATTCCGA
The DNA here is from genome assembly GCA_019414665.1 of Bacteroides sp. Classification (GTDB taxonomy): domain Bacteria; phylum Bacteroidota; class Bacteroidia; order Bacteroidales; family Bacteroidaceae; genus Phocaeicola. Next base: position 21,514 of record DXLO01000021.1, on the reverse strand, counting down.
GCTGGAGGACTGGGATGACTTGCTTCTTTTGACCGGACAGGTGAACTATGATCATTTGCTGGTAATCATCAGTGCACGCCGTGGCTCTATCTCATATGATTCAGCTTTTGAGCGATTGCCGATGCAGATATCTAAATATTTTAATAATAACAGTATCATGTTGCTTTATCCCGAACAGAAGGGTGATCCGAATGAAAGTCTGTCGTTCTCCGATCCGCGCGGATGGGCTGAAACACAATATTATGATAAGGTGGGCAACTGGTTCTATAAATGGTTTAAAAAGAATTCATGAGCGAAGATAGTAAGGCCTGGCAGCAACGCACCGAGTTGTTGTTGGGAAAAGATAAGACCGACCGTTTAAGACAGGCACATGTGCTGGTGGTCGGACTCGGAGGAGTGGGAGCCTATGCTGCGGAAATGATTTGCCGTGCTGGAGTAGGCCGGATGACTATTGTAGATGCCGATACAGTACAGCCCAGCAATATTAACAGGCAGCTCCCTGCTACACACTCTTCACTAGGCAAACAGAAGGCTGAGGTTCTAGCAGAGCGTTTTCTCGATATAAATCCGGAACTTCAACTTACGGTATTGCCAGTGTATCTGAAGGATGAAGCAATACCAGAACTGCTTGACAGTGCTAAATTTGACTTTGTGGTTGATGCAATTGATACGGTAGCTCCCAAGTGTTATCTTATTTACCATGCCTTACAGCGTGGTATTAAGATTGTAAGCAGCATGGGGGCCGGAGCCAAACGAGATATTACGCAGGTACGTTTTGCCGACTTATGGGAAACTTATCATTGCGGACTGAGCAAGGCAGTGCGTAAACGTTTGCAGAAAATGGGAATGAAACGTAAGTTGCCGGTAGTGTTCAGTACCGAACAGGCAGATCCGAATGCTGTCATACTGGTAGACGATGAACAGAATAAAAAGTCTACAGCCGGAACAGTGAGCTATATGCCCGCCGTATTTGGCTGTTATCTGGCAGAATATGTAATACGAAAATTGTAGAACGATGATTCAGTTGGAAGGAATAACCAAGAGTTTTGGTTCACTGCAAGTATTGAAAGGGATAGACCTTATTATAAATAAAGGAGAAGTGGTGAGTATTGTCGGACCTAGCGGGGCAGGAAAGACTACCTTACTTCAGATAATGGGTACGCTTGATAAACCTGACAGCGGAAAGATAGTGCTGAATGGTACGGAAGTAAACCGTCTGAAAGAGAAAGAACTGTCGGCTTTCAGAAACAAGGAAATCGGATTCGTTTTTCAGTTTCATCAGCTGTTGCCTGAATTTACGGCATTGGAGAATGTAATGATTCCTGCTTTAATTCAGGGAATTTCTGCTTCTGAGGCAAAGAAAAATGCCCGTGAAATGTTGGATTTTCTGGGACTTGCCGAACGTGCCTTGCACAAACCGGCTGAACTGTCGGGAGGAGAAAAACAGCGTGTTGCCGTAGCGCGTGCACTGATAAACCATCCTTCTGTCGTACTGGCAGATGAACCTTCTGGCAGTCTGGATACACAGAATAAGATTGAACTTCACCGCTTGTTCTTCGATTTGCGTGATAAGCTGGGACAGACTTTTGTTATTGTAACTCACGATGAGGAACTGGCTGCGCAGACTGACCGTACAATTCACATTGTAGATGGAATGATAAAATAGCAAGCTACATCTTTACATATGCAGATTTGCATCAGAATTGACTTTGAACGGTCTTTTCTGATGCAAATCTTTTTTATAAAATCCATTTAGAATGACAGATGAACTACCTCAGGGTTGTGGTCAGACAGGAATTGTCCGGCTTCTTCAGCTTCTTGAGGAATATAGCTGCTTTCAACTTTGATCTGTGGGGTAACAAAGATGAAGTCAATCTTGTCGCAAGAGTCGGCAGGGATACGTCCGAAGTCGTGGAAGGTGTAATCTACTCCTTCGCGTTGTGCAGCTTCCTTATACGCATCTTTCAGTACAAACTCATTGGTTGTTATAGTTTCATAAGCTTCCGACTGGTCTGTTACGTTGAAATCTCCAGTCAGTACAGCTGGCTGATCGCCCACAATTTCTTTAATTTTTTCAATGATCAGCAGGGCTCCTTTTCTTCTGGCTTCCGTTCCTACATGGTCGAAATGGGTATTTACTGCCATAAAGATCTTTCCGGTTTTCTTGTCCTTCAGTTTTGCCCATGTTGCAATGCGGCTGCAAGCTCCGTCCCATCCGATAAATCCTACACTGTCCGGATATTGTGAGAGCCAGAAAGTGTTACTGTCGAGTACTTCGAAGCGGTCTTTCTTGTAGAATAGAGGTGAGTATTCTCCCTTTGTTTTTCCATCTTCACGTCCTACACCAACTTCTGCATATTCTGGCAGGCGTGATTTTAAATCCTCCAGCTGATTGTGAAGAACCTCTTGCATACCAACGATGTCGATGTCTTGTGATTTGATGAATTGAGCTACATTGTCTTTCCGGTATTGCCAGTTGTTCAGGCTGTCGCCTGGATTATCATAACGGATGTTGAATGTTCCCCAAGTAACTTCTGTAGGCTGTTGTTGAGTTGTGCACGAAAGAGTGGCGACAGAAAGTGAAGCTGCCACGATTCCCAAAGTGAAAAGTGAGTGTTTCATAGAATAAAAAATTTAATGATATGCGATATGTTGTTTTTCATTTGAAAATGTTCCGCTAAATAAAACAATTTTATGATGTTTTTCACTTATAGACGGAATAAATTTTCTGATAAAAATAACCATAAAACTTTATTTCATGACTTTCAGACTTAGCAAATGTAGTCAATAGGTTTGTCAGACTTTCTTTTGTAGCTCTCATTTGTCGGGTATATAAGTTTTTTGTGCTATCTTTGGCAGAAATAAGTGATTGTTATGAGTCATATACAGTTAGGAAGATATAATCAGTTGGAAGTTGTTAAGGAAGTTGATTTCGGCATGTACCTTAATGGTGATGAAGATGGCGAAATATTGCTTCCCAAGCGTTATGTGCCTCAGGGGTGTAAACCGGGCGATGTGCTGAACGTGTTCATTTATCTTGATATGGATGAGCGCTTGGTAGCTACTACGCTGGAGCCCTATGTTCAAGTAGGAGAATTTGCCTGTCTGGAAGTAGCATGGGTAAACCAGTATGGTGCATTTCTGGATTGGGGACTGATGAAGGACCTGTTTGTTCCGTTCCGTGAACAGAAGGCCAAGATGCAGAAAGGAGGACGATATCTGGTGCATGTACATCTGGATGAGGAAAGTTACCGTATTGTGGCATCGGCTAAGATAGAGCATTATCTGTCGAAGGAACGTCCTGAGTATAATCAGGGTGATGAAGCTGAGGTGCTTGTATGGCAGAAAACCGATTTGGGATTCAAGGTTATTGTAGATAACAAATATTCGGGCATGTTGTTTCATAATGAGATTTTCCAGCCGCTGGAGCCGGGAATGCGTTTGCATGCTTATGTGAAACGTGTGCGTGAAGATGGAAAAATAGACCTGGAACTTCAGAAAAGAGGAGTGAAGAAGGTCGATGATTTTGCAGAACTTCTGTTGCAGTATATCAAAGATAACGACGGATATACACCGATAAATGACAAGACAGATGCCGAACAGATATATAATACGTTCGGGGTAAGCAAGAAGACATTTAAGAAGGCTGTCGGAGATTTATATAAAAAGCGTCTGATAGTATTGGAAGATGACGGTATAAGGCTCGTAAAAGAATAACTACCTCATAAAAAACTCCTTCATGTTTTCATGAAGGAGTTTTTTATATATATAACTTCTATTTATCAGATTGATAATTCGTGGAGAACATTGACAAGTTCATGGTCGATAGGCTTGTCGTTTTTGATAGCCTTTGTAAACGGAACATAAACAATCTGGTCATTTTCTATACCGATCATTACATTGCGCTGTCCTTCCATCAAAGCCTGAATACTTGCTACACCCATTCGGCTGGCAATGATACGGTCGTGTGCAGTCGGTTTACCACCACGTTGCAAGTGTCCCAGAATAGTTACACGTACATCATATTGCGGATATTCGTTCTTTACACGTTCTGCATAATGCATAGCTCCACCTGTGATTTCACTTTCGGCTACCAGTACGATAGAGCTGCTCTTTGATTTACGGAATCCGTTCTTAATGAACTCTTCCAGCTGGTCGACTTCTGTATTGAATTCAGGAATGATTGCAGCTTCGGCACCTGCTGCAATAGCTCCGTTCAGCGCCAGGAAGCCGGCGTCGCGTCCCATAACCTCTACGAAGAACAAACGTTCGTGTGAAGTTGCAGTGTCGCGGATTTTGTCGACTGCATCCAGAATTGTGTTCAGAGCTGTATCATATCCGATTGTTGTATCTGTTCCGTACAAATCGTTATCGATTGTTCCAGGCAATCCGATACAAGGAACATCGAATTCTTGTGCCAGCAGACGTGCTCCGGTAAGTGAACCGTCACCACCGATGACTACCAGTGCGTCAATGCCTTCACGCTGCATGGTTTCGTAAGCTATTTTACGTCCTTCCGGAGTCTTGAATTCCTGACAGCGTGCAGTTTTCAGGATAGTACCTCCCTGCTGTATGATATTGCTGACATTTTGGGTTTTGAACTCTTGAATTTCACCGGTGATGAGGCCTTTGTATCCTCGATAAATACCTTTTACGGTCAGTCCGTTGTATATAGCCGAACGAGTGACGGCGCGGATTGCAGCATTCATTCCAGGAGCATCGCCACCTGAAGTCAAGATACCAATACATTTAATAATTCCCATATGTTATTTCTTTATTAAAATCTTTTGGAGCAAAAGTATTAAAAAACTAGTTTACAAGCAAATAAAAGTCTGTATTTTTGGATGTCAAGAATACGACAAAATTGTTTCTCGGCAGGCTTCCATCAACCATTTCGGTGTGGAGGTTGCCCCACATATTCCGATGGACTGCACGCCTTCCAGCAGTTTCCGGTCGATTTCCTCTGGTCGGTCTATCTGATAAGAATTAGGATTTACCTTGAGACATTCCTGAAACAAAATCTTCCCGTTTGAACTTTTATGTCCGCATACAAAGAATACCAGATCGTGGCGGGCTGCAAACTTGCGTATATCAGGCATGCGGTTTGCTACCTGACGGCATATTGTATCGTAATACTGAAAAGTCGCATTGGGTGAAATATGTTCTTGAATGTATGCAACGATCTGCCGGAATTCATCCAGTGACTTGGTTGTCTGTGAGTACAGACGGATGTCTTTGCTGAAATCAAGCTTCTCGGCTTCTTCCAGATTTTCTATAATGATAGCCTGACCGTTGGTCTGGCCTACCAGTCCCAACACTTCAGCGTGTCCGTTTTTTCCGAATATTACGATTTGTTTTTCCCGTCCTTCCGGATTTGGAGTGTCGAATTCTTGTTTGATTCGCTTCTGCAGGCGAAGTACGACAGGGCAGGTTGCATCAATAAGTTCTATATTGTTCTGTTTAGCCAGTTCGTAGGTGCGGGGAGGTTCTCCGTGAGCACGGAGCAGAACTTTGGTGTTTTTAAGTCGTGCAAACTCCTCGTGGCCGATTGTATTCAGTCCCAGTTGTTTGAGGCGTTCACATTCACGTCCGTTATGCACAATGTCTCCCAGGCAATAAAGCGTATCGCTCTTTGCCAGTTCCTCTTCTGTCTTCCGGATAGCAGTAGTTACTCCGAAACAGAAGCCTGATCCTTCGTCTATTTCTACTTTAAGCATGAGTTGCCTGAAGATATTGATTCATAAGCCATTCTTTCTGTTCTGCAATAGTCATGTTGCTGTTGTCCAGTAGTATTGCATCGTCTGCTTTGCGCAAAGGACTTACTTCACGCGTCTGGTCTATGCGGTCGCGCTCTTCTACGTTATGCAGGATATCTTCGAAAGACGCTTCCTGTCCTTTGGCTTTCAGTTCGTCATAGCGTCGCTGTGCACGAATTTCGGCAGATGCAGTGACGAATATTTTCAGTTCTGCATCAGGAAATACCGCTGTGCCGATATCTCTTCCGTCCATTACGATACCTTTTTCTTTACCAAGTTCCTGCTGCTGGCGTACGAGAGCCTCACGTACAAATCCCAAAGCTGCAACAGGGCTGACATGTGAGGATACCTTTAATGTCCGAATCTGGTTTTCTACATCCGTTCCGTTCAGAAATGTGCGAGGACGTCCGCTTTCTGTATCTAGACGGAATGATATATGAATATTGCTCATCTGCTGCTTTAGCTTATCTTCATCGATGCTTCCATCCGCCAGGAAAAGTCCGTGCTCGATGCAGTAAAGAGTAACAGCCCGGTACATTGCTCCGCTGTCTATATATATATAACCGATTTCTTTAGCCAGATCTTTTGCCATTGTACTTTTTCCGCAGGAAGAAAACCCGTCGATTGCAATGATGATTTTGTTCATACCTTATTTATTATAGAGTTAAAAAGAATCAGAAGTCAAAGATAGTCTATTTTCGTGACAGATAGTACGGAATAAACGTATTTTGCAATTTTTTACCCTTATCTTGTTGCATATTCGAAGATTTGCACTACATTTGCCAAACAGAGAATTTATTAACCTATAAAAGTTTTTTTATGGAAATTAAAAAATCGCCGAAAGCCGATCTTGAAGGCAAGAAGACCACTGGTTTACTGATCGGGCTCGTGCTGATATTGGCAGCAATGTTCGTTGCGTTTGAATGGACCAAACGTGATGTCGTAATCACTGCCGATAGTGGTATCGTAGATGTGCCTTTTGAAGAAGAAATGGTTCCTATTACGGAACAGGAAGAACCCAAACAAGCTCCTCCTCCTCCCGAAGCACCGAAAGTAGAAGAAGTTTTGCAGATTGCAGAAAATGATGCAGATGTAGAAGAATCTACTATTCAGTCTAACGAAGATAAAGGTGAAGCTGTTGAAATCAAGTATGTACCTGAAGTCGTAGAAGAAGAGGAAGTTGAAGAACAGCAGATCTTCCAGGTAGTAGAAGAAATGCCGGAATTCCCGGGTGGTATGGCAGAATGTTTGAAGTTCTTGGCTAAGAACATCAAGTATCCGACTATCGCACAGGAAAATGGTGTACAGGGACGTGTTATCGTACAGTTCGTTGTAAACCAGGATGGTTCTATCGTCGATCCGGTTGTTGTTCGTAGTGTTGACCCGTATTTGGACAAGGAAGCACTTCGCGTGATCCAGATGATGCCGAAGTGGAAACCAGGTAAGCAGCGTGGTAAAGCTGTACGTGTAAAATATACCGTACCTGTAACATTCAAGTTGCAGTAAGCTTTTCCTAGATAATATTGTTTAGGCACGGATTGCGCAGAATTGAAAACTGTGCATTCGTGCCTAAAAATTTTTTATAACCTTAATAAAAAGAAAAATCATGGAGCAACAGACTTCAAAAGAATTATTGAAGCAAATTCATGCTTATATCGAATCATTGCCTTATTCTCATGAACCTAAAGGATTGTACGACCCGATAGAATATGTGTTAGGACTGGGAGGTAAAAGACTGAGACCGGTGTTAATGCTGCTTGCCTATAATCTGTTTAAGGAAGATGTGCAGGCAATATTCTCTCAGGCTACGGCAATAGAAACTTATCATAACTTTACGCTTTTGCATGATGACTTGATGGATAAAGCGGATATGCGTCGTGGAAAACCTACCGTTCATAAAAAATGGGATGAAAATACAGCTATTCTTTCCGGAGATGCAATGCTGATACTTTCTTTTCAGTTTATGATGCAGGGGTGTCCGGTAGAATATACACATCAGGTTATGAATATCTTCTCGCGTACGGCTCTGGAAGTTTGTGATGGACAGCAATGGGATATGGAATTCGAATCCAGAGAGGATGTGACTGTTGATGAATACATGGAAATGATTCGTTTGAAAACTTCAGTTCTGCTTGCCGGTGCTTTAAAGATTGGAGCGGTGCTTGGAGGAGCTTCGGAAAAAGATGCACAGTTGCTTTATGATTTTGGTATACAGATAGGGCTTGCTTTCCAATTGCAGGATGACTATTTGGATGTATATGGTGATCCGCTGGTATTTGGCAAAAATATCGGAGGTGATATTTTATGTAATAAGAAAACGTTTATGCTGATAACAGCATTGGAAAAGTCGGATGACAAGACACGTGCTTCCTTGCAAGAATGGTTGAAAGCTGAAGACTATGTACCAGCCCAGAAGATAGAAGCTGTTACTGCTATATATAATAAGGTGGGCTTGCAGAATATATGCCGAGATAAGATAAATGAATATTATCATGAAGGAATGAGGCTGCTGAAAGAGGTGAACGTGGAAGAAGAATACAAGAACAATCTGTCTGATTTTGTAATGAGTTTGATGGAACGTAATTTATAACGTTTAATAAATAAGCAATATGGTAGCTTTAATCGATACACATACACATCTTTTTGCAGAAGAGTTTGATGAAGATCGTGAGTTGGCAATTATTCGTGCTACAGAGGCAGGAGTGACACGTCTTTTTATGCCGAATATAGATGATACTTCAGTAGAAGCAATGTTGGCTTTATGTAACTCTCACGATGGGTGCTACCCTATGATTGGTTTTCATCCGACTTCGGTAGATGAAAACTGGAAAGAGCGTCTGGGTACGGTAGAAAAATGGTTGCGCTCGGAGCAAGTTTTCTATGGTATCGGAGAGGTAGGGATGGACTTATACTGGGATAAGACATTTAAAAAAGAGCAGATGGAGGTATTCGATATTCAGGTGAAATGGGCTCTTGAGTATGATTTACCGCTGATTATTCACTGCCGTGAGGCTTATCCGGAGTTGCTTGAAGTTCTGGAACCCTATCGTAAAACATCACTTACCGGAATATTTCATAGTTTTACTGGTACAGTAGAGGACGCACATAAGCTGATGGAGTATCCCGGATTTATGTTTGGCATAAATGGAGTCGTAACTTTTAAGAAAAGTATTTTGCCGGAAGTTTTGAAATCTGTACCTTTGAAGCGTTTAGTTCTGGAAACAGATTCACCTTATCTGGCACCAGTTCCTTATAGAGGAAAGCGCAATGAAAGTGCATACCTGGTAAAAGTGGCCGAAAAACTATCCGAAGTGTATGATGTTTCCTTCTCGGAAATAGGTCGTGTGACCTCGGAAAACGCGCTGAAAGTTTTTAAAAATGCCGAGAATAGTTTTTAAAGTTTATTAATTTTAGGGGTATAAATAAACTTTTGGCTAGTGAATGTTATGTAAGACGAAAAAAAAGAATACATTTGTGGCTGAAATCGCTTGCCGTTCGCATTTTTATTTGTAATTTGCGTTCGATTTAAGAAAAAGGCTTTCAAGCGAGGTCATGAGGAGAGGTGCTCGAGTGGTTGAAGAGGCACGCCTGGAAAGCGTGTATACGCCAAAAGCGTATCACGGGTTCGAATCCCGTTCTCTCCGCAGTGAGAAAAAGATGAAACAATTAAAAACAATTTATAACTATTAATTATTTAATCTTAAAAATTAGACACACAATGAAAAAGTTATTTGCAATTCTTGCAGTGATGGGAGTCCTCTCATTTGGAATGACTCAGACAGCTATGGCTCAGGATTCTACAGCTACAGCAGCTCCAGAACAAACAGAACAGGTTGCACCTGCTGCAACTGAAGAAGTAGCTACTGCTACAGTTGAAGAAGGCAGTATGCACAAAGAGTTGAAAACTAAGTTTATCGAAGGTGACGCTGGCTTTATGTCATTGGTTGCTATCGCATTGGTACTTGGTTTGGCTTTCTGTATCGAACGTATCATTTACTTGAGCTTGGCAGAAGTTGACGTTAAAAAATTGATGGCTAAAGTTGAAGCAGCTTTGGAAAAAGGTGATGTAGAAGGTGCTAAGACTATTTGCCGTAACACTCGTGGTCCTGTTGCTTCTATCTGCTATCAGGGTCTGATGAGAATCGACGAAGGTGTAGACGTTGTTGAACGTTCTGTAGTATCTTACGGTGGTGTTCAGGCTGGTTACCTTGAAAAAGGATGTTCTTGGATTACACTGTTCATCGCAATGGCTCCGTCTTTGGGATTCTTGGGTACTGTAATCGGTATGGTTATGGCGTTCGATAATATCCAGCGTGCAGGTGATATCTCTCCGACAGTTGTTGCTGGTGGTATGAAAGTTGCGTTGATCACTACTATCTTCGGTTTGATTGTAGCATTGATTCTTCAGGTATTCTATAACTACATTCTTTCTAAGATTGAAGCTATCACAAGCCAGATGGAAGATTCTTCTATCACATTGCTTGATATGATCATGAAATACAACTTGAAATACAAAAAATAATTTTTGAACAATGGCTAAATTATCATACAAAGTTTCTTACTACGTATTCTATGTCTGCATCGCCCTTATCTTGGTTGTGCTTGGCATGTTCTTCGGAGTAGGATACAACGAAACAAATGCAGCAGGTTTGGTTGAACCTGCTAATACGCCAGCTCTGATGTACTTGATGTACGGAATGTTTGCTGTGACTGTTATTGCTACACTTATTGGTGCTATCGCTCAGTTTGGTGGAGCATTGAAAGATAATCCGAAAGGCGCTGTTAAATCTTTGCTGGGATTGATCTTATTGGTTGTACTGTTAATCGTAACTTACAATATCGGTTCTTCTGAAACTGTTGTTTTAGGTGACGGATCTGAATATTCAGATGTAACAATGTTGAAAGTTTCTGATATGTTGCTTTACTCTACTTATGTATTGTTCGGTATCGCAGCTATCGGTACATTGATTAACTTGTCTGGTATCTTTAAAAAGTAATTATCATTGAAGTTTAATTAAACGAAGTAAGTAAAAATGGCAAAAAGGAATAGAAAAGTGCCGGGAATTAATGCTAGTTCAACGGCAGATATCGCCTTCATGTTGCTTATCTTCTTCCTTATTACAACATCAATGGATACTGACCGTGGTTTGGCGAGACGTTTGCCGCCTCCACCAGAAAACAAAGATCAGAAAGATGATATCATTGTTAAGGAAAGAAACGTTCTCCAGGTTCGTTTGAACAAAGACGACCAGTTGATGGTTGGTGGAGAATGGTCTGATATTAAGCAATTAAGAGAAAAGGCTAAAGAATTCATTGCAAACCCGAATGATGATCCTAACATGCCTGAAAAGCATGCAAAGAATATCCCATTCTTTGGTGATGTGATGATTACTGAAAAGCATGTAATTTCTGTACAGAACGACGTTGGTACAAGCTATGAAGCTTACCTTCAGGTTCAGAATGAATTGGTAGCTGCATATAACGAATTACGTAGCGAACTTGCTAAGTCTAAGTTTGGTAAGGAATATGCAGAATGTTCAGAGGAAGAGAAGGATGCTATTATGGATTACTATCCACAAAAGATTTCTGAAGCAGAACCTAAAAAATATGGAGGAAACTAATCATGGGAAAATTTAATAAGAGTGGCAAGCGCGAGATGCCTGAATTGAACACCTCTTCTTTGCCTGACCTTATCTTTACCATGTTGTTCTTCTTCATGATTGTAACAACTATGCGTGAAGTTACATTGAAGGTTCAGTTTAAGGTTCCTCAGGCTACAGAATTGGAAAAGCTTGAAAAGAAATCTTTGGTTTCTTTCATCTATATCGGTAAACCTTTGCCGGAATTCCAGAAGAAGATGGGTACTACTGACCGTATTCAGTTGAATGATAAGTTTGCTGAAGCATCAGAAGTTCAGGACTACATCTATCAGGAACGTGAAAACATGAAAGAAGCTGATAAGCCGTTTATGACTGTATCATTGAAAGTCGATGCTAAGACTAAGATGGGTATTGTAACAGAAGTAAAACAGGCACTTCGTCAGGCTTATGCTTTGAAGATTAACTATTCTGCTACACAGCGTCAGTAATAGTTTAAGATAAGCTATAATGAGAGAGGTTACTCCGTTGAAGAGTAACCTCTCTTTTTTATTGAGATAATCAAAGTATGCCGTTTCTTATTGTCTTTCAGGATTATTCTTGTAGATTCTGTTAGATTAAAACGAATATTCAGAAATATTAAAGGGAGGTAAATCTATAATGAAAAGGCCAGTATGCTCCATTAAAATGGAGCTGTATCAAAATAAAAAACTGAGATAGGTTTACTTATCATCTATATAAATTACGACATAAAAAACTCCTGCTTTTAGTCCTATTATTATAATAAATAAAGACTAAAGCAGGAGATTTTATTTCTCAATTTTAATCTGTAAGATTTTTACTTTCGCTGTTCTATTTTGAAACAGCCTCATTTTTAGAAAACACATTATCTTTTGGTAGCGTCTTTCTATTTTTGATAAAGATACTCAAGTGTCAACTTATACGATTGTCTTTATGCAATTAGAGATTGATATTTCTTCAGCTATATTTATGTGTTTATGAGAATTGCGATGGTAATTGAGGCTGTTTCTAATTCACATTATATACTTTTTGATAGATCTCATTTCTTATTTCAGGATATTGCGGATCTATGTTATCTGTTCCAATATACATCAGATATAAAGGTACTCCTTCACCTCCCTTTCTGTAGGCTGGCTGAATGTAGTCTTTTTCACAAAGAGAAAAGCCACATCGCTTATAAAATTCTATCCGGCGCTTGCTCATTTCATCTTCTGGTCTTTCTACTTCCAAGATGATAAGTCCTGAGAATTTCTTTTTGAGAGCTTCCATGATAAGTTTACCATAGCCTTTATTACGTATGGCTGGTGAGGTAGCCAAATGTTCTACATATCGAAAACCATTTAATTCCCAGACTGTAATCAATCCGATAAGACTTTCTTCTTTTTCATCCACGTTTTCTGTAATCAGATAACAGTGGAATAACGGGTTATTGTCTGTATTAAACCGTTGGCAATCATCATCTCTGCGCTCGTTAAGAGGAAATGACTGATGTAAAAGTTCTTCTACAAAGTCATAATGTTTGTGATTCGTTTGGATTTTGGTAAATGTCAACATGGTTTTAAATATTTTAATCGGTATAGAAATGAATTGTTTTTTCGAGTGAACGTTCGCAAACAGGACAGAAACGAGGTGCTTCGTTTATTTTCATTCTGCATTCTGTTGTCGGACGATAGATTCCTTTTAATGTATATCCTCCTCCTTCGTACACACCTACTTTAGTATATATCGTATTAGGGTCTGTTTCTGCTGGAGTGGGGACAGGAGTTTGTGCCGGAAGCATATCTTTCCATTTGCTTTCAAAATCAACCAGTGTCGTTATATTAGGTTCCCATGGTTCTACGCTATATGGGTATTGCGGACTGGGAGCTGTGTCATACGCATATTCGTCACCTAATCCTCCGAAACTATGGCCTAACTCATGTACTACTACGGGCTTAAACATCGGGTGATGTGCCGTAGTCAGCAAGTATGAATTATAGATACCTCCTCCACCGTAAGTGTCAGTATTGGCCAGAATAATGATATGCTCATAAGGAATGCCAGCAAGCCAGTTATGCATGGCTTTTACGCTGCGAGTTGTCAAGTAGCGGTCGGAATAGAATGTATCAAAATGAGAACTGACAGCAGTATTTTTCCATTCCCCTTTTCTCGGAATGCTCACTCCACTATCGTGCGACGGTGTAGCTACTGCTACGACGTTGAAGCGTTCTTTCAGATGCTTGAATGGTTCGTGAGCAAATATTGCTTCACAAGCAGTCTGAGCGTCTTTGTAGAAGATTTCCATTTCATCTTCGGTATATCCTTCAGCCATGATAGCGAGATCAATACATTTTTCGGGTGTACCGTTTTGAAGCAGATAGCGGTGAGGAGTTATATGCGTTGTACCGCGTTGGTGAATAAGGATATCATCCGGATTGATTTCATGAGTGAGTGATGCACAAGTCTGATGATAAACGTTCTTCAGTTCGATGGTTACCGTTGCTGGTTGTTTAGGATAGGGAAGTAAAAAAGTGTTTTCGAATCCCCTGGTCACACGGCTGGCTTCCTCTTCACTTACCCATTCTTGGAATAGGCTGGAAAAGGATGTACGGTATATTACCTTTCCAGTAGTCTTATCTTTCATTCTAATCTGTCCGTTACCTTCTAACGGAAGTTTATCAAGAAAATTTCTTCTTCCGGCCCATCCGGGAAGTGATACCAGTTCATCAAGGCTTATTTCTTGTTTTTGCGCATTTCCGTTGAACAAATAATCTACTCTCAGTGTTTTATTAGTAAAGAAATCATCGAAGTTTTGTGCATATGCTCCAATCTGCGTGCATGCTGAAATCAGCAATGCCGCCCATATGTTTTTTCTCATAATTCAAAAGATTTAAATTTTTACAAAGATAGGACTATCTGCCAATTTACTGCTAAAACAAAGATAAAAGTTATAATTGCTATCTAGCGTATGGAATAAATATACTATATTTGTACCAAATAAAACATTAATCAATGGGACATCATCAATTAGACAAATTAGACGAACAGATTTTGCGCTTGATTGCTGACAATGCTCGTATTCCATTTCTGGAAGTTGCTCGTGCTTGTAATGTATCGGGTGCAGCGATTCATCAGCGTATTCAAAAGTTGACAAACTTGGGAATACTGAAAGGCTCCGAGTTTATAATAGATCCTGAAAAGGTCGGTTATGAAACTTGTGCTTATATTGGTTTGTTTCTGAGAGATCCCGAACAATTTGATTCGGTGACAGAAGCTCTAAAATGTATTCCCGAAGTGGTAGAGTGTCATTATACAACCGGACAATATGACATGTTCATAAAGATTTACGCCAGAAACAATCATCACTTGCTAAATATTATTCACGATAAGTTGCAGCCTTTGGGATTGGCACGTTCAGAAACCATTATTTCTTTCCGTGAGGCTATTAAGCGTCAGATGCCGATACAAGATTTGGTGGACGATGATGAAGAATAACCTGATATATTGAGTATAGAGATATAAAAAAGTTTCCCCACTTAAAAACAGACTTATCTGTAAAAAGAAAGTCTTTTTTAAGTGGGGAAATTATTTATATACATTGAATATTCTCAGTTTCTTATTCCTTTACCTCTTCAAAGTCAATATATTCACCCTCGTCACTTCCAAATATCTTTTTCCTGCCCGATGTAGTTTCATTGGGCTGACGCTGTGAATTGCTTTCGCTGGAAGATGATGAGTTATACTGACTGTTTCGCGAACTCGTATTAGTCGAGGAAGATGCGTTTCCGGTTGTCATACGACGACCGAGTCCTAATATTGTACGTATCACCTTGGAGATTAAGGCAAGTCCGATAACAAGAATTATCAGAATGAAAAAAAATAGAAATCCTAAAATATGAAACATAGTTATTGTTTTTATTCATAAAGTAACAATAACCGTGCCGCGATTATTGTTTTAATTATTTTTTACGTGTTGCCAATGACAGGAGAATATACCAGATAATGACCGCTGCTATACCGCTTAACTGGAAAATGATAAGCAATGGCAGACTGACAATCAGAAATATATAACTGACTTTGTTGTGTCCCCAAGACAAATCTTTAAACTTCAATGAGAACATTGGCAGTTCTGCGACAAGCAGTAATGACATGACTACCACTAATACAAAAAGATAGATAGCATTAAAATTGTCGGATATTAAAAAAGAATGTCCTCCTACAGCCAGTGAAGCCCAGAATAATGCATTGGCAGGCGTAGGCATGCCGATAAAAGAACTGGTCTGGCGTTCGTCTATATTAAATTTGGCTAGTCTTAATCCCGAGAATACAGCAATCAGAAAAGCTGTGTATGGCATAATGCCTGCTACCGGCATTAAAAAATCCGGATAATATACTTCCTTGAACAAGGAAAAAGCAATGGCTGCCGGAGCCAGTCCGAATGTAATGTCATCAGCCAGTGAGTCTAGTTCTTTACCGATAGGAGATGATACATGTAGCAAACGTGCGGTCATTCCATCAAAGAAATCGAACATAGCACCTAATACAATGAATAATAAGGCTTCCTTATAATTGCCATGAAAAGCCATATACGCAGCTATACAACCTGAAAACAAGTTGCAGCTTGTAAGTGTATTGGGAATATTGCGAACGATTGCGTTTGCCATGTTTTTGCTTCCTTCCTGTATTACTTTAATTTTGCTATGACAGTCTGATTACCTGTTGTCTTTTGCCCCATCTTAACGCACACTTCAGTTCCCAGAGGCAAATATACGTCTACACGTGATCCGAATTTTATGAATCCCATGTGTTCGTCAATGTAGCAGTCTTCTCCTTTTTCTGCATAAGTAACGATACGGCGTGCTACTGCTCCCGCAATCTGTCTGGCCATGACCGTATGTCCTTCCGGAGTATCTATTACCACCATAGAGCGTTCGTTTTCTGTACTCGCTTTCGGTAACCATGCTTTCATGAAACGTCCGTTATGATGATCAACGTGACGAATAACTCCATCTACCGGATACCAGTTGGCATGAACGTTTGTAATATCCATAAAGATAGAAATCATCAGACGACGGTCATGAAAATATTCATGCTCATCTACTTCCTCTATCACAACGATACGACCATCGGCAGGGGCTACGACAATTTTTTCTGTTTCACCATCGAACAGACGGATAGGGCAACGGAAAAAATTTGCCATCAGCAGGTAAAGAATGATGCTGGCAAAAGCTATGATGTAGAAAGGCATTTTGCACTCTAATCCCCAATACAATGCTGCGTTGACAATAAGCAATAAAAGTGCGCTGGTGATTAGAATGTGAGTACCTTCCCGGTGTAATCTTATTTTCTTTATCTTTTTTATTTTGTTCAATCGGGTCATAACAAAGTTTATTTATCGTGCAAAAATATATTTAATTTAAAAACCTGCCAAATAAACAACCGTTAGAATTGTCCTTTATGCCTTTTTTTTACTAAAAAGTATTCATTCGTTACAAGTTTTATCGTTTGTAGTTGGTTGTTCTCCGAAAGCTCGGTATCTTTGAACTCTGTTTTTAATAATGAAAATATGCAAGATTTTGTTCATTTGCACGTCCATACTCAATATTCTATTCTCGATGGTCAGGCATCAATTCCCCGTTTAGTAGATAAAGCCATAGCCAACGGCATGCGAGGCATTGCTGTTACCGATCATGGTGATATGTTCGGTATAAAGGAATTCTTCAATTATGTAAATAAGAAGAATGGCGGGACCAACGGTGAAATAAAGGATTTGAAGAAAAAGATAGCTGCACTGGAAAGTGGAAAAGCTGAGTCGGAGAATCCGGAAGCCGACCTTGCTGCTTGCCGTGAACAGTTGGAAGCTGCCAAGAAGAAGCTCTTCAAGCCGATTATCGGTTGTGAAATGTATGTCGCACGCCGTCGTCTGACTGATAAGGAAGGAAAGGCTGACCAGAGTGGATACCACCTGGTGGTACTTGCTAAAAACCTGAAGGGTTATCACAACCTTATCAAACTGGTATCGAAAGCATGGACCGAGGGATTCTATATGCGTCCGCGTACCGACCGTGTGGAACTGGAAAAATATCACGAAGGACTGATTGTCTGTTCGGCATGTTTGGGTGGAGAGATTCCACGCCGCATTACGGCAGGTCAGTTTGCAGAGGCAGAAGAAGCTATCCAGTGGTATAAGAATCTGTTTGGCGATGATTTTTATCTTGAACTTCAGCGTCACAAGGCTACTGTACCTCGTGCAAATCATGAAACTTACAAGCTTCAGGAAGTTGTAAATCAAAAATTGGTAGAGTATTCAAAAAAATATAATATCAAACTGGTGTGTACAAACGATGTACACTTTGTCGATGAAGAAAATGCTGAAGCACACGACCGTCTAATCTGTTTGAGTACGGGTAAGGATCTGGACGATCCTAACCGTATGCTTTATACCAAACAGGAGTGGATGAAAACCCGTGAAGAAATGAACGAAGTGTTTGCCGATGTGCCCGAAGCACTGGCGAATACTTGCGATATATGCGATCAGGTAGAGTTTTATTCGATCGATAATGCGCCTATCATGCCTACTTTTGCCATTCCCGAAGATTTCGGAACAGAAGAGGAATATCGTAAGAAATTCACCGAAAAAGATTTGTTCGATGAATTTACCCAAGATGAAAATGGCAATGTGGTCATGGATGAAGCGTCGGCAAAGGCCAAGATTGAGCGACTGGGAGGTTACGAAAAGCTGTATCGTATCAAGCTGGAAGCCGATTATCTGGCAAAGCTGGCATACGACGGAGCACGCCGCCGTTATGGTGAGCATCTGGAAGATGAAGTAAAAGAACGTATCAAGTTCGAACTTCATATCATGAAAACCATGGGTTTCCCGGGTTACTTCCTTATTGTACAGGACTTTATTTCTGCGGCCCGCAATCAACTTGATGTATCTGTCGGTCCGGGACGTGGATCAGCAGCCGGTTCGGCTGTAGCCTACTGTCTGGGTATTACGCAGATCGACCCTATCAAATACGATTTGCTGTTCGAGCGTTTCTTGAACCCTGACCGTATTTCTTTGCCTGATATCGATGTCGACTTCGATGATGACGGACGAGGACGCGTGTTGAACTGGGTAACCGAGAAGTACGGACAGGAAAAGGTTGCTCATATTATTACATACGGTACGATGGCTACCAAGCTTGCCATTAAGGATGTAGCACGTGTACAGAAATTGCCTCTTTCGGAGTCCGACCGTTTGTGTAAGCTTGTACCCGATAAGATTCCTGATAAGAAACTGAACTTGCCCAATGCAATAGCCTATGTGCCCGAGCTTCAGGCAGCCGAAGTATCGTCGGATCCTGTGCTTCGTGATACCATTAAGTACGCCAAGATGTTGGAAGGAAACGTCCGCAATACGGGTGTACATGCCTGTGGTACTATTATCTGCCGTGACGATATTACTGACTGGGTTCCTGTCAGTACGGCCGACGATAAAGAAACCGGCGATAAGATGCTCGTTACCCAGTATGAAGGTTCGGTTATTGAAGATACGGGACTGATCAAGATGGACTTCCTGGGGCTGAAGACACTCTCCATCATCAAGGAAGCTCTCGAAAATATTAAGCAGAGTAAAGGAATTATCCTGAATATAGACGAGATACCTATCGACGACCCTGCTACTTACCGCCTTTATAGTGAGGGTAGAACCATCGGTACGTTCCAGTTCGAATCGGCTGGTATGCAGAAATATCTTCGTGAACTTCAGCCGACTACGTTCGAGGATTTGATTGCCATGAATGCCCTTTACCGTCCGGGACCGATGGATTATATCCCCGACTTTATCGACCGTAAGCAAGGACGTAAGCCTATCGAGTACGATATTCCCGTCATGGAGAAGTATCTGAAAGATACATACGGTATTACTGTCTATCAGGAGCAGGTGATGTTGCTGTCGCGTCTGCTTGCCGACTTTACCCGTGGTGAATCGGATGCCTTGCGTAAGGCGATGGGTAAGAAGTTGCGCGACAAGCTGGATCATATGAAGCCTAAGTTTATCGAAGGAGGTAAGAAAAACGGTCATGATCCGAAGATTCTGGAAAAGATCTGGGCAGACTGGGAAAAATTTGCTTCCTACGCCTTCAATAAGTCGCATGCTACCTGCTATTCGTGGGTTGCCTATCAGACTGCTTATCTGAAAGCCAACTATCCGTCGGAATATATGGCGGCTACCATGAGCCGTAACATTTCGAACATTACCGAAATTACCAAACTGATGGACGAAAGTAAGGCTACCGGGGTGAACGTACTGGGTCCTGATGTAAACGAAAGTAGCCTGAAATTCTCTGTAAACCGTCATGGAGATATCCGTTTCGGACTGGGAGCTATTAAGGGAGTGGGAGAATCTGCTGTACAAAGCATCTTGACCGAACGGCAGAAAAACGGACCGTTTAAAGATATCTTCGACTTTGTGCAGCGTGTGAATCTTTCGGCATGTAACCGTAAGAATATCGAAAATCTGGCTTTGGCCGGAGCATTCGACAGCTTCCCGAACATTCATCGCGAAGACTTCTTTGTAAAGAATGCCAAAGACGAAACATTTGTCGAAGTACTGGTGCGTTATGGAAACAAATATCAGATGGATAAGGCAGCTGCCGCCAATTCGTTGTTTGGTGGTGAGCATGAGGTGGAAATAGCTACTCCCGAAATTGTCCGTGCATCGGCATGGAGCGATCTGGAACGCTTGAACAAAGAGCGTGAACTAGTAGGTATTTATCTGTCTGCACATCCGCTGGATGAGTTTTCTGTAATACTTGAAAATGTATGCAATACCCATATGGCACAACTGTCTGATCTGACTCCGTTGCAGAATCATGACCTGACACTGGGAGGTATCGTAACCGGTGTACGCGAAGGATATACCAAAACAGGAAAACCTTTTGGCGTGGCAAAAGTGGAAGACTATTCCGGTACGGCCGAATTTGCATTTTTTGGCAATGAATGGGTAGAAAAGAAAAACTTTTTTGCCGAAGGAATGTTTTTATTTATGCACGGTAAGTGTCAGCCTCGCCAGTGGAAGCAGGAAGAATGGGAAGTGAAGATCAATAACATCGAACTGCTGTCGGAAGTAAAAGACCGGCTGATAGAAAAGCTGACGGTTACCGCTCCTTTGTCTGCTGTCAACGACGAGATGATTATGGAGCTGAGTTCGCTGGTAAAAGAAAATCCCGGAAATGCCGAACTGTACTTCTATATCCGAGATGAAGACGGACAGATGTATGTCAATCTGATGTCACGTACAATGAAAATATCAGTACGAAAAGACATTGTAAATTATTTAAAAAGTCAGCCATTGTTGGACTATAAAATAAATTAGTATATATTTGCGTATATAATTGAATAACCTAAACAACTAGAATTATGGCATTGAACATTAAAGATGACAATTTTGAAGCTATTGTAGCAGAAGGAAAACCTGTAGTATTGGATTTCTGGGCTACTTGGTGTGGACCTTGTAAGCAGATTGCTCCTTACATCGAAGAATTGGCAGAAGAGTATAAAGATACTGTAAACATCGGTAAATGTGATGTAGACGATAACGCTGATCTTCCTGCACAGTTTGGTGTACGTAATATTCCTACCGTATTGTTCATCAAGAACGGTGAAGTGGTAGACAAACAGGTTGGTGCTACTACAAAGGCTGCTTTGAAAGAAAAAGTTGAAGCTTTATTGAAATAAAATAACTTAAAACGCGCTAAGACTATGGGAATGGAAGACGATTTCTTGTTGGAAGATGAGGACGATGAAAAGACCATCGAGTTTATTAAGAACTATTTGCCTCAGGATTTGAAAGAGAAGTTTACAGACGACGATTTGTATTACATTCTCGACTTGATAGTAGACTATTATACAACCAGCGGATGTCTGGACGCTCAACCTGACGAAGAAGGTTACATCAACATCGACCAGGATGAAATTGTAAACTACATAGTCAAAGAGGCTGCAAAAGACGGTATGGGACCTTTCGAACCCGACGATGTGTTCTTTGTAGTTCAGGGCGAAATGGAATATGGAAATTCATTGGGACAAGTCGATTGATTTGTCAGCAAGAAATAAGGAAAAAGAGGATGTGTCAAAATTGAAGTGACCCCAAAAAGTTGGACAAGTTAAACA
>DXLO01000020.1 GCA_019414665.1 Bacteroides sp. | reverse complement strand
GCTTTTGACTTTATTATAACTTGGAGAGAAACACGCACGAGGCCGAATGCTTACATTTCACTTTAGTGAACAGCCATTTTCACTAGGGTGGAATAGTTGCTTCACTTAGGTGGAATATCAAACGGAACGGAGTGAAGATACGATAGAAACAGGTTCTTATTACATACGCAACAAGGTTCAATAGCCGAAACAAACAGTATCCTGTCAGATATGAACTATGATGCCCACGAGTAGCCGGGAGGCAGTGAGGGGCTGACTCTACATCTTGTCCGCTGGTATTCCCGAATGCGAGCATTCCCAAAAACGGATTTGTTTCCCCACCGACATACCAATTGAAGGGGATTTGAGAGACTTTTACACCGGAAGTGATTAGTAATGTGCATTTTACTGTGACAGAGCGTTTTTGTGCTTTATGTATATCCTTATGCTAAAACCGAAATTTAAGTAAGAATAATCTATCAGAGGCTTTGTTTCTTCTTATTACGAATAACAGACATATCACTTTTATCAGTTCGAAGGAATCCCTGTCCTGTTTCTGTTAAGGAAAGCTGCCAATGTATTCCTGCTCACTTTCAATTTCCTCGCCATCTCCGCCTTACTGGTTCCCGCCTCCAGCATAGCCTTAATTTTTTCTTCTTTTCCCGTAAGTTTATATTTCGAGTTATGTCCTCCCATGGGACGTCCCAACTTTTGTCCGGAGGCGATTCTGCGTGCAAGTCCCTCACGGGTACGTTGGGAAATCAAGTCGCGTTCTATTTGTGCGGAAAGGGAAAAAGCGAATGCCAATATTTGAGATTGTATATTATTTCCCAGCTCATATTTCTCTTTCACCGTGAGCAGGATGACATTTTTCAACATACATGCATTCAGTATACTCATTACTTCCATCAATCTTCTTCCCAAACGAGAGATCTCCGACACAATCAATGTATCCCCTTTCTTTATTCTTTTCAATAGTACGCCAAGCTTTCTGTCTTTGGCTGACCGTGTTCCTGAAACCGTTTCTTCCACCCACACATCAATTTGGAAATCCCTTTGTTTGGCAAAACGATTTATCTCGAACCGCTGGTTCTCTACAGTCTGTTTATCAGTTGAAACCCGAATATACGCATATATCATAGCTGCATCATTAAGTTTTTTATTGAATAAGGAACGCCAATCTAATTTATATTATCAGAGGAGGAAAGTTTCACCGGATCTTATTGAGGTTTTCTAAGAAGAATTAAGTATCTCCAACTATTCAAGCTCAAAAAACAGACAAATCTGCTTAATCCTTGTCTTTACAAGATAAAACGATTGTCCAATAGAATGAAAAAATTGTCTATAACAATAGTATAAAATACTGATAATCAATATTATTATGTTGAAAATGGATTGATCATCTTTAAGACGATTTTCGCAGTATAATAGATTTTTCTTTTATCTACTTAATGGTTTGTTCACTTACTTTGCATCTGTTGACATAGTTGATACTGAAATAAAAAACACAGATATAGTATGAAAAACAAATTGCAAATAGTATGGAGCAGCATTGCTATAATAAGTGTATGCGCATGTAGCACACCTTATACACAACCTGATGCTCCTATCAAAGAAGTTCCTTTCACCCAAGTTCATTTAGATGATAATTTCTGGTCACCGCGGATTGAAACCAACCGCACCGTTTCCATCCCATCCGCTTTCAAAGAATGTGAAAAGAACGGCCGATTCGATAACTTTGCCATTGCGGGTGGTCTGATGAAAGGCGAGCATCGCGGTGACTTTTCTTTCGACGATACCGATCCCTATAAAATTATAGAAGGAGCTTCCTACTCGCTGGCCGTAAAATATGACGGGAAACTGGATCATTATCTGGACAGTGTAATCCATATCATAGCTACCGCACAGGAACCGGATGGTTATCTTACTACTTGTGTAACCAATCAATGTACCCGTTTATCCGGTTGGTGGGGCACGCACCGCTGGGAAAAAATCAACAGCCACGAACTTTATAACAGCGGTCATTTGTACGAAGCCGCCGTTGCTCATTATCGCGCCACCGGAAAACGTACATTATTGGATGTGGCTATCAAAAATGCCGATCTGGTATGTCAGGTCTTCGGACCCGGCGAAGGGCAGATCCATCGTCCCAGCGGTCATCCTATCGCCGAGATGGCTCTTGTCAAACTATATAAGGTGACAGGTGATGAGAAATATTTGCAGACGGCTAAGTATTTTGTAGAAGAAACCGGCAGAGGAACAGACGGACATAAACTGAGCGAATATAGTCAGGATCACAAGCCCATCCTGCAACAAGACGAGATAGTAGGTCATGCCGTCCGTGCCGGATATCTCTACTCCGGAGTGGCAGATGTAGCCGCTTTGACTCATGATACCGCCTATTTCAATGCCTTAACCCGTATTTGGGAAAATATGGCCGGCAAAAAACTCTTTATCACAGGCGGAATCGGTTCCCGCCCACAAGGTGAAGGATTCGGTCCGAACTATGAACTGAATAATCACACAGCCTATTGCGAAACCTGCGCCTCTATAGCCAATGTGTATTGGAATCATCGTATGTTTCTCGCTACGGGAGATGCCAAATATGCGGATGTGCTGGAACGCGCGTTGTATAACGGGGTCATTTCGGGCGTATCACTCAGCGGTGACAAGTTCTTCTATGACAATCCGTTGGAATCCATGGGGCAGCATGAGCGCCAACACTGGTTCGGATGTGCCTGCTGTCCGGGCAACATAACCCGTTTCATGGCTTCAGTACCTTATTATATGTATGCCACTCAAGGCAATGATGTGTATGTCAATCTCTTTATCCAAAGCAAGGCGGATATTGAAACGGAAAGTAATAAAATAAATGTGGAACAAACTACAGGCTATCCGTGGGACGGAAAGATAAGTATTGCCGTCACTCCCGAAAAAGAACAGGAGTTTGCTTTGCGTGTGCGTATCCCCGGATGGGCGCAAGACGCTCCCGTACCCACAGATCTCTACTCATTTACAGACAAGGCTCAGGCTTACAGCATTTCTGTGAACGGTTCCAAAGTCAATGCGAAGCAATATGACGGTTATGCCACCCTTGTACGCAACTGGAAAGCGGGTGATGTGGTTGAAATCAATCTTCCTATGGAGGTACGTCGTGTGAAAGCAAATGACCAAGTAGAGGATGACCGTGGCAAACTGGCTATAGAACGGGGTCCTATTATGTTCTGTCTGGAAGGACAAGACCAGGCCGACAGTACTGTATTCAACAAATTCATCCCCGACGGTACTCCGATGGAGGCTTCTTACGATGCCGGTTTGTTGAATGGCGTAATGGTGCTGAGCGGTACAGCTAAAGAAATTGACAGGAATGGTAAGGTAAAAGATGTTCCCTTCAAAGCAATTCCTTATTCTACATGGAACAACCGCGGTGCCGACCAGATGGCTGTATGGATTCCCGAAGCGGCCGAGTATGCCCGCCCCACTCCGGAAGCTACTATTGCCAGCAAAGCACGTACTCTGATGATACAGGCTCCTATACAGAAAGATGCTCCCGAATCGGCTTCGGTGGAAACATGGGCATGGGGGGTAAATGACCAATGGGAACCTAAACGCTCATCGGATATCTCGAAACCTTACCACTATTGGTGGCTGAAGAACGGTACTGTCGAAACACTGGCTTATGAATTCGACCAGCCTTATACCGTATCGAACGTACAAGTGTATTGGTTGGATTTTGACCATTATGACGGGGATTTCCGTGTGCCGGAAAGCTGGAAACTATATTATAAAGAAGGCGAAAGTTGGAAAGAGGTAGAGGCGTTGACTGAATATACTGTAAAAAAAGATTGCTATAATAGTTTGGATTTCAAACCTGTCAAAACAAAGGGGCTTAAAATTGCAGCACAATTGCAGAAAGGAGCTTCGGGAGGGGTGATTGAATGGAAAGTGAACTGAATGAACATATAAACCTTTTAAATAAAACTGTATGATGAAAACACATGACAATCGGGTCTTGTTCAGCAAAGCATTGCTAAAGGCCGCAACCTGTCTTTTCCTTACTGCGGGTGCAGGGATGAGCCCTGTATTTGCACTGCCGGAAGCCAGCACATCAGTCATGGAAACAGTTCAACAAAATCAAACCATCAGCGGTCGGATTACCGATACCAGCGGGGAACCTGTCATCGGAGCCAGCGTTGTGGTAAAAGGAACGACCAACGGAACCATTACCGACTTTGACGGTAAGTTCAGCCTCAATGCACCGGCCCAAGGCACATTGACAATATCCTACATAGGATATAAAAAGATGGAAATATCCATCAACGGACAACGAACCGTAAATGTTACGCTAAAAGAAGATACGGAGATACTGGATGAAGTGGTGGTGGTAGGTTATGGCACACAAAAAAAAGCAACCCTGACAGGCTCTGTATCATCTGTAAGCGGTGAAGATATTAAAAAAGTCTCAGCAGCCAATTTAAGTAATACCCTAGCCGGTAAGACAGCCGGTATCATAGCCAATACCCGTTCAGGCGAACCTGGCGAGGATGGAGCCGACATTCTTATCCGCGGAAAAGGGACTTTAGGAAATACTTCTCCACTGATCGTTGTGGATGGTATTGCTGACCGTTCATTCAGCCGCCTCAACCCTGAAGACATCGAATCTATTTCTGTACTGAAAGACGCTTCTGCCGCCATATATGGTGCACGCGCCGCAAATGGTGTTATCCTGGTAACCACCAAACGCGGTAAGGAAGGTAAAATGCAAGTAAACTACAACGGCAGCTACACACTTTCCCAACCGACACGCATCCCCCAAATGCTGAACTCCTACCAGTATGCGACTTATGTAAATGAATATGACGCCGACCCACGCCACGATCAGGGCGGTATCACTTATTCCGATGAAGTGCTGCAACATTATATAAATCATGATGATGATCTAAATTATCCCGACACAGACTGGTGGGATGCAGTGGCCAAAGATTGGGCAGGAAAAACTCAGCACAGCTTGTCCGTAAGTGGTGGCAATGATAAATTATCCTTCTATTCTTCCGCTCAATATATGTGGCAGGATGCCATTTACAAACAGAGCACACAGGACTACAAGCAATATCAATTCATCACCAACATTGATGCCAAAATCAACAAATCCGTACGTTTTAGTTTTGATATTCTGGGACGTCAAGAACAACGCAACCGTGGAATTTATTCGACTCCCTACCTGTTTACTTATTTCCTGACCACTTTTCCCGGCAGTGCTCCCTATTTCCCGAACGGACTCCCACGAGTAGGTTACGATGGTATCACCCGCAATGCCGCCATTATGGTGACAGACCAGCCCGGATACAATAAATACACCTATAATATATTAAACCTGAAGCCCTTGCTGCATATTGACCTGGATATGATTACCAAAGGTTTGTATGTAGAAGGATATGCCGCACTGGATTTCCATTTTGATAACGGCAAATCATTAAATCAGCCGTACGACTTATATTATTATGACAAAGCAACCAATGAATACCAGAACAAAAGAGCAGATACCGGTAAAATCAGTGTAAACTCCTGGTCTAGCAACTACAAAACAATCACCCTGAATGCCCGTATCGGTTATAGCCATACATTTGCCGAAGCTCACAAAGTAGATGCATTCGTGGCCTACGAACAAAGCAAATATGATTATAACACTCTTTCCGCCTATCGTACCAACTATCTGTCTACAGCCATTCCTGAAATATTTGCAGGCAGCAGTGTACCCGAAGACAAGGACAATGGAGGTTATTCAGACGCTACAGCACGTTGCAATTTCTTCGGACGTATCAACTATGGATATAAAGACAAATATTTAGCAGAGGTAACATTGCGCTACGATGGCTCCATGAATTTTGCTCCCGGTCATCGTTGGGGATTGTTCCCGGCTTTCTCACTGGGTTGGGTGATGAGTGAGGAAAAATTCTTCGAACCGATAAAGGATGTGGTCAGCTTCTTCAAACTGAAAGGTTCCTGGGGCATGATGGGTAATGACAATATCGCCGCCTATCAGTTCATGTCCCAATACAAATTCTTAGCAGATAATAAAGGACCGTACTTTGGAGCAGGAGAGGACGGACACATCAACCAAGGCTTTTACCAAGCACGAGTAGCCAATCCAGTAGTAACTTGGGAAAAAGCAAAGACTTTAAACTTAGGTTTATCCACACAATTCTTAAATGGAAAATTTGGTCTGGATTTTGATTGGTTCCATTCCAACCGTAATGATATCCTTTGTTACCGTAACGCATCCATTCCTTATTACGCAGGAATGACTCTGCCACAAGAGAACATAGGTGAGGTTACTAACTCCGGCATAGAAATCATAGCTACATATCGAGATCGTGCAGGTGATTTTGAATGGGGGATCACAGGTAACTTAACTTACGCAAAAAATAAGGTGAACTATATGGATGAGGCAGCCAGCACTCCTGCATGGCAAAAGACAGAAGGCCATCCCATTGACGGACAAGTACTCTATAAAGCATTAGGCATCTATCAAACTCAAGAGCAGGTAGATAATACGCCACATATTGACGGAGCCAAACCAGGAGACTTGATTTATCAAGATACAAATGGCGACGGTAACATAACATGGGATGATGCAATCCGTATTGATGAAACAGCTACTCCAAAAATCATTTACGGATTTACATTAAATGGAGGTTGGAAAGGTATCGATTTAAATATGTTTTTCCAAGGACAGGCCAAAGCCAGCCAATTAGTCCAGCCAACCATGAACATGGCGACAGATTTTTATGAAGGACGCTGGAAAGAAGGAAACACCTCGGAAGAAAATGCCAACGCACGTTGGCCTAAAGCCTTCATAAAACAAACTTATGGTGATACCTGGAATGGACAAGCTTCGACATGGTGGTTACGTAATGCATCCTTCTTACGTTTAAAATCAGTGGAATTAGGTTATACATTGCCTAAGGATCTAACAGCTAAAGTAGGAATACAAAAAGCACGAATTTATGTCAACGGAGCAAACTTATTTACGATTGACAACTATAAGATTGCTGATCCGGAAGCAGGTGTAACACGTAATGACAACAACGAAGTAATCAACTCTAACGGTGTGCTAAGCTATCCGTTACAGCGAACGATTACTTTCGGTGCCAATATTACATTTTAAGAAACCCAAAAACGATGAACAATGAAAAAGATATATTTATATGTAGCCTTTGCATTGGCTAGCATAGGCATGATTTCTTGTACAGATATACTTGATCAAGACCCGCTGGACTCTTTCACAGATGAAGCAGTATGGAATGATCTTGCCCTTTCAGAAACTTATCTGAATGCGCAATATATGAACCTGATGGCCGAAAACATGAAGGGCACCCGCTTTGCACACTATACAGACGAAGTTTTTCAAAAACATACTTATGGTTCAGAAAATGTGACCCAAGGATTATTAAGCTGTGATAATGCCGGAATCGGTTGGGATGATACGATGTGGGATCCCTGGTATAGTTATTATCAATATATAAGCAAGTTGAATCTTTTTTTGGAAAAGATAGATAATGTACCCGGAGATGAGACTTCTAGAAACGAACAAAAAGGGCAAGCCCTGTTTCTACGTGCATGGAATTATCATATGCTATACAGCTTATTCGGACGTGTGCCTATCGTAGATCATACTTTTGACCTGGATTCTTCATTTGAACTGCAACGTGAAGATATGGATAAAGTAGCCGATTTCATTATAAAGGATTTAGATGAGGCCGCTGCATTGCTCCCTATAGAGTATAGTGATCCCAATGATTTCGGACGAGTTACCAAAGGAGCTGCTCTAGCTCTGAAATCCAGAGTACTATTATATAAGGCAAGTCCATTATTTGGAACACCCAGCACTGAAAAGTGGCAAGCGGCAGCAAATGCTGCAAAAGCAGTATTCGACTTAAACAAATACTATTTAAAAACGGTAAATAACAGTGAGGAATATGGAGCATTGTTTTATGATGTGAAAAATCCAGAAGTTATTTTCGAAAAATTATTTGACCCTAAATACGGATCAGGTGATAATAACTCATTTTTATATCAGGCTCCATGCGGCATTGGTAACGGCTTCCAAGGATGGGGGAATTTCAATCCGACACAAAATTTAGTGGATAAGTTCCAAATGGCAGACGGTACCGCTTCTGAAAAGAAAACACACTATGACTATTATCCCTGGAACGGGCGTGAAATTCGTTTTTATGCCGCTTTCTTATTAGATGGGGACGAATGGGGATATGGAAAAGACAAACGCGAAGTAGAAGTATATTATGGAGGAGACGAAACGATTCCTGCCGGAAAAGACAGCAATTGGGGTGAATATTGGTGGAATGCCAGCAATACGGGATACTCCATGCGGAAGTTTCTCGACCCGTCTTATGATGCTACAGGAACAACCATGCACACTACCCCTTGGTTCTTCATCCGTCTTTCAGAAATTTATCTCAACTATGCCGAATGCCAGATTGAGCTAGGCAACAACTTAGAAGCTTTGGAGTATATCAATAAAGTACGTACCCGCGCGCTTTTACCACCCGCTACAGGAGAAGATATCAGAGCCGAATATGAATATGAAAGACAAATAGAGCTGGTATTTGAAGGACAACGTTGGTTTGATCTCCGCCGTTGGAAAAAAATGTATGAAGAATACAGCAAGCCTATTTATGGCGTAACTATCGGCAAATTTAAAAATGAAGACGGCACCTACCGCAAAGAATACTGGACAGATAACATTGTTTCCACACGTGTATTCAATAATGACAAACTGTATTGGGTGCCTGTTCCGCGTTGGGAGCTGAACAAGTCCAAACTGATTGATGCCGCTCCTTACGAATAATACTATTGGGAAGCAACAGATTATTCATATTAAAAAAGGAGTGTCTTTGTTGGACACTCCTTTTTTAATCACCTTCATGCATCAAGGAGTTTCAAGTCAAATTTTCCTATATAGCTCACTATCCAGACTATTTTGCTATATTTTTGCATGATTGTATCATATCAATACCTTCCTAAAAACTACTTTTACCCCCACAAAATATGAAAACTATATGAAAAGAACCTTGTGTACCATGAAAACAAAATTCTTAACTCTGCTGCTGCTGACAAGCACACTTACAGCCGGAGCACAAATGTATTTCGGCACTAAAAAAGAAGTACCCGACTCTGTATTTAACGCATTGGCACAAACTCCGCCTATGGGATGGAACAGCTGGAACAAATTCGGATGCAATGTGAGCGAACAGCTCATCAAAGAAATGGCGGACGCCATGATTGCCACAGGCATGAAGGATGCAGGCTATGAATACCTGGTCATCGACGACTGCTGGCAGGTAGGACGAGACGAAGAAGGAAATATACAGGTCGATCCCAAACGTTTTCCCAATGGAATGAAAGCACTGGCAGATTATGTGCATGCCAAAGGACTGAAAATGGGAATATATTCGTGTGCAGGCTCCGAAACATGCCAGGGAAGACCCGGAAGCCGCGGATATCAGTTTCAAGATGCACGTACATACGCCGCATGGGGAATCGATTACCTGAAATACGACTGGTGCTCCAATGAAGGACAAAAGGCGGAAGCTGCTTACCGTACCATGAGCGACGCGCTGAAAGCATGCGGACGTCCTATTGTATTCAGCATTTGCGAATGGGGGGAGAATGAACCATGGAAATGGGGAAAAGGTATCGGACATTTATGGCGCATCACTCCTGACATACGCGATTGCTACCAGTGTGTATTCGACTGGGGAGGTGTGGGAGTACTCGACATTATAGACAAGATGGCCGATCTCTACCCTTATGCCGGACCGGGACATTGGAACGATGCCGAGATGTTGGAAGTAGGTAATGGTGGAATGACACGCGACGAATATATCACCCATTTCTCCATGTGGTGTATGTTAGCAGCACCACTCATGAGCGGCAACGACCTGCGCAACATGGATAAAGAAACCATAGAAATATTAACCAATAAAGAGGTAATAGCCATCAACCAAGATAAAAAAGGAGAACAAGCCCGCCGGTTTATGGATATGGGCGAAAAAGAAATATGGGCAAAGCCGCTGAATGATGGTGAACTGGCTGTATGTTTCATGAACCGTACGGAAAACAGCTGGAAACTGGATTATGACTGGAAAAAACAAACCATCTATTTTGCCGATGAAGTGAACATACATCGGAAGGAATATAAAATAAGAGACCTATGGCAGCACAAAGACATAGGAACCACAGAAAGAAATACCCGGCACGAAATTCCCGCGCATGGAGTATTGATGGTCAGACTGACACCCACTAAATAATGAAACAACTCATTTATAATAATATGAAAACATATATCCTACCCCTGCTCATGATGATGCTCATCTCTTGTTCCAACTCAAAAACACAGGAAAATGAAAGCACAACGGTACCTCTGCCCGAAGGCAAAGAAATCTATATCCCCAAAGACCTGCGAAGCATGGACTTGCAAGACCCCGAAAGCAAATGGAGCTATCACCGCATGGCATGTACCGAAAACTTCGTCATCTTTTGGGAAAAAGGATTTGGTGACAACCTGTCAGACCCTCCTCAGCTGGAAGGACATTCCATGAAAGTAAACCTGAAAAATCTGGAAGAAAAACTAGAGCATTTTTACCATTATTTCTATCACACATTGCAATTCGCCAAAACCGGATCAAAATGCGACAAATACCGCATGATGGTTATGATCAATTATTCACTGGAAGGAACCGCTTATGGTGGAGACTATGACGGTGAGATCGGCGCTCTCTGGATTGCCCCCAACCGGGTACAGGACGAAAAGCTGAATTGTATAGCGCATGAACTGGGACATAGTTTCCAGTCACAAATCACCTGTGACGGCCAAGGAGAAGCCTGGGGTGGTTGCGGCTTCTTCGAAATGACCTCACAATGGATGCTCTGGCAAGTGAATCCAGACTGGATGACCGATGAAAAATATCATTGGGATGCATTCAAGACCCTTACCCACAAGGCTTATCTGCATTTGGAAAACATTTATCATTCACCATACGTCATAGAATATTGGAGCATGAAACGGGGACTGCCGTTCATCGCCGAACTTTATCGTCAGGGAAAGAGAGGGGAAGACCCTGTAATGACTTATAAACGCATGACTGGACTGACTCAGGAACAATTCTGTGATGAAATATTCGACGCCTGCCGTCATTTCATCAATTGGGATTTCCCACGGGTATGGAAAGAGACACGCCCTTATGCCAATCAATATACCTGCAAACTGAACAGCATGGATGACAACTGGTATCAGATCACACCCGAAAATTGTCCGGAAAACTACGGTTTCAACGCCATTCCTCTCTCAATCCCCCCAACCGGACAAACTGTAACAATAGAATTTTGTGGAGAAGCCGATAAAAATGGATTCCACACCATCAATGCAGACAAAGCCGGATGGCGCTATGGAATAGTAACCATCACAAAAGAAGGCAAGGCAGTCTATGGAGAAATGAAAGCAGACCCTGTGGGAAAAATCAGTTATGCTGTGCCAGAGAATTCATCTCCGGAACGTCTCTGGTTCATCGTTATGGGAGCGCCAGCCGAACATTGGATAAATCCGAATCAGGAAGAAAAGGATGCACAATGGCCTTACCGGATAAGAATAACTGGAAGTCAGCCCATTATTCAATAAAACCATATCACATTTTCTTTATGAGGGTGCAACAAAAATAGTACTATCAGACTATTGGCACCCTTTTAAAGAAAATATTTCCACACATTCATATTTCTATCTTGACCTCAATAAATATATTTCATTTTACAATACTATTATTTCAAACCTTGTTATCTTTGCATAAAGATAAAAATAACAACTATGAAAA
The DNA here is from genome assembly GCA_019414665.1 of Bacteroides sp. Classification (GTDB taxonomy): domain Bacteria; phylum Bacteroidota; class Bacteroidia; order Bacteroidales; family Bacteroidaceae; genus Phocaeicola. The sequence goes on along the minus strand of DXLO01000020.1, from coordinate 35,649 downwards.
GCCCTGTCCTTTCGATACTCTTTCTACTTATATCAGTAACTTTACTTGCTGTACCCAATGATTTCCGTTTCCGACATTTCTCCGTAGAAGACGGATTGTCATCCAACTCTGTACGTGCCATTATGCAAGACAAATATGGTTTTCTATGGATAGGAACAGAAGAAGGTCTGAACCGATATGACGGAATCATGATAAAATCATATTCAATTTGCCCACAGGCAGCAGGCAAATACATATCCTCCCTGTACGGAACCAAAAAGAATATCTGGATAGGGACAGATGAGGGAATCTATATATATGCTTATGCAACGGAAACTTTTACCTATTTCGACCTCACAACTCCCAATAATGTCCGCATAACCAGCATCGTCAACCATATTTTGCAAGATAAAGACGGAAATTTATGGTTCTCGACCAACGGGCAAGGCTTGTTCCGATACAATCTATCAAAAAACTATTTGGAACAATACGAATTTACAAGTGCGTTCGGAATAGTAGCAAGCACAATGGCAGACAGTGACAACCAAATATGGGCTCTCACCAACCAAGGAGAATCAGGTGTTTACAAACTGAACAAAGCAGAAAATAAATTCGAGCCTTTTGGACTTCTTTACAATGCCGGAAATCACCACTCACAAGCATTAGCCATGCTGGAGGATTCAGAACAGACCCTTTGGCTGGGAACATGGGAGTGCGGGTTGCAAAAAATAGATAAATATACGCGGCAAACCACTACCTATTTACACCCTACGGACGGAAAAGGTGTAACACACATTCATTCGTTAATGGAATATGCCCCTCACCAACTATTGATAGGATCGGACGACGGGCTGTTATTATTCAATACCCTTACAGAAGAATATAAACTGTTTACTGAAAATGAAACTGTTCCCAACTCTTTATCAAACCGTTTTGTATATCCCATCATAAAAGACCGGGAAGGAGGTATCTGGATTGGGACCTACTATGGAGGGATTAATTATATTTCACCTAATGCTGAACAATTTGAAAGTTTTTCCCATTCACGACTTTACAATTCTATAAATGGAAATGTTATCGGACGGTTCTGCGAAGATGCTCATGGACAAATATGGATAGCTTCGGACGACGGTGGACTGAACCGATACTCGCCTAAAGACCGGAAGTTCGTTTACTATCTACCGGCTGATCATAAAAACAGCCTTTCCTATCACAACGTCCATGCACTATGCATGGATGGAGACAACCTATGGATAGGAACCTATACTGGAGGAGTGAATGTACTGAATCTGCAAACGGGAACTTTTAAAGTCTACCGCTCCTATACAGATATCCCGACCTCACTGGACGGAACCAGTTCTTACGCCATCTTTAAAGACAGATCGGATAGAATCTGGGTAGCATCCATGAATGGAATCAATCTGTATAACCGGGAAGAGGATAATTTTATCCGTATTAAGAACCTAGATGCTATGACCATAGACATAGACCAAGATACAAAAGGAAATCTCTGGTTTTCCACACAAGGAAAAGGATTGTTCAAATTTCATCCGGAAAAACAAATATGGAAAAACTATGTGCATAACAATACACTGCCCAATACGCTGGCCAATAACCAAGTAAACTGCTGCCTGATAGACAGCCATGGAGAGATATGGGCAGGAACCATGAACGGACTTTGTAAATACAATATAGAGGAAGACAATTTTGAAACCATCCCGTTAGAAATACCCAGCCACAATATATGCAGCATTATCGAAGACCAGCATATATTATGGCTGACCACTACAAAAGGGCTGGTCCGCTATATACCGGGAGAAGGTTGCCAGGTATTTACTAAAAGTGACGGACTACAAAGTGACCAGTTTCTACCCAATGCAGGTATCAAAGCTTCTGACGGAAAAATTTATATCGGATCAGTAAACGGATTCAATGCTTTCTATCCCCATCAAATTAAAACGAATCACGTACGTCCTCCAGTAGTCATTACTGCACTAGAAATATTTAATAAACAAATTCCTGTAGGAAACAAACTGCTTCCAAAATCTCTCAACCAGTTGGAAGAACTGGAGCTATCCTATAAAGAAAATGCATTCAGCTTGCTTTATGCCTCTTTAAGCTATTGCACCCCCAATAAAAACAAATACGCCTATAAACTGGAAGGATTTGACAAAGACTGGAACTATGTAGGCTCCCAAAATAAGGCCACTTACACCAATTTGCCCGCAGGAACCTATCTTTTCAAAGTAAAGGCGACCAATAATGACGGAATATGGAATGAAAAAGGAACCAGTCTGAAAATCACCATCCACCCTCCTTTCTATTGGTCCACCGCTTCCAAACTGCTCTATTTTGTATTGGTTTGCATAGCTTTCGGATTCGTCATCCGCTTCATCATCAAACGGACAGAGAAGAAACATACGGCTGAAATAAACAAACTGAACGCCAACAAGGAAAAAGAAGTACACGAAGCCAAAATCAAGTTCTTCACCATGATAGCCCACGAAATACGCACACCGGTATCCCTTATCATAGGACCTTTGGAGAAAATAATGAAATCTCCCGTGTCCCTGCCGTCTACAGTACGCGACGATCTGAATATTATTGACCGTAACAGCCAGCGTCTGCTGTTCCTGGTAAACCAATTGCTGGATTTCCGGAAGGTGGAACAGGAAGGAATGAAAATGAAGTTTGCTTCCCAAAATATCCACCAACTGCTCAAAGCGGTTTGTGAACGTTTCGAACCTTTCATCGCCCAACATGGAGCACGGCTTACTGTGAAATATCCTGAAGCAGATTTCACGGCTATAGTAGACAGTGAGGCGGTAACCAAACTAGTCAGCAATCTGTTGACCAATGCCAGTAAATACACAAAAGATGAAGTTACTCTTACCTGTATCGTACAGCCGGAACAACATACTTTTATAATCCGAGTGACAGATAACGGCATAGGGATCAGCAAAGAAGAACAAAAGAAGATATTCCATCCGTTCTATCAGGCTATGGATAACAAGCCGGGAACAGGTATCGGCCTCAGCATTGTCAAAAGTATCGTAGAATCACACAATGGCTGTATTGAAGTGGAATCCGAGGTTAACAAAGGATCATCTTTTATCGTAACGTTGCCTATAGAACAAGCACAAGTCCTGCCACAGGATACGGGCACATCACTATTGAACAACCCAGCCATTCCCGAAGGAATCTTGCAAGAGGACCTCTCCGGTTCTCCTATCAAACATAAACCAACCATGCTGATTGTGGATGATAATGAGGAAATGTTGAATTTCCTTTCGAGTAGTCTGGCTGATAAATACAGCATACTTACCGCAGAAGACGGTATAGAAGCACTGAATAAACTGAAAGAAAACGAAGTGACACTCATTGTAAGCGACTGGATGATGCCACGCATGGACGGAGTGGAATTCTGCAAAGCAATAAGGACTAACCAGGCTACCAGTCATATACCCTTCATCCTGCTAACGGCCAAGACAGATACCAACTCCAAGATAGAAGGTATGGATTGTGGTGCAGATGCCTACATAGAGAAACCTTTCTCCATGCAATACTTGGAAGCATGTATCAAGAATCTGGTAGACTTGCGTAATCTGCTGCGTCAGAAATTCTCGAAGATGCCGTTGGTTCCGCTGAACAGCATTGCCAATAATTCTATGGACGACAAGTTCCTTACCCGTATGAATGAAATCATAGAAGAGAATTTCTCCAATCCGGAATTATCCGTAGATTTCCTGGCCGAAAAATTGTGTATCAGCCGTTCGGGCCTGTTTGCCAAAATAAAGACATTGGCCAATATCACCCCTAATGAACTGATTCAAGTGGTACGTTTGAAAAAAGCAGCGATCTTGCTGGCAGAAAACAAATATCGCATCAATGAAATCTGTTATATGGTAGGATTCAATAATCCGTCTTATTTCTCCAAATGTTTCCAAAAACAGTTCGGCATGAAACCGGGGGAATTTGTAAACGGGAAAAGAGAAGAATAAAAACCAATCAAAAATCATTTCCTAAAAATAAAAAATCCGGTTTCCCCTTTTCAGAGAAACCGGATCCATGATGAACGAGTGGTTTTATTTCAATCAATAATTATTCTTCTTCACTTCGAAATAAGCTTGCGGATGCAGACATGCAGGACATACTTCAGGAGCTTCCGTACCTACATAAATGTAACCGCAGTTACGGCACTGCCATACAGTTTCTTCTGCTTTCTTGAATACTGTGCCTTCTTCCACATTCTTCAATAAAGCCAGATATCTTTCCTCATGCCCCTTTTCAGCTTCAGCGATTCTGCGATACATAGTAGCGATAGCAGGAAAACCTTCCTGATCGGCCACATCAGCAAAGTGAGGGTAATCAGTAGTCCATTCTTCATTTTCACCGGCAGCGGCAGCTTTCAAATTTTCCATAGTGGTACCAATGATACCTGCAGGATAGCTGGCAGTAATTTCTACCATACCGCCTTCCAACCATTTAAACATACGTTTTGCATGTTCTTTTTCCTGATCGGCTGTTTCTGTAAAAATAGCTGCTATTTGTTCATAACCTTCCTTCTTTGCTGTACTTGCAAAGTAAGTATAACGCATTCTAGCCTGTGATTCACCTGCAAATGAAGTCAGCAAGTTTTTCTCTGTCTGTGTACCTTTTACGCTTTTAGCCATAATTGTTAGTTTTATTAGTTAGTATTATTTGATCATCTGTTGATGACACAAAGATATATATTTTATTTCAAAATTGTATTCATTACAATTACGTTTTTATATTTAATTAAACGTTCACTCTATATAAAATAAACAAGAACACCTATATTTGTGTTCACAACAACATTAACATTTTCCATTATGAAAAACATCATCAAATTATTCACTTTTCCCCTCCTTACTATAATAGGATTTAATTCATGTGCGTCCATACCGTTAAAAATCGGAGAGTCTGAAAACAACTCCACTTACACTGTCAGCTATCTGTTTGAACATGACGGTTGCAAGGTATATCGTTTTTACGATAAAGGAAATTACGTTTACTTCACTACGAAAGGAGATGTAACCAGTATCACAAATGATTCTACCGCCCAACGCACCATTACTATCAACAAAACACCCTATGAATAACAAAAATACGAATTTAAATAGAATAATACCTTAATTTATACATTAATTTTATCTACTTTTGCAACTCGTTTAAAATCATAGCATAAAGTAGTTGACAAATGAAAGCATTTGAATTCAAACCGAAGCTCTTCACTACCCTACAGAATTATTCAAAAGAGAGCTTCATGGCCGACCTCATGGCCGGAATTATCGTAGGTATTGTTGCACTTCCACTGGCTATCGCATTTGGTATCGCTTCGGGAGTTTCCCCAGAAAAAGGCATCATCACTGCTATTGTAGCAGGATTTATCATCTCTTTATTAGGAGGAAGCAAAGTACAGATAGGCGGACCTACCGGAGCATTTATCGTAATTATCTATGGAATCATCCAAGAATACGGCATCAGCGGATTAACAGTAGCAACTCTTATGGCAGGAGTACTCCTTATTTTATTAGGTGTATTCAAGCTGGGAGCTGTTATCAAATTCATTCCTTATCCCATTATTGTAGGATTTACCAGTGGTATTGCCGTTACCATCTTTACGACACAGATTGCCGATATCTTCGGACTGAACTTCGGAGGAGAAAAAGTACCGGGAGACTTCATAGGTAAATGGATGATGTATTTCCGTCATTTTGATACTGTTAATTGGTGGAACGCCATTGTCAGCATAGTCAGCGTCCTGATTATCGCACTGACTCCCCGGTTCTCAAAAAAGATTCCAGGTTCACTGATTGCCATCATTGTAGTAACCATTGCCGTGTACCTGATGAAAACATATGGCGGAATCACTTGTATCGACACCATTGGCGACCGTTTTACCATTCAGTCACAGCTGCCGGATGCAGTAGTACCCGAATTAAATTGGGAAGCTATCAAGAATTTATTTCCGGTTGCCATCACCATTGCTGTACTGGGAGCCATAGAATCTCTGTTGTCTGCTGCCGTAGCCGATGGTGTCATTGGTGACCGCCACGATTCAAACACGGAACTGATAGCCCAGGGCGCAGCCAATATTATCGCTCCGCTGTTTGGCGGTATTCCTGCTACAGGAGCCATCGCACGTACCATGACCAATATCAACAACGGTGGAAAATCACCTGTTGCAGGTATCATTCATGCAGTCATTCTGTTGCTGATTCTCTTGTTCCTGATGCCTCTGGCACAATATATCCCGATGGCCTGTCTGGCAGGTGTATTGGTGATTGTTTCCTATAACATGAGCGGCTGGCGTACTTTCAAAGCGTTGCTGAAGAATCCGAAATCAGACGTCACCGTACTGTTGATCACTTTCTTCTTGACTGTTATCTTCGATTTGACCGTAGCTATTGAAGTAGGTTTGCTCATTGCCTGTGTATTGTTCATGAAACGTGTCATGGAAACAACAGAAATATCGGTTATCAAAAATGAAATCGACCCCAATAATGAATCCGATCTGGAAGTGCACGAAGAACATCTCATGGTTCCCAAAGGTGTGGAAGTATATGAAATCAACGGTCCCTACTTCTTTGGTATCGCTACCAAGTTTGAGGAAATCATGTCCGAATTGGGCGACCGTCCCAAAGTACGGATCGTACGTATGCGTAAAGTACCATTCATTGATTCTACCGGTATTCACAACCTGACTAATCTATGCGAAATGTCTAAGAAAGAAAATATTCAGATTGTGCTTTCGGGAGTGAATGAAAAAGTGCATCAAATTCTTGAAAAATCAGGATTTAATGAACTGCTGGGAAAAGAAAATATCTGTCCTAATATCAATGTGGCTTTGGAGAAAGCAAAGGCTATTATAGAAAAATAAAATAAGAAAGGAGAGCATTATGGACTAAAATAAATGCTCTCCTTTTTGATTCTATTCTGCTAATGAAGGACAGGAATAGAAAGCCAATATCCTTTTTTCAGTAAATAAGTGTAAAATGCCCCCATACTCCTCACTGGTGTTTTAAAATCTTGAAATCAGATTTATCATTAAAAGACCTTATCCGCATCCCTAAGCCCTTCCTGCCATATAGCCAAGTGCTTTCTTCGTGTTTGTTGTATTTCCATAGCTTATGGAAATAGATAAATGAATATTCAATGCCTCCAACAGCATATTTCCTAAAAGGCTGTTACCTCCCCCATTATACCGCATATCAACAACCAGCAAAGAAACTCCCCTTTGATTCATATCCTGAATCATGTGTTCCAAAAAATGGAGTATAAATAAAAATTCCCGTTAAAATAGCGGACAGAAAATGGATATAGCGACAACGGTTCTATATTCACAAAAGTATGGGCATCCTGCAAAAGAACTAACAATTCATTAATTCTCAGATGGAAATCGGCTAAAGTGATGTTATTTATTCATATCACAAAGCTCATCGCAAGCGGACAGAACAAACTGACAGCATTAGGCTTTCAATGACTTGTCAAGAATAAAAGCTGGATGTACCTTGGTCAGAAAGATGAAAAAGTTCATCAGTTCGTTCTGATAAAGATTAAAGCTTCCATCATTATAATCAGGGATAGAAGTATATTCCATTATTATTCAAATCCATTCAATTGCAAGTATGTGAAACAACGTATCTCCAGTCTTTGAAAAATATCCAGGAATAAATTATATGTTTTAATAGTGACCTGAAAAAGTAAGATATGTTCATGAGCAAAGTAAGTTCACTTCATCGGCAAAGTAAGTCAACTTACTTGCCCTTTGAAGTCAACTTACTTTTTTCTCAATACGAGACCGATACCGGAATGCCGGAATCCTTTATCAATTTTCCTATTCTGTCCAATTCCTCATGAGTAGCCTTTTCCAAATCATGATCGGGCGTTTCACGGTCGATGGTGTAAATCATCACCTGACGGGGAGCAATCTCTTTCACCGTTTCCAGCCAGGGCAGCACATACCGATCTGAAGTATTATCCACATCCTGCCCTTGATATTTGCCTTTCATGAACATGGTCTGAATAATCAGATTACCTTTGAAAGCTTTCATCCCTTTTATAATTTTCCGTACATCATAGTGCCCGGTCGGGCGGTCTGTCAATCGAATATAATCCGTATCAATAGTATCCAGCTTCAATATATTATTATCTATCTTATTCAATGCATCAAATACCTCCGGTTTGTGAATAAAAGTAGAATTACTCAATACACTCACTTTTGCCTGAGGAAAATATATATCACGCAATGCCAAAGTATCCTCTATAATTCCTGCAAAATGAGGATGAGTCGTCGGTTCGCCATTACCGGCAAAAGTCAGCACATCCGGTTTAGGACCATTTTGCCGCATATCAATCAAACGGGCTTCCAAAGCCTCACGAACCTGCTCGCGAGTAGGCAGTTTCTTTTGGGGACGATGATCTTCATTAAAACCACATTCGCAATAAATGCAATCGAAGGTACAAAATTTACCATCTTCAGGAAGAAGATTGATTCCTAAAGACACTCCCAAACGACGACTATGTACCGGACCGAAGATGGGAGAAGGATAAATGACTGTTGACATAGTTCTTTTTTCAGTTGATAACAGTACAAAAATACAGAATGTTTTTCAAAATTTCAGTCTCAACTGCAAATAAAGGTCACTCTTTGTACTGCCGTCAATTTCCTCCAAAGCGGAACTTATCTTATCCCGATTGAAATAATGGGTAGTTCCGTACTTGGCCTGCAAGATAATGTGTTTATTCAATTCATAACGGGCGTTCACTGCCACACGCATACCTTTATAATAGAATGAAGGCATGGAAAAAGCATAGAGCACACTCTTTTCATAGATAGTAAGACGGGAATTATAGTCATCCGTATTAAACCATGCGGCACTCAAATCAAGCTGAAGAGGAAGCAAATGAAATGTATAAGCAGCACTTTGAGAAACCAGAAAACCATTGGAAGCAGATTGCCCACGAAAGTTGATGCGTACATAATCCGCTATGGTTTTCAATGTCAGTTTATCTTTCACGCTATAATTCAATTGGTATCGGCATTTCTGCTGAATAGATGGAATAGTTTGCTTGGTTTTATCCGCAGCAGTGAAGTCCTTTTCCTTCTTTTTATAACGATATCTTATAAACATTTCCAGTTCATAAGTAGGTGAATAACTTAATTGGAGTAATCCATCCAATCCTTTGGTTCCTGCTTTGCTTACTAAATATTTCTTCCAAGGGAAATAGAAAAAATCACCATAACAAGTCATTTTGATATACTTTAAAATACTGGTTTCCAATCCTATATAAAATCCACTCTCATTTTGTACCGTACTTCCCTCTCCTATAGAACGAGCATAAACCGATTGATATTTGGCATCATAATACCTGTTCATAACTATTAACTGTGTTCCTCCTTTCGGTGAATAACGTAACATATTCATGGTTGCCCAAGTACCACATTTGTCTATAGCCGTTTCACCCAATAAAGAGAAGCGTTTCCAAAAGAATTTATAATCTCCTCCCACATTATAAAAGTCCTTTCCACGGGGATAATAAATATTATAGTACTTCTTCTCAGGATTCAACGGCTTGTTGAAAACATTATAAACAGCTGTTAATCCTAACTCACAGTACTTTCCATTATAATTTAAATTACTGCCAACCAACTGATTAGTTAATGTATTTTTCTTCTCAAACTCACGATACAACCGATGATATCCATCTTTTTTCAACGATCTTATAAATTGGTTATCAACAATACCATCCATCTTCCGATAAGAATAGAAACCATCCAATGTCCATCTTTTCGCCAACTTATAGCTGACTGCCATTCCTTGAAAATAGTTATATTCATCGGTAGAAGAATGCTTGCGTATGCCCCGGCTCTTATTTCCCAAAGTAGAGAGTGTAGCTGTTTTTCCCATCCCGAAATCAGTGTTGATAACTAGTCCATAACCATAGCTGACACGGTAATTACCAAGAGCTAAAGTCTTGATATGACCTATATTACGAATTAACAAGTATAGTGAATAAAAATCATAACCTTTTTTATTTTGTCCGGTAAAGAAAGGTTCTCCTGCATCCTTTTCAGCAGTAATTCCTGCATAAATCTGATCCCGATAATGAAAACTATATCGCAGATTATGATAATATCCATATCCCAAATACTGTTTGTTCGGATTCTTTTTTAAAGTTTCTGCCGGGTACTGTTGATACCCGGCCTTCGTATAAAAAGGAATATCGACACGTGTTGATAACTCTTGTTTACCGTATTTCAATATTCGCTTTATATTTGGTTTATATTGCTCTTTTTCAGGAGTTTCAAAGCAAATAAAGGGTAGTAAATAGTGAATAGTCTGCCTGTCAATATCTTCAATCATCCATAACTCATTGCGGGTAAGCATAGGACCATATTTGTACAGATAATACAATATATTCTCTACCAGTTGGTCAGAGAGAAATGGAAAACGTTCCAGTTGCTCTTTAGTTGCTGTATTGATATTGATGGGATTTTCACGTAATTCGGAAAGCTCCTCAAAGTGAGTATCCCATTGAAACGAACTGTTTTCATCTTCATCCATCAATTGCTCTGCCAGTTCTTCCCATACTTCCTGCGCACACAGGTTATGCACCGATAAAAGTATTGTAATACAGATAATTAACATTACTCTTAACAACCTGTTCATTTTGTAATTCATTGGCGTGTTTTAAGTTAAATAGTTTTATCCACTATACAGAGTAATCATATTTCTTGCTACTTTTGCACCAAGATGAAAAGGAAACTCTTTATAGCATTGTTTTTTTCCTTTATAGCCGCTGCTGCTTATTCCCAGCAACAAACGACTACTATAAACGGATACATGGTACCTGTATGTGTATACAAAGGAGATACTATTCCAGCTGTACAGTTACCTAATGTATACATTTTCAGACCATTAAAATTCAAAAACGAAAAAGAAAGACGGGAATACTACCGCTTGGTAAGGAATGTGAAGAAAACCCTGCCATTAGCCCGTGAAATTAACCGTGCTGTGATAGAAACTTACGAATATATAGAAACACTGCCTGACAAAAAAGCCAGGGAAAAGCACCTGAAACTCGTAGAGAAGGGACTAAAAGAGCAATATACACCGATTATGAAGAAATTAACCTTTTCACAGGGTAAACTGTTGATAAAGTTAGTAAACCGTCAAACGGATTCTTCCTCTTATGAATTGGTAAAAGCTTTTATGGGACCCTTTAAAGCCGGATTCTATCAAACTTTTGCAGCACTTTTTGGTGCCAGCCTGAAGAAAGAATATCATCCGGAGGGAGAGGATCGACTGACCGAACGGGTGGTATTGTTAGTTGAAAACGGACAAATCTAACTGATTCCTACTGTTTGAATTTTACTCTTATTATCTGAATTTCATTAATTTATTGGCAAACTCCCATAAAATAATTCCTGTGGTAACCGATACATTCAACGAATGTTTTGTGCCGTATTGGGGAATCTCAACACAACCGTCGCAAGCATTGACCACTTCCTGCTGTACCCCTTTCACTTCATTTCCCATTACGATGGCATATTTTTTATCGGCATCCAGTTCCAGTTTGTCCAGCAAAGTACTGCCTTCCACCTGTTCGATAGCCAATACGGTAAACCCTTGATCATGAAGTTCCTGAACGGCATCAAGCGTATTCTTTTTATATCTCCACTCCACCGAATTCTCAGCTCCTAAAGCTGTTTTATGCATTTCGGGATGGGGAGGAGTGGCTGTAATACCACATAAATAAATGCAATCTACCAAAAATGCATCCGATGTGCGAAACACTGACCCTATGTTGTGTAAACTGCGTACTTCATCCAGCACCACTGCTAAAGGCAACTTATCGGCTTTCTTGAATTCGTCTACAGTAAGCCGGTTCAGTTCTGTTATTTTGAGTTTCCTCATACTCTATTTTCTACTTTATTATTAACGGTTACAAACTTACATAAAAATCTATGATCTTTACGCCTATATAATGAAAAAGAAGTCTCTCCTACTCTCTTTTTATTTTTACTTCAGTCCTAAACTCAATTGTAAAACAGATGGATTTCTTTATACAAGAAAAGATAATAACTAATTCACATCCCCCTGTTGATAACGGTTGAAAACATGTAAAAAGGATGAGGATATCATTTCAAAAGTATTTCTTGCATATTTCAAATAATGGTATAATGTACACTTAAAATCAACAATCCAAAAATTAATCACATAACTTAAACAATCAATATCAACACAATTTAATCACTATTTCAGGCGTTCATAACCATAAAGTTTTTAACTCATATTCTTATCAACAATATGTTAATAGAATAAGTAAAACCTGTATTATCAGTATTTAAGCCGGTTGATTATTTATTCATATCTTGGTATTATATATAAATAACTTATCAGACAAGAGAAAGAACTCTTTTTTACTAACAATATAAACAGCCTATTATTAATACCATATTTCTTTTTTTTGAAAGAAGGAGAAAAAAAATAGATATAATAGATACAAAGAAATTGTTGGTAACTGTTCATTGTGTTTCTTGAAATGTAACCTGTAGTAATTTCCTGCGTCTAAGTAACAGAAATAAAAGGTAGAAGATCGCGGTCTTTTTATTAACTAATGCACTAAGATAAAGAATATGATAAAAAGAATATTGGTTGCCACATCACTTTTGTGTATGTGCTGCATACTTTTTGCTCAAACTGTACAGGTTAAAGGAAAAGTAGTTTCAGAAAATGAAGCGGTGGAATTTGCGAATGTCGTATTGCAGACAAAGGATTCTATATTTATAGCCGGAGGAGTAACCGACAGTAAAGGAAGGTTCATGATGGAGAATATCCAAGCTGGAAGTTATCTGCTTTGTATTTCCGGTATGGGATATACCTCCCGGATTATATCATTGGATCATTTAGCTGTTTCTAAGGATTTAGGCGTTATCATGATATCGCCGGAATCGATCCTGTTAAAGGAAGTGGTGGTAACGGGAGCCAGTGTGATAAATGCCGCCGACAGGAAAATTATCCTTCCTACAGCACATCAGTTAAAATCGGCCGGCAATGGTCTGTCGTTATTGCAGCAGATGAAGCTGAGCAGAATACAAGTGGATCAAATGCGTAACAAGGTAACATCCTCCGGTGAAGGGGATGTACAGTTACGGATAAATGGAGTAAATGCCGAGATACAGGATATATTGGTCCTTCGTACTGAAGATGTGATTCGTATAGAATATCATGATGCTCCCGGTTTGCGATATGGGGATCATACGGCTGCTGTGATTGATTACATTGTAAGACGGCATGAAACCGGTGGATATGTGGCTTTGGATGCGCAGGATTCTCCGCACGTACTTTTTGGAAACAATAATTTTATAGTGAAGATAAACCATAAAAAGTCAGAATTCGGTTTGAATTATAATAATGTTTATCGTTCGGTAGATAATTATTGGCGTAATAATTGGGAAACTTTCCGCTATGAGGATGGTTCTTCCTTTACACGGGTGGAAGATGGTATTCCGAGTAGAATTTCCACTTATGGGTATAATATAGGATTGAATTATAGTTTTCAGGATCAGGGGAAATGGTTCTTTAATTCCACTGTACGGTGGGCTTTTAATAAGAACAAGCAGAATAACCAAAGCAGTCTGTATATTTGGGAGAAGCCTGAAGAAATTTTGATGATGAAAGAACATAGTACGGGCCGGACTTCCCGTCCGTCGGTGGACTTGTATTTTCAATGTAAACTGAACAATGACCAGTCATTGATTATCAATGCTGTGACTACATATATTGACACTCAAAGTGACAGGAGTTATACGGAGGGGAAGAGTAATGAACTGCTGACTGATATTTATTCTACCGTATCGGGAAATAAATACTCATTTATAGGAGAGGGTATTTATGAAAGGAAAGTAACCAAGAAGAGCAGATTGAGTGCAGGAGTGAAATATCAGCAAAGTCTGGCGGATAATACCTATGGTGGAAACGAGTCATCTGAAACAAAGATGCATGAAACCCATGCGACAGCTTATGTGGAATACAGTGGGAAAATGGATCGTTTCAATTATTCTTTTGGACTGCAAGGCAGTTATTCCCGATTCAAACAGAAAGAGGAAGGATATAACAGGTATTCGTTATTGCCCCGTTTGAGATTGGGATATCAATTTTCAGATAATGTCTTTGTCCGTTACCGGGGACAGATTTCACGTAAATCGCCCGGTTTGTCCGATATGGGAAATGTGAGACAATTAATTGACTCTTTACAGGTGAGAAGCGGAAATCCGGAATTAAAGATATTCACAGTATATAAAAATGAGTTGGAGGCAGATTTCCGAAAAGGTTTGTTTAGTGGTAATTTTCACTTGTCGTATCAGTATCAGCACAGGCCTATCATGGAAGAAACCATACGAGATAAGAATAACAGTTTTGTCCGTACCAATGCCAATCAGTTAAGTTGGCAGAAATTGAATCCTGAGTTGGAATTGAAACTCGGTCCTCTGAAAGATATTTTGACTTTTTCTTTTTCCACCGGTATAAATTATTATGATAGTCGTGGCTTGGATTATCATCATACATATACCAATTGGTATTACAGGGCCGAAGTGATGGCATCTTATAAAAGATGGTCCGGATTCTTTCAAATGGAAAATCATCGGAATAATTTCTATGGGGAAACATTGTCATACGGGGAGAGTTTTCATACCTTGGGATTGTCCTATCGATACAAGCGTTTAAATATCGGGGTGATGACTTTGAATCCATTTGTTGATAATTACAGAATGGGAGGAGAAATGTTCAGTAAAGTGGCTCCTTCTAAGAATTGGTGGTATGTGAAAGAGAGCTGCCGCCTGTTTGTGGCAAAAGTATCATGGAATATCAGTTTTGGACGTAAGTATGAAACCATGCAGAAACGTGTGAATAACGAAGATAGCAATGCAGGTACATTGAAGTCGGGGAAATAAAAATCACTATTTTAGGTGGTCATAACCATAAAGTTTTTAACTTTGCATATTATCAATACCCATATTTCTTTTTTTGAAAGAAGGAGAAAAAATATAGATATAATGAATAAAGAGGAATGGTTGAAAAAAGGGTATGTTACCGAACCGGTAGACAAAACTCTGGATTTGAAAACTGAAATTGATAAGTTGCGTAAGGAAAAGAATGCGCTTATCCTAGGTCACTATTACCAGTCGGGCGAAATACAAGATATTGCCGACTTTGTAGGTGACAGCTTGGCGCTGGCACAATGGGCGGCTAAAACGGATGCGGATATCATTGTGATGTGTGGTGTCCACTTTATGGGTGAAACGGCTAAGATTCTTTGTCCTGATAAAAAAGTGCTGGTACCGGATTTGAATGCAGGCTGTTCATTGGCCGACAGTTGTCCTGCTGATGAGTTTGCTAAATTTGTCCAAGAGCATCCGGATTATACAGTGATTTCGTATGTTAACACTACAGCGGCTGTTAAAGCGGTGACCGATGTGGTGGTCACTTCTACCAATGCCAAGCAGATCGTGGAAAGTTTCCCGGCAGATGAAAAGATTATTTTCGGTCCGGATAGAAATTTGGGTAATTATATCAATTCGATTACAGGACGCAATATGTTGCTTTGGGATGGTGCCTGCCATGTGCACGAACAGTTCTCTGTGGAGAAAATACTGGAGTTGAAAAAACAGTATCCTGACGCTGCTGTTCTGGTTCATCCCGAATGTAAAGGAGCCGTTTCCAAACTGGCCGACAAGGTTGCTTCTACGGCAGGATTGTTGAAATATGCCATTGCCAGTGACAAAAAAGACTTTATTGTGGCTACGGAAAGCGGTATTTTGCACGAGATGCGTAAGAAATGTCCTGAGAAGAACTTTATTCCCGCTCCTCCCGAAGACAGTACCTGCGCTTGCAATGAATGTAATTTCATGCGTCTGAATACGCTGGAGAAGCTGTACAATACGTTAAAGTATGAATGGCCGGAAGTGACAGTGGATGAAGCGGTAGCTGAGGAGGCAGTGAAACCTATCAAGAAGATGCTGGAAATTTCGGAGAAGCTGGGATTATGACTTTTGTAAAAGATAACAAGATGTGGTTAATAAAAGACGTTTCTGTTATTCTTAAAAGTAAAGGGGAATTCTTCTGGAAAGGATTTATCATCGGAATAGGAGTGACATTTCTGTTTCATTAAAGATTTGTTTTGACGGAATAATGGTTCTCATGGAAATCATTATTCCGTCAAAATTGTTTTCAAAGGAAAACAGAATACTTGTTTTTATGAGGCTCAATAGAGGTAAACAAATGATATAACTAATTTATATAGTTACGCCTTCAGAAACCGGCAAAGTTTCTCTACGGCCAGCGCACGGTGACTGATTTTGTTTTTCGTCTCATTGCCTAGTTCGGCAAAAGTTTTAGTATATCCTTCGGGCACAAAGATAGGGTCGTATCCGAAACCTGACGAACCTCGTTTTTCTTTGATAATCTCACCTTTTACAATTCCTTCGAACAAATGCTTCTTTCCATCCAGAATCAGGCAGATAGCTGTGCGGAATTGTGCTTTTCTATTTTGCACTCCCTGCATATTCTGCAATAATTTTTGCATATTGGCTTCCGCATTGTGTCCTTCGCCTCCGGCATAACGGGCGGAATAAACACCCGGAGCACCATTCAAAGCTTCCACTTCCAGGCCTGTATCGTCGGCAAAACAGTCTAAACCGTAGTTTTTATAAATATACTCCGCTTTCAGCATCGCATTGCCTTCCAACGTATCAGCAGTTTCGGGGATATCAACATGGCAATGGATATCTTTCAAACTCAATAATTCAACTTTTTCTCCTAGAATGGAGGATATTTCATCCAGTTTATGAGCATTGTTTGTAGCAAATACTAATTTCTTTTTCATTTTATATCATATTAATTGAATGCAAAGATACTGAGAATGAACCAAAGTAAGATAATTCCTGACAGAATAATATAGGTGAAAAGGTAAATAGTAATTTGTTTGCTATGTGTATTTTCAATTTTTGATTATTTTTGTTGGTATCATTTGATACTTGATAGTATGGTATATATAGAAACTCCTCATTTGTTGTTACGGGACTGGGAGGAAGAAGATATTCTTCCGTTTGTCCGTATGAACAGTGATAAAGAAGTAATGGAATTCTTTATCACTACTTTGACAGAGGAAGAGACGATGGCTTTTTATTGTCGTATCCGGAAAGAATTTGAAGAATATGGTTATGGTTTGTATGCTGTAGAATGTAAAGAAACTCAGAATTTTCTAGGCTATGTGGGTTTTCATAATATTGCTTTCGAGTCGGATTTTACTCCCGGAGTGGAAATAGGCTGGCGGTTGTGCCGGGATGCATGGGGAAAGGGATATGCCACAGAAGCCGCTTCTGCCTGTCTGGATTATGCGAGTGATAATTTACCTTTTAAAACGGTATATTCGTTCACTGCCATACCCAATAAACGCTCTGAACGGGTCATGCAGAAAATAGGAATGCATTTTGAAAAAGAGTTCGATCATCCTTTGGTGGAACAAGGGCATTGGTTATGCAGACATATATTGTATAAAATAGAAATTTGAGAAAATAGATTAACCGATATGTAGTAATCTTATCATTGCTTCATCGTTCTGTTTTTCAATGCAGAAACAGTGAAGCAATGGAAGAGATTATTTTTTAGTTACTTTATTTTTAGTTTGTCGAATCCTTCGCCATACACTCCTACCACATTACTTTGTGATATAAATGCATTGGGATCAATATCTTTCACCAATCGGAATATATCCAGTGACTGGCTTTTCTTTGCCAGTACCACTACGACCTTGATTCCTTGTTTGCTATACCATCCTGTACCATCCAATAAGGTAACTCCACGATCTATTTGTTTGGTGATTCCTTCGGCTATTTCATCATGTTTACGCGAGAAAATAAGGAACTGTACGGATTGGCGTGAACTGTTTATAACATAATCAATCACAATGCTCATAATAAACAATACGCAGAAACCAAATAACACCCGTTTCCAGTCATGGAATATGAAATAGCAGGAGGATATGATGACAATATCACAATACATCATCATGCGGCCAAGGGTTACATCTTTATATTTATTGATAATCCAGGCAATGATATCCGTTCCGCCGGTACTTCCATTATTGCAGAAAACAATGCCGATACCAAATCCCAGCAAGCCGGCACCTACTACACAAGCCATGAATTCTTGTCCCGGTCCTAACAATTGCGGCAGTGTACCATCCGGGTTCTTCAATAATGCTTGAAAGAGCCATAATAGGAATGTCAGCATAAAGATGGCATAAATGGTTTTAAGGCTGAATTTAGGTCCTAGTATCTTTAATGCGAAACCTAAAAAAACAGCGTTGATAATAAAATAAGAAACCTGGATTTCAATGCCTGTAACATAATATATAATGGCTGAAATACCGGTTACTCCGCCTGTAGTTATTTGATAAGGCAGTAAGAAAGCCGCCCATCCCAGTGCATAGCAAATCAGTCCGAAGGTAATGGATAAATAGTCTTTTACCTCTCTGCCTAGTTTGATTTTTAATATTTGGTCCATGGTAATGAGGATTGTTTTTAATGTAAGTAGAAAGGTGTGTCAAAAGTTACTGCTTTTGACACACCTCAAGGATAGTATCGATTATAATACGATGTTTACAATTTTTTTGGGAACGATGATTACCTTTTTCGGGGTTTTGCCTTCAATCCATTTCTGGGCTTGTTCATCTGCCATAACTGTTGTCTGAATGGTATTGTTATCAGCATCAGCGGCGAAATCCATGGTGAAACGTGCTTTACCATTGAAAGAGATAGTGTATTTTACAGTGTCTTCTTTCAGGTAATCTTCATTGAATGCAGGCCATTGTGCATCGCATACGCTGGTGGTATTTCCCAGAGCTTCCCAAAGTTCTTCTGCATAATGTGGAGCGAACGGAGCTAACAGGATGATGAGATTGCTCAATACCTCTTTATTGCGACATTTCAATGAAGTAAGTTCGTTTACACAAATCATGAATGCACTGATAGAAGTGTTGTAAGAGAAAGTTTCAATATCTCCGGTTACCTTTTTAATCAGCTTATGAATTGCTTTCAACTCTTCTTTAGTCGGTTCACCCTCTACAGGCAAGAATTCGTCTGTGCGGCTATAGAACAGATTCCACAGTTTCTTCAAGAAACGGTGAACACCGTCAATACCATTGGTATCCCAAGGTTTGGACTGTTCTACCGGACCGAGGAACATTTCGTACATACGCAGCGTGTCGGCACCGTATTTCTCGACAATCATATCCGGATTGACTACGTTGTACATGGATTTACTCATCTTCTCTACCGCCCATCCGCAGATATATTTTCCATCTTCCAGGATAAACTCAGCATCGTTATACTCAGGACGCCATGCTTTGAAAGCTTCTACATCCAGAATATCGTTGGATACAATATTCACATCCACATGCAGCGGAGTGGTTTCGTACTGGTCTTTCAGGTTCAATGACACAAAGGTGTTGGTGTCTTTGATGCGATATACAAAATTGCTTCGTCCCTGAATCATTCCTTGGTTTACTAATTTTTGGAATGGTTCTTCCTTGATACTTACGCCCAGATCATGCAGGAACTTGTTCCAGAAACGAGAATAAATCAAGTGACCCGTAGCATGTTCGGTACCGCCTACATAGAGATCTACATTTTGCCAGTAATGATCTGCCTTTTCTGATACTAGTGCTTGTGCGTTGTGTGGGTCCATATAGCGCAGATAGTATGCGGATGAACCTGCGAAGCCCGGCATGGTATTCAGTTCAAGCGGGAATATAGTGACGTTGTCAATCAAGTTGTTTTCCACGACTTCACCTTTTTCTACATCCCAAGCCCACTTGGTGGCATGTCCCAATGGAGGTTCGCCTGTTTCGGTTGGCAGGAACTTAGCTACTTCGGGAAGTTCAAGCGGCAATTTAGATGAGTCAATCATATAAGGCATACCGTTTTTGTAATATACAGGGAACGGTTCACCCCAATAGCGCTGGCGTGAGAAGATGGCGTCACGAAGACGATAATTCACTTTCACGCGTCCCAAATTGTGGGTTTTCACATATTCTTTGGTAGCTGCGATAGCTTCTTTGATGGTCAGTCCGTTTAAAGAAAGGTCACAATAAGGAGTGACATCCTTGCGGGGTGAGTTGCAAACAATACCTTCTTTGGCATCGAAACTTTCTTCACTTACATCACAACCTTCTACCAACGGAACGATAGGCAGATTGAAATGTTTTGCAAAAGCGTAGTCACGGCTGTCGTGAGCAGGAACCGCCATGATGGCGCCTGTTCCATAACCTGCCAATACGTAATCACTGATCCATACGGGAACAGCCTCGCCGGTAAACGGATTGATGGCGTATGAGCCACTGAATACACCGGTTACGCGGCGGTCGGCGATACGTTCACGTTCCGTACGTTTCTTGGTGCGGTCCAGATAGGCTTCCACTTCGGCTTTCTGTGCTTCAGTAGTAAGTTGGGGAACCAGTTCGCTTTCGGGCGCCAGTACCATGAAGGTTACACCGAACATGGTATCTGCACGGGTAGTAAAGATAGTGAATTCAATATCACTGTCTTTCACTTTGAATTGTACTTCCGTACCTTCCGAGCGTCCAATCCAGTTACGCTGTGTTTCTTTCAGTGAATCAGTCCAGTCCACAGTGTCCAGTCCGTCCAGCAGCCGTTGTGCGTAAGCCGATACGCGTAAACACCATTGGCGCATTTTTTTCTGAACGACGGGGAAACCGCCGCGTTCCGAAACGCCATCCACCACTTCGTCATTGGCAAGAACAGTTCCTAGTTGCGGGCACCAGTTCACCATGGTTTCTCCCAAATAGGCAATGCGGTAGTTCATCAGGATTTCCTGTTGTTCTTTTTCGCTTTTGGCATTCCATTCTTCGGCTGTAAAGCTGAGTTCTTCGCTGCAAGCCGCATTCAGTCCTTCGTTGCCGTATCGGGCAAATGCTTCCGTTAGTTCGCTGATGGGGCGTGCCTGCTGTGTATCGTTACAATAATAGCTGTTGAACATTTGTTGGAAAGCCCACTGAGTCCAATGGTAATATCCTGGTTCACAAGTACGTACTTCACGGTTCCAATCAAAAGAGAAGCCGATTTTGTCCAACTGTTCACGATAGCGGTTGATATTGTTCACAGTGGTGATGGCAGGGTGTTGTCCGGTTTGTATAGCGTATTGTTCTGCAGGAAGTCCATATGCGTCATATCCCATCGGGTTCAGCACGTTGAAACCTTGCAAGCGTTTGTAACGGGCGTAAATATCACTGGCTATGTATCCCAACGGATGTCCTACGTGCAATCCGGCTCCCGACGGATAAGGGAACATATTCAATACGTAGAATTTCTTTTTGCTTTCGTCTTCAGTCACTTGATAGGTATGGTTCTCTGCCCATCTTTGCTGCCATTTCTTTTCAATCTCTCTGAAATTGTATTCCATGATCTATTTTTTGTTATTTAATATCTTTGTTATTAAGTGATTGCAAAGATAATGAAAGTCGGGGAGATATATGGAAAGAACAGAAATAAAAAACTTCTTGTTATGTATATAGATTTCTTTTTGATGACACTTTTTGGAGGAATATATAATATATATACCTCCAAAAATTATTATATTTATTTGTACAAATAGCAATTGTACGATATATAGGCGGTAAGATTAGAAGATTTATAATGATGCAGCCGAAAGATTATAGTTCTTTCGGCTGCATCATTTATATGTTTAATTTACGGGCTTTTTATTCCACTCCCAAATCTTTATAAGTTCTCGGAGCCGGAACAGAAGGTAACGGTTTGCGATCCTTCAGCTCTTGTAGAATTACTTCAATAGCTTTATTCAACTGCTGGTCTTCACCTGACTGTTCTTTTACCGGATCATTATCAATCAGAATATCAGGGTCCACTCCATGATTTTCTACTATCCATTGACCGGTCTTTGCATCATAATTGGTAAAGAACGGAACACGCACATCCGTACCATCCATATAAGGTAACGGACCACTGATACCGACAATTCCACCCCATGTACGAGTACCGATAACTTTACCGATCTTATTTGCCTTGAAACTCCATGGGAACAAGTCACCGTCTGAAGCCGAGTATTTATTGATCAGCAATACTTTCGGCCCCACTAGTGTTGCATCAGGAATGGTACCGATTTTAGTTGATCCACGACGCATGGTCAGGCGATAGGGTTCACGAAGCAAACGTTCGATAATCATTGGAGATACATTACCACCTCCATTGGCACGGTCATCAATAATCAAGGCTTCTTTATCGAGTTGGGGATAGAAGTAGCGGGCGAATTCATTCAGGCCGTCCGGTCCCATATCGGGAATGTAGACATAGCCTACACGGCCATTAGTTGCTTCTTCCACTTTTTTGATATTATTCTGTACCCAGTTATAATGATACAATGGGTATTCATTGTCTAATGGTTTAATGACTACTTTACGTGCTCCTTTACTTGATGCGGTACGGTTTATGCTTAGTTCAGTCAAGACATTGGC
This sequence comes from Bacteroides sp., assembly GCA_019414665.1. Classification (GTDB taxonomy): domain Bacteria; phylum Bacteroidota; class Bacteroidia; order Bacteroidales; family Bacteroidaceae; genus Phocaeicola. The sequence goes on along the minus strand of DXLO01000020.1, from coordinate 13,086 downwards.
TTTGCCTGCCAGCAGACTGTAAATGTTATCAACAGTAGCTGTTGAAATGCCATCAATAGCTGTGATATAATCTCCTTCTTTTACTCCGATACCCGGTTCTGTAAGGGGAGAACGCAGTTTCTGACTGTAAATTGCACCCGGTAGAATTTTGTCAATACGGTAGAAGCCACCCTTGTCACGACTCAGTTCAGCTCCCAGTAATCCCATTGGAATACGTTCGGGACCTTTTATTTCACCCGGACTCACATAAGCGTGTCCGCAAGCCAGCTCGGCAATCATCTCACCGATGATATAGTTCAAGTCCAGACGGGTTTTTGCATGGGGAACTAATACAGCATATTTTTCTTTAATCGCATTCCAGTCTGCTCCATGCATATTTTCCAGATAGAATCCGTCACGGAAAGCCCGCCATGTTTCATCGAATATCTGAGCCCATTCCTGACTGTAGTCAATGGGAGCAATCATGTCGTCCAAGTTGACGTTCTCTTCCAATGAGGCTTTAGTGCATGGAAAATCACAGATATACAGATTATTTCCTTTAAAGAACAATGCTTTCCTATGATTGGCAGCTACATCCATATATGCTCCTTCGGCCACGGTTTCTTCTTTTTGTTCGGTCAAATCATATACTTTGGTACTTCTACCACTGGCATACCACACTTTTTTACCGTCTGAATAGAAATTATCGTAGTTACCTGCTTGTAAAGGCAGTTTAATCAGTCTTCCGGGCAAGCCTTCCGGATCAATTTTAACTGCATTATTTGTGGCTTCCGTTTTTTTATTGACAGCATCAGTTGCCTGTTGTTCTATGCTGACCATTTCATCCGAAGGTAATAAAGGTGATGGCGTATCATTGGCGAGCATGGCCATATAGACTCCTCCCATACGATTATAGGCATGGTTCCACTCTGTCTGGCTGTAAATGGGATTAAAATCTCTTTCGGAACTGAATATGAGGTATTTTCCATCTGTGCTGAAAACAGGTGAAGAAGAATTGTACCATTTTTCGGTTACCGGATATTCCTTACCTGAAGTCAGATGGTATACATAAATGACACTCATGTTATTAGCTCCGGATTTAGTATAGGTAATCCACTGGCTGTCTGGTGAATAGTTTACTTCATAGAACTCTCCTTCCGGATTCTGCATGACAGTCCGTTTCGCTTTTGAGGCAATATCAACTTCTACGATACGGTTTTTACGGTCGGTATAAAGTATTTTCTTGCTGTCCGGGCTCCACATCAGTTGGCGGATATAAGTATCATTGTTTTGGGTCAGTTGGATGGGATCACCCCCTTCGATAGATTGCAGCCAGATTTCAGTTTCACCGGTACGGTCACTGATATAGGCTATTTGTTTACCGTTCGGACTCCATTCCCCTTCCCGTTCATTGGCTCCCGGGGTGCGGGTGATATCACGGGTTACCCCTTTTTCGGCAGGAACATCGAATACCTCTCCGCGGGCAGTTACTGCCAGGCGGTGCCCATCCGGTGAAAGACTGGCGGCAGTCAGGTTATCTGCTACCCGTTTCATTTCTTTTCGGGCATAGATATTGTCTGAAGTCAGCGTGATGGAGATTTTTTCTGATTTGCGCGTTTTAGGATCCAGTTTATAGAGGTATCCTCCATGTTCGTAGACAATAATTTGTCCGTTACTGCTGGGGAATTTTACATCATAATCCGTATAGTGGGTTACTTTTTCAGTTTGTTTGGTCCGGATATTATAAACAAAGATATTCATGGTGCGATCCCGATCGGAAATAAAGTAGATTTCCTCTCCTATCCACATAGGGATAATATCTTGTGCAATATTATTGGTGATATTCTCTACTTTCTTGGCAGCCGGATCATAAATCCAAATGTCATCTGCCATGCCACCGCGATAATATTTCCAATTACGGAATTCTCGCATAACCCGGTTGTAAGCCAGCTTTTTTCCATCGGGGGAATAGCTGCAAAAACCTCCTTCGGGTAATGGAATCACTTCGGACATTCCTCCGTTTTTCGATATACTCCACAGCTTGCCATCGAAACCGTCACTGATACGATTGCGGTAGACTATGTTTTTTCCATCTGGTGTCCAAGTCATTACAATGTTATTGGGACCCATTCGGTCTCCTAAGTCATCCCGGCTGTTTGTTGCTGTATAGGTAAGCCGTTGGGGTTCGCCTCCATCGGTTGAGATATACTTCAGTGTTACCGTCATATTGACCGGTGAAAGCAATTGATTTTCCATCCGGAGAAAAACGTGCGAACATTTCATAACCGATATGAGAAGTCAGCTTTTGTGCTTCTCCTCCATTCAAAGGTGCTTTGTACAGATCTCCGGCGTAAGAAAAGACAATGTCGGAGCCATTGGTAGCGGGGAAACGGAGTAACCTAGCCTCATCGGCATGTCCGGTGAAAGCTGTTCCTGCCAGTAACAGGGAGAATAATAGCTTTTTGTTCATTTTATTTAGGGTTTGATTTTCGTCGGAAACAAAGTTAGGTATTATTCTTCAGATTATGAGCTGGAACTTATTTCTTTTTTCAGTTGATTATTACTAGAGTTTTTTAATAAGAAATAGTTTTATTGGCATGATGTTTTTAAGAAATGCTATATTTGCAATATTAATAGTCTTAATAAAGATGGATGCAAGTATAGTAGATAAAGATTTGATTGAAAGAATAAACAAAGGAGAAGAAAAAGCTTTTGAGGTTTTATATAATAGCTATTTTGTCTATCTCTGTGCTTGTGCTAATTCTTATATCTTTAACCCTGTGGAAGCGCAAGATATAGTTAATGAAACTTTTGCTAAAATATGGTATAGGCGTGGTGAGTTATCTTTTCCTATTCATGCTTATTTGATACGTGCTATTCAGAACGGGTGTTTGAATTACCTCCGTTCGCTTCACAGCCGTGAAAGAATTATAGATGAATACCGTGAAGCATTACTTGAGTATCAAGAAGAATTTTGTGCTTCCGAGTGTTCGCCTTTGCAAGAAATGGAATTAGCTGATTTGGAAAAATCAGTCCAAAATATAGTGTCTTCCTTGCCTGATAAATGCAGGTTCATTTTTGAGCAATATCTTTATTCCAATCTGACTCCTCAAGAGATTGCAGATAAAAATAATATTTCAGTCAATACAGTCAGAGTACATGTAAAAAATGCCATGGATAAAATAAGAGAAAAGGTGGGATCTAGAGTAGGGATTCTATTATTTTTTCTTTTCTAAAAAAAGAATGAAAAAAATCTGTTTTTGGCTTAAATGTTTTGTCTGTTGCTTGTGTATTATCTATAGTAGATAATTCCAAAGATATAAAATGAACAGCCAAATAGATGAATTTGAACGAATAATGCTGGATTATCTGAAAGGCGAAATCTCGTCTGAAGATATGCAGAAACTAACTATATTACTGAAAAGGGAGAATGCTTGTCGCGAAAAATATCGTGAAATAGCCCGTTCTTATGCATTGGCATCCTCTTCTTGGTTTGCACGCAGGAAAGAGCAAAACTTTGAGCAATTGTGTGATACATTGAATTTCTATTCTTCTCGTAAACATTCTTTTTTCCGTAAAATAAGCGTTTGGAGAAGCGTTGCTATATGGACTTTACTGATTGGTTGTAGTATAACATTCTTTTATTTATATCATTCGTCTGGTCAAGAAGTTCTTACTCCTTCTTATTGTCAGATTGAGGTTCCCCAGGGGGCCAGTTCGAAATTATTATTGCCTGATAGTACCATTGTTTTTCTGAATGGGGGGACGGTTTTAAAGTATGATGTTTCTTTGCAGCAGCGGACTGACCGGAAAGTTTTTCTTTCAGGTGAGGCTTATTTCAAAGTTTCTAGAAATATGCTCAAGCCTTTTATTGTTCATACGGGGGAATTGAATATAAAAGTATTAGGTACAACATTTAATGTGGCTTCTTATCCTGATGATGCGGAAATAAAAGTGAGCCTTGTGGAAGGTAGTGTGAATGTTTACACTACTTCAGATGCTAAAAAGAATATTCTTCTTTCTCCTGATGAGCAAGCTGTTTATAATAAAAATGATAAGGTATTGTCTATGAGAAAGATAGATGCGGTATCTCAAGCAGCATGGACTACAGGAAGACTGGTATTTGTTAATGAAAAGTTATTTGATATTTTGAAAACAATCGGGAAAAAATATGATGTACAGATACTTGTGCAGTCTCGGAAAGTGTATACTGAATATTTTTCAGGAAGTATAGATACGAATCTGACTTTGGATGAAATTCTTTCTTATTTAGATGTGGATAATAAGTTTATGTGGAGAAAGAAAGGAAAAACAATAGTTATTACAGACCGGTAACTGATAGATAAAAAGTACTGTGAAAAGTACATGCTTAAATAATTGTTAACTAAAAATTCTAAGTATGAAAAAAAACTTTTGTAAAGTTCGTAGGGGGCATTGCCTCTCTCTTGTATGGATAGTTTCATTTCTACTATGGGGAAATGTCACTATGGCCGCATTGCCTATTCAGGAGGCAAAACTTTCTATACAACAGCGTTCAGTGGCTTTGAGTCGGGTTTTTTATGAGATTGAAAAACAGACCGGCTACTCTTTCCTTGTTCGTAATAATGATATTAATATGAATGAGAAAGTATCTATTGATGTTAAAAATAAAAGTGTGGAAGAGGTGCTTGAGATGTTGTTTGTAGGGAAAAATATCCGTTATAAAGTGGAAGGGGAGCATATTTCTGTTTATAAACCCCAGCAATCAAGACAAAATGCAATTACCGGATTGGTTATGGATGTGGCAAAAGAACCAGTTATTGGTGCTTCTGTTGTGGTAATGGGATCTACTAACGGGTGTATCACAGATTTTGATGGAAAATTTTCTTTAGAAGTTTCTGAATTTCCTGTGAAGTTACAAATCAGTTATATTGGTTATAAATCTCAAGAGGTAACTGTACGTGATACAAAAACTATTCAGGTGGTATTACGTGAGGACACTGAAACTTTAGATGAAGTGGTGGTAGTGGGATACGGTTCGCAGAAAAAAGCAAACCTGACAGGAGCCGTTGCCTCGGTCAAGATGGATGAAGTGATAGGCAATCGTCCTTTGTCACAAGCTGCTGATGCATTGCAAGGTACGGTTCCCGGCTTGTTTGTGTCTAGTGATGGCAATGCTCCAGGTAAAAGTAAGTCATTCCAGATTCGTGGCGCTTATTCTGTAGGTATTAAAAATGATGATGGTTCTTATGGTAGTGCTATCAAGCCTTTGATTTTAATTGACAATGTGGAAGGAGACTTGGATATGGTTAATCCTGAGGATATTGAAACGGTTACAGTGTTGAAAGATGCTGCTTCAGCTGCCATTTATGGTGCCCGTGCTGCCGGTGGTGTAATTTTGGTTACTACCAAACGTCCGAAAGGAGAAACTTCTTTCCAACTGAATTATAATAATAACTTTGCCTTTGCAACTGCCATGAATTTGCCAGAACAGGCACCGTTGATGGAATATTTGCAGGCCTATTCTGATGCAGCCGGAGATCAATTCTGGACAATGGGTTCGCCTAGTGTAAGCAAATGGATGGGATATTTGGAGCAATATCGTAATAATCCGTCTTCTATTCCTACTGTCGGCGATGGTATCTTTAAAGATACGGATGGGGCTGTTTATTATATGAATGAAAAGGACTTGGTGAAGAACATGCTTGAGACTAGTTTCCAGCATACACATAATATATCAATGACAGGTGGTACTGATAAGCTCCGTTATCGTCTTTCTGCCGGATTTATTGATAATGACGGTGTGCTGATTACTGACAAGGATAAATACAGACGAATGAATGTCAGTGGATTTATATCTGCCAATGTTACAAAATGGTTTACTCAGGAAGCCACTTTTAGCTATGCACATAGTAAAAGAATGGAGCCAAAGTCTGCTTTGGGCGCTGTTTACAGTACTCGTCTTGCTTCTTTCTATCCGGAAGGCAATATGCCGGAAGGTATTTCTGCTGCAGGCGATGGATTACCTTTCTTTACTCCGTCCAATCAGATACGTTGGTCCAATCCAGAAAAAACATTGTATGACAATCCTCGTATTTTCCTGAAGTCTATATTGAAGCCATTAAAGGGATTTGAAATAGCATTTGAATATACTTTCGACAAGAATATATATGATTATAGCTGGTATACGGGAAGTGTGGTATATACTACTGTGCAAGGTGGTAAAGACACGACTCCGACCAATGACTATCTACAAAAAAAGAAAAGATATACCGACTATAACTCAATCAACTTGTATGGTACTTATGATTTCTCATTGGGTAATCATAAGTTTAAGATAATGGCAGGTTTCAATCAAGAATCCAGTTATCAGGAAACAATGGAGGCTTTATCCTATGGACAAGCTGTTATTGAGGTGCCTTCATTGGGTTCGGGTACATCTACATTGAAAGCTACGGACAAGTATAATGAGTTTTCTGTTCGCGGCGGATTCTTCCGTGTGAATTACAACTATCAGGATAAATATTTGCTGGAAGTAAACGGACGTTATGACGGTTCTTCTAAGTTTCCTAAAGAATCACGTTACGGTTTCTTCCCCTCTGTTTCGGCCGGTTGGAACATTGCACAGGAAAAATTCATGGAAAGTACTCAGAATTGGTTAGGTTCTTTGAAGCTACGTGCTTCTTATGGTATGATTGGTAACCAGAACGTGCCTGCTTATTCGTTTATTCCAACTATGGCGGTGAATAATAAATACAATGGTTGGATATCCAATGGTAATTATGTAACCGCTATTACTTCTATTCCTTCATTGGTAAGTCGTAACTTTACTTGGGAAAAGGTAGGGACATTAGACATCGGTATTGATTTCTCTATGTTCAGTAATCGCTTTACAGGTACTTTTGACTGGTATCAGCGTAATACGAACGGCATGCTTGCTCCGGGTGTGCAATTGCCTGCTGTAGTAGGTGCGGATGCTCCTTATCAGAATACGGCAGATATGCGTACACGTGGCTGGGAACTGAGTTTCAATTGGCGCGACCAGATTGGAAAGGTGAGCTACCGAGTCGGTTTCAACCTGTCCGACAGCAAGTCAAAGATTGTGAAGTATGACAGTAACTCATCCTACATATTAAGCAGCCAAAAGACGAATGCGCTGACGGGTGGAACATATACATTTTGGGAGTTTTATAAAGGTAAGGAATTAGGCGAAATCTGGGGATATGAAACAGATGGTTATTATACCGTAGACGATTTTGTCGATACTTCTTCATGGAAATTAAAGGATGGCGTTCCAAGCATAGATGGCTATAATCCTCGTCCGGGTGATGTGAAGTTCAAGAACTTAATGGATGATGAAAGAGGGACAAATATGATTTCCAGCGGCAACAATACGTTGAATAATCCGGGCGACCGTAAAGTGATTGGTAATGAAACTCCTCGTTATCTTTATGGTATTAATCTAGGATTAAACTATAAAGGTTTTGATTTGAGTGCCTTTTTGCAAGGAACCGGTAAACGCGATAAATGGATTGCCAATACATTGACTTTCCCATTATATTCTGACTTTAAGTTTATTCCTTTATATAAAGGTTTGGGTGATTACTGGCAACCGGTAGATGCTGCCAATGGTGATTACACAGCAGTTAATCCTAATGCTGAGTTCCCACGTATTTATGGCAACTATGGTAACCAAGGCTCTAATTACCGCCAGTCAGACAAGTACTTGTCCGATGCTTCTTATCTGCGTATCAAGAATGTTACTTTGTCATATACATTCCCCAAAGCATGGATTACCAAAATATCTTTGTCGCAGTTACGTGCTTTTGTCAGTGTAGAAAATCTGGCAACGCTCTCATCATTGCCAAAGGGTATCGACCCGGAAACGCTGAAATGGGATTATCCCGCATTCCGCACAGTATCCTTTGGGCTTAATCTTACATTATAAACCTTAAATTAGTACGAGTATATGAAAAGATTATTTATAAGTTTAGCAATTCTCGCAGGAATCAGCCTCTCTAGTTGTAATGATAGTTTCTTGGAAAAGACTCCTGTTACAGACTTGACGGAGAATAATGCATTCAATTCCTACGATAACTTCAAGGCTTTTATGTGGCCTTGTTATGAGATGTTTACAAATAATACTATTCGCACTTCCTTACAAGGATTCGGACAAGACGGACAGTATAAGGGCGATATGGCAGCAGGATACTTTCAGCAAAAATATGAAAGTGGCTACAATGAATTTGCTTATCAGACAGTTGCCAGTGTAGCATCCGGTAATGGCTGGGATTTTAAATCATTTATCCGCCGTGTTAATATCATGCTTTCACACATTGATAATTCTAGTATGACAGAGGCTCAGAAAGACCATTGGCGTGCAGTAGGATATTTTTTTCATTCTTTTTGGTATATGGAATTGATAGATCGTTTTGGCGATGTGCCTTGGGTGGACCAGGTATTGCAGGAAGATTCTCCCGAAGCTTATGGACCTCGTGTGGATAGAAAAACCGTAGCCGACAAGGTATTGGAACGTCTGCAATGGGCGGAACAGAATATTGGAAATTTCACATCACAGGATGGGGACAATACGATTAACCAAGATTGTGTACGTGCCGTTATTTCGCGTTTCGGATTACGTGAAGGTACATGGAGGAAATATCATGAATTGGGTGATGCTGAAAAATATCTGCAAGAGTGTGTACGCGCATCCGAGTTATTAATGGCCGCTTATCCTACTCTTTACACAGGAACAGACGGTCAACCCGGTGCCGGATATGGTGAAATGTGGACAACAGAGGATTTGGGACAAGTTCCAGGTATCATTCTCTATAAATCTTATGTGAAGGATATAAATCCTATGGGCATGAGTTATATTGAACATACTTCTTCACACTATGTGGAGATGAACCAGAATACGGTAGATCTTTATTTGATGAAGAATGGCAAGCCGATTTTGGCTGACGGATCGGGCTACCATGGAAATAAGGACATGTATGCGGTATTTCGTGACCGTGACCCGCGTTTGTATCACACGGTTATACCTCCTTATAAAGTAAAATCTGGAAAAGGCGACTATCCTACCTGGTCGTATACAGACAATCCGGCAGACCGTGAATATATTGATATTATGGGAGCAAATGAAAGTTGCAGTAACCCGGGTGTTGGTATGAAACGTTTGCCTGGGCAGAACTGGAGTGCATCACTTGTACCTGAAATACCAAGATTAGGTACTGGAGCATTTGTGACTTGCCGTTCAGGCTACTATGTATGGAAGAATTGGGATAACTGGGAAACCAGCTTTAATAATGGTAATTTGAATACAGCTGACAAACCTATTTTTAAAATTGAAGAAGTCCTGTTGAATGAAGCTGAAGCCAAATTTGAATTGGGAGTATTTGACCAAGGGGTTGCAGACAAAACAATCAATAAGTTACGTGATCGTGCCGGTGTAGTCAAAATGGTGGTTGCTGACATTAATGATAGTTTTGATCCTAACCGTGGAAAATACTATCCTAAAGGTAATGAAAGTGGTATTTTGGTTGATCCTGTCTTATGGGAAATTCGTCGCGAACGTATTATAGAATTGATGGGTGAGGGATTTGGTATTTATGATATCCGTCGTTGGCGTATGGCTCCGTGGTTCCTCAATAAACCTGCAACTGGTCTTTGGATGAGTAAAGAAGAGGCAATGAAAAATAATATGACTTTATATAATCCTGAAACTGGTTATTCTGATGGAACTGACGGTTCATTGACGGAAGGTAATTTGTATCTTTTCAATGATCCTCTAAAAGAAGGTAAAGGTTGGTTAGATAAATATTATTTGTATCAAGTACCGACTACCGAAATATTATTGAACCCAGAACTGGAACAGAATCCTGGTTGGTAATTTATAGTGTGATACGAATGAGGCTGTCTCAAATGCGGAATAACGTATGGAGACGGTCTTGTTTGGTTTTTAAACTTAGAAAAATCGAAATAAAATGAGATTTCAGAAAATAGGATTGACTACTGTAGTGTTGTGTACCGTAGGAATACAACAGAGCTTTTCTATCGATATAGTTACAAAAGAAAAACCTAATATCGTGTTTATTTTGGCTGATGATTTAGGTTGGACGGATTTGGGTGTAATGGGCAGTGATTATTATGAAACTCCTAATATAGACCGTCTTGCTACAGAAGGAATATTGTTTGACAATGCTTACGCTGCAGCCGCCAATTCAGCACCTAGCCGTGCTTGTATGATGACAGGAATGTACACACCACGCCATGGAGTATATACAGTTAGTCCTCCCGACCGTGGTGATCGTACCAAACGTAAATATATAGCTATTCCCAATGTAGAAGATGTCTGTGCCGACTTTGTGACTATGGCCGAGGCTTTGCAAGAACAGGGTTATCAGTGTGGTCATATCGGGAAGTGGCATTTGGGGGATGATGAGGACGGTACAGGACCCTTGTCACAGGGATTTATATGGAATGTGGGCGGTAATAGAGCAGGAGCTCCCTATTCTTATTTTTATCCCTATTGTCTGCCTGATAAAAGTAAATGTCATGTGGGATTAGAAGAAGGTATATTGGGTGAATATCTTACTGATCGGTTGACTGAAGAAGCTGTTTCTTTTATAAAATCTCATAGTGAAGGTCCTTTTTTCTTACATTTGTCCCATCATGCCGTACATACGGTTTTGCAAGCACCTGATTCATTGATAAATAAATATCGTAATAAAACTCCCGGTAAATATCATAAGAATCCTATATATGCTGCAATGATTGAAAAACTAGATGATAGTGTTGATAGGATATGCCAAGTTATTAAGACATTAGGAATAGCAGATCGTACAATAGTCATTTTTTATTCAGATAATGGAGGTTCGGAACCAGTGACAGACAATTATCCGTTAAATGGAGGAAAGGGAATGCCTTATGAAGGTGGGAGCCGTGTGCCGTTGATTATAAGGTGGACTGGTAAAATAGAAGGAGGCATCCGTTCATCTGTTCCAATAACAGGAGTTGATTTTTATCCAACTTTTGTTACTTTGGCACAGGGTAAGATTCCTGCTAACTTAGATGGAAAAGATATTTTTACGCTTATAAATAATAATGAGACGGAACGTGATCTTTTCTGGCATTTTCCGGCTTATTTGGAGTCTTATTTAAACGGGGGAAGAGATTTCCGTGCAAAACCTTATTCCAGTATTCGTTCAGGTGATTGGAAATTGATATATCATTATGAAGATAAGTCTATGGAACTGTTTAATTTGAAGAATGATCTGGGAGAATCACAAGATCTATCAGGTTCAAATCCTGTAAAGCGAGGAGAACTTTATCAGAAACTGATGAAGTGGATTCAAGAAACTCATGCTCCTATTCCTGTGAAATTGAATCCTTATTATCGAGAGTAGGTGAATGATATTTTTTTCTTCTATAGCTTTGCAGCCTAGGATATTTTCTCTAAATTGCCGATGTTTATAGCAGGAGTAGTAATTATTAAATTCAGTAAAAAACAGAATATATGAAAAATCGAAACCTCTTTCTTTTAACCAGTGGATTAGCATTTCCTCTATTAGGCGCTTATGCTCAGAAAACTCCTAAACCGAATATCATTTATATTATGTGTGATGATATGGGTTATGGTGATTTAGGGTGTTATGGTCAGTCCTACATCAGTACACCGAATATTGATAATATGGCTAAAGAAGGTATGCGTTTTACACAAGCGTATGCCGGTAGTCCGGTGAGTGCTCCATCACGTGCGTCATTTATGACCGGACAACATTCCGGACATTGTGAAGTACGTGGGAACAAAGAGTACTGGCGCGATGCCCCTGTTGTGATGTATGGAAATAATAAGGAATATGCCGTGGTGGGGCAACATCCATACGATCCCGGTCATGTGATTATACCTGAAATAATGAAAGATAACGGTTATACTACCGGTATGTTTGGTAAATGGGCAGGGGGCTATGAGGGATCTGTGTCTACGCCGGACAAACGGGGTATTGATGAATATTATGGTTATATTTGTCAGTTTCAGGCTCATTTATATTATCCGAATTTCCTGAACCGGTATAGTAAATCGGCTGGTGATACGGCAGTGGTTCGTGTAGTGATGGATGAGAATATCAACTATCCTATGTTTGGTAAGGACTATTTCAAACGTCCGCAATATTCTGCGGATATGATCCATGAAGAAGCAATGAAATGGTTGGATAAACAGGATGGCAAGCAACCTTTCTTTGGTATTTTTACTTATACGCTTCCTCATGCAGAGCTGGCGCAGCCCGAAGATTCTATTCTGACAGGTTATCAAAAGAAGTTTTTTGAAGATAAAACTTGGGGTGGACAGGAAGGATCAAGATATAATCCGTCGGTACACACCCATGCGCAGTTTGCCGGCATGATTACTCGCTTGGATTATTATGTAGGAGAAGTTTTGAACAAATTAAAGGAGAAAGGACTGGACGAAAATACCATTGTGATTTTTACCAGTGATAACGGCCCCCATGAAGAAGGGGGGGCTGACCCTACCTTCTTTGGTCGTGATGGCAAACTTCGTGGATTGAAACGTCAATGTTATGAAGGGGGGATTCGTATTCCGTTCATTGTGCGTTGGCCGGGTAAAGTACCCGAAGGAACGGTTAATGATCATCAGTTAGCTTTCTATGACTTGATGCCTACATTTTGTGACTTGGCAGGTGTGAAGAATTATGTGAAGAAGTACACTAACAAGAAAAAAGACATGGATTATTTTGATGGTATTTCTTTTGCTCCGACTTTGTTAGGACAGGAAGGACAGAAGAAACATGATTTCTTGTATTGGGAATTTGATGAAACCGATCAGATTGGTGTACGTATGGGAGACTGGAAGATGGTAGTGAAAAAAGGGACTCCTTTCCTTTACAATCTTGCTACAGATATTCATGAAGACCATGATATCGCTGCCGGACATCCGGATATTGTGAAACAAATGAAAGAGATTATCAGAACACAGCATACTCCGAATCCTCATTTCTCTGTGACTTTGCCTTCATTTGAATAAATAGATTTTTTATTCTGATATTCCTCAATCGTAAGCATTCGGCCTCGTGCGTGTTTCTCTCCAAGTTATAATAAAGTCAAAAG
>DXLO01000002.1 GCA_019414665.1 Bacteroides sp. | reverse complement strand
CATAGTTCCAAAAGAACTATTTTTGAAAGTCAATAGATAATCAGCAAAAAAACGGAGATATGTCAAATAAGCAGCTCCTTTTAAAGAATTTCATGAATGTTAAGTGAGCTACAATCCATGCGTAATACGCTTTGTCAGAATCAGAAAGTCAAATGATTTTAGAACAAAATGTCGGAAATGTAATCACACTGGTAGAATATCTGCAATTACTAAACCTGCGTTGTTTTTCAGATCAATCTGTAGAAATGTGTCAATGATGATACATTATATATCTATTCCCCAATATCAAGTGTACGACAACACCTTATACAGCTTATATGCCGGTAACTTCTTTAAAGCCGAGCGCCCCTTCCGCAACATTGGAACAAGTGGATCGAATCCGTTGCAAATGTTTCATCCTTTGCGTTGCTTTATCATAGGAGCAAACAGAATATCGGGAAAAGAGTTTTTGAATATAGACTTAATCAGGTTGTTTTAAATAAGGTGTGTCGCCTACGTGTACGACACACCTTATTTAAAAATGCTTAGTGTGAAATAGAAACTTGAAAGAGCTTGAACACCTGATCCACAGAACCGAAATCTATCTTATTTTCTTCGATGTATCGGTTCCATCGGATTTGTTGTTTTTTAGGGAAAAGCTTTAAAAAACTCTTCTTGTTATAAAAGCGTTTCGTTTTTTTACCCACACCAACTTCGTACATTTTATTAATTCCGGTAACAATACGTTGGGCGTCCTGTATGCCACCGGATAACCCTGTACCTGTTAATCCTGAATAGTTATCTACGGAAGCCGTTTGTGTAGTTCCTCCATACGAAATCTTTTTGGGAGCTCTTCGTGTATCACCTGTATAGATTACATTGAATTTGGGCTGAGCTTGGATTACCTCTATCGCTTCTTGCTTTCCTATCAAGAAACTTCTGTTGCCTATGCGAAGCACCGCTATCAATTCCGGATCAGAAAACTCCTTTTCTTGTTGTTCCGGATCTTTAAAGACATAATGTTTCTTTATCAGATCATAATTGACCGGAGCTGTAAACTGTCTTCCATCTTTATATACAATCAAGCAATCTTGAAATTCATCAAACAGATAAGAGGAATTGTCCTTAGTATTTTGCGCAAACAGACCCACACAGAATATCCATATCCCTAACCAACATAAAATCAGTCTCATATATTTTCAGTTAATTGTTTATCTCAAGAAAGGGTGAGCCTGAAGCCCACCCTTTCATTTATTATAAAAAAGAATTCACCTGCGTTACGGAAGGAAAGTAACACGTACTTCATACATACGCTGATGTTGCTCCACTCCAGCAGGGCGATGAGCGATATTCTTCACCAGATAACGACGAGGCTTGGTAAAATCTCCCGGCATACCCAATTTAGGAGAGTCACCTACGGGTTCTACCGTACAGACAGAATAGCTTACCAGATAAAGTTCACCTATGATTTCATTCTTTCTAACAGGAAGAACTACATATTGTGAACGGTTATCAACAGGATTTACCAATTCAAAGTCACCGGAAAACTTGCTGCCATCAAACAAGAACCCCTTGTTAGCTGTCGAATATTGTACATCCGAAGCGGCATATACGTTTAATACATATACCTTGCCATCAGGCGCACTGCTATCGGATTCTATTGTTTCCGACCCTTCCACTTTTATTGATTCTCCGGCAGCCACAACTTTCCCATCCGGCATGGTATAGGGAGCCCCCGTTCTGTTAACCCACGTAAAAACGTCAGAACTTCCAATCAAACGAGTATCAATATAATTGTCCACCCATTTGTTCCAGTTAACTGCATAAATCTTGTCATTAAACAATTCCCGGGCTTTTAACTCGATTTTGCTTACCCCTACTTCTGAATAAACAGATTCCGGTGCCTCTTCATAAGTCAATCCGGCAGTACAACTAGAAATAACTGATGCACTGCACAACACAGCTGCACCTATACATATTTTATTTAGCAATTTATTCATCATAACTATCTTTTTTTAATTGTTATAGTTGAAGTTTTTCCATCCCGGATTCTGTTGCAATTGTGTATAGTCTCTCAACATGGACTGTGAAAATGGTACAAAGTAGTATCTTGCATCATCAAACTTTCTTTCATAATAAGAATACGGCATCTCAAAAGTCTGGAATTTAGGAGTAAAATATCCTTCACCACCCGGCTCTACAGGATAACCATTCTCACCAGCCTTTTCGCTTTCCATACCTTTACGGAAAATCCATAATCCTCTGGAAGGAGTATTCAACTCTTCAATAGTCGTTTTGCCTTCTGCTTCCCCCCAACGCAATAAATCGAAATAACGGAAGCCCGGACATTCAAATGCAAATTCCAAACGACGTTGCAGTTTCATTTCATTCCACAAATCATTGCCGTCATAATTAGGCAATCCGGCACGATTACGGATTTCATTGATATAGCCTGCCGCATCGGTCTTGCCTAGTTTAATACTTGCCTCGGCACAATTCAGCAACACTTCCGCATACCGTACATTGAAATAGCAAGTCTGACGCTGGGTGTCAAAATCCAAAGTCCCGTCCGTATTGATTTTATTAAACTGAGAGTACTTCCTTGAATAATAACCAGTTATTGTTTGTGCGGAAGCTCTGTTGATTGGTGCGGAATTTAAATTTTCCATCACTCTATACCCAGAATGTAAAGCACTGTATTTTAAGGTCTTTTCATCTAGTGTAGTATTGTCAATCCAAGTTTGAATAATATAACGTTCTTCTTCCGGTCCCATATATGCTCCATCGTAAGTAACTGTGGAATAGAAGCGGCTATCGCGATTCTTGAACATATCGCGATAATTAGCAGATTCTCCTTCTAATTCTCCTTCTGCATTTCTATGGATTCCCATGGCTTTTGCCTGTGAAGTTTCCCACCAATTTTTCCATTTGCCATCAGCGTCATCTTTCTGTAAATAACAGTCTACCAAATCCTGTGTAGGAAATAAACCTGAACGACGCCCGTAAGAATAAGTCGCATCTTCGGTTGCTCCATAATAATTCCCGTCAGGTCCGTTCTTTGCAGTTGGATTGAAACCACTACGTTGGTTTTCTTTAAACATGACCGGCCAAATTGACTCAACGCTTGTATGTGACTCTGTTTTTGTGAACAGATCCTCATAATTCGGTTCCAAACTGTACTTGCCTATCAATCCTTTAGCTGCATTATAAGCCAATTCATAATAATGATTTGCATTCTTCTCAAACTTGAACAAGCCTTCAGCATCATCCGAATATAGACCTTTGGCTGAAGCATCGGCCGCATTGGCTGCATATAAAGCCACGCGAGAGATGTATGCGTTAGCTACATCTTCATTTACCATACCAAGCGTATGCGTTCCACCATAAGCTTTAAAATAATCTACGGATTTCTGCAAATCGTCTAGAATATTGTCGAAAATAGTTTCGCGTTTAGTACGAGGCAAATAGGTTTCATCTTCAATCGTTAACGCTTTGTCTACATAAGGAACGCTTCCCCAAAACTTTTCCATGTCAAAATAAATAAAAGCACGGAAAAAGTAACATTCACCCAAGAATTGGTTCTTCTGAGCCTCTGTCAATATGCTGCTGGAAGAAATTTTTTCAATTCCAAGATTTACAGCACGAATGTTTTTATAAGCTCCACTCCATGGGGCGCTGAAACAAGTGATACCATTATTTTCATCATAAGTACGTTTGTTAAAATTGTACTGTCGATACGTATCCCAGTCCTGTTCATAGTTTCCCTGACAGTTATCTGACCACTGTTCTGACTGGAAGGTGTCACCAGATGCCGATTGGGATATGAAATAGAAATTGTTCACATAAGAACGAGCCAATTGAGGATTTTCCCAAAAGCGTTCTTCATCCACTTTTGTTGTAGGTTCTATTCCTAACGGATCACATGCAGTTGTTACTCCCATCATCGAAGAAAGAAATAACCCGGCCAGAATATATTTAGTTGTTTTATTTTTACGTTTCATATTAACCAAGTTTTATAAAGTTACTGTTACGCCCAAAGTATAAGAACGCTGGGTAGGATAGCTTCCCAAAGTACCATTGTTATTATAGATAGAAGCACCTGTAGTAATGAATTCGGGATCCTGCAAATCTTTCAGTGGATAAGATTTTTTAGTCCAAGTAAATGCGTTAGTCACAACGAAACTTAAATCCAATCCTTGAATAACTGGTAGATTTTTCAAAACCGAACGTTTTAAGTCATAACGTAAACTGATATTTTTCAGTTTCAGGTAAGAGGCATCAAAAGACCAGATGTCAATGTAACTATATCCAAATCCATTGCCTTCAGGAACCGGAGTTGGAAGAGCGGCGTCTACATCAGGGTTGCTCGGTGTATATGCATTCTGGAACGCGTATTGTCCGTAATTCCACATATAGCTTTGTTGGCTGCGGAGCGGAGAAGGCATAGCTCCCCTTGCACCGGTTGCTCCTTGGAAGAACAGTTCCAGATCGAATCCGTTCCAGTCGGCTCCTAAAGTTACACCAAATTGAGTATGTGGAGTAGACCCTTCCGCATTGAACACATAGTAATCATTTACACGACCATCACCATTTAAGTCCACCAAAGCCGGAGTTCCCAAAGTCATATTATTGTTAGCGTGTAATAAGGAATTATACATTTTTTGCCATGACCCGTGTAATCCATTGGTCTTCAACCCATAAGGATATGTTATAGATTCTCCGTTTGTTACATAAGGACGTTTGCCGATATTGTCGAATGTCGGAGTCCACCAGTCCGAATCAGAGCTGCTATGGCGAGTCACCCGTTCATCCCAATAAGAATAGTTTACCCCTACACGATAACCGACTTTGCCAATCTTGTCTTGCCAGTTCAACGAAACTTCGAAACCTCCTTTTCGTGAAGTAGTGTACGGAGCATTAATTTTCGGAGTGTTCGGCATACCTAAAATATCTACCCGAATCATATCATCAGTCATGTCCATCACATCTCCTTTGTTCAAATATAAAAACGTATCGAATGATCCTGTCAAGCGGTCTTTCAAAAAGCCGAAATCCAGACCAATACCATACTGCTTACTGCTGGACCATTGTAAATTGTTTGCTACATCAGACTCGTACCATCCTACATTAGAAGCCATATTTTCTCCAAACAATATGCGGTTTGAACTCTGCGCATATTGGGTAAGGAAAGAAAATGGACTTCCCACTTCATTACCTACCAATCCAAATCCGCCACGTAATTTTATCATATTAACAATGTTCGGATTCACCAAATTCTTGAACCAAACTTCATCGGACATCACCCAACCCAATGAGAAAGCCTGAAAATATCCCCAACGTTTATCCGGGCTATAACTCAAAGAACCATTGTAGTTAGCACTGTATTGGAACAGGTACTTATTGTCATAGTCGTAAGTAAAACGCCCGATGTAAGAAGCAGAACCCCATTCTTCAGCAGAGCCACCGGCAGAAACTAATGTACCGCCTAGATCAAGCTGCGGAGCCAAAGTGGTAGGATATCCTTTTTTCTTTGCATCCGTCCAATTGCTCTTTCTTACCTGACTTTGATAGTTCACCATAGCAGATAGATTATGCTTTCCGAAAGAACGGGTATAATCAATCTGGAAAATGCCGGTCAACAACTTATACTTATTCCATTTTTCATATAAGTTGGCGTTTTCAGGATTATAGGAAGAAACGGCAGTAGCATACGGATTGTCATAAACGCCTTCCTGATCATGGTTAAAATGACGCTGATGATAATAAGAAGTAGTGAAGTTCAAGCTAGCCTGTGCAGACAAGCCTTCCACCCAAGGCACACTCCATTTCAAAGCTGCATTCATCTGGAAGCGATAAGATTCTGTATTGTTGAAACCGTTGTTCAACTGCGCCTCCACAGATCCCTTTCTTGGCAGTCCGGTACTCCAGGCAGCCGGCCTCTTAGGCATCCAGTCACCATACATGGCATTGTTGAACACACCTTCACCATCGGCAGGTTTATTGTTGTTAGAAGTATTACCGTTCAAGTTGAAAGTAAATTTCAAACTCTTGTCGCTCAACAACATGGCGTCTGTGTTCAAAATCATGTTCACCTGTTCGTATGAATATTTATCACTGACACCATTTTGCTTCATATATCCCAAACTTGAATAATATTTGATACGTTCGCCACCACCACGCAGGCTGACATTAGTTTGATACATTGGCTGTGTATGATCAAACATATCCCATGGGTCGTAAGAAGAATAGTAGTCCTGGATATTTTTACCTTGTGTCTTTAACGGATCGAACAAGTCGTTGATGTCTTGCAAAGAATACCCTAAATTATATCTTTCGTTCACCAGGTTACGGATTTCTTCAAATCCGTATCCTTTCTGCCACAGATCGCCCATATAATATTTAGAAAGTTCTGTATCATTAAAAGTCGGACTCTCCTGGAAACTTGCCAATTCCGCTTCATTACGTGCCAATGCGTACTCGTAACTACTCAATCCTTTGGGACGATAAGCAGGAGTCATGATAGACACTTTTTGGTTTAAAGTAATGGTAGGCGCGCCTTCCTGTCCACGCTTGGTAGCAATCACTACTACACCATTAGCGGCACGCGGACCATATACGGCAGTTGCAGCAGCGTCTTTCAAGATTGACATGGAAGCGATATCATCCGGACGCAAGCGATTGAAAAACTCATTACCTTGCCCCGAATCCATCACGACATCGTCAATGACATACAAGATATTTTCACCGCCTCGAATCCAAATTCTGGCGTTTTCACCCGGCGCACCGGAAGCCTGTTGAGTTACCACACCGGTAACACGTCCTCCCAACCCTTCGGACATAGAAGCAACCGGTAACTTTGCCAATTCGGACATCTTTACGGTAGCGGCAGATGCAGTCATTGTTTTGGCTTTCTGAACACCACCATAACCTACTACAACCACTTCTTGAAGAGTTTGTGAATCTTCTTGAAGAATAATTTTTAAAGATTCTCCTTTAAATTTAATCTCTTGGGTAAGATATCCCACAAAGGAAACTTGGATAACATCTCCTTGTTTAACACCTGACAAGGAAAAGTCACCATCAATACCGGTAATAGTACCATTGGTCGTACCTTTCACTACTACAGACGCACCGATAACGGTTTCACCTGTAGCATCTACTACGACTCCCTTACACGTCCCTGTCTGTTGTGTGATTTTCACATCGGCAACGCCGGGATTGGCGACCGCGTATGCTGCTCCTGTAGAGGCACCCATTAGGAACAGCAACATACTGACTGATTTTAGTCGTTTTAACATAGCTGTGATTTTTTTTAAAGTTTATTGAAAATCAAGTAATTCCGTTTCCTTAGTTCCTTCAGAACTACTCTTGCAGCTATTGTGTTGATATTCAATGTAGTTGAATATGATAACGACAAAAAGAAATTTCCATTTAAAGCCGTTAAAACAAACTTTAAATGGAAATTTTCTACTTCATTTCTACCCAAATCACTACTTTGCACAAAGAAATAAGGGAGTATTACATTCCGTAAAAGAATGAGAACTTTCAATAATTGGTGGGAAAGTTTTTCATCTTACAAATGAAAACAGCATCGGCTCATTGTTTTAGAAAGTCCTTATCTTTTTCAAGAAGAATCAACTCTTTACTTACATATAAATAATATTTGCAAAATAATTCTATGTATAGTCCTGAAGGTCAAAATAAAACAATCCCCTTGTTTTTACAGGAAAAACAAGGGGAACTGTTATTCTTTAATTTTATTTTCAGTTCTTCGGTCCTTTGCCAAAATCAGGATTTTCTTTATCCATCCATACACGTTCGTCATGCAAAACTTGTGGATTTTTTGCATTTGTACCTTGATATGTATAACCTTGTGCTTTATATGCAGCGATAGTTATGTCATGTAACTGATCTGATTCCAAAGGCTCCATAACAGCAAATCTTCTAGGGATAGGATAAGAGTCACCCAATTGTTCGTCAAATTCCTTACGCGGTAAAATGGAACTATTCTTCATAGGAACACCAGAACGCATAATGTTAACATATTGATCAATCGGTGCATTAAAATAATGGAGATATTCTTGGATATACACTTTTTCCAAATCAGAAGCTTTATCTCCACTTAAATTATAAGCCTCTTTCTTAAGCAGTTCTGTCAGCCATTCCTCTTGCAGCTTAATGGAAACATCATGAGGGTCATTTACATAAGGACTGTCATAATAAGGTATATGATTCTGACCGGCAACATAATCATATCCTTTTACTGAAGCAGTGATACCGTCTGTAAAATACTCTTGGGCACTTTTTTGTCCATTCCAAGTAGCTCCCAACAGGGTGAATTCAGCCAAGAAGAAATTGGTTTCCGCTGCCGAAAAATACAGACCATACCAGCCATATTGTTGAGTGTCCTGAACCGGAGTAACATCCGGAGCATCCGGATAAGTATATGTCAACAAACCTTTTACCATTTCTTGATTCCGGTAAGTACACGGATAATAGCTTTTCTTGGCACCAGCTGCCGAGTACAAAACAAACAATTGTCCTGTGGGGTCAAAATAATCCTCGTATTTGTCCATCTGTCCTGCACCTATTTCTACAGGAAGACCATAATAACGTACCCAAGGTTCACCTGGGCCACCCCATTCTTTAAAGACTTTCTTTCCATTTTTAACCTCAGAAATTACATTCTTTTCTACAAAATCCGGCATTTCTCTTTTTTGATCAAAATAAGCCTGCACAACATTAGAATTGTAGTCATTCTTTTGGAAGAAATAAAGCAAACGCGGATCTTTGTTGTTTACCAAAAAGTCTATAAGATGTTGCGTACCTACTCCTACAGAAAAATCATTATTCCAATTGTTATCGAACTTACCCTTGTTATATACAAAGTCATCATCCGTAGTAGCAATTAAGCCAACAGGACTTTCTGCCACCTGTTTTACTATTTCAAAAGCACGGTTCCGGTCTTTGTTTATCAAACGGGCTGCAATTTTCAATTTCAAAGAATTGGCCAGTTTGCCCCATTTTTTCAAATCACCTTTATAAATAAAGTCCTGATTATTCAAAACATCTTTGATTTCGTTACTGCTCAGATAATTAATAGTCTGGTCCAGTTCTTTCAGCCATACTTCCAAAAGTTCCTCTTGAGTGTCATACTTAGGCAATAACAAAGGAGGATTGGTATATCTGGCTTGTTCTGCTTCTGTATATTGACGTGAGCCATATAGGTCGGCATCTTGGATACTTAAATAAACCAACAAAGGATTACAAAGATATTGGATATATTCATAAGTCGCTTTTTCCTCTTCAGGCAACTGGCTGATTTGATATCGAATCTCATTAGCATAACGAAGAACTTCGTTTACTTCATAACCACAACCATTGGCTTCATCAGTCGGACGATTTGAACGAGTTGTATTACCTCCTGATGAAACTGTTGTTTGCGACCAGGTAGAAAGATCATTAAATCCTCCAAACCACTGTGCATAATCTCCCGGTTGGAAAGAAGCCTCACATTTAGTGAACAGGAAACGAATATCAGGCTTTGTAATAGTAGACGGATCTGAATTTAATTCAGAGAATTCATCTACACAGGAAGTAAACATTACACTTCCTAAAAGCAGTGCGGCTGCTAAAGTTCTATATTTCATTGTTGATAATTCTTTTAAAGTTAACAATTAGAAATTGGCATTAATTGTAAATATGTAACTTGCCGTATAAGGCTCGAAACCACGAATACGGAACTCTGAAGCTGAATTAGAACGTACAGATTCCGGATTCAGGTTATTAGGTAATGAATTATACAGATATCCCAAATTACGTGCACTGAATGACAGGTTCAATCCTTTTGCACCCAGTTTGTGACTGATGCTATTAGGCAAACGATAATTTATAGTAATATTACGCAAAGCGATATAACTCAACTTGTGTACCCAAATGTCATCAATTGTCTGTGCTCCCCATGAATAATTATTTCCATACCATGAACCGGCATGAGTGGGTTCCAGTTTTCCTTCCTGTACCAGCTGTGCGTAAGACAGTCCGCTGACATCCATTTTTGTTCCATCCACCAAGGTTGCAATTGTTCCTTCTTTAAAAACACCTTCCGGAATCATACCATCAGTATATTGAATACCTTTGGAATCGGCATATTGACTAGTCCAAGTCATACCTCCATGTTCCGGGTCACGGTATTGCAAAGAGCTTTCTGTCCAACCGGCCTGAGTTCCGTATAAGTTACAGTAAGATGCCACCAAACCTCCAAAACGCATGTCCAGTCCGACATTCAAACTTAAATCTTTCCAAGTTAATGTTGTTGCTACAGATCCCAGAAAATCCGGTGTCATGTTGCCCACTACTTCCGCTGTTTTGCTTTGTGCTCTATATGCGCCTCTCCAGCTGTCATCCCACTCCAACAAAGGTACACCGTTTTCATTACGTGCCTGAGTGACATCTGACATCAACACACCATAAGACTCACCGACTTTTGCTACAGAGCCGATATGATAGTCGTATGCGTTTACATAACCGGACAATTCAATATAGTTGGCAACATTAGGATGCAAGGATACAATTTTACTTCTGTTTCGTGTATAAGTGAAGTCCAGATCCCACTGCCAGTCTTTAGTTTTGATAGGAGTGGTATTTAATGCGATTTCAATACCTGAGTTTTGGATATTACCAGCATTTACCAACTGTTGGGTAACACCGGAAATAGCAGGAACATTGATTTTCATAATCTGGTCTGTGGTATTTTCCTTATAATAAGTGAAATCCAAATTCAAACGATTATTAAAAGTACGGAAATCCAAACCTATTTCCCATGAATTCTTACGTTCCGGTTTAAGGTCGGCAATCTTCATCAGTTTGTCCAGTTCATTGGTATAGATATTGCCGTCATACATTTCCATTGTGGCAAAAGAATACGTCTGATTGACAGCGTATGGGTCTGTATCATTACCTACTTGTGCCCATGATGCACGAAGTTTTGCCAAGTTAATCCATGAAGGCATACTTTCGCGGAAAGTTTCATTAATCAACCATGAACCTGATACAGAAGGATAGAAGTATGAGTGATTACCTGTACGATTGGCATATACCAATGCAGAAGACCAGTCATTACGTCCTGTAACATCCAAATAGACTTGATTCTTCCATCCTAAATTTAAAGCAAAAATGGCAGAAATAATTCTTTTGCTGCCCGATATGGTCGATTCGCTCTTTTTAGTCTTTTTTGAGTTCTCCACGAACCATTCTCCAGGCACCACCATTCCTCCGTCAGTTGATACTTTTGAATGTTGGGAAGAGGTGTTGTAATACTCAAATCGTGCGAATCCACCGAGTGAAAAATCTTTTATCTGCTTGCTGGCAGTAAAAGTTCCCCCTACGGTAAATTGTTCTTTTATATCTTGCGTAATACCATAATATCCTCCTTCGTTTGCATAACCGGAACCTAATTGCTTATCTTCTATAGAAGTATAATAACGGTTCATATTAGCGTCTGCTTTAAACTTCAGCCAATCTGTCATCTTTACATTTACTTCAAATGTAGGACGAATAACAGTTTCCTTCCGTACATAATCGTAATTATCTACTTTGAAGAAATAATTTTTAGCGCTGGAAGGAACCGAACCATATTGGTCACCATAGCTGGTACTGGCAATACCACCATGCTCACCTAAATATTTGTTCCGGAAATAATCTACGTCAAATAGCGGGTTAATCACATTGGTATTTGCATTGACAAACAATTCACCCGCATTCAGTTGTGCATTACGCGGTTTTGAGTTGGCAAAGCTAAAAGAAGCAGCAACATCCACCCAATCGTTCAACTTATGGCTAGCTTTCAACAACATGGAGTAACGTTCAAAAGTATTGTTTTCTGTTGTTGATTTGGCATTTTTATAAGATAAAGATGTATAAAATGATGTTTTTTCATTACCACCGCGAATAGAAACATTCGTGTTTGTATTGAATCCTAATTTATATAAATCCAGCATATTATTTTTACGTGGAGAATAGGTAGTCCATGTACCATCATAATTGCGGATTTGAGAGCCATCATATCTAGGACCAAAACCAAAGTTGGGTACTCCTACTAACGTATGTTCTCCATTCTGATTTACTGTAAACTGATGTTCATCCCACATACTTCCATTTTGGTCGGCATCAGATTGTCCCGGCATGTATCCTGGACCATATAAAGTTTGAATATCCGGAGTCTTGAAAGCATGGTCAATACCAAATGTTTGAGAAACGCTGATACCCAGCCCTTGTGTACCCTTACCGGATTTGGTGGTGATTACAACCGCACCATTCAAACCGCGGGAACCATACAATGCTGTTGCCGCAGCACCTTTCAATACTGATACAGTTTCAAAATCATCAGGATTTAAGTTTTTCAACTCATTACCATAGTCGCTGGCGTTGTTGGCACCTGCGTCCCAGTCTGCTGTCGTATTACCAGATACACCGTTATCCAGAATCACTCCATCCACCACATAGATAGGCTGGTTGTTGGAACTTAAGGTTGAAGCTCCACGAATCTGTATCTTGGTACCACCAAACAAACCACCATCTGATCCTGAGATTTCAACACCGGCTACTTTACCTTGCAATGCGGCTACCGGAGAAATGGTATTGGCAGCTTTTAATTCATCTCCCTTCACTTCAGTAACTGCATATCCCAAAGCTTTTTCTTCACGCTTCAATCCCAAAGCTGTAACCACAACTTCACCTAACTGTTGCGTATCATCTTTTAAAGTTACATCAATAGGCTGTCCGGTCCATTTTACTTCCTGTGTCTGATATCCTACAAAAGAAATAACAATGATATCTCCTTTTTTTACATTTGACAAAGAAAAATCACCGTCAAGTCCGGTAATAGTACCATTAGTCGTACCTTTTACTACTACAGATGCACCAATGACAGTTTCACCCGTAGCATCCTTGACAATTCCTGTACATGTACCACTTTGTTGTGTGATTTTCACATCGGTAACGCCGGGATTGGCGACCGCGTATGCTGCTCCGGTAGAGGCACCCATTAGGAACAGCAACATACTGACTGATTTTAGTCGTTTTAACATAGCTGTGATTTTTTAAGTTTATTGAAAATCAAGTAATTACATTTTCTTAGTTCCTTCAGAACTATGTTTTTCAATTTAATTTAGATTAACGGTGCAAATATATAACAATTTTAATATATATAAAGAATCTATTGAAAAATATTTTTAATATGCTCTGATTTTTAACGTTTGAGATATCTGGAGCCCCCTATTTAAAGAGAGAACCGATAACTTTCACAGAACTTTCTTGAAATGATTTATATTGTTTTTTCATCGAATATTTACCGTTTGTTTGGTAGTCGGTAGAAAACAGGTAACGCATATTGGGATAAGAACCAAAGGAAAAAAGGTAATGCCAGTCCATGCCGTTGGTGTATTGCCAGAGAAAATATTCCTTTTTTATATAGGCAGTATTGCAGACAACAATCAAAAGATGAAAGGAAAGAAGGAATATGAAAGGAAGAACGGAAGAGGGAAAGAAGTCCAAACAAACTGTAGGCTGTAATTTTAAGTCCTTGAACTTGCCCATGTGCCAACTTGCCCAAGGACAAGATTGTCCTTTGAGGAGATAGAAAAGTTGGAACATTCCTTGTCCTGCGGTGACAGAAACATTTCTGTTATCGCAGGACAAAGGAATTTACATTAATAAATAAGCGTACCTGAGATACACCAATAACTATTGCTTCCCCCTTCGGGAGCACCCTGCGGTATTTTTACGGTGATGCTGTGTTCACCCGCTTCCAGATCACCCAAATAGATGTATTCGGGATTGGTCACCGTACCCGGACACCAGTTGGAACGGCTCAAGTCGGAAGAGCTCAGTCCATTGGAGAAATTACCCGAACAAGGATTCCAGTTACGATAAGTTCCACAATCATCCCGCCAAGGTACGAAAGAGATCACCTTTTCACCGTCCAAATAGAGAGTATTCGGTTTCTGGTTGAACTCATCACCGCCTCCCCAACCGCCATGTCCCGTGGTGAGGTAGTACAGACGGGCGTTCTTGGCAGGCTCCTTCAAGGTGAACTTTACGGTCAGAGAATTCTGACGCATGAAAATCGGATAAGGCTGTCCTGCCTGCTCCAGATAATTCACTGTATTGAACAGCGGAAGAGTATTATAAACCCGATGTTCTTCATCAGGATAATACTTCAGTTTCAACGACAGACGATGTCCTTTGGCATCCCAGTTGCCGATGTAAGCGCCAATCCAAGCTTCCCCTTCCAATTTTTCGGCCAGTGGGGTTACCTCCATTTTGTAAAGTACGGAGTCCACCCAGTCCTGTCCCTTCACCTTATTATAATTGAACTTGCGCACACCGAAACCGGTGAAGAAACGCATCAACTCTAAAGGCACATCATACTCCGCTGTGGAAATCAGCCCGTGGTAGTCCGTATTTTCCGAGCGGAAAGAGGGAACTTTCTTCAAATCACGTATGGCATCAAGAAAAGACAGCTGCTTGCCTTCCGGTATCAGAAAGACAGAACCGGTGCGGTCGTAAGCATCACCGTCCGAGTATTGGACAACTTCCGCAAAGACGGTACGATTCTTCACATAGTCGGGCAGCTTCACTTTCTTCAACAGGATGGTGCCGCCTCCGGCACTGTATTGTACGCCATCCTCCAGTACTTCGGGCAATTTAGCGTTGTTGAAGCAGATGCTCTGCTGGTCGAAGACCGGAATTGTGATAACTCCGCTTTGGTTGATGGTATATTGGTAGTCGGCCGCATCCATGCTTTCCCCCCACGACTGTGGCAACACATCCTTTCCTTTCTTCAGCGGGGTAATATGGGTGGCTTCCTGAATCATGTCACCGTTTCGCACGACTCTCAGTACCAATCCGTCAGGTACACCCACATTGGCTTGCGGAGTACCACGAAAAGGGATGTCGTTGGTATACCACACCTCGATGGTGTTGGAATTGATGGATGTGCGCAAAATTTTGCAGTTCATCCCTAAGTGTTTTCCTTCGCCCGTTTGCGTGAAACCTTTGCCGAATTCGAAGGGAGTGACCGCAGATATCACTTGTCCGTTAGGTAGTTCAGCCCTGCGGTATGCCTGCCGGGTGGTGTAGTCGATGTAACTGCCGGTTACAGGTGTCTTGTCTTCCGGGCGGGGATTGGGACGGTCGTTTTGCTCCGGCCATACGTTGGTCAATGATACGCGGTCACTGGATACGGTCATCAACAGATGCCCCGGCCGGGCTTTCCCTTTGTAATTCGATTGGTAGGTCACCTCGATACCTTGTGCATTCTTCACTTTTCCAGGGTAGTTCTGCGCGCAGACCGTCCCGGTGCTAAGCAGGAAGCACAAGCCGATTCCTACGTTTTTCAAGATGGTTCTTTTCATTTTTTCTTATTTTAAAGTATGATATAACAATTCATTTTACATGAAACACAAAATTCTCCCTTCACCCTATCCGGCTCGTTACCAGCGATCTGCCGTGTAGGAACGTCCGTAATGCCCTTTAACCGGTATGTAGGCAGTGGCATTTTTGTAGCCCTCGCGTTGTAATGACGGATGGGCTCCTTGGGTCAGTGCCTGTAGGCGGCGGTATGCGGTAGAACGGGTCATTCCGCAGACCTGCTGCATCCGGGCGCAGGTGATACTGCGATGATCTTTAAAATATTCACTCAGCAGCCCGTCCACTTCGATAGGCGACAAGTCCACCGTGTGCACCTTGTATCGTTCTCTTACAAAATGTGCCCGGCTTATAATACTCTTCTTGAAACTTTTCTCAGGCTGGAAGTTGACTCCTGTTATCTGTACTGTGCCACGGGTCATCTTCTTAGGATTTTCACTTTCTGTGGAGCCGATACTGACAGAGAAATACCCTAATCCGTTGATATGGATTCGTTTGCCGTCACCTAATTTCTCGGACAGAATATCTATCAGTCCCTCTACCACTGCCGCCCAGTCCGAACGGCTTACTGAAGTATAAAGCGTAGCCTCGTGTATCAAGTCCTTCGAGTGGATGGTCTGCTTGTTGGTGTTTCTCACATGGTATTTTTTCTTTTCCCCGTCATTTGCCGGAGATTCATAGATATCAAATTTAATGTCTGACATAATGTACTATGTATTTGTTTTATTTATAGGATGTTATCGTGCAAACTTACAGAACATTCTGTTGCTTCACCTTAGTGAAGCGGCAGTTTCACCCGTGTGGCAATGGCTCTTCACTAAAGTGAGTAGGCAACTTCACGTCAGTGAGAACCCAGATTCTTCCGGACGAAGGTACGGATTCTTTCGTCCTCTTGCAAAGATTCTGCCATAAATGTTTCACACGTTGGATTTATTTTAATTTGTCGGGCAAAGTTCTTGCAAAACCCTGTTTTGCAGAACTATCTTCACACCTCAAATCAATAAAAAAACAGATTTAATGGAAAAAGAAAAAGACTCAAAACTGAAACAAGCCATGAAAGGGCTTGATTCGTTCCTCACCACTCATTATTCCTTTCGTTACAACCAAATAACAGAACAATGCGAATTTCATGACAAGCACAAGTTCGATAAATACCGTGTGGTGGATGAGCGAGAATTCAACACATTGGTTATTAATGCAATAGAGGAAGGCGTGAACTGTATGGACCGTGATATGCGCCGTTATCTGGGTTCGTCACGCATTCCTTCTTTTCACCCCGTGACAGCCTATTTGGAACATCTGCCACACTGGGACGGGCACGATAGAGTAAGCGAGCTGGCACGCTCGGTAAGCGATGAAACGCAATGGGTGGAGGTGTTTCATATCTGGATGCTGGGCATGGTGATGCAATGGAGCGGTAAAAACCGGATGCATGGCAACTGCCTGATTCCCATTTTGGTTAATCCCCTTCAGGGCCTGAAGAAGTCTACCTTTTGCCGGTCGCTCCTTCCACCAGCGTTACGTGGATATTATACCGATGACTTCGATGTGACCCGCGAGGGGGATGCCCTGCGCAAAATGCGCTCTTTGGCTCTTATCAATATAGACGAATTCAATCGGATGGAAGAAGGTAAACTGGCACGGTTGAAGAATCTAGTCCAAATGAGCGGTCTTAGTATGCGCCGTCCGTTTCAAAGCAGCTATAGCCAGCAACCGCGCCTTAGTTCATTTATTGGCACTTCCAATTTTTGCGATCTGCTGACCGATTCTTCCGGTAACCGCCGTTTTTATCCGGTGATGACCAAAGGGAGTATCCGTTTGCCTCGCATCAATTATAAACAACTTTATGCTCAGTTAAGAGATGAACTAAAACATAACCGCCGCTATTGGCTCTCACCCAAAGAAGAACAGGCTGTCAGCTTGCGTAATGACGCATTTTTGCGCCGTCCCATAGAGGAAAGCCTCTTTTATAGCTGCTTCAGTCTGCCCCGGGATGGGGAGAAGTTTCAAAGATGGACTATCGGCCAAATTTATGAAGTGATGAAAAAGGCCAGTCCTGAAACCATGCGTGATGTCAAGATGAGAGCCTTCGGAAAACATTTGGCTCTGATGGGAGTGAAGAAATTACATACCCGCTATGGTGACCAGTATCTGCTGAACCGGCTCTAACTGATAAACCATTTCAAGGAAATACTGAAAGTTCTGTCACCATATAATATTGAAGTCCAGCGATATGTGGTGACAGAATAAAAAGTATTACAATACAATATTTATTAATCCTATCCTAATTTAAATTTGACTATGGTAACGGGATGGTAGCTAGTAGAAAACTGGTAGAAATCGCAAATTTATTTCCTGTTTGTAAATTCAAGGACAAAGATCATCTTAAAATTACCAAAGTACATATACTCTGATTATCAGATATATAGCTGCAAGAGTAGTTCTGAAGGAACTAAGGAAACGGAATTACTTGATTTTCAATAAACTTTAAAAAAAATCACAGCTATGTTAAAACGACTAAAATCAGTCAGTATGTTGCTGTTCCTAATGGGTGCCTCTACAGGAGCAGCATACGCGGTCGCCAATCCCGGCGTTGCCGATGTGAAAATCACACAACAGACAGGGACATGTACGGGTATCGTCAAGGATGCTACGGGAGAAGGTGTTATCGGTGCATCTGTAGTAGTGAAAGGGACTACGAATGGTACTATCACAGGGCTTGACGGTGACTTCTCTTTAAGTAATGTAAAGGAAGGGGATATCATTGTTATCTCTTTCGTTGGTTATGCTACTCAAGAAATAAAATGGACCGGGAAACCTCTAGATGTTCTTTTGAAAGATGATACTCAATTGTTGGGTGAGGTAGTTGTAACCGCTCTAGGATTGAAACGTGAGGAAAAGGCGCTGGGTTATGCCGTTACCGAAGTAAGGGGTGATGAATTGAAAGCAGCCAACACCATTTCTCCGGTTACTGCATTACAAGGAAAAGTAGCAGGTGTTGAAATTTCCAGTTCAGATGGTGGTATCTTTGGCGCAGCCAAAATTCAAATCCGTGGTGCTTCCACGATGGGCAATAACAACCAGCCTATTTATGTAGTAGACGGTGTTATACTGGATAATAATGTATCTGGTAATGATGACTTGAACTGGGGGAGTAATTCCAGTGACTATGGTAATGAATTGAAAAATCTAAATCCTGATGATTTTGAAACAGTTTCTGTTTTAAAAGGTGCCGCAGCGACTGCACTCTATGGTTCTCGTGGTTTGAATGGTGCTGTTGTAATTACTACTAAAAGTGGCAAGGGTGGTAGTGGATTAGGTATCAGTTTCTCTCAAACATTCGGTATCGACCATGCATATAAAACTCCAGATATTCAGACTG
The DNA here is from genome assembly GCA_019414665.1 of Bacteroides sp. GTDB lineage: Bacteria > Bacteroidota > Bacteroidia > Bacteroidales > Bacteroidaceae > Phocaeicola. The sequence continues at coordinate 125,084 of DXLO01000002.1, read as the reverse complement.
TCTATGGTGATGGTCCGTATGTAGGACGTTATGACGCAGATGGTGATGGTAATATCTGGCAACCAACACAATTCCAAGTGAACTCAGCTGGACAACATACCTTAATTGGAACTTGGGGAACTGGATTTGGTCCTAAATATGACGGTAGTCAAATTGAAAATTATGACGGTACAATGACTACTTATTCCCCACATAAAAATAATATGTTGGATATGTATCAAATAGGTTTCAACACCAATACAAATCTAGCTATTCATGGTGGTAATGACAAAACCACATTCTATGCTTCCATGTCTTATAAACATGCTGAATCCACTACTCCGAATAATACATTTGAGCGTTATTCTTTCTTGGTAAAAGCAACACATAAATTAAATGATTGGGTAGATGTTGCAGCTTCTGTGAATTTTTCTAATTCAACGCCAAGAAATGCAGCACGCAATATCGGTGAAAATTTCGTAAACGGAACATGGACTCCCAATTATGACCCCCAATATTTCCGTAACAAATATCTCGGCGAACATGGTGGAGTGGCAAGTACTGATTATGGTGACATCTATGGAAATGTTCCTGGTAAAACCTATTGGTTCGAAATTGATAAATATGATTATCGCCAAAAAGAAACAGTTGTACGCCCTACTTTTGAAGTTAATATGAAAATAACCGACTGGCTGAAATTTAAAGCTGATGCTAATATGAATTATTACTACAATCGTGGTGATAACAAAGAATTAGGAACCGGATATGCCAATGATGGAGGCTATTATAAAATTTGGCAAAACACAAAGGAACAAACCACTTTTGGTGGCTCGTTTACTTGGAACAAAACTATAAAAGATTATTATATTGGTGGCTTTGCACGCTTTGAATATTATAATACTAGCAGATATGAATATTCTGTAAATACTGACGGAGGTATGGTGGTTCCTGGACAATGGTTCGTTGATAACTCAAAGAATCCTAAAAAATCCGATGGTGGATTGAAAAGCGAAAAACGTATGCTTTCTGCCATTTTTGCTTTAAATTTAGGATGGAAGAATCAAGTCTATTTGGATGTTACAGGACGTAATGATTGGTCTTCTGCATTAGTTTATGCTAATGGTACAGGTAATCATTCTTATTTTTACCCTTCAGTTTCAGGTTCTTGGATTATTAGTGAAACATTCCGTGAGCAATTGCCCGAATGGATCTCTTTCGCTAAGGTTCGTGGCTCGTGGGCACAAGTAGGTAATGATACCGATCCTTATTATGTAAACCAGGCTTATGGATTTGGTACAATTGAATTGCCTAATGGTGGGAATATTTATACCAATACTTTAAATACAATAATGAAAGCCTCCAATTTAAAACCGGAACGTAAAAATGCTTGGGAAATTGGTTTGGACTTCCGTACATTTAAAAACCGTCTGAATTTGGATGTAACTTACTATAAAGAAAATACCAAAGATCAAATAATGGAAATAGCAACTCCTTGGGTATCAGGTATCAGTACACAATTGATTAATGCTGGTAATATTCAGAATCAAGGTATAGAGTTAGCTTTGAATACTATTCCTTTCCAAAATGAAGATTGGGAATGGGGACTAGATTTCACATGGACCAAAAATACGAGTAAGATTGTAGAACTCCATCCGGATGCAGCTGAATATATTTCACTTGCAGGTCAAGTAAACGCCTATGACTACCGTATTGGTTCTGTTGCTAAAGTTGGTGGAAGTTATGGTATGTTAATGACTGATATTCTTCCTGCTCGTGACGATCAAGGGCGAGTTTTGTTGAACTACAGTGATACGCGTCGTGCTGTATACGAACGTAGAAGTGGAGTGGTTCAGGAATTGGGTGATATGCAACCGGATTTTTTAGGTTCTATGTCAACAAGCCTGCGCTGGAAAAATTTAAGTTTACATGTAGGTCTTGATATGCGTATCGGTGGTTTAGTAGCTATGTATAGCAACCGTTACGGTTCAAATGCCGGCTGGACTAAAACGTCTTTAAAATATCGTGATGCGGCAAGTGGTGGTTTGACTTGGACAAGTCAGTATGCAGGGGGTAGCAATGGAATCACCTATGAAGATGGTGTTATTTTAGAAGGAGTGTTTGCACCGGGTACTTCAGCTACAGGTATTGATGGCAAATCACATGACATCAGTGGTATGACCCATCAGCAAGCTATTGATGCAGGTATTATCGAACCGACCCATGCTAGTGCATATCATGTGTTTAGAAATTCTTGGGGCGAAGGTGTCGTTAATGATGACTGGGTGCATGAGTTAAGTTACATAGCTCTTCGTGATATCACATTGTCATATCGTATGCCTAAAAGCATAGCATCAAAGATTGGTGCTAAAGGTTTGAATTTAAGTTTAGCAGCACGCAATGTAGGCTATATATATAATTCATTGCCTAATAACGTTCACCCGGAAAGTGTTCGTGGTAATAGATCTGCAGAATTCCGTATCCGTGGTTATGAACCATATATTAGAAACTATACGTTTACTATTAATGCCGAATTCTAATGCATAATGCTTTAACAATATAAAATTGAATTAGTATGAAATTAAAATATTTATTTGCTTCATGCATTTTAGGTGCAGGACTTTTATCCTCTTGTGCCGATGAGTTTAAAGATATAAACTCAAGTGAAGGTGACATTTCAACTCCTAATATCCGTTTTTTATTCACGGAATGCCTATATCAATTCGAACCGATGGATTATTCTGCATGGTATTATGATTTTCCGCGTATTGGTGCTTGGGGACAGTGTATTGTTAGCCCAAGTGGTAATGTAGACAGTTTTAATCTGATAACCGAGCAAGGTAGTACAGGATCGAATATATACGATACTTTACGTATGATAAATGATTTACGTTATCAAATTTCTCAAATGTCTGATGAAGATAAAGCACGTTATGGATATATTCAATATCTATGTAATCCTTTAGCTGTCTTTCTGGCAATGGGTGATAGCGATATGTATGGCTCACTTCAATACACGGAAGCAGAGATGGCTCGTTATGGAGGCACATTGTATCCCAAATTTGACACACAGGAAGAATTATATGATTATTGGTTGAAGGAATTGGACGAGGCTATTAACTATCTTACGACTAATAATATTAGCGATATCTTAGGTAATCAGGATTTCATATACAATGGCGATGTCAAAAAATGGGCGAAATTCGCCAACTCTTTAAAATTAAAGCTAGCAGCACGTCTTGTTAATAAAGACAGAAACAGAGCCATTAAGATAGCAAATGAAGTCATAGCCAATCAGGCTGGTATATTAGAATCCGCAACTGATGATTTTATTTATAATCGCGGAAGAACAAACAATCACTGGAACAATGATTTCCCTCAAGGTGCCGGACATGATTTATTAATTGACTTTATGAAAGACAACCGCGACACACGTCTGTTAAGTGCCTTCACAAAGAATGAGTTTAACGGAGCTGTAATACAAGCATTCTTGGATCAAGGTAAAGAAATTCCTCCTTATATCGCCGAAAACGCTATTATCGAAGACGGTAAATTTAAAGGCTGGACAGGTCCAGGCGAACCATGGGTACGTTATTACGGAGCCCCTTTAAAGATTGGTGCTGGCTTGGAAGAGAATAACAAATGGATTTTTGACCCTACAGGTTTATTGTTCCAGTTAAAAACTTCCGCAGGTGGAACAAGAGATTATGAAGCGCTGTCATTCCGCAATCAGGAATTAGTAAAAGGTATTTATGACTTCACTTATCCAGATGCACCGGATGTAACACCTGATAAAGATATTCAAATAACCCCATGGTATGGCATTTATTTCTCAGCAGCAGAAGTACAATTATTATTAGCTGAATTTAAATTATTAGGAGCTAATGCACCTAAATCGGCTCAAGAATATCTGACAGAAGGTTGTCGTTTATCTGCTTATGTATATGACAAAGCAGCGGAACTCAATCAAGTTCCTTATTATTCACGTACTTGTGTAAATGACCCGCTCGATGCTACTATTAAGATTGATGATACCATGGTTAATGAAATGCTCTCTCATGATGCTTTCAAATTAACTGGTGATACTAAATCTGATTTGGAAAAGGTATATATTCAGCAGTACATCCACTATATAATGAGCCCTCTTGATCAGTTTATAAATGTACGTCGTTCCGGTATTCCCATGAAAAACAGTACATTATTACCTTGGGAGGAATTTAGTGATTTATTGGATTATTCAACATTAATTCCGAGACGTTTCAAAGTAAGCGAACCTGCTCCTACAGATCAGATGCGTGATATTACAATTGCAGCATATAAAGCGCAAGGGTTCTCTTATGGTACTGACAATGCAGATCCTGACAAACTAAACTCTCAGCGTGTATGGGTAGATGAAGGAAATCCGCAATTTGGCGAAGGACCTAATTTGAATTAATGAAAAAACAGTCTGAAATATGACGCTAGTCCAAGTTTATTAATAAAAAAGGAAGAGGTTATGTGATATATTCTCTTCCTTTTTTATTATACCCAAAATCATTTGATATTCTGATATCGGCAAAGCATATTATGCATAGGTCATAGAGCCACTTAACATAAGCCAAATAAAAAAGGGCAGTACACTTGGGCGAAGGTCTGAACTTTATTTAAACAAATGGTAATGTGAGCATTTTATTGCTGCAACTTTAAAAAAAAACTCGTTTTGTTTATCATGATGAACAATTTATTACTATTTTTGTAATGTGTGATAAACAAAAAGAAGAAATGGAACGATTATTTGAATCCTTTATCAAGAAACTGGCTATAACAAATACTTCTTTTGTACGTAGCCTGATGAATGAGATAGAATGGGAAGCTCGTCTTATCGGTATAAAGGGGGCCCGGGGAGTTGGAAAAACAACTTTATTGTTGCAGTATATCAAACTGAACCTTCCAATGGATAAAACCGTACTTTATGCCAGTGTGGATAATATCTGGTTCAGTGAACATAAACTTTATGATTTAGCTTCCGATTTTGTAAAGCGGGGAGGAAAATATCTGTTTCTGGATGAAGTACACAAATACCCCAACTGGTCTCAAGAACTGAAAAATATGTATGATGACTTACCTGAACTTCATGTAGTCTTTACAGGTTCGTCCTTGCTTGAAATCTTAAATGCCAAATCGGATTTAAGCCGGCGGGCTATTGTTTATGAAATGCAAGGTTTTTCTTTTCGCGAGTATTTAAACTGGAATGAAAAACTATCATTGCCGATATTGACTTTAAATAATATATTGGACAATCATCTGGCATTATCTGTCGGGATAGTAGACAAAGTTAAAGTTCTGAAACATTTTTCTGATTATTTGAAACATGGGTATTATCCTTATTACAATGAATTACCCGCTCTTTATTATTCAAGAATAAATGAAGTGGTCAATCTGATTGTGGAATTGGAGATTCCACAGTTAAGAGGGGTTGATATTTCATATACAACTAAAATTAAGCAGTTACTATATATCATTGCAGAGTCGGCGCCTTTTATTCCTAATGTCAGCAAACTAAGTGAACGGATAGGAATCTCGCGTAATTCATTGCTGGCCTATCTGGATGCCCTCCATGACAGCTGTCTGACTATGAATCTCCAAAAAGAAGGCTCCGGCATAAGCCGCTTGCAAAAACCTGATAAACTGTTTTTGGAGAATCCTAATTTAATGTATGCATTGTCTGCCAGTCAGATTGATATTGGAAATGTCAGGGAAACTTTTTTTGCCAACCAATTGCGTTATTGCCACAAAATAAACGTTTCTAAAGAGAGTGATTTCTTTATTGATGGACGCTATACTTTTGAAGTCGGTGGTAGACACAAAGGTAAACAACAAATAAATGGACTTTCTGATGCATATATTGTCGCTGATGATATAGAGTATGGAATAAATAATAAAATACCATTATGGTTATTCGGCTTTCTATATTAGTACTCTTTTCGGTAGAAAATAGATAGAAAATTGTATTTAAAAGTCCTTCTATAGACTTTTAAATACAATTTTTCTTTTTGAGGCACAAAAAACAAAACGCACTGATTATCAGATACATAGCCGCAAGAGTAGTTCTGAAGGAACTAAGGAAACGGAATTACTTGATTTTCAATAAACTTTAAAAAAAATCACAGCTATGTTAAAACGACTAAAATCAGTCAGTATGTTGCTGTTCCTAATGGGTGCCTCTACAGGAGCAGCATACGCGGTCGCCAATCCCGGCGTTGCCGATGTGAAAATCACACAACAAAATGGAGCTTGTACAGGAGTTGTAGTAGACGCTACAGGTGAAACCGTTATCGGTGCGTCTGTAGTAGTGAAAGGTACGACTAATGGTACGATAACCGGACTTGATGGCGACTTCTCTTTATCCAATGTGAAAAAAGGGGATATCATTCAAATTTCATTTGTAGGTTATCAAACAGTAGAGATTCCTTGGGATGGACAACCCATGAATGTAACTTTACAGGATGACACACAAACATTGGGCGAAGTTGTAGTGACTGCTCTTGGTATCAAACGTGAGAAAAAAGCACTGGGTTATGCCATGCAGGAGGTAAAAGGTGACGCGTTACTTGAAGCTCGTGAAACGAACCTCGCAAATGCTTTGACAGGTAAAGTTTCAGGTGTCCAGATTATCCGTTCAAGTAATGGTCCTGGCGGTTCTTCCAAAATCCAGCTTCGTGGTGCGAATTCTGTAACAGGTTTGAACCAGCCGTTAATTGTTGTCGATGGTGTGCCAATGGATAACTTTACAGGAGCAAGTAATAATGATATTGATAACCCGACATTGGATATGGGTAATGGACTTTCAGATATTAATGCTGAAGATATTGAGTCCATGTCTGTGTTGAAAGGTGCGTCAGCTGCTGCACTTTATGGTTCTCGTGCCGGTAATGGTGTTATTTTGATTACAACTAAAAAAGGAACAAAGCGTGAAGGTTTGGGTATCACCATCTCTGGTTCAGTTTCCGCTGAGACAACATTTATGCTCCCTAAACGCCAAAAAGCCTTTGGACAAGGTGAGAATGGCGTGTTCGACTCAACTAACAGCTATAGCTGGGGACCTGAAGTAACAGGGCAAAGCTATACAAAATGGGATGGTACAACTGCAAATATGCAAATCTTTGATAACGTAAAAAATTTCTTTGATACAGGTGTGAACTTATCAGAAAGCATATCATTCCAGCAGCAGTATGATAAAACATCCATTTACACTTCATTGAATCGTATGGATGACTCCAGCATGATACCGGGTGCTAACTTAAGCCGTACAAACTTAACTTTGCGTGCATCTTCTACTTTTGGTAAAGATGATCGTTGGAGCATTGATGCAAAAGTACAATACATCAATACCCTCGCAGAAAACCGCCCTATCAGTGGTGCACGTGGGAATAATGCATTTTATACTATTTTCAATATGCCTACGACTATTGACATCCGTGACTTTTCCAGCCCTGTCAAAGACGAATTCGGCGAAATGATCTGGTGGAGTAAAGGGGGTATCAACCCTTATTGGTCTAAAGATTATAATCCCAATAAAGATAGCCGCAATCGTTTCCTGATGAACGGATCATTGAAGTACAAATTTACAGATTGGCTGGATGCTGAAATCAAAGCCGGTAGTGATATGTATTTCACTGAGGGTGAAGAGAAATTGTATGCAGGAAGTCCTACTAATAATAAGAACAGCCGTTACAGCACTAGTGAGAAAAAGTTCTTCGAAAATAATTTCAGCTTTTTGATCAGTGGCCATAAGGATGAATTGTTTGGAAAATTTGGTGGTAATTTCTCTTTTGGTGGTAACTTAATGGAAAGAAAATCTACAGGTTTGGATAATTCTATGGGAAAATTGACTGCGCCCGATTTATTCTCTTTAGCCAATGGTGACAAAAAAGATTTGTCAATAACCGAAACCTATATTCATAAAAAAATCAATTCTTTGTATGGAACTCTTGGGATCAACTATAATGGTTGGGCATTCTTGGATGCAACTTTCCGTAATGACTGGTCATCAGCTTTGAATAAAGAAAACCGTTCATTCTTCTATCCGTCTGTTTCATTGTCATGGGTGATCAGTGATATGGTGGGTAAAGTAGGCAAAGGCATGCCCGAATGGTTTACTTATGCTAAAGCACGTGCATCTTTTGCACAAGTAGGTAACGATATGGATGCATATCAGTTATATAATACATATAGTATTGGTTCAGACCCTAATGGCAATACAACTGCCGGACAAGGAAAAACCAAATACGATGCAGATGTACGCAGCGAGTTGATTACTTCTTGGGAAGCCGGTGCTGAATTGAAATTCTTCAATAACCGTTTAGGAGTTGACTTTGCATGGTACAAGACAAACGCAAAACGCCAGTTAATGAATATTCCTTTAAATAACCTTTCCGGTTATGATAACATGAAAGTAAATGCAGGTAACATTCAAAATACCGGTATTGAAATCATGTTGAATGCACGCCCTATCGAAACAGCTCAATTTAGTTGGGATACTCAGTTGAACTTCTCTCAGAACAAGAGTAAGATTATTGAATTATTACCGGGAAAACCAGGTATGCAGTATGCTTTAGGAGGTTCTGACGCATTACAGGTTTATGCAGTTGCGGGAGGTGCTTATGGTGAAATCTGGGGTACCAAATATCAACGAGTAGAAGAAGGAGAATTTAAAGGACAATTATTACTCAATGAATCAGGACTGCCACAGGCCACTAGTGACAAGCATAAGATTGGTGAACAACAGCCTGACTTCCTATTAGGATGGACAAATACATTTAATTATAAAAACTTCACACTTAGTTTCCTGATTGACGGACGTTTTGGTGGCGATATTTTCTCATTCACCAATATGAACTTGCAACGTAGTGGTATTGCCGAATGTACTGCTCCAGGCGGTAAACGTGAGGATATCGTTGTAGCGGGAGTTATCAAAGATGGTAACGGTTATAAGGTAAATGATCAAAGTGTTTCTTTAGAACGTTATTACAAAGCTTTGGCTACAGGTCGCGCCGGCATTTCGGAAGCTTATATTTATGATGCAACCAACATCCGTTTGCGTAACATCGCCTTGAGTTATCGTTTCCCGTCATCTATGTTGAAAAAGACTCCGTTCCAACAGGTTAAGCTTGGTTTCACCGTGAATAATGTATGGATGATTTCAAGCCATTTGGACGGTATTGATCCGGAATCAGTATATGCTACAAGCACTAATGCAACAGGTTTGGAGAACTCGTCAGCTCCGACATCACGTTCTTACCTGTTTAATGTAACTCTTGGTTTCTAATCATAAAAAAGAAAAAGAACAATGAAAACAATGAATAAATTATTTTTGGGGCTTGGCTTTTGCGCCGGATTAGTTTCCTGCTCTGACTTTGATGAAGTCAATACCAATCCCACAGCCGCCGGTGAGGAATATGTAAAACCTCAATATGCATTGAATAATTCTATAGGACAGGCACAGATGAATCCCGGTACCGCAGAACGTGTAGTAGTCTATAATTGGGCTAGTGCTGCCAGAATTTGTGGAGAAATGAGTTTTCTGAACGTAGGCCGCTATAGTGATGACTACACATCTGCTTATTATTATCCTGATCTCAGTTCCAGTATTAAAAATGCTACGTTGGCTATTACAGCAGTAGAGAACCAGCTCGAAGCGGCCACTACCACTGCACATGAAAAAGAATTTTTCCCGAACGTAAAGCAGTTTGCCCGTATCTGGCGTGCCTATCTTATCAGTGAGTTTGTCGATAATTTCGGACCTTATCCTATTGAAAGTTTCCTAGGGGAAAATCCTGTTTTCAACTCAGAGAAAGATGATTATGAATTCATTTTAAAGGAGTTGAAAGAAGCCGCAGCAGCTATCAACACCTCTGTCCTGCCTGTTGAGGCAGAAGGTAAATGCGACCCGTTTGACAATGTAAAATATGATCCTGTGAAGTGGCAGAAATATGCAAATTCACTCCGTATGCGTCTGGCCATGCGTTTATCAAACATCGACAAGGCAACTGCACAGGCCGAATTTGAGGATGCAGCCAAAGGTAACAAGATTTTAACGGCTGATGATATGTTTGCAGTAAAAGAAAATGATGGATGGGATGTCTTTTCCGGAGTATATACCCGTTCATTTGACGATCAGGTTCTTTCTTCAACAGTTGCCAATCTTCTGACTAATTTAGGTGGTATTAAAGTAACAGAACAACGTTCCGATTTGGCTAGTTATGTTAAACCAGCTAATTATTTAGGTATTAAATATGACAGACATTATGTTGCTAATACAGATAATCCTACTAAACAATATTGGTTGGATGGTATGCCGGAAAATCTTGACCCTCGTGCATTAAAGATATTCTGTCTGCCTGATGATGAAAATGCTGAGAACTACATAGATAAATATAATGACAGGACAGCTAAAGATTTCGTTCTTTACACAGTAGACGAAAACGGAAATCCGATTCCTAACAAGGATAATCCCGGAGAAATAAAGATTGATGCAACTCGTTGTTGGAATGGTTATCCCGCTGGTTCGCGTGGTGGATGGTCGCCAACCTTGGCTTATAACCAACTGGTGACAAATGGATATGGCCCCGGCTGTACTCTTCCAATGTTGGGTAAAGACTATTGTAAGGGAAAATCTCGCATATTCTTTGCAGCATGGGAAACGTATTTCTTGCTAGCAGAAGCTTCATTGTATGGTTGGAACACTGGAACAACAGCGAAAGAAGCCTATGAAAACGGTATTAAAGCTAGTTTTGAATACTTTGGTGTTAGCGAATATGTGAATGATTATCTGAATTCCACCAACTACAATCGTGTAGGTACTTCAGTCAAATTTGATCATACCACTGAACCTACTGCTGAACAAATGACTTATGTGGATGGATACAGCAAGGAACAGAAGACTGTTACTTATGAATATCCTACAGCTTCTAAAACGTTATATGGAAAAGCATTGAATGACCACCTGACTAAAATTATCACTCAAAAATTCATTGCACAAACTCCGTATTTGGTATTGGAAATGTGGTCGGATTTCCGCCGTTTGGGATTACCATTCTTTGAGATTCCTGCAAACGAAAGTTCAATGACCGGTTCAGACATGGTTAATGTCTGGAATCCTAATTCTTGGAAAGACGGACAGAAATGGGAATTTTATCCACAGCGTATGCGATATCCTTCCAGTCTGGAGAATGCAGACCCCGAAGGCTATAAACAAGCTGTAGAGTTATTAGGAGGCTCAGATAATATCATCACCCCCTTATGGTGGACCGGACGTTAATGCCTTAACCTGAAACATTCATAGAATAATAAGTTAGCCAGCTAATGCATACTTAAAGTATTACGAATTAGTTGGCTAACTTATTATTCTATGAATGTCCCTTATTATGGCCCAAAATCATTTGATATTCTGATGTCGGCAAAGCATATTACACATGAATCATAGATTCCCTAAACATTCATAACTACACAAAAAAGAAGGACTACCTTCTCACGAAGCCAGTCCTTTCATTTGCTATTAATAATCTAGTAATTTTCTGGTAAATTTTGAACGCTTTCTTATCTAAGAAACAAGCATTAACGCTCTTTTGTTTATTCCTCCATTGTAAAACTTTTCAGTATTTTTTCGGCAATATTTTCATTTTCCTTGCTATAGATAATAGATATATAAAATCCACTACCTGCCGCCTTAGTCATCAGACAAGCATAAAGACAATGATCTGTTTCGCAGCTTCCTTTTAAATAAGTACCGAAAAACTGTGGTAACTCAAACTCCTGCACAGCCGACTGGTCTTTCACCCCGTCATCATTGGCATAGTCTTTTAATACACTCTTCAAGTCACTTTTTGTCATACCATCCGAATCCAAAGACTGAATGGTGATATAAAACCTGGAATTGTTCAGAAGAAAAGTCTCCTCTGTATCCTCCTCCACCAAAATCCCTTTTGGAGCCTCAAAAGTCAGACCATAGGCTGTCCATGTAATAGGAACCAAGGCTTGCGCACTTGCTGACAACCAGGCCAGACTTAAAAACACAAGAAGTAAAACCTTTTTCATTTTTAATTATTTTACCAATAAAACTCCGATCAGATTATTTATCCTTTTCACGGATTTCCACACGACGAATCTTTCCACTGATGGTCTTTGGAAGTTCTTCTACAAACTCTATGACACGCGGGTACTTGTACGGAGCAGTCACACGCTTCACATGATCTTGCAACTCCTTTACCAACTCAGGTCCTTCCTTACCCTTAAAAGTTTTGGAAAGGACAATCGTCGCCTTTACCACCTGACCACGGATTTCATCAGGCACACCGGTAATGGCACATTCCACAACAGCCGGATGGGTCATCAAAGCACTTTCCACCTCGAACGGGCCTATACGATAACCCGAACTCTTGATCACATCGTCAGCACGGCCTACAAACCAAAAATAACCATCCTCGTCACGCCAAGCCACATCACCTGTATAATAAATACCATCATGCCAAGCATCTTCCGTTAATTCCGAAGCACGATAATATTCTTTGAACAATCCCAATGGTTTGCCCCTATCTGTACGAATAACAATCTGACCTTGTTCTCCATCCTCAGCAGAACGCCCGTCGTGTGTCAACAAATCTATATCATATTGAGGATTAGGTACCCCCATACTTCCGGGTTTAGGCTCCATCCAGGGAAAAGTACCTAAAGTCAATGTAGTTTCCGTTTGTCCAAAACCTTCCATCAGACGGATACCTGTGATTTTCTTGAACGTTTCATATACAGAATAGTTCAAAGCCTCTCCCGCCGTAGTACAGTATTCCAAAGAAGAAAGATCATATTTACTAATATCCTCCTTAATTAAAAAACGATAAATAGTAGGAGGAGCACATAAAGAAGTGATATGATAATCCTGAATCTTTCCAAGAATATCTGCCGGTGTAAATTTTTCATGATCATACACAAAAATATTGGCTCCTGCTATCATCTGTCCATAAAGTTTTCCCCAGACAGCTTTCCCCCAACCTGTATCGGCAATGGTAAGATGAAGACTGTCACGATGCAAATTATGCCAGAAACTGGCAGTTACAATATGTCCCAAAGGATATGTAAAATCATGTGCCACCATCTTAGGTTCGCCTGTAGTGCCCGAAGTGAAATACATTAATGAAGTATCTTCATTCGTATTGGGATGTTCCGGTTTGACAAAAGGAGCAGCTTTTTCAATACCTTTATGAAAATCTTCAAAACCCTCCGGAATATCCGGTCCTACACTGACCAGTTTTCTTACTGAAGGACAATCGGGCATGGCATCTATAATATGCTTTGTTATCACATCTTCTCCTGCAGCTACAATCATCTTGATATCAGCAGCATTACAACGATACACGATATCCTTTTTTGTCAACAGATGAGTTGCAGGAATAACCACAGCTCCTAACTTATGCAAGGCAATAATAGAGTACCAGAACTCATAACGACGCTTTAAAATAAGCATCACCATATCACCATGACCAATACCAAGGCTCTGAAAATAAGAAGCAGTCATATCCGTATACTTTTTCAAGTCTGCATAAGTATATTGTATATGCTCCCCTTTATCATTAGTCCATAACAATGCTTTCTTATCGGGTTCTTCGGCAGCCCAGGCATCTACTATATCATAACCAAAATTAAAATTTTCAGGGATTTTAATCTTTAAATTCTTTATAAAGTCCTCTTGTGAGGTAAATGTGGTCTGTTCTAAGAATTTTTCTACCATAATCTTATTCAATTAAAAATTGAGAACCAAAAATTAGAAATAGTTGCAGTCAATGACAACGCTGTCTTTTTAATCTCAATTTATTATAATATTACTGCCAAGAATTTCACAGTCTTATCATCCAATGCCATCATACCATGTGGAATAGAAGAATCAAAATAAAGACTGTCACCTGGATTCAAGATCAATTCTTTTCCATTTATATTAAGTAACATTCTTCCTTCAATAACCAAATTGAATTCTTGTCCCTCATGTGAGTTAAAATGAATCGGAGTATTTTCCGGTTTCGGTTCTACAGTCACAATAAAAGGATCAGCCTTACGCCCGCGAAAACCGGAAGCCAATGACTGATATTTATACGCCTTGGTCCGTTCTACCGACACTCCTGAACCACAACGGGTCAGAAAATAAGAACTCATCTTAGGTTCTTCACCAAACATTAATACATCCAATGCAATACCGTATTTACGGGCTATTTTCTGTAAAGCACTGACAGAAATATCTTTCTCCCCGCTTTCCATACCCAAATACTCTTCCACTGAAAGCTGGCAACTTTTAGCCACTTCATCAGGAGTCAGTTCCAGAACGTCCCTTAATCCCTGGAGACGCTCAGCTATTTGTTTTATCTGGTCACTCATAATCTTATTGTTTTATGCTTCAAAGATAATGAAGATTTAAGAATTCCTAGCAAAATTTCATTAAGTTTCGAAGAAAACCATCTGACAGACAACATTAGTTAAGATTATATGCAAAACGTTTACTCTCCGAACGTACAGCATCATCAGCACATTTGAAACAAGACAAGAACCACGAAGTTAGCTTCCGAAGCCCCTCATCCTTTCCACAAAATTCTGAATCACCGGATACATAGCCTCAAGCGATTCCAACTCATAGCAAAGAGTTTCCAAAGGACACCAACCTGTCCGGTTTCTGTTCCAAATACGAGAAACTATTTGAACACACTCCACCCTAATATTCGCCTTGTGCAATACAGCCAATGCAGGCTCACTGATGATATCCGTATAAACCTCCCGGACACCCCCCAGCACCATCAATGCGGCAGCTGCTTTTCCTACCACCTTGTCAGCAACCTGCGCTCCATGCAAAAAGACCGGATGCTGATTCAGCAAATCATATAAATCGGCTACCCCGCGTTGGGTAAAAGTACGGATCTCTTCCTTTCTGATAACACAGGAATAGCCGCCTTCATGCAACAATCTGATTAATTCATCCATCTTCCTTTCTATTTCATTCAGATAATACGATGCATCTCATGACCTTCTACATAAATAGCACTAAACGGGCGGCTCGGACAAAGATTTTCACAAGCGCCACAACCGATGCAACGTTCTGTATTCACAACCGGTATCTTAAGTGATTTTCCATCATCGGCATCTTTAGGAACCATCAAGATAGCCCCCGTAGGACAATGACGGGCACAATTTCCACAACTTACCCCATCTGTGTTCACTATACAATTCTGAGCAACCCACACAGCATGACCAATCTGTACAGATGACTTCTCTGTCAAATCAGCCAAGTGAATAGCATCAGTAGGACATACTTCTGCACATTTCGCACACTCAGGACGACAATATCCACGTTCGTAAGACATCTCGGGCTGCATCAGATGTTTCAAATCACCGGACGGACGCAATACCTGATTAGGGCACACCGACACACAAAGCTGACAAGCCGTACAGTGCTGCGCAAAATGACGGAAACTCAATGCTCCCGCAGGAACAATAGGAGTGGCACGCTTGGGAACTTTCTTATCTATAAGAGGAGCCAGACCGCCATCCACTTTCTTTTCCTGAGCTTTTACGGCAACACTTGCAGCAATCAAAGCCGAAACCGTAAAGAACCCACGCCGTGCAGTATCTACCTTTTCTTTGTTTAAAGACGCCTGAGAAACCCGTTTGCCAACTCCTTCACTTGCCGGAGCCTGTTTCTTCAGAAGCATCTGCCCCGATACATATTTTATTGCCCCTTGGCGGCACTTGCCTAGACAATCCATACAAGCAACACAACGGGAATAATCAATCTCATGTGCTTTGGGATTAATGCAGGAAGACTTGCAATTACGAGCACAAAGTCCGCAACCATTACATTTAGACGTATCAATAACCGGTTTAAAATAAGAATATCTAGATAAGAATCCCAATACTGTACCCACCGGGCAAATGGTATTGCAATAAGTTCTTCCTCCACGCCATGCCAAAATAAAAAGCACAATCACAGTACCCACTGCAACTGCAAAAGTAGAAAGACCTTTCATCCAAACATCTACCGAATAAAAAGCATAACTGTCCACACGCTCCGCCCATAGGACAAGTACATTGTTCCCCCACTGATACAAAGGTGTCAGCAGGTTAGAAACGATACGGCCGTATGCACTGTAAGGAGCAATCAACGCCGCCAATGAAACCGCCCCTGCTACCAAAGCGACGACAAACACTGCCAATACCCCATAGCGTAACCACGACAAAGCAGGCGAGTAGCGGAAACGATTCTTCTTTACCTTTCCCGAAACCCAGGAAATGATATCTTGAAACACCCCTAACGGACAGATAACCGAACAATAGACACGCCCCAAAAGCAGAGTCAACAAAACAAGGGCTATCACCACCCCCACATTCAATGCCAGCACGGCAGGAAGGAACTGTATTTTCGCCATCCAGCCAAACCAACCATGCACAGTTCCAGTAAAATCCAAAAACAGCAACGTGATCATTGTAAAGAACAAAAGGGCGGCGGCAAGTCTTATTTTACGTAACATAAGCATTCGTTATTTTATCATGTTTATCCATTCCATTATAAAGTCTCTTGTTTCAACTGTTCCACATATGCGTCTATGCGATGCAGTTCTTTGGGAATATCAATGCTTTGAGGGCAATGCGGATTACACTGGTTACATCCGGTACAATGGCTTGCCTGCCGCAGTTTGGGCACACTACGATCATAACCTATCAGGAAAGCACGCCGTGCACGGCGGTAATTCTCATCCTGACTGCTTTTAGGCACATTTCCTTCGTTGACACATTTATTATAATGCACCAGAATCGCCGGAATATCCAACCCGTAAGGACAGGGCATACAATATTTGCAGTCATTGCAAGGAATCGTAGGGAACTTCAGCATCAATTGGGCTGTTTCTTCCAAGAACTCTTTTTCTTCCTCATTCAAAGGTTCCAAGGGCGAATAAGTCCGAAGGTTATCCTGCAAATGTTCCATATAAGTCATTCCACTCAGCACACACAACACGTTGGGATACGTACCGGCAAAACGGAACGCCCACGATGCCACACTGTTCTCCGGGCGACGCTGCTTCAAGCGCGCCACCAGGTGGTCGTTCAGTTTAGACAAACGTCCTCCCAACAGCGGCTCCATAATCACAGCCGGAATTCCACGCTTGGCCAACTCTCCATACAAATATTCCGCGTTAACATTTCTACCCGAAGCATGGCGCCAATCTACATAGTTCATCTGAATTTGCACAAAATCCCATTTCACATCCAGCGACAGCAAATAATCAAACACTTCCACCGATCCGTGAAATGACCATCCCAAATTACGAATACGGCCTTCTTCACGCTCTTTTAGTAAAAAGTCAAGAACTCCATTGTCAATATAACGGTCATGGAAAGTCTTGATCCCTTCCCCTCCACCTACGGAATGAAGCAAATAATAATCCAGATAATCCGTCTGCAATTCTTTCATCGACTGATGGTACATCTTGATGGAATTCTCACGAGTATAGTTTTGGAAATTGGACATCTTTGTCGCAATCAAGAGCTTTTCGCGGGGATAACGTTTCAAGGCCGCACCGGTGGCTCTTTCAGAAAACCCTTGGCAATAAACAGGAGATGTATCGAAATAATTCACTCCATGAGCGATAGCATAATCCACCAGTTCATTCACCGCATCCTTATCTATCACATTTCCATCGCTGTCCGGTGCAGGTTTCAACGGCCAGCGCATACATCCATATCCTAAAAGTGAGACACGCTCCCCTTTGGGGGAAACGCGATACGTCATTTTATCCACAGGCACTTCGCCCAATACAGAAGCCTCGGATGAAGCCGGTTTCCCTTCGGATGCACAACCATACAGGGCTGCCGCCGATGCAGCCGCACTGACGCCTACTATCTTCAGAAACTTCCTGCGGCTCATTTCCTCTTTATCTCTCTTTTCCATAACCTTTTTTTATACTTAAGCACTGATTACCAATATTCGCAAAGATAAAAAGATTCCTTGATATTTATTGCGGCAAAGCACCTCATAATTACATAAAATGCGCACATAGTGCCACATGAATAATATTCTATCATAAAATGCCAAAAACTTCTTTCATTTTTGCATAACTCCAAACATACAGATCATTATTCTTCAAAAAAATACCATCCCATGAAAAAACTACTTCCGGCAAACTTATGCCTCTTCTCTTCCTTTCCGCTCCGGGTATAGGAACAAGATATTCTGATAGCTACTCCGAACACCTCCCTGCCGTTGTCCGTTCCCGAAAACGTGAAGCCATTATTACCTACAAGAAAATCCGTCCGATGATACAGCTGGGCAATTTATCATACCGTCTCATCTCGCCTTACAATGATAGAGGTGCTTTCTCACTGATGCTCTACACCCCACAGAAAAAACATGCCGTGTTCTTGCCTACAAGATTCAGCATTATTGCAATCAGATTGTTCCCCGTTTCCGCATGGACAGGCTGAAAGCCGACAAGCAATACCGCATCACGGAACTAAACCGGAAAAGATGCCCGTCCGCTGCCACTGGACAACAAAATGTTCTCCGGAAGAATACTGATGAAACAAGGTGTCGAGCTACCGCTACAACATGAGTACGCCAGCCGCATACTGGAGCCGCCCGAAGTGAGCTAAACCTTCCGGTTGATATTGACAGACAAAAAGAGGATGTCAAAACTCTGTTTTTGAAAATATGAACTTATAATCTGGCATTTGAACATCCTAAAAGGCTAAAGAAAGGGCCGTATCATTACTCAATACAGAGCTTGATACGACCCTTTTTTAAGTGTTATAAATACGATCTGTAACTTTGCGGGGTAGCCATTTTAGTTTTGACACATTTACCCTTTTTTGTCTATCAGTCCATTCCGATACGTTTCATCAACTCATCATATTCCTTCTCTTCCCTGCACAACGGCCTGTACCAGGTATATTTCAACACCACGGTGGTCACCACCAGCAGCAACACCGACGCAATGAGTCCCCCCGTACCGCGCACCACCAGATACATGGGCACAATAGTGAGACAGCACTGCCACACGATACCAATCGCCACATTGAACATATCCCGCTTGAAATGGCGGTTGCGCGTCACCTGCGGATAGCGTGCTACCGCCTTGGCCGCCACCGGTTTCCACCACCCCCACGGACGTACCCGGATATAGAAGTTCACCAGCGTCTCCTCGTCAGTAGGAGGTGCCGAGTACGTACCCACGATACAACCCACCAGCGAAATGCCGAACAACACGGGGAAAAAATAAAGTACCAACGAATCGGGTACCGTGAACTTCATCACAATGGCAGCCACCACACCCGAAGTCATTCCCCAGAAATACCCTTCACCATTAAACCGCCACCAGTGCCACTTCAACACATTGGCGGCAATATATCCGCCGAACAACGCGCCCACAATCCACTGGAAAATCTCGTTGATGTCCTTCAGAAAAAAGCCCATCACCGTACTGATAACCACCACCAGTACCGAAACGAGGTAACTCGCCCGTATCTGTGTCCTGACGGAAGCCCTTGGGTTGATATACTTCAGATAAATATCATTCACCACATAGGCCGGTGCCGCATTCACCGTAGAAGCGAATGTAGACATGAATGCCGACAGCAATCCTGCCAGTAACAAACCCGCCAGCCCCACCGGCACATACTTCGTAATCAGGTGAGGAAGAATTGTTTCGAAATCCGTGTGGACAGCCGTCATCTGTTCCAGTCCTCCATCCACTTTAAAGAAATAGATAGCCAGCAACGCAAATCCCATAATCATCAGATAACGCGGAATCAGCAGAATGACCGATACCGAACCGCTCATCAGCGCCGCCTCCTTGGGTGACTTGCACGACAGGATCTTCTGCATGTCATAGTTCGGAGCAGGTCCCGCCATGCTCATAAAAATCCCTTTCAGCAACGCCATCATCACAAAGACACCCATCAGGCTGTAAGGCTCGTCCGCCATGCGTTCCGTCAGCAAACTCATCCGTTCACTCCAGTCAATGTCCAGCGTCCAGCCGAAGAAAGGCGACTCCCACCCTGCAGGCACAAATTCCCGGATCATTTCAGGAGTCACCATGTTCATCCCGATAATGGCAATGACCACACCCGCCACCGTCATGATGAGGAACTGCACCACATCCGTCCACACAATGCTGAGCATACCGCCCAGCATCACATAGAAGGTAGCAATGGCCGTAAAGAAAATGCCGTAAAAATGAGGCACATATTGTACCGGAATATCCCAGGGCACATACTGCGACACTACCTCCCACGGAAAAAAGATCTCCATGAACTTGCCGATTCCGATAAACCCGTAGCTCAAGAAGCCCAGCACGCTGAGCAGAGCAAAGACAATGACAATAGTATGCGAGAGCGTAGCCCCCCGCCCCTGCCCGAAACGGGTCTTTATCCATTCGGCGCCCGTCAGCACATTGCTCCGGCGGAGCCACACCGACAGATAGACCATCAGGAAAATTTGATTGAACACGGGCCACAACCATGGAATCCACAGACTTTTGAACCCATAAGCAAAAGCCCAATACACCATCAGCATGGTGCCGGTAATATCAAACATGCCCGATGCATTCGACAGTCCCAACATATAAAACGGCAACGACTTTCCGCCCAAAAAATAAGAATCCATATTCTTTGCCGCCTTCTTTTTCAAAAACAACCCGATGGCGACAATAACCATCAGATAAGCACAAATAATCAGAATATCAACGATATGCAATTTCATAGTATCCGCTTCATCTTTTATTCAAACACCTGTGTCATGGGGCGTCCTATCCACACCTGCGGTTGCTCCAGATTGAAAACAGATGCTATAGTAGACGCGCAGTCAAACTGCATCATGCTCTCTTCGAAAGCTCCCCCCTTCTTGATGTTCTTTCCGGCGATAATGAACGGCGTTTCCATCTCCTCCATGGTCTTTCCGCCATGTCCCTTATTGATTCCCCCATGATCAGCGGTGACAATAATGATGCTGTTTTCATAAATACCCGCTTCCTTGATGGCATCCACAATACGGCCCACATAGCCGTCCAGTTCTCTCAGTTTGGCATAATAAGCCGGAGTATCGTGTCCGTCACCGTGCCCCACGTGGTCAGGGTTGTCGAAACAGAAAGCACTCAACACCGGTTTCTTCTGCGTAATATACTCACAGGCCATGTCACACAAAGCCGTAGGATGCGTGTTATAGTCGGGTGCCTGCGCATGATGGTTCAAAGCCAGCGTATCTACCAGATACTTGATACCATCCCATTCATACAGTACGCCCATCTCGGCATCGGGAGCCGCCTTGCGCAACTCGCTGAACACGGTGGGGAAAATGCCATGCTCGTTCAGCACACGCGAGGGTAGTTCGGGTGTTCTTGATCCCCACTCCGTGTACCCGTGCAGTTCAGGACCTGCCCCCATAAACATGGAAGCCCAATTTACAGCACTGGATGAAGGAAGTACACTGCGTTTTTTCAACGTGTAGCATCCGGCATCCATCAACGCCTTCACGTTCGGCATATCCGCCTTTTCCACACTGTAGGCGCCCCATCCGTCCAAACCGATGACAAACACATGTTCCGCTTTCCATTCCGGAGCCTTCCGGCAACCCGACAACACCATTACGGCTATGCACATAGCCCATAAAGCAATCTTTTTCATACAATATCTATTTTGGGTTTATAATTACAAAATTAGCCATTTATTCCCTTTCGACAAGAAAATAAATGGCATTATCCACTTCTCTTTCCACCTAAAAAACAGCCATTCCGCATTAAAAACGACTTTATCTTATCAATGCCTTTATATTCCTTCTATTTTACCCGTTCAGAAATGCCTCGTTGCGATCTATCAGCGCGTTCACCGCCGCCACTGAAGCTGCGGAACGCAATCCGTCGGCAGGCGTGTGCAGACAGTAGTCCACCAAGCGATCCACCGTAGAAACCGCCACGTGCATCCGCGTGTCGCTGGAGGCATAATAGATGTATACCGTACCGTCGTCATCGGCTATCCATCCGTTCGAGAAAAGCACATTGGACACATCGCCCACCCTTTCCCCCGCCAGCGGAGCCAGCAGATAGCCGGCTGGTTCAGCTATGACGCGCCACGGTTCATCGGCTGCGGTCATATACAGATAGAGCACATAGCGCAGTCCGGCGGCACATCCGCGTACTCCGTGCGCCAGGTGCAGCCACCCTTGGGAGGTGCGGATGGGGTGCGGTCCCTCTCCGTTCTTCACCTCTTTGATCGTGTGATAATAACGGTGGTTTATTATCATTTCCTCCTTCACCTCCGCCCGGGTGATGTCGTCTATCAACGCCCATCCTATTCCTCCCCCATTTCCGGCATTAATAAAATCATCCTGCGGACGGGTGTAGAGGGCATATTTCCCATTCACAAATTCGGGATGCAACACCACATTGCGCTGTTGGCTCGCCGCTTTCAAGTCGGGCAACCGTTCCCAGTCCACCAGATTGCGCGTGCGTACGATTCCCGCCTTTGCCACCGCCGCCGACAGATCTCCCGCCGGTGCCTTGTCATCATGGCGTTCGCTGCAAAAGATACCATAAATCCATCCATCCTGGTGAGCGGTAAGACGCATATCATACACATTGGTTTCCGCCGGATCCACATCGGGCAATACCAGCGGACGTTTCCAAAAGTGGAAATTGTCCACCCCGTTAGGGCTTTCGGCTATGGCAAAGAACGACTTCCGGTCTGCTCCCTCCACACGCACCACCATCAGATACTTTCCGTTCCATTTCAGGGCACCACTGTTCATGGTAGCATTAAAGCCGATACGCTCCATACAACAAGGGTTGGTGGCAGGGTTGAAGTCATAACGCCATTCCAGGGGAATATGCTGGCGTGTCAGTACCGGATAAACATAACGGCGGATGATACCGTTCGTTTCTTCCTGCATTTCATTAGGACGTTGCAACAACGCTTCATGGCGTTGGCGCAATGCTTCTATTTGTTTTTTGAAATATCCGTTCATATCTTATTTTCTTTTCATTGTTATCAATCCATCTTTTACAGTAAAAGAATGCTATCCAAGCATCTAGAATTATACTATTTTATCAAAAATCAATCATATTCTATACAGTGTTGTTATTGGTTCTCAGGATAAAGAGACATACGGTAAACCCGCTGGTAAATCGCATCTTCCAATTCCAACTCAAACACAACATCCTGTGTTTCAGGATCTACTTCTGTCACGCGTGCACCACGATTGCCATTGCTAAGCACATTGCTCATTCCCGGACAAATTAATCTGTTACCCGTTTGTTCCAAATATTGCACCCCGGAACGGGCCGGAGTAAAATACGCGGCACCACGCTCTTTTCCATACTGCCAAACTTGGCGAACCGTACGGTTCACTTCATCCACTTCATATTCTATGCCGCAAGTATAAATATTTTTCCTGTCTGTAAAATCCAGTTTGAAGTTACGCCCATAACCATTATTGAAATAAAGAATGTGTCCATTAGGTAATGGGACAGCTGTATGACATCCCCAAGGCCATTCAAAATCATCACAATTCTTCGTTCCGGCTATCACCTCAGGATCAGTAATAGGAGTCCCGTCGGCATGAAGAGGATTCAATAATAATTTCAAGTATTTATCTCTCCAATACCCATGAGGCGATATAATCCACTCAATACCTCCAGCTTTATTAAACTTAAAGATTCCTTGATAACGAGCTGTAGCCAGATAATCATCTCCCCACTCTACTATACCATTATTATGCGCCCAATTACTGGCACTTTGTGCAAAAGGGTCTGAGGTTAGATCATAATCGGTCATTCCATAGCGAGCCGAATCCAACATGTGCACCAAATCCCATTCTTGCAATATCTCCCCTTTTTCGGGATCCATCATAATAATAAAATCATTTATCCGTACATCTTTCCCATTGGCGATTTTAGCGGAAGTCTTGCTCACAGTCGCTAATATATTGCCTTGCTTATCTTGAGATATGGCATGATGCATAGTGTATCCCCGTTCCAGCATATCCCAATTATGAATTGTATTTCCCATCATATCCACCTCCACCATCCGATGATGGTTTCCGTCACCGGTCATATAATGTCCGTTCTGCATCCGGATCAATCCGCACCCGATTCCGATATATCGATGTTCATCCGACTTCTCCCAATCAAGAATCCAACGGATTTCTCCGTCAGCATCTATCATATAAGGGATAGAAGTGTCTGTTTCATCCTGTCCGGGGGAGTTTACCAAATTCATGCCTGGCTCCATTCGGTCATATTGAGCCTTTACCACTCTGATTTCCTTAGGCAGCCTTCTGCTTTCCAATGTTTTCGTCTGAAGCTTTAGATTGGACCGAGCACGTTCATTTCCTTGCAAATCCGTATAAATTAAAGTGATCTGGTTATTATAATTGGGATAAAGTCCCAATACCGGAATATTCTGTTTTAATCCCACATCTTTAAATGTATATTCCACGTCAGGCGTATGCTTTCCCGGTTTGCTGTGTACAATCAGTTTAATGCGTCCCAATACAGGTAATTTTACAACTACACTGGCCGATAATGGATTGCAACCGGAAGGATTGACTGTAGAACTCAATATCAAGTTGTCAATCGAAGTACCTAAGGTAGGTATAACATAAGTGCTTCCATTGGCAAATGTCAAAGTCGTTTTCCAGTTTTCCGCATCCACATCTACACTTTGGATTAACTCTTGCGGAAAAATTATCTTATTGGACTCGAATAACAAAACACATTGTTCACGTTCTTGAGAAACAGATTTCAATAAATCATTTTCCTTCAACTGGTTTTGTATATCCTGCATAGCTTGGGTACAATCCTGTTCTTCATCACGACATGACAAAAATACAAATATCATAACCAACAAAGAGCATAAATAATATCCTTTCCTTTTCATTTGGCTTCATTGTTTTTATGGGAGTGTGTCAAAACTAAACCGGGCCTATCCCATCGTCAGTTGTAGGGGAAGGGTTTGCCTGCCCGAAGACACAAAGCAAACTGTTTTCGGGCGAGCGGACCTCGCCCCTGCGAACTAAACGATGGCATTATCCACGTTTTGACACACCTCTCATACTTTTTAATTATCAGTTCAATACAATCATCTCCATTCCGGCTTTTGCTCCAAATTCAAATTAGCGTCCACCTCTGCCTGAGGTATCGGGAAGTACAAGAATTTAGCTTCAAAATGGTCAAATCCTTGTGTATCCGAAATGCGGTCTGTCGGTTTATATCCTACCAATTCCTTTTCACCACTTTCATTTTCTTCGTAAAGCAATTCATAATGTTGAGAATCGGTCTTGCGTTCGTGCATGATAGCTTTCAACTTAGCAGGATCATTTCCGTACCAACGAACCATATCATCCCAACGTATATTCTCTCCGGCAAATTCCAGCAATTTCTGTTTCTGGAGTTCTGTCATTATAGCATCTTTTCCACTCAAGTTTTTCTCCGGCAACCCGGCACGTACACGAATCCGGTTAATATCTTTCATTGCTCCGCTTTCATCATTGGTTTCCAGACAAGCCTCAGCGTGGAGCAACAAAACTTCTGCAAAGCGCATAATACGTAAATTGTTGATACGTCCGGCATCGTTAGAATACATCGTACATCCTGTGGGAACCCACCAAGCTGCAAACTTCTTCATCATGAAACGCCCTTGAACACCCTCGATAACCGGATAAGCAGGAGCATATCCTTGCTTGGCAATACCATATTTGCCATCGCCTTCGGGCAGTACCGTCCATTTAAACATATCATCAAATTCCACTTTACCACCATAGAATTTTTCATCCGGTTTCACATCACCGAAATCAGAGTATTTAAAGAAGCACGTAGTGTATAAACGCTTATCCCATTTGGAATCAGAGCCTTCCGGACGCTGTTCGGAAATGAATTCTTTTATCAAATAGGGAGAAGGTTGCATCTTATACCAACCACCGCCAATATTCTCACCTTTCAGTGTCGGACCAAAATAATGAGCAAGGTTGTTTCCCATAAACGAGTCGTCACTAGTGCCATTGCCCCAAGAGTCACCCGAATTACCTTTGGCATCATAATTGATTTCCCAAATAGATTCAGCATTAAATTCCGTATCGTCACGGAAGTTGTCCTCATACTTTTGAGTCAAATCGTAACCATAACCATTCATTATAATTTCAAACTCATCCTTAGCGGCCTGATAATCCCCTTTCCAGATATAAGCTTTACCCAACATGGCAATAGCCGCACCTTGAGTTACACGACCGTTCTCATCGCTTGAACGAAGCTTAGGCAAACGAGACTTGGCTTCCTTAAAGTCTGAAATAGCCTGTTCCAGCACTTCATCACCGCTAGACAGTCCATGAGTTTCCGGATCTGCATCCTGCGGGAGAGTACGGATAACCGCATCACGATAATCAGTACGCAAACGGAAGTACCAGAATCCACGTAAGAAATAAGCCTCACCTATCATTTGCTCACGTTTGGTTTCGTCCATATCAACCGTAGCCGCACGATATATGAATTCGTTTGCCATCTGAATGCCTTCATAGATGTTTCCCCAGCTCAAATCCTTTGTATTCGTTGTGTTGACAAACGACAAATATTCCCAAATATAAGGTTCTTCTCCGCGAGTGGGGTAAAGGTCGTCACCGCGCATCTGAAGATGCATGATGCCTTCCAACCCACCATAATATCCACTGGTCATACGGCGGAAAGGATTATAAACTGCGGACAAGCCTTTCATCACATTATCCTCGGATGTCCAGAAAGTGGTCGGAGTCTGACGATTAGGATCAATCTCATTCAGAAAGTCATCACTACAAGAAGACAACAACATTGGAGCTACAGCCAATGCAGCTATGTATTTTATAAAATTCTTTTTCATATTCTGCAAATATTACTTATTCCTAATTAGAAATTTACTTGTAAACCAAAGGTGATAGTACGTGCCATCGGATAACGACCGTCATCACAACCACGGGTCATTACACCCGAACCACCTGATGTACCGGCACCATCGGCATCTACCATACCCAAGTCAGGAGTATATCCTTTATAATCGGTTATAGTGAAAAGGTTTTCCATAGCCGTATAAACACGCACATTCTGCAAACCGGCTTTAGATACCCATACTTTGGGCAACGTATAACCTAATTCCAAAGTCTTCAAGCGCAAGAATGAACCATTTTCCAACCAACGGTCCGTATAGCCCCAGTTTGTACCATTAGGATCGCTAGTACCAAACAAACAGCGAGGAATGTCAGAATGATTGTTTTCAGTCCAGCTGTTCATGCGTTCTGCATATTGGTTTCCCGTTGATTCATTATAAACCGTACTATAATACTGGGCATTGTAAATCTTGTTGCCAAAGTTTCCGTCAAAGAACATATTCAAATCCAAACCTTTCCATTCAGCACCCAGACTTACACCCAAGTTAACTTTCGGGAAAGCAGAGCCTACATCCTGACGGTCATTATTGTCAATCTTACCATCTCCGTTATAATCCACGAAACGCAAGTCACCCGGTTGTGCATTAGGCTGGATCTTATTACCGTTCTTATCCACATACGCATCAATTTCTTGTTGGCTTTGGAATACACCATCCGTCTTTATCAAATTGAAATAACCTATGGAATGACCGGTCTTGGCATAAGTAATCGTTCCTTTGGCATGAGGATTGAATCCCTGCCATTCATCACGACTTCCGTTTACTTCCGTCAGTTCATTCTTGATAAAGGTGGCATTGACACCTACATGATAATACAAATCGCCTACATTATTACGGTGATTCAATGAAATTTCAAATCCTTTGTTTTCTACTGTACCTGCATTTACTGTAGGATTCCCACTCAAGCCAAAACTCAAAGACTGCGGCATAGACAACAACATATCTTCTGTTTTCTGAATAAAATAATCAGCACTGACACTGAACTTATTGTTCAAGAAAGCAAAATCCAAACCCAAGTTCAAAGTCTTCGTCTTTTCCCAAGTCACATTCATGGGTGAAGTCCATTCCTTACCGGTAATGGCACCTTCCCAAAGTTCTGTGCCCATCATGTTATTCATACCTTTATAAACAACAGACTGGGTAGCATAATTGCCAATGCCGCTCAAATTACCCAGTACACCATAACTGGCACGAATTTTCAATTCATTCATGGTTTCCTTGATATTTTCAAAGAAATCTTCATTCATCACATTCCAACCCAAAGATACAGACGGGAATGTGCCCCAGCGGTTTCCATCTGCAAATTTGGAAGAACCGTCCCGACGAACAGAAGCAGACAGCATATAACGATCGGCATACGAATACATCACACGCCCAAACATAGAAATCATTGTATTGGCCCATGCGCTACCCGATGTATTTTGTGAAGAAACCGAACCGGCGTCAATCACAGAGAAACCTTCCGGGAAACCCTTACGTCCTGCACCAAAACCACGCGCATTGTTACGCTGGGCAGAATAACCCACCAAAGCAGAAACCGTATGATTGCCAAACGTATTATCATAATTGATTGTATTTTCAATCAACCAATCGTTCTCCCAGTCTGTACTTTCCGACAATTCCGCTTCATTCTTTTGTGAAGTAGAACTGAAATAATAAGGAGAACTATAGGCATAATTACGTCTTGTATATTTGTTTATACCTACATTGAATTTATATTTCAATCCTTTCAAGAACAAATCCACTTCGGCATAGCCATTCAATAAAATGTCTATCCCATGTCTTTGGTAATCATAGGCTTCTGTCCAACCTACAGGATTATCTCCTCTGGTCCATTCCGGAGCGACACCCCAAGTGCCATCTTCACCATATACATTCCACATAGGCACAGCTGTCAGAGCGGAGGTATATGAAACATCTTCATACTTCTTTTTATAGAATTTCATCATCAACGTAGTCCCCATACGCAAATGATTATTGAAAAAAGAAAAAGTATTCTTAGCACGAATGTTCCATGCCTCATAACCGGTAGTATTCACAATACCATCCTGGTTAAGATAGCTTCCCGACAGATTATAGGTCGAGGTCTTGTTTCCTCCAGATACATTCAAGCTAACCTTGCTCACCATAGCCGAGTTATAAAGTTCTTTCTGCCAGTCTGTTCCAGCACCTCCATTCCAATTCAGCAACCCTTCTGCCGAACTATAACCGGTAGCCTTTGCCAAATCGCGAAGCTGATTACCATCCATTACATCAATGTATTTGGCAACCATCTGAACGCCTGTATAGGCATCCACTGTTACACGGGCAGAAGTTTCCAAACGACCGCCTTTAGTAGTGACCAATACAACACCATTAGCAGCACGAGAACCATAAATAGCAGCAGCCGAAGCATCTTTCAACACTTCAATAGACTGAATGTCAGCGGGATCAACCATATTGATATCACCATACACACCGTCAATCACATAAAGCGGACTGGTGGCACTCAATGAACTGATACCACGGACATTAATATTCAAGCCTTCCCCCGGCTGACCGTTGGCAGCCGACACAGTAACACCGGCAACTCTTCCTTGCAAAGCAGCTGAAGCACTACGTGCAACATTTGCCTGTAACTCTTTACCGGAAACAGAAGCGACCGCACCTGTCAAATGGCTTTTCTTCACTGTACCGTAACCGATAACCACCACCTCGTCCAACAATTCACCTTCCGACAATTTCACATTAATCACACTGCGGCCATCAACCTTAACAGTTTGCTCCTGATAACCTACATAAGAGAAATTCAAAGACTGACCGGAAGCGGCCTTAATGGTATATTTGCCATCAAAATCGGTAATCACGCCATCCGTAGTTCCTACTACAACAACAGCCGCACCAATCAACGGATTATTCTCCGCATCCGTCACTGTTCCGGTAACAGTAATTTGCTGAGCATAGGCACATATACTAAGTATGCACAGCAACCATGTAAATGCAATTTGTTTCATAAATAATGTATTAGAGTTTAATTAAAAAATATTGCTGTAAAATTAACTAAAAATAGATTTCCAACACGTTATTGCTTTCGCAAACAACGGTAATGCCCCATGGATGGAAGAATAGCAGCTGAAATTAAGAATGTCTTTGTTTTCATAGTTATTTGAATTAAAAATTAACATTGCAAAGATGGCAATTCAAGCAAGCAGGAACAAATACAATTCAAGCATTAAACAATGAAATCTTATCAATATCAAAAAAAAATTCTTCAAGACAATGGAAAACACATCTGAATTGAACGTGAAATATAAAATTTTTCCTACACAGTATTCTTCTAATTATCAACCAATTACTGTGAAAAAACATCCATAAAGGCTCTCAACCGGTAGGTAAGCGGCGGTATCGTTCATCAATGTACAACACAACAACCGCCACACACAAAATGACAAAACTTCAATAGATGTATTTTATCAACAGGATGCAACCGTGAAAACAGTCTTATGACTTTATTGCTTCACCTTGGTGAAGCAACCGTTTCACACAGGTGGCAACGGCACTTCACTTGAGTGAAAAGGCACGTTCAGCCGAGTGGTGCAACAAATGATGCAGTCTTCTTGCATGGAAACTCCCATCCCCTTGCACGGATACTGCCATACATATATCAAGATTACGTACCCGACATGGAAACCGATATCCGACGAACCGGCTTCTGCAAGAAAAAAACGAAAAAGCACTTCGTGGGGATACAGGAAATTCCGTCACCGCATATTACTGTTTATCAGCGCAATACAATGACGGAACAAAAAACTATTGCAGCGTAGAAATAAAAACAGAATCAATGTTACAAAGACGAACTACTCAACACAGTTCCGGTATAGGAAACCACGCTACGGGCCGGCAAGGTCAGGGTATAGACACCATCGGCAGGTTGAACAGCTTCCACCGGCTCCCATTTACGGGTGTCATCGGTGACATAGCCTTGCAAAGCACCGGAAACCTGAGCGCTTTCAAGAGCCAACGAAATAACTACTTCATGATCCGCAGGGTTGATGGCTACAACCGTGTAACCGTTGTCACCATATTTATAGCCAGACACCATATAGCCTTGTTCGAAATCATATTGCGCCGAGATGCGCTTGCTTCCTACAGGGATGTAACGGGAGAAGTTGCCGAACACCTCGCAACGCTTGGTCACTTCATAGTCCACGCGGTTCTTTTCAATGTTAATCAGCCCCTCGGTGGTTCCGCCATCCGGTATAGCACCTGCCCACCACACAATAGCGCCGGTATTGGCCTCACACAAGAAACGATGGAACTTCTTCGCCCATTTCAAGCCACTGGTCATGGTAGCATCATAACTTTCCGTAGGATCGCTGATTTCGGTCAGCCACACGGGAATTCCCTTCGATTCGGCTTTGCTGAACGGTTCAATGGCAGGATCTTTCCCGGTCACAGGATCCACATAGCCGTGTCCGGCGGCAATGACGGGAAAGTTGGTGATTTTAGGATTCAGGTTCAGAATGTCGCGCACATAATTTTTACTGCCCATGATAAAGCCCAGAATGGCAGACCACTGGGCATTCTCGCCAAAGATAATCCGGGTTTCGGGATGGGTTTGTCGCAACTTGGGACCTAAGTTATTCACAATGAACGGTCCCAGCGTAGTGGTACCGGGAAGCCAGAGGCATGAGTTCCAGCTTGCCGCATACTCGGGCTCGTTGGCAGGAGAGATGGCATAGACAGGCAGGCCTGCCGCTGTGTAGGCATCACAGAAATTGGAAAGATAGTCGGCAAAGGCCTGGTAGCTGCCGCGTTTCAAAAAACCTTGCGAGGTACTGCCGTTGCTTTTCATATAAGCCAGAGCAGACCAAACGGAAAAGATGAGTTTGTCCACACCGTATTCCTGCTTCGCTTTTTTCATGATCCACAACTGTCCGTTGCGCTGTGCGATGCCTTCGGCAACACGATTCTCATCACGGTTGAAATCAATATCGAAAAAAGGATCGTCCAAAGACAGATTGATATCCTCGTCCATATTAAACGTGGTTTCATCGTAATGGGGGAATACCTCGCCCCTGAGGATACTGAGGCGAAGCCCGTCCTGTCCGAACATCACATCCATAATCTCCTGACGCTTGCGGTGGGCATAAAGATAGTCGGACCAGCCGGCCTGCGCCACACCAAAACCATCGATGGTTTGTTCTTCGTTGTTCCACTGAAGAACTACATCGGCCCCCAAGGTACTACGTGCATCGGCCGGGATTTGTTCTGCCGGAAGAGCATCGGTAACATCGGTACAGGCACAGAGGCAAGCGGCGGAAGCTGCCACGGCAAAAAGGTAAGATAGCTTTTTCATGACACTTGTCTTTTTTAAGGTTAGTATTCAAAGTTTTACCAGGTTGTAACCCAAAGGCAAAGATGGAAATTTACCGACAGACAAACCAATACTATCCGAACATATACTTATGATATTTTATCAAAATAGAGACCGTCAATATGAGAAGCCTTGTTCTGGCTATCCGAATAAAGAAGAAAAAACTTACAAGCCGTTCGTAGTACCGCAAAAAGACACGGAACATTATTTCCAGGCATTCAAATCCTACAACATCCCCGAACTTTCAGAAAATCCGCTTTCTTTTAGTGCTGTCAAAATCAGGCAAGTCCATGAGAAAGTTCCGGCCGAACCTTTTAAATGATAGTCTTGTTCTTACGATAATTATCACGGAACTCTTTAGGAGTCACTCCTTTTTTCTTTTTAAAGATACGGTTGAAATTGGATAGATTATTAAAGCCACAATCATATCCTATTTCAGCTATTGACAAGGAAGAATCAACCAAAGCACGTGAAGCGGCCCCCAAGCGGATATCAGTAAGGAAATCGATAAAACTTTTGGAAGTATGCTGTTTGATAAAACGACAGAATGAGGCCTCGCTCATATTTACCATTTTAGCTACATCTGCAAGACGGATCACTTCCGAAAAATGAAAATGAACATAATCCAGCACCTTGTTCAACTTCTCGTTAGTATGCTCTTTGGAAACAGAGTTAATGGCAAACTGCCCGGTTGATAGCTCACGCATCCCTTTGTCCAATGATAATTCATGAAGAATAACAAGCAGTTTTATCAAGGAATAGAAACTATCGTTCTCGCAAGACAGCGTTTTCAACAACGGACGGACTTTCGCGATAGTCTCCCTGCTGAACACGATTCCTTTACGGGCACGGTGGAAAAGTTCCCGAATGCTGATCATCTGGTTCCTGTTCAGAATCTGGTCGGAAAGCAGATCGGAATGAAACTGAATGGTTATTTCATGGATATTCTGCGGCTTGTTGTTATAATCCCTCCAAGCATGTTCCAATTGAGGATTGGTGACCAGCACCAGTTCCTCTTCTTCTATTTCTTCTATGGAGTCTCCCACAATGCGTTGTGCGCCTTTTGCATTCTCAATATAGTTCAGTTCATATTCGGGATGTATATGTATAGGAAAATTAAAATTCGATTTCTGACGCTCTATCAAAATAAAGCAATCCTTGGCAGACAAAGGTGACACTTCTTTGAACAATTCTGTGTTTATCATATTTCTCTTTCACATTAGATCTGATCTTGTATAGCAAAGATAACATGAAATATGAAATCGGAAACAAAAAAGTGAACATATTTTTATACTAAACCTGCAAAAGTACCTTCTATAAAAACGTAGATAACACAATACACAAAAACGAGAACCGTGTTATCCACGTCATTTCCATGAGGTTGTTTCTATTTCAGACAAGCCTTCATTGCTTTAATGATCGCTGAGTCAAACCCTTCGTGATCCAATTCATTAATACCCTTGATAGTCATACCACCGGGCGTACACACCTTATCTATTTCCACACTGGGATGAGTATCATTATTCAATATCAAGGAAGCGGCTCCTTTCACAGACTGGGCAACCATTTTCTGTGCATCTTTCGGATAAATCCCCAATTCAATACCTGCCTGCATAGCTGCCTGAATATATTTCAAGACATATGCGATACCACATGAAGTCAAAGCCGTAGTAGCAGCCATCTGACTTTCAGGAATAAGCATAGCCAATCCTAATTCATTAAAGATATCCAGCATCAGTTGTTCTTGTTCCTTACTGGCGTTACGACTGGATATCAAAGTCATACTTTCCAACTGAGAAATAGCAGTATTGGGAATCAAACGGAATATGGTCTGTTCCGGACCTACACTCTTTACCAGCTGTTCGAAAGTTACACCACCTGCAATAGAAACCAATACTTGCCGTGGAGTCAAATGAACCACACTCAACACTTGGTCTATTAACCACGGCTTTACAGCCAGAATAACGATATCGGCATCCTTTATCGCTTTCGGATTTTCCGTTGTCACATTAATCTCCGGATAATCCGCCTGTAGAGTTTCCAGACTTCCGCTGAACGGATCGGCTACTGTTACATCACTCGCTGGAATGATAGTGCCTTGGGCAAGGCCGCGAGCAATGGCCCCTCCCATATTTCCCGCACCAATAATTGCTACTTTCATATTATTAAAGATTAAGTCTATAGCTACAAAGATAAGGGAAAAAAGGAGAAGAACGTATTATGAAAAGCTAAAAATAAAATTACTTTGAAGAAGATGAAATCAAAAAGTCTCGCCGGAACCGAAATGTTTCCTGACGAGACCTTATTTTCTTTCGCTGATTATTATCCCTCTTGAATCTCCAGCTTATACCAACACTTTACGAAAGCGTCCAATAAATTCATCAGCCTCAGCCATAGTCAGACACAAAGGCGGGAGCAGACGGATTACATTCGTACCACTGACTCCGGTAAATACTTTCTGTTCGAACAGCAGACGCTGACGCAGTTCCTTAATCGGTTCGTCAAATTCCATACCGATCATCAAACCTTCGCCACGCACCTCTTTAATCTGTGGGAATTGTTTCAATTCTTTCAGCAGATGAGCACCTACCTTGGCAGCATTCTCTACCAGGTTCTCACCTTTCATAACATCCAGCACCGCGATAGCAGCAGCACAAGCCAGGTGGTTACCACCAAAAGTGGTTCCCAATTGTCCATATACGGGTTTGAATTTCGGACTGATCAGGACACCAGCCATCGGAAAGCCATTGCCAATCCCCTTTGCAACCGTAATCATATCGGGACGGATACCTGCATGTTGGTGAGCAAAAAATTTACCGCTACGCCCGTAGCCGGATTGTATTTCATCCAAAACAAGTACTGCATCCACTTCTTCGCAAGCCTTACTCAGTTCTTTCAAGAATTTCACTTCCGGAACCTGAATACCGCCTACTCCTTGAATACCTTCAATAATCACCGCACAGACATCTCCTTTTGCCAATTCCGCTTTAGCTGCTTCTATATCGTTCAAAGGCAGATAAGTCACATGCCCATTGTCATTGATTGGGGCTATAATTTTCGGATTGTGGGTTACCTCCACTGCCAGTGAAGTACGTCCATGAAATGCTTTGCAAAAAGAAAGCACACGTTTGCGACCATTGTAAAAAGAAGCCAGTTTCAACGCATTTTCATTAGCTTCGGCCCCACTGTTTATCAAAAACAATTGATAATCATCATAACCCGAAAGTTTCCCTAAACGGTCTGCCACTTCCTGCTGTAGCTTGTTAACCACCGAATTGGAATAAAATCCCAACTGTGCAACCTGCTTGCTTATCATTTCCACATAATACGGATGTGCGTGACCGATAGAAATAACCGCATGACCACCATACAAATCAAGGTATTCCGTACCTTGATCATCCCATACATGACAACCTTTTCCCTTGACAATGTTTATGTCAAAAAGAGGATATACATCAAATAATTTCATAAACTCTTCTTTATTAAAAAGCAGACGGTTTCAACCTCAGCCCTACGGTTTCTTCCAGATTGAACATGAGATTCATATTATGGACCGCTTGTCCGCTTGCCCCCTTCAACAAATTGTCAATGCAAGAGATAACCAGCAGTTTATCGCCATGCTTCTCCAAATGAATCAAACACTTGTTGGTGTTCACCACCTGCTTCAAATCTATATTTTTGTCTACAATATGAACGAAAGAATCCTCGGCATAATAGTCTTGATACATCTTCACCAGTTCTTCCAGTTCCACCTTGCATTTGACTACCAGAGTAGCAAAGATACCACGCGGGAAATCACCCCGGTAAGGAATAAAATCTATTTCAGCATTAAAGCTGTTTTGCAACTGTTTCAATGATTGCTTGATTTCGGGAACATGCTGATGAGAAAACGGTTTATAGATGCTCATATTATTATTACGCCAGCTGAAATGGCTGGTAGCACCCGGTTTCACCCCTGCCCCTGTACTTCCGGTAATGGCATTTACCATTACATCCTCGTTCAGTAACAGATGTTTGGCTAACGGCAATAAACCCAATTGAATACAAGTGGCAAAACATCCCGGATTGGCCACGTGCTTGCTATGGCAGATAGCACGACGGTTCAGTTCCGGCAAACCATAGATGAAGTCATGGTCATCACTCTTGATACGGTAGTCCATACTGAGGTCTATGATTTTCAAATCCTCGGGTACATTGTGACTATCCATAAACTTCTTTGTATCTCCATGAGCCGTACAGAAGAACAATACATCAATCTCATCCAGAGGAAGTTCGTCGGTAAAAACCAAATCCGTTTCACCATAGAGTCCCTCATGTACGTCGGTAATCTTATTGCCGGCGTTACTGCTGCTGTTTATAAACTTTATGTCTACATCAGGGTGATTAATCAGCAGACGAATCAATTCGCCCGCCGTATAACCTGCCCCACCGATAATTCCTGCTTTAATCATACTTATTAAATTTCTTCGTCCTTGTGGTTATTATAATAAACACGCAAAGGTGTAGAAGTCACTTTGATAAAGCCTTTGGCATCTTCTGCTGTCCATCCCTTCTGCATTTCACCATATTCACCGAATTTGGTCTTCACCAGGTCGTCTTTCGATTCAACACCCACAGTAGAGAATGAAAGCGGACGGAGTTCCAAGATAGCTGTACCGTTTACATTACGCTGAGATTCCTGCAACATTGCCTCAATATCGCGCATTACCGGTTCCAGATACTGACTTTCATGCAAGAACATTCCATACCAGTTGGCAACCTGGTCTTTCCAGTATTGCTGCCACTTGCTCAACGTATATTTTTCAAGGAAACGATGGGCTCCGATAATCAGCATAGGAGCAGCAGCCTCGAATCCTACACGCCCTTTGATACCGATAATGGTATCCCCAACGTGCATGTCACGGCCGATACCGTAGGGTGCACCGATCTCTTCCACTTTCTGAATAGCCTTGATAGGATCATCAAACTTCTCGTCATTAACAGCCTTCAGCTCACCTTTTTCAAATGTAAGACGAAGCTGTTCGCTTCCTTCCTTGGTCACCTGTTTCAAATAAGCACTTTCGGGCAAACCCTGCGCAGAGTCCAATATTTCCCCACCGCAGATAGAAGTTCCCCAAAGACCTACATTATAAGAATATTTCAATTTTGTAAAGTCAGCGGCAAAACCATGTTCATTCAAATAATCAATTTCCTGCTGACGGCTTAATGCCATGTCACGGGTCAATGTGATGATCTCAACCCCCGGAGCCAATACCAGAAAAGTCATATCGAAACGAATCTGGTCATTACCCGCACCAGTCGAGCCGTGTGCGATAGCGTCCGCACCTATTTCATTAGCATAACGCGCTATGGCCAACCCTTGGAAGATACGTTCAGAACTTACAGAAATAGGATAAGTACCATTACGGAGCACATTACCGAATACCATATATTTCAAGCTCTTCTCATAGTATTCCCGGGTCACATCCAATGTCACATACTTCACAGCACCCAGTTTGTAAGCGTTCTCTTCGTTCTGCTTCAGCTGCTCCTCACTGAAACCACCCGTGTTTGCACAAGCAGCATACACTTCATACCCTTTTTCCTTAGCCAGATACATTACAGTGAAAGAGGTATCAAGCCCCCCGCTGAATGCTACTACTACTTTTTTCTTCTTTTCTTCCATAATGATATTATTTTAATTGAGAATTAAAAATTGAAAACTGAGAAATAAGTACATGAACGCGCAGCCATCTTTTAATTTTTAATTCTTAATTTTTAATTTATTAAATAGTGTCTTCTTCGTGCAAAGCCGGATCGTAAAGCATGGCTGTACAAATACAGAACTTACGGTTCTTTGCCACTAATATATCGTGATTGATACAGCCTTCACAACCTTTCCAAAAGGCCTCATCATCAGTCAGTTCATTGAAAGTTACAGGAACATATCCCAGTTCTGTATTCATTTTCATTACCGCCGCGCCACTGGTCAGACTGAATATCTTCGCTTTAGGCCATCGCAGACGTGCCAATCGGAACGAAGCCGCCTTTATACGCTTGGCCAAGCCCATCCCACGATAATTGGGATGCACAATCAATCCCGAAGTTGCTACATATTGCTTGTTTCCCCATGACTCAATATAGGTAAATCCTGCAAAATCCTCTCCACATAAAGCAATAATCGCCTTTCCTTCTTTCATCTTTGTAGTCACATATTCATGTGTGCGTTCTGCAATGCCTGTTCCGCGTACCTTAGCCGCCTCTCTAATAGTATCTAAAATTTTATCAACGTAAACTTCATGTGAGGCATCTGCCACCATCACATCCACTTGTTTAGCATCCATTTCCTTTTTTATCTATATTATTTTATTGTATATTCGGTATAATCAATGAAAGCGCATTCTTCACTCCCGCTCTTGTGCAGCCTTCACGAATGACAAGCATAATAGTATCATCACCAGCAATAGTTCCCAATATTTCATCAAAGTTCCGGTTATCAATATCATAAGCCAAACTACTAGCATATCCGGGACGAGTCTTGATTACTGCCAGATTAGCCGAAAATTCAATGGAAATAAATCCATTATGCATCAACATCTCACTGGCCGAATGTTGCTCAGTCATACGTTTGTACATGGTATTGTTTGGCAATACATATACATAATTTCCGTTCATACTGGCTGCTTTCGCCACTTTCAACTGCTTCAAGTCACGAGACAAAGTAGCTTGGGTCAATCGGAATCCTTCTTTCGCCAATTCCTGCAACAACTCTTCCTGGCTACCTACTTCCTTGCTCGAAATAATAATCTTAATGGCATCAAGTCTGCTATTCTTGCTCTTCATACTGCATAATTATTCTGATTCGGCTGCAAAATTACAGAATATTCGGGAATATAGATACAAAAAAGAGAATATTTTTGCGACTTTATGCATATTTTCAATAAAGCTCTTATCCATCATCCCAAGAGTAAACCAAAATCACACCAAATTCTTCTTTTCAATGCGATCTTCTTAAAAAGACGGTAATATTATGTTTTACGGCAGGTACAACCAAATCCAACAGTTATAATATCAAAAAAACAAGGACGACTTTCGGGGAATAAACTATTTTTGCATCACTATTAATTCCTTAAAATCAAAAATAAAGGCATGGAACACACTTATTTCTTTGCGGTAGACCTGGGTGCCACCAGTGGACGTACCATCTTAGGTTGCCTGGGAGAAGGCAAAATGGAGTTGAAAGAACTGACTCGTTTCCCTAATCATATTATAGAAACCGGAGGACATTGTTATTGGGATATTTACGCCTTATACAATGAAATTATCAGGGGACTGAAAGTGGTAGCCAAAGACAATCTGCCTATCCGGTCCATCGGTATCGATACTTGGGGGGTGGATTTCGTATTCGTGGGCAAAGACGGAGAGTTACTCCGCAATCCTTATTGCTACCGCGACCCTCACACAACAGGTGCACCTGAAGAATATTTTACCCATATTCCCCGTGAACGAGTATATGACATCACTGGAATTCAAATTATGAATTTCAATTCCTTGTTCCAATTGTCAACACTCCACCGCAATCATTGCTCGGCCTTGGAAGCAGCCGATAAAATACTGTTTATGCCGGATGCCTTAAGCTATATGCTGACCGGTAAAATGGTAACAGAATATACCATCGCTTCTACTTCCCAGATGTTGAATCCGCGCACCAAACGCTTCGAAAAGGAACTGCTGGATGTAGCAGATATCAAGGAAGAACAGTTCGGCCGTTTCGTTTTCCCGGGAGAGCCTATCGGAGTACTGACAGAAGAAGTGCAGAAAATCACAGGTCTGGGAGCTATTCCAGTCATTGCCGTTGCCGGTCATGACACAGGTTCAGCCGTGGCTGCCGTACCAGCACAAAACGAAAGATTCGCTTATCTGAGTTCCGGTACGTGGAGCCTGATGGGAATTGAAGTGAAAGATGCCATTATAAATAAGGAAAGCTTTGAACAGAACTTCACCAATGAAGGAGGTGTGGAAGGAACTACCCGGTTCCTGAAAAACATCTGTGGCATGTGGCTGTTGGAGCGTTGCCGCAAAGAATGGGAATCAACCAACAACTATTCTTACACAGAACTGATAGATGCCGCTCTGACAGTTCCCGCTTTCCGCAGTCTCATCAATCCCGATGCCCCCTGCTTCTCCAATCCGACATCTATGATTCAAGCCATCGGACATTATTGCAAAGAAACCAACCAACCTGTACCACAGAGTTATGGCGAAATCACCCGTTGCATATTCGACAGTCTTGCCCTGCGCTACAAACAAGTATTCGGCTATTTGCAACAAATGGCCCCGTTCCCCATCGAAAAGCTGCACATTATCGGTGGAGGCTCACGAAACAATCTGTTAAACCAGTTCACTTGCAATGCAGTGGGCGTACCTGTTATAGCAGGTCCCAGTGAAGGAACAGCTATCGGTAACATTATGTTACAGGCAAAAGCCAACGGGCTGGTAAGCGATATCGCGGCTATGCGCCAACTAATCAGCACTTCCATAGAAACCGTTTCTTTTGAGCCCCAGCAAGCAGAAGAATGGGAAGAAGCATATAAGAAGTATTTAGCTCATTATAGAGAAGATATTTAATAT
This sequence comes from Bacteroides sp., assembly GCA_019414665.1. Taxonomy (GTDB): domain Bacteria; phylum Bacteroidota; class Bacteroidia; order Bacteroidales; family Bacteroidaceae; genus Phocaeicola. The sequence goes on along the minus strand of DXLO01000002.1, from coordinate 84,175 downwards.
TCACCTTGAAATTTATTCATTAAACAAACAAATAATATCATGAAAGAAGAATTGATTAATAAAGCGTATGAGATCGCAAAAGAACGTTATGCCGCTGTAGGTGTCGACACAGAAAAAGTAATGGAAACCATGCAGAATTTCCATCTGTCACTGCATTGCTGGCAAGCAGATGATGTAACCGGCTTCGAAGTTCAGGCAGGTTCATTGACCGGTGGTATCCAGGCTACAGGTAACTATCCCGGCAAAGCCCGCAACATCGACGAACTACGTGCAGACATTCTGAAAGCAGCTTCATATATACCAGGTACTCACCGTTTGAATCTGCACGAAATTTATGGCGACTTCCAAGGAAAAGTCGTAGATCGTGACGAAGTAGAACCCGAACACTTCAAAAGCTGGATTGAATGGGGTAAGGAAAACAACATGAAACTGGATTTCAACTCTACTTCATTCTCTCATCCTAAAAGCGGTGACTTGTCTTTATCAAATCCCGATGAAGGTATCCGCAACTTCTGGATTGAGCACACCAAACGTTGTCGTGCCGTAGCCGAAGAGATGGGTAAAGCCCAGGGCGATCCTTGTATCATGAACCTGTGGGTACACGATGGCAGCAAAGACATCACTGTAAACCGCATGAAATACCGTGCTTTGTTGAAAGACTCTCTGGATCAGATTTTCGCAACAGAATATAAGAACATGAAAGACTGTATCGAATCAAAAGTATTCGGTATCGGACTGGAAAGCTATACAGTAGGTTCTAATGATTTCTATATTGGCTACGGTGCCAAGAACAACAAAATGATTACCTTGGATACCGGCCATTTCCACCCGACAGAAAGTGTTGCCGACAAAGTTTCTTCCTTGTTGTTGTATGTCCCCGAACTGATGCTGCACGTAAGCCGCCCCGTACGTTGGGACTCAGACCATGTAACCATCATGGACGACCCGACTATGGATTTATTCAGCGAAATCGTTCGTTGCAACGCCTTGGATCGTGTACACTATGGACTTGACTACTTCGATGCTTCCATCAACCGCATTGGTGCATACGTTATAGGCAGCCGCGCGGCTCAAAAATGTATGGTACGCGCTTTATTGGAACCGATTGCCAAACTGCGCGAATATGAAGCAAACGGACAAGGCTTCCAACGTCTGGCTCTGCTCGAAGAAGAAAAAGCTTTGCCTTGGAATGCTGTATGGGATATGTTCTGCTTGAAGAACAATGTACCCGTAGGCGAAGAGTTCATTGCAGAAGTAGAGAAATACGAAGCAGAAGTCACTTCGAAACGCTAATCAATATCCAACTACAAGATTGTCTTCCGTAGGGGCGGCCTCAAGTGCTGCCCCTACCGGGAACATAATTGTAGCCTAAAAGAATATAAACAATGGAAATCATTATCGGATTAATCATCATCGCCATAGGAAGTTTCTGCCAATCCAGTTCATACGTACCTATAAAAAAAGTGAAAGAATGGAGTTGGGAAAGTTTCTGGCTGCTACAAGGTGTATTTGCCTGGCTGGTATTCCCGTTATTGGGTGCGTTGCTAGGTATCCCTCAAGGAAGCAGTTTATTTGACCTTTGGGGAACAGGAGGTGCTCCGATGAGCATCTTTTATGGTATATTATGGGGAGTAGGCGGTCTCACCTTCGGTCTTTCCATGCGTTATCTGGGAGTGGCCTTAGGACAAAGTATCGCACTGGGCACCTGTGCCGGATTCGGCACACTTTTTCCCGCCATTTTTGCCGGAACCAACCTGTTTGAAGGAAACGGACTTATTCTTTTACTGGGAGTATGTATCACTTTGTCGGGTATTGCCATTATAGGATATGCCGGCAGTCTTCGCGCCAAAAACATGAGCGAAGAAGAAAAACGCGCGGCAGTAAAAGATTTCGCTCTGACCAAAGGACTGTTGGTAGCCCTACTGGCAGGTGTGATGAGTGCCTGTTTCGCTTTAGGACTCGATGCCGGAACGCCCATCAAAGAAGCTGCATTGGCAGGAGGCGTAGAAGGGCTTTATGCAGGACTTCCCGTAATCTTCCTAGTAACATTGGGAGGCTTTTTGACCAATGCGGTTTACTGTCTGCAACAAAATATAGCCAACAAAACCATGAGTGATTATGCCAAAAGCAATGTATGGGGAAATAACTTGATATTCTGTGCTTTGGCAGGAGTACTGTGGTATATGCAATTCTTCGGTTTGGAAATGGGTAAAAGTTTCCTGACCGAAAGTCCTGTACTGCTAGCTTTCTCATGGTGTATATTGATGGCTTTGAATGTTACTTTCAGTAACGTATGGGGTATTTTATTAAAAGAATGGAAAGGCGTATCTACCCGGACTATCACTGTTCTGATAACCGGACTGGTAGTTCTTATCTTTTCTCTCGTATTTCCTAATTTATTTTAAAAGAATTACTATATTTGTAGCATACTGTTATTCAGAATGAAAAAGATGAATAACAATATCCTATGAACAATCAAATAAAAAAGATATGAAATCAATCTTAGACAATCGCCCTGAATTGGCCAAAGAGGTGAATAAAGTAGCCGAAGTAGCCGGATATTTGTGGCAAAAAGGATGGGCCGAACGTAACGGAGGTAATATCACCGTCAATATCACCGAATATGTAGACGATGAAATCCGTCAGATGCCCGCTATCAGCGAAGTAAAACAAATCGGTGTAACACTGCCTCACTTGAAAGGCTGTTATTTTTATTGCAAAGGAACCAATATGCGTATGCGGGATTTGGCGCGTTGGCCTATGGACAACGGTTCTGTCATCCGTATTTTGGATGACTGTGCCAGCTATGTCATCATTGCCGACAAACCGGTTCAACCTACTTCGGAAGTTCCCTCCCACCTGAGCGTACACAATTACCTCATCAGCATAGGTTCTCCTTACAAAGCATCCGTGCATACACACCCCATCGAACTGATTGCCCTGTCTCACAACAAAAAGTTCATGGAAAAAGATGTGGCAACCAACCTGTTATGGAGTATGATTCCTGAAACAAAAGCATTCTGTCCGCGTGGCCTGGGCATGATTCCTTATCAATTGCCTAGTTCTGTAGAATTAGCCGATGCAACCATCAAGGAACTAGCCGATTATGATGTCGTTATGTGGGAAAAACACGGCATTTTTGCCGTTGACCGTGACGTAATGGCCGCATTCGACCAAATCGATGTTTTAAATAAATCCGCATTGATTTACATCGCTGCCAAGAATATGGGATTTGAGCCGGACGGTATGAGTCAGGAACAGATGAAAGAAATGAGTGTGGCTTTTAATCTACCCAAATAATATTTTATAGTCTTCCCCTAATGGGGAGATTTTAAAGATGATTTGACTCCGCATGGGGACAAATCATCTTTTTTATTATCGGGACTCAAAAGATAAATCGCGTACTTAACTCATTGACAGTTTGATTATCTTATGTTTTTTTCAGAACAATGAGTATTCTTTTTGGCTATCTTTGGCAAGGACAGATTCACTAAACCTACAGAGAGATATGAAAGCAAATAAATTATTCCTTTTGGCAAGTCTCCTTCTATCAGGCAGTATGATACCTATAACGGCTCAGAACAAGAAAGAGAAGAAACAACAAAGAGAACAAGCAGTACGCGAGGCTGTTGACGCAAAGGCATACAAAATCAATGTGGACCGGGTAATGCCTATGAAAGGAGGCAGCAAACACCTGACTTCCGATTATTCTTTAGAAATAAGAAACGATTCGGTATATTCCTATCTGCCTTATTTCGGAGTGGCGTATAACGTTCCTTACGGAGGTGGAAAAGGATTAAATTTTAGTGCTCCTTTATCAGAATATACTTCAACATATAGCAAAAAGGGAAATGCTAAAATCACACTAAAAGTACGGAACGAGGAAGACAATTACCTTTACAATATCACCATTTATCCCAATGGCAGCAGTAACATACAGGTCACCCCCACAAACAGACAATCTATTTCTTTCTCCGGAGAAATAGATCTAAAGAAGAAAGAATGAACCATAAATAAAAAAGGGAGATGTCAAAACTAAAACAACCTATCGCACTATATGATCAGGTCATTTTAGTTTTGCTCCCCTCATTAAATTACAGCTATTATTTACTTATTTCTCTAACCGGCTAAAGAAATTCTCAATGGCTTCCTTATTGACAAAAACTCCTTTTACTCCGGTCACTTCCACCGTATCCATCAACAAAGCCAAGCCCTGATAACCGTTTTCATCCTTTGCCAGTACTTCCTTCTGATAAATTTCAGCTGATTGGCAGGCTTTACCATCTTCAGGTAATTTCTCGAACCGGCCAAGGTAATAATTGCCTTCAAAGAAATTATGTGTAGATTCTGTCAACTGGAATCTGCTGGATTCGGGAGCATAAAAAATATTCCCACTAATAAATGTACTATCCGGATATCCGCCCCATGAATCCAAAGTAATCATAGTACGGTCGATATCAGCCGCAGGTTTACGGTTCACATGAATAATGTTACGGGTAATGCGACTATCCTTTACAGGACCTGCCAGATGAACAGCCGGTGAGAACATCCCGGCACGAGTCGGTTCAGGCCGCACTCCGTCACCTATACTCACATTGTAACGGACTATAGTGCCCAAGTTACCTACATTAAAAGATGCGTCGGCCGTGCCGTCATTGCAAACCAATACCAAGCCACCATAGTTATCATGACTATAATTGTACTGAATGACCGTTCCCCGGCAATTCCAATCCGAATCAAATCCCTGTGCATCCCACGGAGCTTTATGACCACTTACTTCATTAAACTGCACCAAAGTATTATCACAACTCCACGGCCAAATACCTGCTGCCGCCTCTGTGTCAGGAAGCATATCAGGACAGTCACGCATTACATTGTATTCTATCAAGGTACTGTCACAACCGATAGGTACAATACCATCCCCTGGTACTTCCTCTATCAAATTTCCCCGTATCACGGTATGCTTGCTGGGATGCCAGTTCTGCCGGTCGCTATAAGCAGCCCAAATCATAGCATTACGGGTACATCTCAAAATATGGCAGTTCTCTATGGTTAACCTATTGAATGTTGAAATTTTCTTTTCACCGCCATTCACTATATAAATACCGCACCCTCCGCCTTTTTCTTTTACCAACGAACCATTGACATCCCGTACAGTCACATTATTGACAACAATGTTCTGCGATACGCCATAATCCATACACTCTATCTTCAAGCCCGAACGATAAGGCAGAGGCTGCCTGCCTGTATTCACGATTTCCAAATTCTGCATCGTTATATAGTCCGAATTACAGATACGGGCTGCATACAAGGAAGTATCATATCCCACAATGCAAGGTTTCCGTTCACCATCACCATAAGCATCTATATAAATACGATCTTCGGGTATACCCTGTCCGGTGATTTCAAGTTCGCCATTAAAAACCTCACCGCGCTTCAACAAAACTTTATTGCCCGGCAGTAATTTCACACCACGTAGTTTTTCCAGACTTTTCCATGCTTCATCCGGGGCTAACCCACTATTATTATCATCACCGCCGGTAGCATCCAGATAATAGCACACTGGACTATCAGAACATGCTGCCAACAGGAAGGAAAATAAAAGAAGGATCATTGTTTTTCTCATTTCTCTTCCGTTTTTAAAAAGTTATCAATTTTATTCCAGAAGTTGTCAGAACAACCAGGCTTCACCACAGATTACGCAAATTCACACAGTTTTTTGATTTAAAGGTTATTTGCCTCCTACTTCTTTGTGACAGTCCGTGTACCCTGTGATGAAAACCTGCACTCCACATTACTTCCACAAGTCGTGCTGAACCAGTTTCTTGTTAGTATCCAGTTCGGCAGTCGGCAAAGGCCATACATAATCCCTCTCACCGTTGAACTTACGTGCTTCATAAGCCAAGCCATACATAGTGCGTTCATTCTCTATATTGGCTACCGCCTTATCCAATTCCTTCCAACGATAAAGGTCAAACAAACGCAAACCTTCAAAAGCCAGTTCCACACGACGCTCATGCTTAATGACTTCCAACAATTCATCTTTAGAAAGAGAAGTGCCTTCCACTTCCTCTACTGTGGGCATGTTCACATCCGCACGTTGCCGCACTTCATTAACCAAAGCAGTTACATCACTATAAACATAGCCTCCTTTCTGTACCATCGCCTCCGCCAAAGATAATAAAACTTCGGCATAACGCACCACATAAAAGTCTTGTCCATTATCCCAAGAGTTAGAAGTATCCGTAGGATCAAAATACTTATAAACATATACGGTAGACAGAGAAGCGGCAGCTCCGCCATATACATTGGCATACGGATTTGAAGCCGAAGTATCTATACCTCCTTTACCGTTCCAAAGCATACCGGGAACAAACAAAGTGCTATATAAACGCGGATCACGATTCTCAAAATGAGCAGGATTAGGCTTGCTGACATCCAAGCCACCCCCACCGTTCAGTTCGGCTATCTTCGTATCGGTAGTCGGTTTACCGTCTTTGCAATAATAAGCATCTGCCAAATCTATAGTACCATTCATTGCTTCCAGCGGAGTATTCCAATGCGCATTAAAAGCAGCACCTTCACTCATACCCGGTCCTTCATAACGGACTGCAAAAATGATTTCAGGAGAAGTTTCTCCACTTTGAGTAAACAGTTTGGCATAACTCGGATCAAGCGAGTATCCCAAACCTTGCACCTGCTTATAAGCAGCAATCGCGTCATCCCATTTTTCATTATACAAAGCCACACGCCCCAGTAAGGAAAGAGCAGCTCCTTTGGTGATATGTCCCCGTGAAGACGCATTTTGCGGAAGTACTTCAGCCGCATCCTGCAAATCAGTCATAACATGAGCCACAATAGCCGCACGGTCCGTCTTTTCACATTCAGCCTCGTCAATGGTCAAAGGGGCGGTCAGGAAAGGAACATCCTGATACGTCATAGTCAAGTTTATATACATCAATGCACGTATGGTCTTTGCCTCAGCCTGATAAATCGCCTTTTGGGAAGCATCCATATCCACTCTATCAATATTAGCAATCAGCACATTACAACGGCTGATCACTTCATAGCAATCTTTCCAATAACTGCCAATGATAGAAGAACTTGGGGTATGAATTCCCATAGCCATATCATAACCTTCCATCCAGCCACTCCAATTAAAATGCCCGCCATTATCTGATATACAATCCATATATAAAGGGCCCAATGAATATTGGTCGGAATTATAAAGCTGATTGCTCTGCAAAGCATCATAACAAGATGCCAACGCCATCAAAGCATCATCCGGCGTCTGCCAAAATGTATTGGATGAAGATTCTGTCAATGAGTCCCTCTGCAAAAAGCTGTCAGAGCAAGAAGTCAGCAAAGCTCCTGACAACAGAGCCAGCCCTATAAAGTTATTAATTGATTTCATAGTTGTTGCTTTTAAAATTTAACGTTAACACCAAATGAATAAGTTCTTGTATTGGGATGTACATCATTACGGGAATCTGTACTCAGTTTTTCAGGATCATAATCGTCCAAGGAAGTGAAAGTAAGCAAATTAGTTCCTGCCAAATAGAGTCTGATACTCTGAACGCCCAACTTGGTCAAAAACTCTCTTTGCCTGAAAGTATATCCGATTTCCAAATTCTTCAGACGCAAATAATCACCTTTTGTCAACCAAAATGAAGAATAGTTATTATTAATAGTTCCTCCCAAACGAGGCATGCTTCCATTCGGATTACTTTCAGACCATCTGTCCAACCAACGGCTAGTCTTGTTTCCACCGTTGGAAATAGTAGTTTCATCCCAATTATAACGATATACACCTGCAATGCCTTGCCAGAATGTATTGACATCAAAATCTTTATAAGAGAATCCCAGATTGAAAGAATACTGCATTTTAGGGAACGGATTTCCGATAATAGTACGGTCAGCATCATTTATATTACCATTATTGTCTATATCTTCATACATGATATCACCTAATTGCGGTTCCTGGTTGTTTTGCATAATCTTCTGTCCGTTCGCATTTACACGGTCCAAATCTGCCTGGGTACGATAGATACCGATGGCTTTCAGCCCATAATAAGAGCCGATGGCTTCACCTTCACGATTGATCGTATTATCCTTAATGTCTTCTACCCCTTTCATATCAGTAATCTCATTTTTCACACCTGAAAGCGAGAAACCTGCCTGCCATGCCCAGTCACCTTTCTGATCGAAATAATTAGCAGCCAGTTCCCAACCCCGGTTACGAACCTTTCCCGCATTCTGATAAGGAGCATCCAAAGATCCCAGGAAAATACCCGGCATAGCGAGCTTCATCAAAATATCCGAGGTATTTTTCTCATACCAGTCAAAAGTGACATTGATCTTTCCACCCCAAAAAGCAGCATCAAAACCAAAGTCTGTAATAGTAGTTGTTTCCCATTTAATGTTCTCATTAGGTATCTTGGCAGTCTTCATACCAATCTGTTTGCTATCACCGAAATAGTAACTGCCACTAGCCGCCAATGTAGCCGCATAAGCATAGTTACCAATTTCCTGATTACCCAATTTACCCCAGCTACCACGCAATTTCAATGAGTGGAGGAACTTCACATTCTCCATAAATTTCTCATTTGTCATGATCCATGCACCCGAAAATGAAGGGAAGGTAGCATAACGATGTGCCTTGGGCATACGTGACGAACCATCGTGACGGACATTCATCTCTAACAGATAACGGCCTCCGTAATTATAATTCAAGCGTCCGAAGAATGACTGCAAGGAACTCTCTTCCGCTGATCCGGTCACATGGTCATTCATAGTACCTCCATCCATTTCATAAATATTATCGGTAGCGAATCCCTGCTTGGACGCCTCATTCTTGTCCCAACGGGTAGCCTGGATAGAATGGCCTGCCAACAGATTGAACGAATGTTTTCCTACAGAAAAATCATAGGTCAGAATATTTTCATTAATATAAGTCGTTTCCAGATAATGATAATCTGTCAGTTTATTGGTACCGACTGTGGTCAGCGCATTTCCTTCAGCATCGTATCTTATATTATTCTTCGGATTGAAAGTAGTCACATCGTTCATATAATATTTATAAGCCAGACTTGAACGGAACTTCAATCCTTTTATGATATCAATTTCACCAAAGAATTTACCATCAAAACGATAATGCTTGTTATCTTTATAGCCCATATTCAAAGCTTCAATCGGATTTTTGAATACGGATTGGGAAATATTGGGATTTCCATCCAAAAATCCATAATGTCCGTTAGAATAACGCACAGGAACAGTAGGACGGGTAAACCAAGTAAGGTAGCGCATCAAACCTTCACCGGTAACACTGGTAGTAGGCTCATCAATGTTCTGACGGCTTCCCGAAAGATTCAGACCTAATTTTACAATACCCAATTGTGCATCCAGATTGGAACGGAAATTAAAACGTTGATTGGCCGTTTCACGCAAGATACCATCCTGCTGGAAATACTGAGTGGAAATCATGTAATGTACCGCTTTACTACCACCGTTCACAGACAAATGGTGTTGGTGCATGGCTGCTGTACGAAACATTTCCTTAGCCCAATCGGTATTGGCAAAATGATCGGGGTCTGATCCGTTTTGCAACTTTTGTAACATTTCATCCGTGTATGCTTTGGAAGGCCAGCATTCGTTATACATCTTCGCCCATTCATAAGAATTCACATAATCGGGCAGCACGGTAGCTTCTTGCAAAGCGATACTACCGGAATATGTAATGGTAGGTTTCTGCTCACCGCCCCGTTTGGTAGTCACCAGAATAACCCCGTTGGCAGCACGTACACCATAAATAGAAGCCGAAGCCGCATCCTTCAATACGGAAACACTTTCAATATCATCTGCAGGGATTTCCGCAATCTGGCTTACCGAGCTTTCCACTCCATCGATCAAGACCATCGGATCATTGTGTTCAAAAGTTCCTACACCACGGATACGGATTTCGGGACTGTCATGACCGGCCTGGGCACCATTGTTGGTCAACATAACACCCGGCAAACGACCCTGAAGCATATTGGCAGTATTCGCTACCGGCATAGAAGCTACATCCTTGAAATTTACAGCAGCAACAGAACCCGTCAGATTTTCCTTCTTCTGCACGCCATAACCGACTACTACCACTTCGTCAATCATTTCCGTATCTTCCTTCAGATTTACATTCAGCACCGTATTGTCTTTCGAAATACGATATTCCTGATCGGAATATCCTATAAAAGAAATGACAATAGTAGAATTAGAAGCCACCGTGAGATTGAAATTACCATCCAAATCAGTCACCGTTCCATTGGTTGTTCCTTTTTCAACCACACTGGCACCGATGACCGGTTCGCCTGTGGCATCTTTTACAATACCGGAAACTTTAAACTTGTCTGCTTGCAGACTGGAAGCGCTCACATTCATCGCAGGGATGAAGAAGCAGAGACACAGCAATAGACTCAGTACCCGGAATGTACTGGTTTCTGTCAGAGTTTTCATGTTCATAATACTTTTTTTAAAGGTCTAACAAATAAAGATAATTCGTTTTATTTGCCAGCAAAAGTAAGAGGAACAGAAAAGAAACAGGGAGAATTATTACCGGAAAAAGGCTGTTTATTCCCTATAGAGCCTATTTCCGGTAATAATCAGCCATCATACTTCATCATATACTCTGTAGGAGAAAGTCCGAATTTCTTCTTAAAGCAGGAACTGAAATATTTAGGGTCGTTGAAACCTACGGCATACGCCAAATCGGCTATACGGATTTTCTTTTTCTCGTCTATCAGCCGACAAGCCGCTTGCAAACGGACATTGCTGATAAATGCAGAGGGAGTAAGTCCGGTCAACAGTTTCAATTTATCTGCTAGTGTAGTCCGGGCCATACCCATCTCCGCCATAAACTGTGCATGTTCAAAATCACAATCACTCAAATGGGCATTCACACAATCCACCGCTTTCCGAATGAAAGCTTCGTCCATCGAGGTGTAATTTAATTCTTTGGCTTCAAAGACCAACTGCTTACGAAAATCCACCCCCATACGTTTGCGCCGTTTCAACAAGTTATCTATCTTGGCAAACAAGACAGAGAGGCGGAGCGGTTTACAGATATAACCATCGGCCCCAGACTCATACCCTTCCACATGGTCTTCATCACTAGTCTTGGCCGTTAACAAAATCAATGGAATATGGCAGGTCTCAAATTGAGTCTTCACCCGGCGGCACAATTCCATACCGTCCATTTCGGGCATCATAACATCGGAAACAATTAAATCCACTTCCTGTTTGGCAAGGATCTCCAAAGCTTCCGTTCCATTAGCGGACTTCAGAATATGGTATTTGCCATGCAACAGACGAACCATCAAAGCCAATAATTCCTCATTATCCTCCACTAACAAAATAGTCGATGCTGCCGGTTTCTCTTCCAACATATCAATCTCCGAGACATTCTCCATTTCATCTGCCGATAAAACAGCATAGTCCACATTTTCAGTATTCTCGTCTACCTCATCTTCAGCAAAAGCCTCACGTCCTATAGGAATTTCAACCACAAAAGTATTCCCTTCCTCCTTATCGCTAAATACCTGTATCGTTCCATGATGCAACAATACCAAATCTTTAGTCAGCGACAAACCGATACCCGTCCCTATGGTATGGAATTTACGATACTCCCCTTCATAGAATCTCTCGAACATATGATCCAATTTCTCTTTTGGAATCAACTCGCCGGGATTGTTCACACTCAATTTAAAAGTCCTCTTTTCCTCATCATGAGCCTGCGACACCACAATAGTTCCTCCTTCAGGAGTATATTTAGCGGCATTGGAAAGCAGATTGTACACCACTTTATCCAATTTATCCACATCAAAATATCCCGAATATTCTTCAGACAAATCAAATTGTATGGACAATTTCTGCTTTTTAACCAAAGGAGCGAAAGCCGACACTGATTTTTTCAAGAACATACTGACATTTCCATGCGAAACTTTTAGCCGCAACTTGCCATTCTCCACTTTCCTGAACTCTAAGATTTGCTGAATCAACCGGATTAACCGCACAGTATTATCAGCTATTACAGAACAAACCGACGAACTTGCCGGTACTTCTTGTTTCAGTTCATCCACCGAAGCCGATATAATAGAAAGCGGAGTCAGCAACTCATGAGTGATATTGGGAAAGAACTGTAATTTAGCATGATTGATTTCCTCCATTTTCTGCCGTTCTATCTTCCCCATCTCTATGGCCTGTTTCATCCGGATACGGTTTCTGACAATCCGATAAGTATACCATGCCAATGAAACGAACAACAAGACATAAAGGCAATAAGCCCACCACGATAACCAAGGCGGCGGAAGAATAGTTATACGCAGACATTTCATATCCGGAGACCAGATTCCATTCTGATTGGCTCCCTTTACACAAAAAGTATAAGTACCTGCCGGAAGATTGTTATAATAGGCAAACCGACGTCCAGCCTCAACGGACAACCATTCCTTGTCATATCCCTCCAACCGATATAAATAACGGTTCAACTCAGGATTGATATAGTTCAATATTGAAAAATCAAGACTGAAATTATTCTCCCGGTATCCTAATACAATTTTATCAATAAAATCAATAGCTCTGTTTGCAGCAATCCCCTCTCTGACGGAAAGAGGATAGGTACGTACCGATACATTATGTACCTTTATATCTGTAATTACTACCGGAGAATAGGCAGTATCCTGAACTATTTTATCAGGATAAAAACTGTTCAATCCACGGAATCCTCCGAAGAAAAGTTTCCCATCCGCACCCTTGAAGCAAGAATTCCGGTTAAACATATGGTCTTGCAAACCATCATCTACCGTATAGGTATGTATTTTCGGTGCAGCACCGTCCAAAGGTATATCAATGTGATACATTTCCGCATTGGTAGTAAGCCATAAAGTATGCTCATCATCCTCCAGCATGCTGAAAACAACATCTCCATTCCGGAAATAATCATTCAAGACTGAAACAAAACGATCATTCTTCCGGTCATACAAATCGAGTCCGTTACCATTCGACCCCACCCATACTCTGTTGTATCCATCCACACAAACACTCATCGCCCCGACAGTGGATAATGTACCATCCGAAGGCGTATAAAACTTAACCTTATATGTTTCTCCGGATGTATCTATCCGCCATACCCCTTCATTACTAGTCGCTATCCAGATAAAGCCATCTTGATCTTCCGCCATTTTGAAAATAGAAATTTGGGGCAATGCCTGATTTGTCAAAGTCACCAGTTCATTCAAAGAATGAAGTCTTGATTCCGTATCCAAGATAAACACTCCCGAACGTGTCCCCAACCACAGATTCCCTTTCGAATCTTCCAACAAAGAATAAATACAAATATCACTCAGCTCCGGATTGGTAACGGTATTTATCACGTGTGCTTTCCCGGCTTTGACATTATAGAACCACACTCCGTCATCCCAAGTGGCAAAACACAATTCATTTGTCCTTTTACGATAAATAATATCATTGACCGTCGATGTATATCCCATATTCTTCAATACAGGATGAGAGCGGTAAGGAACAATGGTATGCTGTTTCATATCATAAAATACCAGACCGAATCCCATGATTCCCATCCACAGATTCCCATTATCCTCCTGATAGACACTGCGGACAGAGCTGGTAGGGCAATGCTCACGCAAAGCCTCCAAAGAATCATAATTAAACCGGAACTTATTTGTATTTACAGTACAAACACCTCCTCCCAACATACCCAGCCACATCAGCCCGTCTTTACTGCACAACAGAGAGTTCACCTCATTAAAAGGTAAATCTCCTTGAAGGTTACCCGGAACAATATTGGTAAAATTCCCGTCTCCCGATTCATCTTCCAAAATACTGACCCCACTGCGTGAACCGATCCAGAGCTTCCCGGAATTTTTATCCTGAGCAATGGCGTAGATAATATTATCCAACAGAGAATGAGAATTTCCCTTGATGTTCCGGAATGTTTTAAATGAGAAATGTTCCGAATCATACGGATTAATGAGTTTCACCAGTCCATACCGCCAGGTACCGATCCAAATATTCCCGGCTTCATCCTGAAATATGACATGCGCCGAATTACCAGGGTTAATCCCGTCGTAAGTATAATACAATTCCTCTTGAGGACTATAACGCAGCAGCCCCTGTTCCCAAGTACCAATCCATATTTGACCTTTCCGGTCTTCGACAACAGACTTTATATCCATGTTTTTTTCACAATCGAAAGTACGGCTGCCGGCTTTTCTGCGAAACAATCCCTTGTTGCTTCCCACCCATAAATCTCCGTTACTTGCATAAAGGATACTTTCTACATTGCTTACCTGTAACAAAGGACTGATTATTTTCTCTATCTCATCCGTTTCTTTATGCAACACGTATAATCCATTGTGCGTACCTATCCACAAATTATTCTCCTTGTCTTCGGCCACCATATTCACAAAACTATCAATGGAACGTCCATGATTCACTCCATCGGGTTTATATACAACAATAGAATAACCATCGTAACGCAAGAGACCATTGTAGGTCGAAATCCATATATACCCCTGGCTATCCTGAAATAACTTCCTGACTTCATTGGTAGGGAAGTTCACCGAAGTGGAAATGGATTTAAAATGATAAGTATTCACCTTATTATCAGCCCAAAGCAAAACAGGAAAAACAAAAAGATATATTACTCCAAGAATATATTCGCAGTTACGGTGTGCCAAGTGCATAGATTCAACTTTAAGATTTGATGCAATATTCGCAAAAAAAAGCATTTTAAGCAAATATTCCATAAGATTTGTTCTAAATTTCCCCCATTTGCATACATAAGAAACTAAAATTATACCTCCAGAAACACTTAGAACAAAAAGGTTAGAGGCTGTTAAGATAAAAAATTGTATATTTGCCGATAAGTGTGACCTAATTTTAAAACAGAGAAACATGCATTACAACGACCAAGGCGCTGATTTTAAATACCTAATTGTCAATGAGCGTGACAAGCGTTTCGGCTTGTCGGTGACTACCGTCGGATTCCAGGCTATCAGGGCCGGAAGCGTTTATCCACCACGCAACCACCCGGACGCCTATTATTTCACAGCCCAGAAAGGACGTGTGCTGCATGAATATCAGTTGGTATATATCACTAAAGGACGAGGAACTTTCGCCAGCGACACAACCCCGTCTGTTGACATATCCAAAGGGCAGATACTTTTCCTGTTTCCCGGACAGTGGCATACCTATGCGCCGCTGCAAAAGACAGGATGGAACGAATATTACATCGGTTTTGAAGGCCCGATTATAGACAATCTGGTAAAAAACAGCTTTATCTCAAAAGAAAGCCAGATTCTGGATATCGGTATCAATGAAGAACTGGCCAGTCTTTTTGCCCGTGCACTGGAAGTAGCGGAAGCAGACAAGACCGCAGCGCAACAATATTTGTCCGGCATCGTTTTACACATTATGGGAGCCGTACTTGCTATCTCGCAGAACAAACGCTATGAGGTGGACAATGCGGCACAAAAAATAGAAAGTGCCAAAATCATCATGCACGAAAATGTGTACAAGGATATAGACCCGGAAGAACTGGCCATGAAATTGGGAATCAGTTATTCCTGGTTCCGCAAAGTATTCAAAGAATACACCGGTTATGCGCCCGCCAAGTATTTCCAAGAGCTGAAACTGCGCAAAGCGAAGCAGCTGTTGATTGAAAGTTCCATGTCAGTGAAAGAGATATGTTATGAATTGAATTATACCTCTACTGAACACTTTTTCTCGGTATTTAAAAAGCGTACCAATTTCACCCCTACCGAATATCGTAACTTCGGACGGGGCGGAAAAGAAAAAGAGAATGAAAACGAATAAAGAAAAAATGAGAAAAATAACCATCAATCTGGCTGCTGTGGCAGCCTTTTGCATTGTAGTTGCATCACCGGCCTTAGTAAGCAGCAGTTGCGCTACTCCAAAAACGGAGCAGGAAGATACCACTATCATACGGGAAGATTCAGGTATTACGGCATTGAAATACAGTAGTCCCGAAGTTCCCGCCAGTATTGAGTTCTGTGGCAAAACCATTGATTTGAGCCGCTTTGACCGCCACGAGCGTATGGACCGTGAACTATTGGCATTCACCTATATGCACAGTACTTCCTTGCAAATGCTGAAAAAAGCCAACCGCTATTTCCCCATTGTAGAACCCATACTGAAAGAAAACGGAATACCTGATGATTTTAAGTACCTGATGGTAATAGAAAGTAATATGAATCCCACCGCCCGTTCTTCTGCCGGAGCTGCCGGACTATGGCAATTCATGCAAGGTACGGGACGGGATTACGGATTGGAGGTAAACAACAATGTGGACGAGCGTTACCATATTGAGAAAGCGACCCGTGCCGCCTGCCGCTATCTGAAAGACGCGTATGCAAAATATAAGGACTGGGTGGCTGTCGCCGCCTCTTACAATGCCGGTCAGGCACGCATTGCCAGCCAACTGGCCAAACAGGATGTGGACGACTCGTTGGATTTGCAACTGGTAGAAGAGACTGCCCGGTATGTGTACCGCATTCTTGCCGCCAAACAATTATTCAATGCCCCCACTACTTTCGGTTTCCGCCTGCGTGCATCGGATTTGTATCCGCCTATTCCTTATACGGAAATCACTGTGACGAAAGGAATTGCAGACTTGGCACGTTTCGCACGCAGCAAAGGAATCAATCTGGCCATATTAAAGAATATGAATCCCTGGTTACGGGAAACATCCTTGTCCAACCACAGCGGGCGGACTTACGTGATAAAAATCCCTACCAAAGAAGGAATGACTTATGATCCGAAAAAGACGGTGGCGCATGATAAGCGATGGGTGATAGAATAACTTTCTATCATACAGCATTCCATAATCAATTTACCAGTTTTCCTCCACAGTATTTACAATAAGCAGCCCCGTCCTCATGTCCGTCCTTACCACAATGCGGACATTTCAGGGCCACCCTGCGTCTATGTTCCTGGATCATAGACGCAGAAACAATTCCTGTGGGGACTGCAATGATGGTATAGCCCAGTAACATTACAATGGCCGAAAGGAAGCGCCCTAGCGGAGTTTCCGGAGTGATATCCCCATAACCTACCGTCGTCATCGTCACTATCGCCCAATAAATACTATTCGGAATATTATTGAAAGAAGTGCCCGGCCGCTGTCCCTCAATCATATACATCAATGTACCGATCGAAGTCACCAATATCAGTACAAACAAGAAAAAAACAATAATCTTCCGACTGCTGAACACCAAGGAACGCAACAAGAAATTACCTTCATTCAGATAATTGAAAAGTTTAAAGATACGGAACACACGAATCAACCGGAAAGTGCGGATCACCAGCAGATAACGTGCCGTGCCGAAAAGCCAGCCTATATATAGAGGTAAGGTAGCCAGCAAATCCACTATACCGAAAAAACTCAGAGCATACTTCCGCGGTTGGGGAGAACAATAAAGCCTCAACATATACTCTAACGTAAAAAAGAAAGTAAAAACATACTCCGACACCCGCAGATAAGGCCCGATAACGGTATCCCAACTCTTGATACTCTCGGCAATAACCACCAGAATACTCAAGACAATGAACCCTATCAACGCCACATCGAATAACTTTCCCATCGGTGTGTCGCTTTCAAAAATAATCACATATATTTTATGCTTTAATTTCTCATCATGCAGTAAATTCTGCCATTTATTCCAAATACGCCTCAGAAATGCCATAATTTTTTAGGATAGAACACAAATCATTCACAATTATAACAAATATTGCCCGATTTATGTCCCATCGGTAACTATTATTTTCACTATATTTGCACAAAACCAATAAAATAATAGCATGAAGAAACAACTTATGACAGGTCTGTTCACAGTCCTCGCCCTTACAGCAGGCGCACAGACCTTCCAAGAATGGCGCAACCCGGAAATAAATGCGGTAAACCGTGCGCCGATGCACACGAACTACTTTGCTTTTGAGAATGCAGATGCAGCTAAGAAAGCAGACAAAAAACAATCAACTAACTACATGACTTTGAACGGAACCTGGAAGTTCAACTGGGTAAAGGATGCAGACTCCCGTCCGACTGATTTCTGGAAAACCGGCTTCAACGACAAAGGCTGGGATGACCTGCAAGTTCCCGCCGTATGGGAACTGAACGGATACGGTGATCCTATTTATGTGAACGTAGGCTATGCCTGGCGTAACCAGTTCCAGAACAACCCTCCCGAAGTGCCGACAGAGAATAACCATGTAGGTTCTTACCGCCGTGAAATTGTAGTTCCCGCCTCATGGAAGGGAAAAGATATTATCGCCCATTTCGGTTCGGTTACCTCCAATATGTATTTGTGGGTAAACGGACGTTATGTAGGCTACAGCGAGGACAGCAAACTGGAAGCCGAATTTGACCTGACTCCATATTTAAAACCGGGTCAGAAAAACCTGATCGCCTTCCAAGTATTCCGCTGGTGCGACGGTACCTATCTGGAAGATCAGGATTTCTTCCGGTATAGCGGCGTGGGACGTGACTGCTATCTATATGCCCGCAACAAAAAACGCATTCAAGATATCCGTGTAACTCCCGACTTGGACGCAGCTTACCAAAACGGCAGCCTGGCTGTCAATCTGGATTTGAAAGGCAGTGGTAAAGTCGATTTGGAACTGGTAGATGCACAAGGCAAGCAAGTGGCAACCGCTACCGCCAACAAATCCGGTCTGGTGACCATGAACGTAGAGAACCCCAAAAAGTGGAGTGCCGAAACACCTTATTTATATACCTTGCGTGCCAGCATGCAGGGCAGCAATGAAGTGATTCCTGTCAAAGTAGGTTTCCGCAAGATTGAATTGAAAGGTGACCAGATCTTGGTTAACGGTAAGGCAGTCCTGTTCAAGGGGGCCGACCGCCACGAAATGGATCCGGATGGAGGCTATGTAGTATCTCCCGAACGTATGCTACAGGATATCCAGATAATGAAGCAATTCAACCTGAACGCTGTACGTACCTGCCACTACCCGGATGACAACTTATGGTACGATTTATGTGACCAATATGGTATTTACGTCGTGGCCGAAGCCAATATAGAATCTCACGGTATGGGCTACGGCGACAAGACGCTAGCCAAGAACCCCTCTTATAAGAAAGCCCATCTGGAACGTAACCAGCGCAATGTACAACGCGGATTCAACCATCCGAGCATCATCTTCTGGTCATTGGGTAATGAAGCCGGTGACGGCCCCAACTTCGAACAATGCTATAAATGGATTAAAGCAGAAGACCCCAGCCGTGCCTGCCAATATGAACAAGCACGCCAGAAAGAACATACCGATATCTTCTGTCCGATGTACTATGATTATAACGGCATGGAAAAATATGGTCAACGTACCGATGCTACCAAACCATTGATTCAGTGTGAATATGCCCATGCAATGGGTAACTCGCAGGGTGGTTTCAAAGAATATTGGGATTTGATCCGTAAATATCCGAATCTGCAAGGTGGATTTATCTGGGATTTCGTTGACCAGTCCTGCCGCTGGAAAGGAAAAGACGGCGTGATGATTTATGCTTACGGAGGAGATTTCAACCGCTTTGACGCTTCTGACAACAACTTCTGTGACAATGGTTTGATCAGCCCCGACCGTGTTCCTAATCCGCACATGTATGAAGTAGGTCACTTTTACCAGAATATCTGGACTACTCCCGCCGATTTAAGCAAAGGGGAAGTAAATGTGTTCAATGAGAACTTCTTCCGTGATCTGTCCGCCTACTATATGGAATGGCAAGTACTGAAAGATGGAAAAGTAATCCGCACCGGACGCGTGGATGATTTAAAAGTCGCTCCTCAGGAAACAGCCAAGATTACGTTGAATATCGGCAAGACCTGCACCTGCAAGGAATGGTTGCTGAACGTTTCCTACAAACTGAAAAACCGCGAAGGTTTGCTGCCCGCAGGTTTCACCGTCGCCAAGAATCAGTTGACACTGAATGATTACAAAGCACCGTCTATGGATTTGAAGAACGTGGAAACGACCAATGTAGCCACCGTTGTTCCGCAAATCATCGACAACCAATATCATTATCTGATCGTAAAAGGCAATAACTTCGTAGCCGAGTTCAACAAACAGAACGGTTACTTAAGCAAATATGCAGTGGACGGAACGGAAATGCTGAAAGAAGGCGCAGCCCTGACCCCTAACTTCTGGCGTGCCCCGACAGACAATGATATGGGAGCCGGCCTGCAAAACAGATATGCCGCATGGAAAAACCCGGGATTGAAACTGGTTTCCTTGAATTCCAAGACAGAAAATGACCAGATAGTAGTGAATGCGGAATATGACATGAAGAATGTTTCCGCCAAATTATATCTGACTTATGTCATCAACAACGAAGGAGCCATCAAAGTGACCCAAAAGATGACAGCCGACAAGAATGCCAAAGTATCTCCGATGTTCCGCTTCGGTATGCAAATGCAGATGCCTAAATGTTTTGAAACCGTAGAATATTATGGTCGTGGTCCGGTAGAAAACTACAGTGACCGCAACCACAGCACCGACTTGGGTATTTATCGCCAGAGTGTGGATGAACAATTCTACTCCTATATCCGTCCGCAGGAAACAGGAACCAAGACCGATATCCGTTGGTGGAAGCAACTGAATGCCGGCGGTAACGGACTGAAGGTAGTAGGTGATGCTCCATTCTCTGCATCCGCTTTGCATTATACCATCTGTTCACTGGATGATGGCGAACAAAAAGACCAGCGTCACTCGCCCGAAGTACAGAAAGCAGACCTGACCAACCTGATCATCGACAAGGCTCAGATGGGATTAGGTTGTGTAAACAGCTGGGGAGCTCTGCCGTTGCCTCAATATATGTTGCCCTACGGTGATTATGAATTTACTTTCATCCTGACTCCGGTAAAACATAGCGTCGAGATAGAATAAAACACAGGTTAAACAATAAAAACAAGGTGGCTGGATTTGTTTTCAGTCACCTTGTTTTTATTCCCTCTGTTCTTCATAGCTACTGCCATCTACAATTTTCATAAAACAAGTATCACACAAGTATCTGCCCCAACCATCTCTTCAAAACACATTTTCCACCTTTTTTCCTTCAAATTCTTCATACGCGGACAATGTTTTGAACCTCAAGCCATTACAATGAACCATTCTTATTCCAATCCTTCATAAATTCTTCATAAAGTTATATCCGTTCCCTTCGCATGAACCAACCACGGGAATCCATTCCGACAACCCATCGAATCTTTTTCCTTATTTTACCGTACCCGATTACAAACCTCGGTTGTATTACTCATAAAGAACAATTAAACACTAGTAAAATGAGATCAGACGGCTATTTGAAAACAGCGTGGATCATGACCGTATTATTCAGCATCATCCTTCCGCTTCATTCACAAACACCCCGGCAATTCTCTATAGAATTAAAGGACAAACCACTTCCCGCCGCCCTTAAACTAATCGAAAAGGAAGGCGGAAAGAATATTATCTTCTCCTATAACGAAACAGAAAGCTACCGGGTTACAGCCTCCATCCGGCAAAAAACCGAACTTGAAGCCATCGGCACTGTCCTGAACGGCATTCCTTTCATTTGTAAAGAACGGGAAGAATACTTCGCCATACAGAAAAAGGGAAGAGACATACGCATTACCGAAATACGAGGACAAGTAACCAATGAAAAGAATGAACCGCTGCCCTACTCCAATGTACTCTTATTGACTCCCGGCGACTCCACCTTTGTAAACGGATGTGTCACCCGTGAAGACGGAAGTTTCCTGATGATAGCGGAAGAAGGGATACCTTACTTGATACGGGTTTCTTATATAGGCTATAAGACGGAAGTGCAACCTTACCACCCTACTCTTACGTTTCACCTGCTTCCCGACACCCAACTGATGCAGGAAGTAACCATCAGCGCCCGACGCCCCATGATAGAAGTGGGTCCCAACGGACTAAAAGCCAACGTGGCAGGAACTTCCCTGGCCCGAATGGGGTCTGCCGCAGAAATGTTGCCCCATCTTCCTTTCGTCACCGGCCATAACGGCGAATACAATGTAATGGGATGCGGTTCTCCTGTAATCTATATAAATAATAAGAAAGTACGTGACATGACAGAACTGGACCGTATCCGGGCCAACGAAATCTTATCCGCAGAAGTCATCACTACTCCCGGAGCCGAATATGCCTCGGACGTAGCAGCCGTCATCCGCCTCCGTACCATCCGCCGGCGCGGACAAGGGTTGAGCGGCCACTTCAATACGACTTATTCACAAGGACATTCCGCCAACGCCAACGAATATATGGCATTAAATTATCGCACCGGCGGTCTGGATCTCTTTGTAAAGGGATATATGGCACAGCAAAACTCGTATGGAAAAACCACAAATATGAACCGCATCAAGGGTTCCGCCATTTGGCAAACCAACAAAAATGATGTGCAGACCCATAAGAGCCAACGTTTTTCCGGTGAGCTGGGATTCAATTATGAACCGGATGAACACCATTCTTTCGGTCTGCGCTATATGCCCGAAACCGGAATAGGGAATGCAGACAGAAATTCATCCGGTAAAACCGTCACCAGACGTAACGATGAAGAAACCGACCGGATAAACTTTACTACAGCAGAACAAATACATACAGGTTGGGATCACGCGGCAAACGCCTACTACGCAGGAGAACTGGGCAAATGGAATATTGACTTCAACGCCGATTACCTGTTCAAACGCTCGCATTCCGACCAGAACGCCATGAATAATGACGATGCAACCGTGCAAGCAGACAGTCGCATGCGCAGCTCCCTCTATGCCGCCAAGCTGGTAGTCAGTTCCCCCTTATGGAACGGACGTTTTTCATTCGGTACGGAAGAAACTTTTACCAACCGCCATGATATCTTTACCCAAAACGGTTTCTCTGCCGATGCCGACGACCACATCAAACAATCCGTATATGCCGCATTTGCTGACTATTCAAGATCCATCCGCCATTGGAAACTGAATATGGGAATACGTTATGAACATCAACAAACAGATTATTATGAAAAAGGGATAAGGATAGATGCACAAAGCCCTACCTATAATGATATTATTCCTGTATTGGCCGCCAGTTGGTCACACAATGGCAAAAGTTTCAGCCTCTCTTACCGGTTACGTAAAAATAACCCCGATTATAGCCTATTGACCAATTCCATCCGCTATCGCAGCAAATATGAGTATTCTCAAGGAAACCCTTTGCTGAAAACCCAAAAGACGCATCGCTTTTCGGCCGGCGCCTCTTGGAATTGGCTCTATTTCTCAGCCTATTTCAGCCGTATTCTCAATATGTATACCAATATAATTATGCCCTACAAGGAAGATACACATCCGGGCGTCCTCTTATTTGCCACACAGACCATTCCTACAACCCATAATTACGGCATTAGTTTCAACGCCTCTCCCAAACTGGGGTGTTGGGAACCACAACTCAATGTGAATATGGCTTTTTTGGACATGAATGCGAATAAAATAGGAATCACCGAACACCGGAACCAACCCCGTTTCTATATCAGTCTGGACAACAACTTCAACCTTCCCAAAGGCTGGTTCTTCAATATGGAAGGATATCTCTCCACCGCTTCCCGGCAAGGATTTTTTGTAACGCGCACGGAAGGACAAATCAATGCACGCCTTTCCAAATCCTTTTTAAAAGAGACACTCACCATAACATTCACCGCCAATGATATTCTTAGAACAGGGTATTTCCATTTTGATTTATACGGCATAGATGCCTATATGGAAAATCGGATTTACCGGGATTTCCAACGCTTCGGCCTCCAAGTATCCTATAAATTCAATGCCACCAAGAGCAAATATAAAGGAACCGGAGCCGGACAAAGCGAAAAGAATCGTCTGTAACCCCAGCGGAGAAAAGGAAATTTCCGTACCTTTGTTCACGGAAGACAAGGAAACATGCAGATTTTATTCAGGAGAAGAAACCATAAAGAAGAGCACTTCGAACGACTGTTCGCAGAAATGTACCCACGCCTCGTCCGCTTTGCTACCACCCTGATGAGCAATACGGAAGAAGCCAAGGACATAGTAAGCGAAACCATGGAACAAGCCTGGAAGGAGTTCGACCAACTAAAGGAAAACACCCGTAGCGCCTGGCTCTATGCCACCGTGCGTAACAAATGCCTCAACCGCTTGAAGCATTTGAATGTGGAACAGCAACACATAGACCGCCTCATCGAAGCCACCCGTGCGGAAATGAATCAGGGTTACCGCGCACACGAGGCACTGTTGCAGCAAGCGGAAAACATAGCCCGCAGTTTGCCCGAACCGACTTGCACCATCTTGCGAAGCTGCTATTGGGAGAAAAAAACATATCAACAGGTAGCCGACGAATTGGGAATCAGCCCCGACACCGTGAAAAAACATATATCAAAAGCATTGCGGACTCTGCGCGAAGCGATACTGAAAAAGGAGGATAAACAATGAAAAAGGAGTTTTCAACAAATGACCACATCCATCCGGACAACGGAAAGAATCCCCATAACCAAGACTCCCCCCAAAACGGAACTTGGAATGACCATCAATTGGAACAACTCTTTGGTGAAGCATTGGGGGATATTCCCACCGCAGACGAAACCCGGAAAGCCTGGCAGACATTCATCCGTCGTCACCGTATCAGACACCAATCTATCCGACGGATAACGATACCAGGTATAGCCGCCGCTGTCATCGCCTTGGTACTTGTATTCCAGCCTTTACTACAACCTGAGCCGCAGGAAGTGGAAGTCTTCACTTCACTGGAAGTTCCTGAGGAAATTACTTTTCGGGAAGAAGGGAAAAGGATAATTGTAAGCACCCCGCCCGCTACCATTACCTCCGTTCAATTAAGCGACGGAAGCAAGGTATTGCTCAGCGCAAACAGCCGTCTGGAGTATCTAAAGGAGTTTACAGATACCATTCGCAGTGTCAAACTAAGCGGAGAGGCCCGTTTTGAAGTAGCCAAAGACGCTTCCCGCCCCTTTATAGTATGCACCGAGCAACTACAAACACGAGTACTGGGAACGGTGTTCGATGTGAAAGCCTATCCCCGTTACTCGCCGGATGTCATCCTCTATCAAGGACGAGTGAATGTAAGTCATACCAAGCGCAATCAAAGTAAGGAAATGCACCCGGGGGAACAAATATCCTTGGATAAACAAGGAAAACTCCAATTGAAAAGAGTTGATACGGAGAAGAGAAAAGGATGGGCGGAGAATGAATTTTCTTTTGACAATACCGACTTGAGGCAAGTCATGCAAGATATAGGTTCATGGTATAACATCAGCATCGTATTCCGTTCACGTCCGTTACTGGACGAACGCATCTATTTCCATATCAACCGCCAACTCCCGGTGAATACCGTACTGGACGCCTTGAATGATTTGAAAATCGCACAGTTCACCATGAAAGAAGGAAAAATAATAGTGGAAACACCACAAGACAAGAAACGATAACATCAATGGGAGTTCAATAAACAAGCCTGTATTTTCACCTGGAGATTAACATATCAGCGTTCTTTTCATCTTCAGGTGAGAACCATTCGGTTTATCCCCCCTGTGCTAAAGAGCTGACAGCACTATCTCTCTTTCCAGTTCCCTCGTGTGAAATCGGGAATCTCCACCGGTACACTGCCCTGTCGCACGGAGCGCTCGCTCAGTTCCGTAATGCAAGACCATTCGGCAGCGTCATACACATCCTGATCCAACGGCAAACCGTTCCTCAAACAATGAATAAGCCGGTAGTCCATGATATAATTCATCTCATTCGGCATATTCTTCCGCCGCGCCTCCTCGCCGATAACTGCCGTAAAAGGATGTTTATACTGCTCCATCATCCGCTCAAACTGCTCACCGGACAAAGGTTCCTTGCCATATTCATCGAGCAGAAGACAGGGAACAGGATATTTCTGCATGAATCCCTTCGTGCCGCACACCGTCTGATGGCGGCTGTACGGGCGAGGAGTGGTCACATCATATTGCAACAAGATAGTTCTTCCTTTTGCGGTATGAATCAGCGTGGTATTCACATCCCCCATCTCATAACTCTGCGCCGCTTCTTCGGAGGATGCACCAAACACCTGTCCGGCATAAGCAGACAGACCGGCCTGACGCGAGGACATGGAAACCAGATACTCCATACGGTCTCCCCGATGAATATTCATCCATTGGCAGACAGGACCCAAGCCGTGAGTAGGATAAGGATTCCCCGTATGCTGCTGGCTGTAAAGCTTTATCCAGTGATTGTGATACCCACCCGCTTTTTCGTCTGCAAAATAATGCTTGCGCAAGTCATGGATGTATGATCCCTCGGCATGAGTAATTTCGCCCAACACCCCCTGCTGCACCATGTTCAATGTAGTCAGGGCAAATGCATCGTAACAACAGTTCTCCAGCATCATGCAGTGACGGCGGGTTTCTTCGGCTGTATCCACCAAACGCCAGCAATCGGCCACACTCATGGCGGCAGGAACCTCCAACGCCACGTGACGGCCCTGCTGCAAGGCATAAACGGCAATATCAGTATGAGTCAGCCAGTCCGTACAAATATAAATGAGGTCTATCTCCTTGCATTCGCACATCTTGCGCCACATCCCTTCTTCCGAATAGTTCTCGGCTTCGGGACGGCCGAACTCCCGTAAGATATGCTCTGCACGCTCTATATTCTCTTTCCGCAAATCACAAAGCGCTTTCACCTCAATGCCTTCCAGGTGCATATATCTCTCAAGTGCAAGAATGCCCCTGTTTCCTAATCCGACAAAACCGATCCGAACTACGGGGATGGCAGGGCAGGTTAAATTAAGTACGTTGGGTCGTTTCATGGACTGCTTTATTTTTCCGGCAAAGATAAAGAGAAAAATCGAGAGGCAGAGGACTGCCTGTGAATAATTTGCCGGTATACCGGTCTGATGTCTTTCCGTATCGGAACCTAACCTCTTTCAACAGCAAACATAAGCCTTTTTCTCCATACAACTAAGGTCTTTATTCCTATTATCTTCTATAGTCTTCCGATGCAGACCGTACAGTCCACTGTAGCAGACCGTACAGTCCATTACGGCAGACTCTACAGTCCATTGCAATGGACTGTAGAAGGTTTCAGTATAAAAGCCCTTAATCATCCGGAAGAAAACGCTTAGCCAAAGAGAAGACAGCACTTAAAAGCCGCTTTATAACCAGACAGTTCCCTTTCCCGGAAAAAGACAAAGAGGATGTGTCCGGACCGAAGTGACAGCCACAGGACACATCCTCTGTTTTCGAATGAGAACAGCACAAACGGTGCTTAAATAATAGAAGTACGTTTGGTAAATTCTATAATTTCGGGAATATAACCGAATGCCAGACCGGTCACCGTGTCGGCACAACCATAATAAACGGCCACCCGTCCCGTTGCCGGATCATGCAAAGCCGCACAAGGGAAGCATACATTGGGCACATCACCCATGCATTCGTAAGGTTCACGCGGAGAGATAAGATAAGGTCCCGAACGGAATTTCACCTTCCACGGCTCGTCCAAGTCAAGCAATGCCGATCCAAAGGCATAGACATAACCGTTGCAGGAACGAAGCACACCGTGATAGAACAGCAACCAGCCCTCACTGGTTTCGATGGGAATGGGGCCGGCGCCAATCTTCAGGCACTGCCATGCACTTACTTCAAAAGGCGCGGGTGACATGACGTGACGATGGTGTCCCCAAAACTCCAAGTCGGGCGACTCGCTATAATAAATATCTCCGAAAGGAGTATGCCCGTTGTCACTGGGACGGCTCAACATGGCAAACTTACCATTGATCTTGCGGGGAAACAGCACGCCATTACGGTTGAAAGGCAGGAAAGCATTCTCCACCTGATGGAATGTCTTGAAATCCGTAGTCCATGCCACGCCGATGGTGGGCTGGCCCTTATATCCGTTACACCAGGTCACATAGTAACGGTCGTCGATAAAGCAGACACGCGGGTCATAACCGTACACCCATTCACCAATCTCAGGAATATCACACTGGAACTGCAACTTCTCCGGATTGATGTCCCAATGAACGGCGTCCTTGCTGAATCCCACATGGAGCGCCATCCGGCGGTTTGTATCATCACAACGGAACACTCCGGCATACCCTTCGCCGAAAGGTACTACCGCACTATTGAATATACTATTGGATGTAGGCAGCAAATCACGGGGAATGATGGGATTCGCGCTACATCTCCACATTACATTTTTACAACCTTCGGGACGTTCCTCCCACGGCATACCGGGCAACGGATTGCCCGCAATCTTCAA
Organism: Bacteroides sp.; assembly: GCA_019414665.1. Classification (GTDB taxonomy): domain Bacteria; phylum Bacteroidota; class Bacteroidia; order Bacteroidales; family Bacteroidaceae; genus Phocaeicola. The sequence continues at coordinate 55,841 of DXLO01000002.1, read as the reverse complement.
TTCACTCATATTCTCTTTTTTGTTAGGTTAATAGTTTTTCTCTATTTCTTGTCTTCGTGCGTGAAGGGTACAAACCAAGTCATCAGGAATGCCGGAATGGCAGCCACCAGCACAAAGATGAAAAACAGTTTATAGCCCAGCCAGTCGCTGACATATCCGGACATCATACCGGGCAACATGACACCCAGGTTCATGATACCCGATGCAAAAGCATAATGCGCCATCTGATGAGGGCCGGCAGCCACCTGTTGCATCATGAACAAGGTAAGTCCCACAAAGCCGAAGCCATATCCGAAATACTCCAGCACAATGGCTCCGCCGATAAGAGGCGCACTCTGCGGTTGGAAAATGGCAAGCAGCGTGTAAGCCATAAAAGGCAGATTGAATACACAACACAAGGAGAACAAAGTCTTTTTCAATCCACGTGCGGAAATATAATATCCGCCCAGCAATGAACCGAGTACGAAAGCTGCCGCTCCGAAGGTTCCGTAATAAATGCCAATCTCCTGTTCTGTCAATCCCAAACCGCCCACATCACGACCGGCTTTCAGGAACAAAGGTACAATTTTCATCACAAACCCTTCGGCAAAACGATATAAAATAATAAAGCAGATGTAATAAACGATATGCTTTTTAGTAAAGAAGTTCCGGATGACATTCCATAACTCGGCCATACTCTGCGAAAAAGAGGTGACCGAATGGGCATGCTTGCCCGAAGGCAGCATACGGGTATGATAAAGTCCCAAAGCGAACATCACTCCTCCGAGGACAATCATAATGACCGTCCAGGAATAGAGTACCGCATCTTCGGCAGGACCTTCGTATTCATCTTTCAAGAAACCGGCCAGATAAACCAGCAGACCTGTACCGATAATCTTGGCTACGTTATAAAAAGCACCTTGCCAACCTATATACTTAGCCTGTTCCTGTGCATTCAACTCGTCCATATATACCCCGTCACAGGCCACATCGTGCGTTGCCCCGCTAAAGGCGACAATGGCGAACAAGGCGATAGTGATTGCAAAAAAGGACGGAAGATGAAGCGACAAGGCAATCAACCCGAAAGTGACTCCCGACACCATCTGGGTGAGGACGACAAAGAATTTCTTGGTACGGTACATCTCCAGCAACGGACTCCAAAGGGGTTTCAGTGTCCAGGGAAGCATGATAAGGGAGGTCCAGAAGGCTATCTTCGCATCACTGACTCCTAGACCTTTGTACATCAGTACGGCTACCATATTGAGGACAACAAAAGGGAGCCCCATACCAAAATAAGCGGTGGGAACCCAAAAAATAGGACTACGGCGTCTGGCCGGAGTTGGGGTTTCGGTTGTTTTCATTTATATCTAAGTATTAAGGTTGTTGAATTCGGCTATAACCGAAGATAACTTCATCCCCTTTCAGAAGGAGATGAAGTTACCTTTCGGAATCTATAAACGCAATAGGACGAAGCATTTGGTAAATCAGTCAGTTATAGGAATAAAGCTCACCGCCTGCCCGCCACCTTTTGCCATGACTACAGACAAGGTATCGGCTGCTGTCACCTCTTTGTCCTTAATCTGATACGAAGTAGGATTCGTTTTCCAGTCGGCATCTTCTCCATCAGCATAAATCACGGCATGGTATTTTTTATCTTTCTCCAGGAAATCCAATGGAATGGTGAGTGTACGCGACTCTTCATTCGTGGTGGCTCCCAGGAAATATTTATCTTTCGCTTTCCGCACCACAGCTACAAACTCTCCCGGTTCGCCCTGCAAGGCTTCGGACCAGTCACAGTCCGCATCAAAATCCCGGAAGAACTGGAAGGCAGGATGCCCTTCATAGTTCTCAATCATATCCGAGGCCATCTGCAACGGAGAATAAATGACAACCCAATTGGCTATCTGCTTTGCCAAGGTGGTATTCACACGGCTGTTTCCTTTATCCAAGTCATTCCACTTCTTGCGGCGTGGGGAATTGCGTGTCTTTTCATAAAGAATATCAAAAGTACCCGGTGTATAATCCATCGGACCGCCCAGCAAGCGGGTAAACGGCAATAACTCGTGATGTTCGGGGGGATTACCTTCACTCCATCCGTTCCACTCCATGCCGCGGGCGCCTTCGCGCGTCATCATATTGGGGTAAGTACGACGAATTCCTGTATCTTTGATCGGTTCGTGGGCATTAACGGTTGTATGATAACCGGCGGCAGTCTGCACCACCTTGCGGTAATGGCGTACATTGAACTGTCCATGATGGCTGTGACCGCCCGGCAGTCCTCCGGCATAACCGGTCTTCACGCTGTGCACTCCCAGGTCTGCATACCATTTGTAAGCATTGTCCAGCTGGCGTTCGTAATTAAAGATATTGCCACCCGTTTCGTGGTGACCGATTATTTCAATCCCTTTCTCCTTGGCATAACGTGCCACCTCTGCCATATCGAAATCGGCATAAGGCTTGGTATAGTCAAAAGTCTGCATACCGCCCCAACTTTCCCAGCCTTCATTCCAGCCCTCGAACATCACCGCTTCTATGTTATTGGCAGCAGCAAAATCTATATATCGTTTGGCATTAGCGGTGGTAGCGCCGTGGCGTTCATCCATCGTCCACGTTTCAACCCCCAGATGCATTCCCCACCAGATACCTACGTATTTCATAGGACGTATCCAGCTCAAATCACCCTCCAGCGCACAAGGTTCATTCAGATTCAGTATCAGACCGGAGTTTATCAGACCTACCGCTTTGGGAGCTATCTGGATACTGCGCCACGGAGTAACGAAAGTTTCTCCGGCAAAACGGGCTTTTACCCCATCGGGCCAGGAGGCCAGTTCCGATTTGAAGTGACAACCTTCGGTATGCTTCAAAGTCATTTCGGGGAAATCGGTCAAAGCCGCTTCGTGAATACTGGCATATACCCCGTTATCTGTTTTGAAAGTCATCGGGGTGTTGGCATTATCCACCTTGCTGACGGGCAGGGTACGATACAGCAACTCGTAGGTTTCAAAACTGGCGGGAATAGACCATGACTTGCCATCCTGCGCCAGATTGAATGAAGTGAGCTCGTCCATCACGAACACACTGTCCACTTGGGGTACTTGATATTCATAACGAAAGCCCAGACCGTCGTCGAACACGCGGAAACGGAGGGTCAGCCGTGTATTCGCCGGATCTTTCAAGCGCACAGCCATCTCGTTATAATGGTTCCGGATAGATTTATTCTCCCCCCAAGGCTGGGTCCAGGTTTCATCCTTTGTGGTAAACTCAGTATTTTCTATCTGAAAATCTTTGGAGAGATTGAGCCCGTCACGACCTTCAAAGCCCATAACAGAAGGAGTGATGAACGGTTTTCCTCCTACAGAAACTCCATAGGTCATCGCTCCTGCCTCATTCAGGTTGAATACTAATTTTATATTGCCATCCGGCGATGTTAATTCCGTGGGACGGGAACATCCGCAAAACACAACTAACAAAAATAATACATAGTAACTGTATGTCTTCATACTATTAAATTGGATTAATGATACAAATATAGAACAATTAAGTAAGGTATCACACTTATCGAAGGAGGAAAATTATTTTAAATGGGAGAAGATTACATATAATGAGAAGTATCAACAGAATAAAATAACAAACGCCGATAAAGCCCTTTTAAAGACTCTACCGGCGTAAGTTCACCTATTTAAAAAATCAGAATTCCAAGTCAGCCAACTGAGGATTATGGTCGGAAAGTAAAGCTTCCGGTACTTCAGCCGGTATTTCACAACTCTTCACCAGAACTTGCGGAGTGACAAAGATGAAATCAATCTTTTCACAATCCTCGGCCGGGATACGGGCAAAATCATGAAAAGTATAATCAACGCCGGTCACACGGGCAGCCGTCTTATAAGCATCCTTCATCACAAACTCGTTGGTGGTGATTGTTTCGTATGCATCGCTCGCATCGGTCACATTAAAGTCGCCCGTAACCACTGCGGGACGTTCGCCTACGATCTCTTTTATCTTACGGATAATGAGCAATGCGCTTTGACGGCGGGCCTCTTCACCCACATGGTCAAAATGAGTATTGACAGCCATGAATATCTTTCCGGTAGCCTTGTCCTTAAATTTTGCCCAAGTGGCGATACGGACACAAACCGCATCCCATCCCATCATTCCTACGCTATCGGGATTTTCGGCCAACCAGAAAGTATTGGAGTCCAACACCTCATATTTGTCCTTACGATAGAAAAGCGGCGCATATTCACCTGCTGTCTTCCCGTCATCACGTCCCACACCGATACCATCGTATTCGGGCAAGCCTGCGCGAAGATCTTGAAACTGGTTATGCAAGACTTCCTGCATACCGACAATATCCAGCTCATGGTCCTTAATAAACTGGCACACACGGTCTTTCCGATATTGCCAATTGTTCAAACTGTCCTGCGGATTGTCGTAACGGATATTAAAAGTAGCCCAACGAACGTCGGTCTTCTTCTCTTCCGCACAGCCGCCCAATAACAGGACGGCTACCAATAAAAATAGAATTTGCTTCATTTTGTTTCTTTTTATGTTCCCTAGGATACAAAGATAGCAATTTCTAGCGGAAATTATTCGGAGTATGCCACTGACCTCTATCATTCATCGTATCGGCCACATCCCACCATACACGGCTACCCTGATTCACATTGCCCGGTTTATTGGGGTTACGGGACTCGCTGTTAGGATAGTTGATGCGTTTGATAAGCTTGCCGGACGCCACTTCTCCATTGGAATTGTTTCCATTGACCGGAGCCAGCAGATAACGCGGATAGTCGGTACGGCGCACTTCCGCCCATCCCTCATTTCCATTCGGGAAAACGGCAATCCACTTCTGAGTAATAATCTGTTCCAACTGTTCTTCCTTGCTACTACCGGCAAATGCTTTTACGCCATCCAGATGACTGATGTATTCATTGGCCTTGTCCGCATCAATTTCATAATAATCCATAGATGCCTTGATACCTTTCAAATAAAGGGCTTCGGCTGTTTCATCCACCAATGACGGCCAGCGCAATGCCGCTTCCGCTTTCAGGAACAAGCTTTCAGCATAACCCATCCAGACAATTTCACGAGCCAGATTCCACCAATAATCCTTGTTCATGGCATCAGATGACAGAATACAGCGGTTGGCAGAATATCTGTTCAGATAAGAACCGCCTACATTGGTTTCTCCATTCATCACTCCGTTGAAATCTTTCTTCAGATTCTCTGTAGGAAGCGGACTGGTAGTCAACGAATCAAACGGAGTAGGACGGAACCATAAAACTTCACAACGAGGGTCGAGATAACAGTTCTCAGAATTCTCATTGAAAGTAACGGCATCGGCTGCCGCACCTTCTTTCAAAGCCTGATTCTTATAAGCCCGTTCCATTTCTTTCGACAATACAGCATTGCCGGTCCAACTGAACAACAACGCGTAGATATTTTCATTACCGCCGGCGATATACTGACGTTTCGGAGTCTGCTTCATATTGTCATCCTGACTTTGCATCAAACCGGCAGGATCTGTCAAAGCCGCCTTTGCCTGAGTCTGGGCCAAAGCCGGGTCTACATTGGATACACGCAAAGCAAGGCGCAAACGCAGTGTATTGGCAAAACGACGCCATTTGTCCACATCACCCCCATAACATTTGTCATTGTCACCTAAATCATACTGACTGACAGCAGGAAGATTTTCCTGATGCAACTCTGTTATTGCCTGATCCAACAGCTGGAAAAGGATATTATAAACTTCCTTTTGAGGTGTATAGGTCACATTTTCTTCCGGTGGCATAGCTCCCTTCACATAGTAGGCTACAGGAATATCTCCGTAAGTGTCCGTCTGCATGGACAACAAGAAAGCATAATAAATACGGGTGATATAGAATGCCGTATGGTAATAATCCTTATTGCAGAAATAGAATGTCTTGACCAACTGGCTGTATTCCGAAGTGCTGCGGTCATCATAGAAATGCTTCCAGCGGCTGGCCGACCATCCATCCGTATAAGAATAGGTAGGCGCCTGATTCACAAAGCCGCTGACATTGTTTCCCCAATAACCGGCATAGATATCATGAGTCAGATTGGTTGTTGTCTGATAATCATTGTAAGGACCTTCGTAGGTGAAGTTGGCAAAAATACTTCCGATAGCACCTTCCATCCCTTTCAAACTTGCCATGGCATGTTCCGTCAAAGTATAATCAATATCTATACCGTCGGCCGATACATTCTCCACAGTCGGGTCGTAAATCGGTGCGTAAGGATTTGTATTCAATTCCTCAAAATCATGGCATCCGGCCAAAGCCAGCAACGAACATAAGGCTACGGATTTATATAATTTGATTTTCATAATCAGTTTTTCCTTTTAATTAATTAGAAACCTAAGTTGATAGAAATACCGAAAGTACGTGTAAACGGCAACGATGCATAGTCAATGGCTTGTGAGAACATCGTAGTGTCATAGCCACCTTCGGGGCTTGTACCCGGTGTGTGCTTCATCAGATAGCACAAGTTACGTGCAACAAATGAAACATTCAGCGAGTTGACAGGAGTCTTCTTCAGCATGGATGAGGGGAATGAATAGCCGATTGACAATTCTTTCAGCTTAATGAAAGAAGCATCGTAGATGAAATCCTCAGCCTGCAATGCACCATAGTATTCTGAAGCGGACACCTGTTTTGTATTCACCTCGCCTGACTCTGTCACACCGGGGAATACCATCATATAGTTGTTTTCCTCACCACGGTTCAAGGTACGTTTAGCCAAACCGTTTCCGGTAGCCAGCATCTCGGAATAAGAGAAGATATCACCACCGAATTTCATATCAAACAGTGCGGACAGTGTAATCCCCTTATAAGTAAAGGTAGGAGATACAGACATGGTCAGCTTTGGCTGGATATTACCGATAGGTTTGTTCACATATTCGGACTCATTGGTCACAGTCATGGGCAACCCATTTTCATTTACGATAATATCACCGTTTTCATTGCGCTTATAAAGCGATGTAGCATAAATCTCGCCTAATTTGTGTCCGGCGCGTGTACCTACTTTTACAGGGAAGTTTCCGTCACCGTTAAAGAACATATAGTTCACATTTTCTTCCGGAGCCAGTTCTTTCACCTTCGATACGTTGTGAGCCATATTCACATTCAAGTCAAAAGCAAAATCCTTTGTTTCTACCAGAGTGGAATACAACATCAGTTCCACGCCTTGATTGGTTACCATACCTGCATTTACCCATTGTCCTCCACTCCAGGGAGCTGCTGCGGGTACTTTCATAATCTGGTTCTTTGTCTTGCTGTAATAATAAGTAAAATCAAATCCCAGGCGATTGTTCAAGAACTTCATATCCAGACCCGCTTCGTAAGAAGTCGCGATTTCAGGCTTCAACTGGTCGTTCATCTTCACATTGTCTTTGGTCGGGGTCAATACACCATTATCGAATTTGAAAGAGTAGGTATTGTATAACTGATAAGGGCTTGTATCCTTACCTACCTGTGCGGCAGACAGACGTGCCTTGACAAATGTCACCCAGCTTGGCAACGGTTTGTCGATAGAGCGCAAGAAGTCCGACACTACGAAACTGAGGTTGGCAGACGGATAGAAGAAAGAATTGTTACCTGACGGAAGAGTGGATGACCAGTCGTTACGGGCTGTCAAATCCAAAGACAGATATTCCTTCCACGCCATCTGTACAGAGCCGAACACCGAGTTCATGGCACGCTTGTAGCCATCCTCACTACCGGTTCTCAACAAATTGGCCGCATTCAGCATCCAGTTACCTTTGTCCACCATATTACCTACGCCCACGCCCAAAGTTTCCGAACGCTGGTACATAAAGTTACCACCGACATTGAAGCCCAGACGGAAGTTATCAGTCAACTGACGGTCACCCATCAAAATGACTTCAGCATTTGACTCGAAGAAGTTTTCTTCACTACGGTCCATTGAATCATTCGTAATCATGGAAGTATTGGCTTCTCCATTGATACCATCCCCCGCATTGGTGCTTTGCACTCTGGTACGGTAGTAGTCAAAAGCGTATTTGGCAGATAGATGCAGCCAATCAGTGAAATTGATTTTCATGCTATAATATCCGAAAGCACGCCAGCGTTCATCCGAATTCTGACGCTGATGCAATACATAATAAGGATTACGGATACTGGCAGTAGGCCCTGTCCAATTCACATGCGCATGAGTTTCATCAGAATATTGTTTCAAGTCATCCAGACGGACGTTGTTAGGGATTCTCATCAACTGGGAAATAGCACCGTAATCTCCATACAGTGGACGGTTATCGGCTTTTGTACGTGAAAGAGAAATTTTTCCGTCCATAGACACCCATTTGTTCAATTCCGTTCCTGCATTCAGATCGGCATTCACACGGCTCAAACTTTCAGTGGGGAATACACCGTCATTGTCGGAGTATCCGAAAGAAGTACGGAAATGTGATTTCTCTGTACCGTTGCTGATAGATACGTTATGCGTATGCGAGAAACCGGTATCAAAATAATCTTTCAACTTATCCCCATAGTTAGAGTAAGCGTACGTTTCTCCGTTCCAAGCCTCTTTCATGCTTCCATCCAATACCGGGCCCCAGCTTCCGCTATCCGTTTTGTCATACACCGCAGTCTTGGCATCTTTTGTATCAATATGTCCTTGTCCGTAACGGCGTTGCATATCCAATGTCTCGCCGATAGCTGTCCAAGTGAAATTACCACTATAACGGATTCCGAAACCATCTTTCTTACTACCTTTCTTTGTCGTAATCAAGATAACGCCATTACCTGCACGTGAACCGTAAAGAGCAGCCGCATTCGGACCCTTCAAAACAGAAATACTCTCGATATCATCCGGATTAATGTCCATGGAAGCGCTACCACGGTCCACACCACCATAACGAGATGCGTCGGATGTAGTGTTGTCGCTGAAAGGAACGCCATCCACAATCCACAACGGCTGGTTATTGTCTGTCAGAGAAGAGTTTCCACGGATGGTAATCTTCGTAGAGCCCCCCAGACCGGTAGCCGAGGTATTCATCTGAAGGCCTGCCACCTTGCCCTGCAAGGCACTGGTTACCGAGGGGTCACCTGTCTTGTTCAGTTCATCGCTCTTCAGTTCCTGAACCGCATAACCCAACATTTTCTTCTCACGTTTGATCCCCAAAGCGGTTACCACCACTTCGCCAATCTGCTGTGTATCTTCCTGCATGGTTACATTCAGTACATTCTTGCCATCGGGCTTCAATGTTTCCGAACGGTAACCAATGTATGAGAACACAATCTCACCATTTCCGGGAACGGACAAAGAATAGTTACCTTCAAAGTCTGTAATCGTACCGGCTGTGGGATTTCCTTTCACTTGTACGTTTACACCAATCAAGGCTTCGCCTGTCGCATCAACCACTGTTCCGGTTACTGTATGTTCCTGTCCTGTCTGTTGAGGTGTCTGAGGCTCTCCGGATGCTGAAAGATAGACAATATTATCCTCTATCTTATACGTAATTCCTTTGCCTTGCAAAGCCGCATCAAGTACAGACTGTAATGAACCGTTCTTCACATCAATGGCATTCACCGGCATTTCAGCCAGCTTGTCATCATAGAAAAACTGATAGTTAGACTGTGATTTAATGTTCTTGATCACTGCTCCAAGCGTTGTCTTGGGAGTTGAAAGAACGATTTGCGCGCGGGTCCATTGTATGGGTACAGCCACAAACAAAAGAATCAAAAGCGCCCTGAGTAATTTGGGCTTTCTCATTAATTGATTGCCTTTCATAATTTATAAATTCGTTAACACTGACTTGTTTTTCTCCAGTGAAGGGGTTCTCATTCCCCTTTCGAGAATAAAAACAGGCAGCTAAAAGAAAACACTTACTCAATCTTGTTCTTTTTTCTAAATTTTCCAGAAAAAAGCAGAGGAAAGGCAAAAGTAGTAATATCATCGGACTTTGACGTATAGAAGAAATACTTAAAAAGAAAAAGGGGATGTACTCTTGCAATGCTGCCAAAAGAGAACATCCCCCTCCAACCTCTCTTTATAAGAGAGAAGTGCATGGTGAAACTTTTATTTTACTTTTTCGTCTTTTGAAAATGAATAAGGCAAATCACTTTCTTGTGTTCCACGCTGCATATTCGGACGGTCGGTCATCTTGAAGTCAATAGTACCGCCTTGTAACAATTCGTTATGCTTCAAATAATTCTTGGTATAAACAGTACCGTTTACACGCATTTCATCTACATATCGGTTGGTATCGCTGTTATCCGATGCGGTTATTACCAAGTTCTTTCCGTTTTCAAAATGAAGTGTCGCCTTCTTGAACAACGGAGCACCCAGAATATACTCATCCGTACCGGGACATACCGGATAGAACCCTAATGCGGAGAATACATACCATGCCGAAGTCTGACCATTGTCTTCGTCACCGCAATATCCGTCCGGACCGGCTGTATACATACGGTTCATCACCTCACGCAACCAATATTGCGCTTTCCAAGGCTGGCCTGCATAGTCATACAGATAAATCATGTGCTGGATGGGCTGGTTTCCATGTGCATAGTTACCCATGTTCATGACTGTCATTTCACGAATCTCATGAATTACCTGTCCGTAATAGCTATCATCAAAGATGGGGGGAACCGAAAAGACAGAATCAAGCATGGTAACGAACATTTCCTTACCTCCCATCAAATCAATCAATCCCTGAGGGTCATGGAATACAGACCAGGAATAATGCCAGCTGTTTCCTTCCGTAAAGTCACCTCCCCATTTCAACGGCGAGAATTCAGGAGCGAACTTGCCGTCCTTCTGCTTGCCACGCATCAATTTACTTTCCGAATCAAACAGGTTCTTATAGTTCATGGCACGTTTGGCAAAAAGTGCGATTTCCTTCTTCGGACGCTTCAACTCTTTCGCCAGCTGATAAATACACCAGTCATCGTATGCATATTCCAATGTACGGGCTGCATTCTCATGAATCTTCACATCACAAGGCACATAGCCCAGCTTGTTATAATATTCATATCCCAGACGTCCGGTAGAAGAAACTTCAGGATGTACGGCTTCCGTTCCATGAATCAGTCCTTTGTATAATGTTTCCACATCTTCCACACGTACTCCTTTCAGATAAGCATCGACCAAGATAGAAGCTGAATTATTGCCGACCATGCAACCACGATGACCGGGGCTGGCCCATTCGGGGAAGAAACCGCTTTCCTTATAAGTATTAACCAAACCTTCCTGTATCTCCTTATTTACCGAAGGATACATCAGGTTCAAGAAAGGGAACAAGCAACGGAATGTATCCCAGAAACCTGTATCCGTATACATGTATCCCGGCAGCGTTTCGCCATTGTAAGGACTGTAATGAACAGGTTGTCCGTTGGCATCCAGTTCATAGAATTTACGCGGAAACAACAAGGAACGGTACAAGCAGGAATAGAAAGTGCGGTATTGATCCAATGTTCCACCTTCCACCTCTACTTTACCTAAGGCCTCATTCCAAGCCTCTTTACCTTTCTGTACCAATACTTCAAAACTGTCACCACCCAATTCCTTCAGGTTCCGAATTGCTTGTTCAGGACTGATGAATGAAGAGGCCACACGGGCATGAACTACTTCACCTTTCTTTGTCTTGAAACCGATAACGGCTCCGGTATGGAAATCAGTCTGCTCCAGTTTACCTTCTTTCAAGGTTACAGGAACACTGCCATCCGGTTTTTCAGGCTGTACATCATTAGAGAACGTAGCCTCATAAGTAAACGGCTTATCAAACTCAATAACGAAATAATTCTTAAAGTTGGCAGGAACACCACCACTGTTACGGGTAGTATAGCCCACGATTTTGTTTTCTCCGGGAATCACCTTGACAGACGAACCACGATCAAAAGCATCCACCACTACATATGAATCATTCTCAGGAAAAGTGAAACGGAACATTACGGCACGCTCCGTAGGAACCATTTCGGTTACGACATCATGTTCTGCCAAATAAACCTTATAATAATAAGGTTTTGCAATTTCAGCTTTATGAGAGAACCAGCTTGCACGCTTGTCCTCTTCAAATTCCGGTTTTCCTGTTACGGGCATGATGGAAAATTGACCATAGTCATTAATCCACGGACTGGGCTGATGGGTTTGTTTGAAACCACGGATTTTATTAGCCATATAAACATACTGCCATCCGTCCCCCATCTTTCCTGTCTGGGGAGTCCAGAAATTCATACCCCACGGGCGGGATATGGCAGGATAAGTATTTCCTGTAGAGAGTTCAAAGGAAGACTGTGTACCTACCAACGGACTCACATAGTCTGCATAATCCTTTGCCTGTACAAACAGCGTGACACACAGCGCTACAACTGATAGAAATAGTTTTTTCATGATATTGCTATTTGGGTTAAGTTATACTTTTAATTCTTCACCTGTTTTCCCCATTCCGTCGGTACGGGACTCATGGTAATCTCCATCGTTCCTCCACGTACCAGATCATCATGGGTAAAGAAAGGAACATCCAGCGGTTTTCCGTTCAACAAAACCGACTCAATATACTTATTGGTCTTCGAATTATTGTGGGTACGGATAACGAAAGTCTTGCGGTCGGGTAAATTAATCGTCACCTCCTCAAACAACGGACGTCCGATAGAATAAACCGGCTTACCGGGACATACCTGATAGAAGCCCATGGAATTCAAAATATACCAGGCAGACATCTGACCGCAATCTTCATTACCCGACAAGCCGTCAGGAGCATTGAAATACTGGTTATACAGCACACTGTCAACCAATTCCTGAGTACGCCATGGACGGTTTACATAGTTATACATATGAGTAATGTGATGACTAGGCTCATTGCCATGCGCATACTGGCCTATCAGTCCTGTGATATCAGCAGAGGTAGCCTCCCCTTCCAACTGGGAAGAAACCGTAAACAAGGAGTCCAGCTTTCCTACGAAAGCATCCTCCCCACCCATCAAATTCACCAGTCCCGGGATATCATGCGGAACAAACCAAGTCCATTGCCATGCAGTACCCTCGCAATAATCATCATTACGGTGATTGGAAGAACGGGGATTGAACGGAGTACGCCATTCACCTTTACTATCCAATCCACGCATGAAACGGGTGGCAGGATCAAAATAAAATTCGTAAGCATCTGCAAAACGGGCATACTTCTCCTTGGTTTCAGTATCTCCCAAGCTGTCTGCCAGCACGGAGATACACCAGTCATCATACGCATACTCCAATGCTTTCGCCACCGATTCATTCTCACGGTCACATGGAATATAGCCAAGAGTATTCTTATAATAACGTGCTTTGGGCATAACATATGGAATCAGCCAATCGGGAGCTACAATACCGGTAGTGTCATATTCCGCTGCACGCAGACATGCCTTGTAAGCTTCCTGCACATCAAAATCGCGGTATCCCTTCACATAAAAATCGGTTACCAACGAAGCCGCATGATATCCCACCATAGTTCCGGTATAATTGGACACACAGTCCCATTTCGGAAAGATACCACCTTCCTGATGCTTCTTTATTAATGAACGGATAAACTCCGTATTCAACTGAGGATCGACAATAGTCAGTAACGGATGTAACGCACGGAAAGTATCCCACAAAGAGAAAATGGTATAAACCGGATGTTTCATGTCGGTGGTATGCACTTTCAAATCCATTCCCAAGTAACGCCCGTCTACATCTGTAAACAGATTGGGACTTAGGAAAGCATGATACATAGCCGTATAGAAAATGGCACGCTGGTCTTCATCATTGGTTTTGACTGCAATCTTTGACAAGCATTCATTCCATTTCTTCTTAGCATCGGCACGCACTCCATCAAAATTCCAACCGGGCATCTCAGCCTGGAGGTTCTTATAAGCACCTTCCGCATCAACAGAAGAGATAGAGAACTTAGCCAGCACTTGTTCATCTTTCGCCGTTTCAAAATGCAAAAGCATTTTACATACAGGAATCTGTTTGTCATTTTCCTGAACAGTATCCGTGTACAAGGTATACGTAAAGGGTTTGGAAAATACGGCATAAAAATAAAGATCCTGCCGGTATGCCCAATAGGCACTGCGTTTGCGCCCCCGCAACACAGTATCATTCACTGCCTCCACTTCCATTACCTGATTGATTTGTTGCTGAATATTATAGTCCATATCCAAGATAAATCCAGACTCCTTACTTTCCGGAAAAGTATACCGATGCATTGCCGCACGCTCTGTCGAAGTCAGTTCGGCTTTTACCCCGTATGTATCCAGAAAAACAGAATAATATCCCGGTTCGGCATATTCCTTTTCATGAGAAAAAGCCGATGCGAAAGGACGCTTCTGGCTTTCTGTTCCCAAGAAATCAGTACGCTGCACACCTACAGTCGGCATCAACAGGAAATCTCCGAAATCCGCACACCCTGTACCACTAAGACGTGTATGGGCAAAACCATTGATCGTAGTATCTTCATAATAATATCCGGAACAGGAATCCCAACCGTCAATACGAGTATCCGGCCCCGGCTGTATCATGCCATGAGGAACCATAGCACCCGGATGAGTATGCCCATGGCCTCCTGTACCAATAAAAGGATTGACATAATGGGTGTAATCATTCATTTCATTGCCCTCAGAATCACATGCAGTGAAACACAATAACCCTAGAAGACAGCCGCTTAAGAGCATGTTGATTTTCATAGATCTTTATTTAAAAATTATTTTGTTTCCGATGAGATAAATATATTGTTATCATCTACTTTCTTATAATTGAAAGGAATAGAGTTACGCAAAGAATTCAGCACAGACTCTATATTATCTTTCTTTTTCAGTACACCTGAATAAGTATTAGTACTGTCTACATCCGGTGAAAGGATTATCTTCACTCCATAGAACCGTTCCAATGCTGCCGCAATCTGGAAAATAGATGACTTTTCAAATGGAATCAAGTCATTATGCCAGACTATCTCCATCTTGGGATCGACCTGTTTTACTTGCATCCGCCCTGTTACCCTGTTTAAAACGGCTTTTTGTCCCGGCAACAAAGTAATTCTTCCTTTGTCCGATTTATCTTTTACCTCAACTTCACCCTCTATCAAGGTTGTTTCCGCAAAACTGTTATCCGGACGACATTTTATATTGAAAGAGGTTCCCAAGACCCTGACATCCATTGCCGGGCTTTTTACCATGAAAGGTTTCTCATGATTACGTGCTACTTCAAAATAAGCTTCTCCATCCAGATATACATGACGTTCCTTTCCTTCAAAAGCACGCGGATATTTTAAAACAGACGACTGGTTCAACCATACTTTTGTCCCGTCAGGCAACAACATCTCACGCACTTGTCCATGAGCAGCCGATGCTACCACCAATTCCTCCGCTTTATTCCGGAACCAATAGGCCAATCCCGCAGCCAGCACCATCACACCCACTATAGCAGCTGCATAACGCAACACACTTCTAAGCTTGAACACCTCTTGTTTCTTCTGATTTTCCCGTTTCAATCTTCTACCCAACCTGCGCTCTGCCCTCACTACCAGATTTTCCTCCTCAAAGGGGAATTTACCTAACTGATAAATCTCCTCCATACGGAACAGCTCTCCGGCATTCTCATCAGATTCTTTCATCCATTCATTGATAAGAACAAAATCCTCCTCCGAGCATCGGTTTTCCAAATACCTGATAATAATATCTTCGTTAAGTTTACTCATCTTTTTCCCTATTCATATAGTAAACAATTCAACTTGTAAAAACACTTAGCAGTTTTGCTGAAAATATAATCAATGACAATAATAAATGGCTGAGACGTTCGCGCAAAAATTTCAAGGCCTTATACATATGTGCCTCTACGGTACGTAAAGAAATGCCAAGAGTATCAGCGATTTCCTTGTTTTTCATATCATGAAGATAGCTCAGTTTAAACACCTCCTTACATTTATCCGGCAATTCATTAATCGCTCCAAAAATTTCCTGACGCAATTCCTGATTCTCTATCTTTTTAATAACTTCAGCATGATCCGGCTGGTAATATTGTAATCTTCGTTCATAGATCTCTATCATTGCCGCACTGTAGTTATTCTCTATAACCTGATGCTTCAATAAATTTATAGCCTTGGTATATACAGAACGATAAAGGAAAGCTAAAATCTGCTCTCCTATGACGACTGAATCTCTCCGCCTCCACAACTCCACAAAAACATCCTGCACTACATCTTCGGCTTCTTCGGTACCGACCAGCCGTGTCGCATAGAACAACAGCTTAGGATAGCATTGACGAAAGACGGCCTTATAGGTGTCATCAAGTTCCTCGTTCATATTATATAATTCACCTTTGTATGAAGGAGAGAGCCAATGTTCCAAATAACGATCCAATCATCCACTGTAGGGGCAGAAAGCTTCCGCTCATCATACAATTTTCAGGCAGATTCAAACCGCCTCTACAGCAAAACGATAACAAATATTACTTTTAACTCACCTCCTGTACAATTACAATTCTTAATAAGTTGAACCAATTATTATCTATCTATACCAAATATTTCCCGGTTCCGGACCCATTTCAAATTCTACAGTAGCACCATCCATTATTTGCCGGTGTGTGATATAGCTCTTATCGTATGGTTGCCCATTTACTTTCACCGACTGGATATAGATATTTTCACGACTTACTCCAGGGGCCAGTACTGTGAACGTTTTTCCATTATCCAGATGCATCTGTATCTCGGGGAACAACGGCGTACCAATCTCATATTCACCACTTACCGGATTGACAGGATAAAATCCCATAGCACTGAATACATACCAGGCAGACATCTGTCCACAATCCTCATTTCCACACAGTCCGGCAGGTGCATTGAAATAAAGGTCATGCATGACCTGCGCCGCATACTTCTGAGTTTTCCAAGGCTGACGTACCTTATTATACAAATAAATCACATGATGGCTAGGCTCATTACCATGAGCATACTGGCCAATCATACCTGTACTGAAAAGAGGCAAATCTGCATTACCAGCCGGGATATAAGTAAACATACTATCCAACTTTTCCGTAAAACGATCCTTACCACCAGTCAAGGCAATTAGCCCCTTAATATCCTGCTGTACAGACCAAAAGTACTGCCAACCGTTACTTTCACAAATATGGGCAGTGTAGTCATCCGGGCTGAAATTAGGTTGGAATACTCCTTTATCATCTATCGGCTGCATGAAGCTTGACGCCGGATTGAACACATTGCGATAATTCTGAGAACGCTTGTAGAATTCGTCCGCTAATTGAGTCCTCCCCATCTTCCGGGCCATTTCGGCTATGCAATAATCATCAAAAGCATATTCTAATGTTTTGGAAAGCGACCAATTTTCCGCATTATATTCATCCTTTATATTATAAGGTATATATCCTAATTTTTTATACAGACCAATGCCGCGATAATCATCCAAGTTAGCAGTAGCCACACAAGCCTCCAATGCCTTCTCTGCATCAAAATCACCAATACCTTTCAAATAAGCATCGACAATAACAGGTACAGCGTGGTAGCCAATCATCATATCCGTTTCACTTCCCCAAAAATTCCATACCGGCAAACGTCCGTTCTGTTCATAAAAAGCAATGAATGATTTCACCATATCATTGACACGCTGAGGTTCCGTATAAGTAAATAACGGATGTGCGGCACGATAAGTATCCCACAATGAAAAAGTTCCATAATTCACCCAACCATCCGTCTGATGAATTTTCTTATCGGGACCATAATAAGCCCCGTCCACATCACTGTAAATAGTCGGGGCAATCATTGTATGATACAATGCTGTATAAAAATTAACCTTATCGTCCTTGTTATCACCTGTTACCTCTATTTTTCCCAACTGACGGTTCCAATTATCTTTAGTTTCAGCCAAATATTTATCGAAATCATTGTGAGGTGCTTCAGCCGCCATGTTTTTAGCAGCACCTTCCATGCTTACTCCCGAAAGAGCAGTACTCAGAACAATCTGCCCTCCTTTTTCCGTATCAAAATTAAAGCGGGCGATATAAGCCGTACCTACACGTTTACCTTTCAAAGCAATGGCAGTAGTATCCATCTCTACCGAGGCAAACGGTTTGGAGAAACGAGTGCGGAAATACACATGCTGGTCTCTTGCCCATCCTTCGGAAAAACGATATCCCTGAATGGTGCATGAGTCAATTATCTCAATATAAGAATCATTGGTAAAGTCCCAATTCATCGCTTTCTTCAGATTCAGAAAGACAGCCGACTCTCCTTCAGGAAACGTATAACGCTGTATACCGCAACGCTCTGTAGCAGTTAACTCCACATTGATATCATAATCTTTCAGCAACACGCGATAATAACCAGCTGAAGCCTCTTCATCCGCATGAGAGAATTTGGAATAGATGCCTAAAGGAGCTTCCGCTTCCTGATAAGGCAAAGTTACAGGCATGAAAGAGATATCATACAAGTCTCCGGCTCCCGTTCCCGACAAATGGGTATGACTGAATCCGGCAATCGTACTGTCCGGATAAAAATAACCGGAAATACGGTCCCATCCGGGCAAACCGTTATCCGGACTAAGTTGTACCATTCCGAAAGGCGCTTGCGCTCCCGGATAAGTATTGCCGGTAAAATCGGTTCCGATAAACGGATTCACCAATTGGGTATAATCGGTTGACGGCTGGGTTTGTTTATTGGACACACAGGCTCCAAATGCCACTAAAGAAATGAATAGCGCGAGAACAGGTGTTTTCATACTTAAGAGGTTTTTCATTATTACTTTGTTACAAAAATACACATTATAATAATATGAACAACCTTATTATAAAAAACACTTAGCTTTAATTCATTATTTTTTCGTATTTAAATAGTAAAGAAGGGATTCTTTCACCTTTTCATCCGAAGTTACAATCAAAAATTCACCGCCTCTTTTATCATACAGAAAGCAATAAGTCTTATAAAGAGCTATACCTGCTATCTCCTCCCAAGGGAATGTCTGTTTCAGTTCCGCCTTATCATATGTCAGCCCTTCCGGAGTTATTTCCACCCAAGTCTGCCCCGCAATACTCCGCTTATAAATCTTATTTAGTCTGACAGGCAGCATAATCAAGATATAAATAAGACACAAGAACCAAATCAGCAGCGGACTGAACAGGCTTTGCTCTTCGGGAACAATATAGTGCCCTGTACACAGTGCAATACAAATATAAATGATGAACAACAAAGAGAAACTGAAATGACGGATGTCCCACAATTTATACAAAGCATACTTTTTCAGGCTGATATTATAATCACAAACCACGACACCTGGTTCCCGTGTCAGTTTGCTTTTCGGTATGCTGAAGATACGCAATATCTGGATTCCCCGTTTCACGCCATACCCGAATAATAAAACCATCACACCAAGATTTATCAAGATCCACCACCACAATGATTCGTTTGCCAAAGCCGGTTGCCCGACAAGCACCATTGATGCAAAAGTGATACCCGCCACCAATAACAACATACTACAAATTACAGTTAAAATCCATCCTTTTGTTTTCATAATAACCTTTTTATTTTATTCCATGACGGGAAACAAAGATAAAAGATTATAGCTAGATAACAAATAAAGAGCCGTCGAATTTAAATTATTGTTTGGTTAGGAACTTAGATTTTTTTCGTATGTTTGTCGCAAATATTAATGAAAAACACATTTCTATCTATGAAAAAGAGTGATATTCTGTTCTTTTTGTTTGTAATAGCATTGTTTCTACCCTTTTTTATTAGCGATACCATTTATGAATGGTACAAATCTTTCAATGCAATCCATGGTATGGTCATGAGTTTTGTGAAGTTCGCCATTCTAGCTACTTTGGGAGAAATGCTTGGGCTTCGCATCAGCACAGGAGTGTATCACAACAAGACCTTCGGTATTATCCCACGCATGGTAATCTAGGGGTGGTACTGGGAGTATTACTAGCTATCGCTGCTAAAAAGAAATAACAATCTTCATGTATAATGAATACCAGCCTTCCCTGCTTTTAGCCCCCTATATTGACAAATACTGGGAATTTAAAGGCAATCCGGACTATAGGATGAAAATCAACATATTGCCGGACGGTTGCACCGATTTTATCTTCACCCTTGGCGAAGTAGCTGACATAGCGGAACAAGAAAGTCTTATAATGCAACCCTACCGTTCTTATTTTGTAGGTCCCATGAGCCGATACTCCACCCTAATAACCTATGCGAAAAGCATCCATATGTTTGGTATCCGTTTTCTGCCTTGCGGTTTATTCCGCTTCATGCAATTACCATTGGAAGAACTTGGGAATCAAAGAATCAGCACTTTTGAGTCAGGAGGTATCTTCAACGACTCGCTAGCAGAAAGATTATGTGAACAACCGTACATACAGGACAAAATCAGACTGATAGAATCTTTTCTCACCCAAGCCTTATGTACTAACAACAAGATAGAAAAACAGATATCATATGCAGTAGATTGCATTAACCTTTCCAAAGGCCAACTGCCTATCCGTTCTTTAGTAGAAAATGTATGCTTGTGCCAAAGACACTTCGAGCGCAAGTTCAAACATCAGACCGGATATTCCCCTAAGGAATACAGCCGGATTATCAAATTCAAGAATGCAGTGGATTTACTGCGTTCCACCTCTTCCAACCAACTCTTCTCTGTTGCCATTGAGGCCGGATACTATGACACAGCCCATTTGAGCAAGGAAATAAAAGCCTTATCAGGCAATACACCCGGTTCCTTTTTATCCTTACCGGTTACGGAAGAAACCACATTAACATATCTGAAACTATAAAAGTCGTTTTTTTACAACGAAGCCATCCTGGCGTTTCTTACTTTTGTACCGTATCAAATACTAAAAAGAAACAATGGAATCACTTAAAGAAAAAGCAAAAGCTTTGCTTCAACAATGTGAAGTAGTCACACTAACTTCCATCAATAAAGAAGGGTATCCCCGGCCGGTTCCCTTGAGTAAAATCAAAACGGAAGGATTAACAACCATCTGGTTTGCAACAGGAAACAGTTCGGCAAAGACAAAGGATTTCCGCTCTAATCCGAAAGCCGGCATATGTTTCTACAAAGAGGGAAACAGCGTGGCCATGACCGGAGAAGTGGAAGTTGTATCAGACACTGGCACCAAGAAAGAGTTATGGCAAGACTGGTTTATCCATCATTTTCCTAAAGGACCGGAAGACCCCGAATATATCCTGCTGAAGTTCCGGGGAAACCATGCCACCATTTGGATTGACGGCCAGTTTGTTCACAGAAAAGTCTAAGTTTCCACCTCTTATCCTTGGATTTTTTCACATTTTATTTTTCATACACGTCTGTCATCCTTGAAACATCTTATTATATATGGATGTTTTAAGAATGACAGACAGGCATGAAAGGAATTCAAGACATCAGCTCCAGACCATCCGTCTACAAAATTCATCTCTTCCCTACCCTACCTTTCCAATACTTTCCCTACCTTTGTGCCATAAGTACGTATGACAAATACCAATATGGAACAACAACAATCATCTTATAAAGAAAAAGAACGTATAGACCTTCGCGAGCCGCGACGCTTCAAAGTTACTATTTTCAATGACGACTTTACTACAATGGAATTTGTTGTAAAGATATTAACTACCGTTTTTTTCAAATCAACGATGGAAGCAGAAGCTTTGATGATGCAAGTACACAAAAGTGAATCGGCCGTAATAGGCATCTATACGTATGATATCGCCCGGTCAAAAGTACAAAAAGCCACCCGTATGGCTCGTGAAGAGGGTTTCCCTCTCCGACTCACGGTTACACCGGAAGAAGAATAAAAAATCAAGAATAAGATATGGATATACCAAATACCGATTCGGTGAACTACGCTTTCGCTTCTGCGCAGAGCCAAGCGATGCAATATCGGCATGAATTTATCACGCCCGAACACTTATTGAGCGCATTGCTGGAACAAGTTCCTTTTCAAAAAGCATTGGCAGAGTGTTTTTGTACCCCGGAAGAACTGTCCCAGTCCATTTCCGAATATCTGTCGAAAGAAGTGGAACGAGTTCCTCAAGAAATAGAATATGAGTTGGAAATTTCAGGTCAACTCTCCGAGCTGCTGCAATATGCCTATATGACAATCAGCCATTCAAGCGCAGAAGAAATGGATGTTCCTCATCTGGTACAAGGAATGCTTCAACTGGAAGATTCATGGGCCGGCTATCTGCTAAAAGAAACAGTGGGAGAAGATATGCCGGAGTTTCTCAGCTCCCTCATTTCAAATTACGAGCACATGAATCAGTTTCAAGAGGAAACTTCCTCTGAGCAAGAGAAAAGCGAACCTTGGCGCAACTACGTCACCTGCCTCAATGAAGGTCTGCAAGACCGGAATCCGCTTATAGGCCGGAATGTGGAATTGGAACGCACCATTCAAGTTCTCTGCCGCAAAGAAAAGAACAACCCTCTGCACGTGGGTGAACCGGGAGTGGGAAAAACCGCACTGGTCTACGGACTGGCTGCACGTATAGAAGCAGGCAATGTTCCCGAACGCCTCACAGGTTGTCGTATCTACGAACTGGATTTAGGCAACTTATTGGCCGGTACACAATATCGGGGTGAATTCGAGAAAAGGCTGAAAGCCATTATGGAAGGAATACGGAAAGAAGGACACGCCATTGTATATATAGATGAAATACATAACCTGATAGGCGCCGGACGGACGGGAGACGGTTCGATGGATGCCTCTAATATGCTCAAGCCTTATTTGGAAGGAGGAGAGATCCGGTTTATCGGTTCCACTACTTACGAAGAATTCAACCGCTATTTTTCACGTAGCAGAGGATTGGTACGGCGTTTCCAACAGATTGACATACAGGAACCCGGAATCGAAGAAACTATCCACATAGTAGAAGGATTAAAAGAAAGGTACGAAACGTTCCATGGAGTAGTTTATGAAGAAGGAGTGATAGCATATGCCGTCACAGCTGCCGCACGGTATATCAGCGACCGTTTTTTGCCCGACAAGGCCATCGACCTGGTGGACGAAGCCGGGGCTTATCGTGAAATCCACCCCACAGATACAGAAACACAAACGGTGGACAAAGCATTGATAACCGATATACTGGCACGTATCTGTAAAGTGGATGTACTCGCCATGAAGGAAGAGGACAATGCCACATTAGAAACCTTGCATGAACGCATCAGTGCAAAGATATACGGTCAGGAAGAAGCTGTCTGCCAAGTGGTGGAAGCCGTACAAATGGCCAAAGCCGGGCTACAGGACGAAAACAAACCACTGGCCAGCCTTCTCTTCGTTGGCCCCACCGGAGTAGGAAAGACGGAAGTAGCCAAAGTATTGGCCTCCGAACTAGGTATTGCCCTGCAACGCTTTGACATGAGCGAATATACGGAAAAGCATACAGTGGCCAAACTCATCGGCTCACCTGCCGGATATATAGGTTATGAAGACGGCGGACTGCTGACAGATGCTATCCGCAAAACTCCCAACTGTGTGTTACTGCTTGACGAAATAGAAAAAGCGCATCCTGATATATTCAATATCCTGCTGCAAGTCATGGACTATGCCGTACTGACGGATAACAAAGGACGGAAAGCGGACTGCCGCCATGTTATACTTATCATGACCTCCAATGCCGGAGCACAATTCGCGCACCAAGCTTCTATAGGTTTCAGCGGACAAATTACTGCCGGAGAGGCAATGTTGAAACAGGTTAAGAAAACTTTCAAACCTGAATTCATCAACCGGTTGTCTGCAACAGTCGTCTTCCATGATATGGATTACGGAATGGCTTCTCTCATCCTGAACAAAAAACTCAACGAACTGAAAAACAAACTGTCTGCACGTCATGTAGGAATGGAACTCAGCCCGGAAGCCTATAAGCATCTGCTGAAACTAGGTTTCACCAAAGAATATGGTGCCAGGGAAATGGACAGGGTAATTACTTCGCAGCTGAAGCCACTGCTTATGCGTGAAATCCTATTCGGAGCATTAAAAACAGGAGGTAAAGTAAGAGTGACAGCAGGAAACGGAGAATTGAGCTTGCAAGTACTCAAAGAGTAATACCTTTAAATGAATCGGCAACTTCTCCGCAGAGGCAGAGATACGGAGAAGTTCCTACAGAAGATATTATATGAATCCAATAAATAAAAAACAATATGGTCTTTCAACTAACTCAAAAACTTGTTTTTCCCGACCCTCACTATGGCGAACCGGACGGACTATTGGCAGTGGGCGGCGACCTCTCCGTAGACCGTCTCCTCCTTGCCTATTCCAATGGCATATTCCCTTGGTATGCTTTCCGTGAAAAACAGATACAATGGTGGTGTCCCCTGAAACGGTTTGTGATTTTCCCTAACGAGATTCACATTTCTCACTCCATGCGTACTTTTATGAACAAAGAACAATATGGAGTCAGTTTTAACCAGGCATTCCATGAAGTGATTCAAACCTGCGGCAATCTGCGGATGGAAGAAACGGGAGCATGGTTGGGCAAAGATATCATGAAAGCCTACATCCGCCTGCATGAGCAAGGTTTCGCGACCAGCGTGGAAGTATGGGAAGAATCTTGTCTGGTCGGCGGACTCTATGGAGTCACTTTGGGAAAGTGTTTTTTCGGCGAAAGCATGTTTTCTCTAGTCCCCAATGCATCG
Source organism: Bacteroides sp. (assembly GCA_019414665.1). GTDB lineage: Bacteria > Bacteroidota > Bacteroidia > Bacteroidales > Bacteroidaceae > Phocaeicola. The sequence continues at coordinate 31,230 of DXLO01000002.1, read as the reverse complement.
AAACTGGCGCTTATCTATCTGGCACAAACATTTCAGGAATTGGGAGGAACCTTGATTGATTGTCAGTTTGAAACCCCACACTTAAAGTCAATGGGTGGAAGGTATATAGACTATGAGGAGTATATGAGGTATGTGCAGGAACCTCTTGAGTCTCTGTAAAGTCCTTGTTTACCGATTTTGATTATCAAATCATCAGTCAAAAATAAAATATAGGATACAAAGCTGAGATTATCAAATATATTTGCTAGCTTTGTTTTCGACATTACAAACAGAGCTATTTACCCAACTCAAAAACAAACATGAAAAAGATATTCTACTGTTTTTTACTACTTACCTTCTTTGTCTTGTCTTGCTCCAAAGAAGAGGCCGATATGGATGGTAGCCAAAATAAAGAAACAGAAAATAAAGAGATCAAAATTATATTAGAAGCAGAAACAAGTTCTCAAAACATATTTGCTCCTATTGTATTCTACCAATCTTTTGATTTTGGTAAAGATGCACCTTGTCTAAGCGAAGTGTATGACTCCATAGTGTGGAAATCATCTCATTCCCCAAATAGCTTTAAAGTATTCAGTCATTCAAATTATGCCAGATATGTGGAAACAACATTTTTCAAATGGGCACATGTTTATTATTCACCCGGCACATACAAGACTTATCTGCTAGGTTACAAAAACAATGAAATAATCTATAGTAGTGATACAATATCCATTGATATCACAAATAAAAAAGATTTCCTTGCTTTCAATTGGAAAGACGTAACCGACTCCGATTTTACCACAGGCTATGCAAATAATCTGGACGGATATTATCTGAGTACGCAAACCCATATCCATCAAGGTGTCCCATCTGTTATGCTGTATGCCAAAAGTGAGAAATATGAAAAAGGGGGATCTATGAAAAGCAAACAAATACTGTATAACTACATAAATTCATTTTTCTCACTCCCTAATTATACCGCAACCTCAGACGAGTCTTTGAGAAAAGAATTCAGCACTATATTTTCATTTCAAGAGGAGAATGCCATTCCACTAAACATTTGGCTTACCCCCAAAGCTAAAATTGTACTCCTCAGAAAAGATTTCAAGGGACTAGAGAGCGAATACAAAATTTATGCCGAACCAGGAGATTTGATTTAACCTGCAAAACACAATTGTTTAACTAATGAAACATCAACTCTGTATATAGCTACATTCAACGAATAGCACTACCAATCCAAACTATTTGGCTATTTTGACGGATCTTAAATAAGATTTGTTACAGAGTTTTATACCCTTATTATTAATCCACACAGATTGTGCACCATCCCTAAACCGATAAGTGCATAAGCATGGTTATACATTAAGTTAAACAATGAATTATACATATAAACAAATATGGCTCATCAACCTTCCTGTAATGATGAGCGTTTTAATGGAGCAATTAATCAACATTACCGATGCCGTCTTTCTGGGCCATGTCGGTGAAGTGGAACTTGGCGCATCTGCCTTGGCAGGAATATATTATCTGGCAACTTATATGCTAGGCTTCGGTTTCAGCATAGGACTACAAGTCATGATTGCCCGCAGGAATGGAGAACAGGACTATGCAGAAACAGGACGTACCTTCTTTCAAGGACTATTTTTCCTTTCCGGACTAGCACTCTCTTTATGTTTGTTGATACAGGGCCTTTCCCCCTTCCTCTTGAAACAATTAATTACCTCACCGGAAATCTATCAGGCTGTAACGGACTATCTGGACTGGCGCAGTTTCGGACTTTTATTTTCATTTCCCTTTCTGGCACTCCGGGCTTTCTTTGTGGGAATAATAAAGACCAGGTCCTTATCTTGGGCCGCAATAGCAGCCGTACTTATCAACATCCCTTTCAATTATCTGTTAATATTTACCTTAAAATTTGGGATAGCAGGATCGGCAATAGCCTCAACGCTAGCAGAAATGGGATCGTTAATCATTCTCCTTATCCATATGTGGAGAAAGATTGATAAAAACAAGTATGGACTGCAACCGATATTTGATGGAAAGCTATTGAAAAGACTGTTTTACCTGTCCGTATGGAGCATGCTGCATTCTTTTATCAGTATGGCGCCGTGGTTCCTGTTCTTCATCGCCATCGAACATTTAGGAAAGATGGAACTGGCCGTTTCCAACATAACCCGCAGCGTTTCCACCCTCTTTTTTGTGATTGTCAGTTCTTTAGGAGCCACCAACGGTTCCTTGGTAAGCAATCTTTTAGGAGCCGGACAACAAAAAGGTGTTTTTCCTATCTGCCACAAAATCATCAAAATGGGATATGCCATCGGTTTTCCGCTGGTAGGAGTCGCATTGTTTTGTGATTATTGGATTATCGGATTTTACACCAACAACGAAACACTGGTGCAACACACTGTCCCCCCTTTCATCGTCATGCTGTTCAATTATATATTCGCAGTACCCGGATATGTCTACATCAGTGCCGTCACCGGAACCGGAAAGACAAAAATTGCCTTTATTTTCCAAGTGGTTACCATTATGGTATATCTTCTTTATCTTTACTGGCTGAGCCACTGTGTACATGCACCTTTAGCGGTATATATGACAACCGAATATCTGTTTGTCATCATGTTGGGAATACAATCTGTCATTTACTTGAAAAGGAAACATTACTAAGTTCCTTGTTACCCCCTTTCTCCCGATTCATTCCGGCAATAAATAGTTATTTATAACTATCTTCAGTTTGAAAGCTTTTCTCTACTTTTGCAAACCAACTATAAAAGACAGCGTATGAATATTTTCGACATTGCCAAACAGAATCAGGAAAAAGCCTGGCAAGTTATCAAAAACACGAACATCATCCAGATATGGGAAGATGCCGGTGCAAAAATTAATCTGGTAGGTTCACTCAGAACAGGGCTGCTGATGAAACATAGGGACATTGATTTCCATATTTATTCATCACCCTTAAACCTGACGGACAGCTTTCAGGCAATGGCCAGACTAGCTGAGAATCCGTCCATCAAAAGAATAGAATGCGCTAATCTGCTGCATACTGCCGAAGCCTGTATCGAATGGCATGCATGGTATCAAAATGAAGAAAATGAACTTTGGCAGATGGATATGATTCACATCCGGGAAGGTTCACGTTATGACGGTTATTTTGAAAAGGTAGCCCAACGCATTTCGGAAATTATGACCGATGAAATACGGGAAACTATTCTAAGATTAAAATATGAAACACCGGAAACCGAGAAAATCATCGGAGTGGAGTATTATCAGGCAGTCATCCGGGATGGGGTGCGGGATTATAGCGGATTTAAGGAATGGAGAAAGCAACATCCTGTTACAGGAGTAGTAGAATGGATGCCTTGACCCGATGAAATCGGGCATCAGCTTAACAGCCCCGACTCCTGTCCTAGGCGTATTGCCTCCAAAGAGTTTTGTACTCCCAGCTTACGCAACAGATTTTGCCGGTGAATATGGACGGTATGAATACTGATACATAATTTATCGGCAATTTCTTTGCTTAAGAATCCTCGTTGGATGAGGCGTAATATCTCCATTTCACGTCCGGTAAGACCGAAAGCCGGATTCATTATCACCACACCGGGTGAAAACATTTCTCCATTTCTCAGATTCAGCACAGTACATTCCACCTGTTCTGATTCTTTCTGACCGGGAGCCATACTCATATTCCCTATAATGAGCCATGCTTTTCCGTCATGGCTCTGTTCCAAAACTTGATGCCTGCTTGTTACACGCACATAGTTGCCACGAGCATTGAGTATACGGAAACTATACACATTACAATAGTCATTCCGATGTTCAAAAGGCTGGTTATAAATGAACTTCCCCAGCCTGACTTGCAAGTCTTCCAATTGGGAACGATCATGCGGATGAATACGTGACTCCAGATAATCACCCTGTTTTTCCAATGTTTCTATCTTGTGCCTGTCATACCCCAACCAATCGACAAAACCCGTAGAAGCATACGCATAACATCCTTTATATACATCCACCACGAAAGAACAGCCGCCATTGATTCTGGACAACTTCTGGAGCATGGATTTATCCCGTTCCCATACCGCATAATCCATGTTTTTGCAAGACAAATGTTGCTTTGCCCACAATTCCTCACGGGTGACATTTGTTACACTCATATTCTTACTCTTTATCAAAGTGGTACTTCAAAAAGATAGATCTTATCAGCCTACTCACTTACTTTTTTCAAAGTAAAACAGTCTATATCTGGAGCCCAGCAAAATGAGCTTCCCATACGTATCTTATTATTCCCTGCTTTCAAATGCACCGGAACAGTAATCGAAGCTATCTTTTGAGTCTCATCCGCCGACAGCGAATCAAGAAGAATCCTTTTTTCGTTATTCACACAGACTTCCAGCTTACGGTCTGCTTTAGGCACATAGCGGATAGTCATTTCATATTCACCGCCCTGCTCGCTGTACACCTCTTTCCATTCTGCAAAATTCTCTTTCCGCCCTCCCAGATAACTTACCTTCATGCCTCCGGATGCTTCATGTAACGGAGCATATACGATGCTTTTCGGAGTCTTTCCCAAATCATTGAAACAAGGCAGATAAGCCCATTCCGCTTCATAAACAGTCGCTTCCAATCTCTTCTCGGACTCCATACGTAAAATCAGCACACTATGGGGAGGTAATTCTCGATTCAGAACACCCCCTTTTATCTCCGGTAAATCCTGCCGTTTCACCAGATCGCGTGCCTTAACCTTTCCTCCTAATTCCAAAATATTCATCGGAACTGTAAAGCTACAAATCGTATCCGAAGGATTGTATAAAGCAACCGCACGTACGTTACCACGCTTTCGTTCTATATCCTTCACCAACACATACCCTTCATTTTCATGCTGAACTACGTATGCCTGCAATCCTAAAGGGTCTTGGTTCAAAGCTATCAGTTCTTTATTTTTCAACAGTTTTAATGACGTTTCCGGAATGGTTGTCAGATCACATCCTATCAACAAAGGTGAACTCATGATACACCACATTCCAAAATGTACCTCTTCCTCTTCAGGTTTTAGCCCTCGACCTATCTCCAACATATCCATATCATTATAATGACCTTCTCCCGCATAGGCAGACAGATAAAGATTTTTATCGATGATATATTTTACTGATCCCCACTCCGGGCGGATATCCGCACTGATTCGCCATGAACGAGCAAGGTTTCTAGCCCAAGTACCCGGGAAAGCCCATCGACAGATATTAATAGAAACATGTCCGCAACCCAGATTATCTATAGCCTGGCGTATTTCGGTATATCGTTTTTCTTCTTCCAGATTCAATTCCTGACCGGCTCCGCAATAATCAATCTTGATAAAATCAAATCTCCACTCTTTAAAATACAACGTGGCATCCTGAAATTCATGTCCGTACAAACCGGAACCTATGCCGTTCATATCTTTATCCCAGATGGAACCGCAAGTATTGCTTCCCGCATCCGAATAAATGCCGGCTTTCAATCCTAAAGAATGAATATGATCCGCCACTCCCTTCAATCCATTCGGGAAACGCTCGGAATGTGTTTGCATCACTCCTTTTTCATCCCGCCATCCAAAAAAACCGTCATCTACATTCACATAGGAATAGCCTACTTCTTTCAGTCCTTTTTGCACCATAGCATCTGCTTGCCTTATTATTAAGGTGTCATTGATATGAACCCGATAGGTATTCCATGAGCTCCACCCCATAATAGGAGATTCAAAAACAGTCGTATTTTGGGCGAATACGCCGGAACATAGACCGAAAGCTAAAGTCAAAAACAAATTTCTCATATTCATTAATTCTCATTTTTTACTTAAAGAAATCATCAAGAAGGTATATCTTATGATCCTAATGGTTAACAGGAAAATAAAATCAGTTTTATCATGTAGGGAGCAAAGATAACGAAAAACTCTTACCTCCCTATATACTTTCACAAAAAATATTCGGCTGGTAGGATGTTAGCATTATAATCCGAGAATAGAATTTGACCCATAAAATAGGGTACCCGTATTTGTTCTGGCTTTATCTCTAAAAAAACAGAAAGCCACTAATTATTAGCGGCTTATCCTTTACAGTGTCGGAATGAGGCGACTCGAACGCCCGACCCCTACGTCCCGAACGTAGTGCGCTACCAACTGCGCTACATTCCGTTTCTGTTTTGCGAGTGCAAAGGTAAAGCATTTTTTTGAAATCAAAAAGAATTTCATAGAAAATTTGCAAAAAATTTGTAGAATCAAAAAATATGCCTACCTTTGCAACCGCAAACAAGAAACAATAGTTTCTGAGAGGTGTTCTATTACAAAGTGAAAAGCTCTACCGATAACCATTTTGGTGCCATAGCTCAGTTGGTAGAGCAAAGGACTGAAAATCCTTGTGTCCCCGGTTCGATTCCTGGTGGCACCACTTGAAAAAGCTTTTCACTCTTGAAATCCCCTGAAATTCAGCAATTTCAGGGGATTTTTTATTTCTGTCACCCACAAAAAAATGCAGATTTAAGAATTTAAAAATGTCCCATTCGGTGGTTTTTCACACCCCCTTTTAAAAAACCACCACCAGCTTTATACTTCACTTATTTTCAACTATTTACAAAATCATCTTTCAGGCGCTAAAGAGTACTTTTGCAGACCTGCTTGAATGTGGTGAAAAAGAGATCGGACGAAAAGAAAAAAACGCCGTATCCCGGAAATATAAATTTCCAAAGGAAGTTCCGTTTTTCCTATTCCGATGGTTTTCCCGGAAAAATTCGGTGGTTTTCATATCCTTCAAATAAAAAAACCACCGAAAAGACGTCCCTTCCACCCCTTTCCAGTTGACAAAGTAAAACATGTCCAACAACTAAAAGGAAACGAGTATGAAACAAGGAACAATGAACATCCTGTTCTTCATTCTGAAGACAAAACTTCTGAAAAACGGTGAGGCACCCATTCTTATGCGTATAACCATTGACGGGCATTACGAAGAGGCCAGAATACAGCGAAGCGTTCTGCCAAAACAATGGGATTCCGCCAAAGGATGCAGCAAGGGAAAGGACAGGACTGCCAAAGAACTGAACGCCTACATCGCAGAACTCAGTGCTCTGGCTTTTCAGAAGCACAAGGAACTGATGCTCGAACTTGCACTGATCACGCCCAAACTTCTTCTGAAACGGGTATTCGGAAAAGAGACGGAAATGCGTACCCTGCTCGGTACAATGAACGAAGAAATAGAAAAAATGAAAAAGGCAGTAAACATAGATTACGCGCCTGTAACCATCAACCGTTACATCAACGTGATGAAAAAGCTGCAAAAGGCCATTCCTGACTTTTACGGAAAAGAAGACATTACGTTCCATGAATTGAATTCCGATTTTATTGCCACGTTTGACCTTTTCCTAAAAACGGAAGCCGGCCTTTGCCGGAACACCATTGTCCGTTATATGAAATGCTTCAAGCGTATTACAAACATGGCCCTGGCCAAAGAATGGATGCGCAAGGACCCGTTCTACGGATACAAGATGGCGCAGGACGAAACCGATCCCGTATTCCTGACCTATCCGGAACTGAAAAGTATCATGGAGAAAGAATTCACCATCCCCCGGCTGGCACTGGTACGCGACATCTTTGTCTTTGCCGCCTTCACCGGGCTGGCCTTCGCCAATGTGTCCACACTGACAAAAGACAACCTCGTGCAGGACAACAACGGTGACTGGTGGATCAGAAAAGGACGTGTAAAACTGGAGCGCAGACACCGGGCATCTTCTGTCTGCAACATCCCCCTGCTGCCGGTTCCGCTTGCCATCCTCAAAAAATACGAGGAACATCCCATATGCCGAAAAAAAAGCCTCTGCCTGCCTGTCATATGCAATCAACGCATGAACAGTTATTTGAAGGAAATCGCTGACCTGTGCAATATCAGGAAGAACCTGACCACACACACGGCGAAACATAGTAAAATCTATATCTAACTGATAAACAATTATTTATAATATATCATTCTATTTATAGGTAACGATTTAGAAACGAGCGAATTACTATATTCTGTTTTCTTTTGCATTAATCAAAGAACGATTTTAACGCTGCAAATATACATTTAGCCAGCGATAAAAGCAAGTGTTTCCTGCCGCATAAACATCTCAAAACCAGCTATGGACGAAGGAGGGCTGATTCCACGCCTCCCCCTATCCAATGAGTAAAGCATTTTCCTTCCAGCAAAAAGCGGCATTACATTCTCCTTTTTTTATATTTAGTCATTACAAGATTCTTATTCTCTGAAATACAATATTTTGCGTAAACAGGCAAGTGATTGTATCTGATAATTTTGCATCCTGTAAAATTTTAAATCAGAGAGTTTATGGCTACAGTAAAAGTCAAGTTTAGACCCTCCTCCGTGGACGGCAGAGAGGGTACGGTTTATTATCAAGTGATTCACGGACGTGTGGCAAGGCAGATCAACACTTCCTACAAGTTGTTTCCAGCCGAGTGGAGCAAGCGGCATTCCCGGATTGTCATCACGCCATCCGATGAGGACAGGCGACAATATCTATTGCTATTGGATAAAAGAATAGCGGAGGATACCGACCGGCTGGAGAATGTTATCACGGTCCTGAGACGGAAGGGAGGCACTTTCACCGCTGATGACGTAACCTCCGCTTTTCACGGAGAGCATCGCGGGCTTTTCTTTCTCGTTTTTATGCGGGAGGTCATAAACGGCCTGAGACGTATGGGAAAGGTACGTACCGTTGAGACCTATACGTCCACGCTCAACAGTTTCATACGGTTCATGGATGGAAAGGACGTAGCATTAGGAGATATGGATTCCGACCTGATGACCGCATACGAGGCATGGCTGAGGTCTAAAGAAATCTCCATGAACACGATATCCTTTTACATGCGTATTTTGCGTGCCACCTACAACCGTGCCGTGGAGAAGGGACTCGTCACCCAGCGCTTCCCCTTCAAACATGTCTATACGGGAGTCGAGAGGACAACGAAGCGGGCCGTCCCCCTGCGTGTGATAAAACAGCTCAGGACGTTGGACCTGTCACTGCATCCGGCCAAAAGATTTGCGAGGGACATGCTGCTTTTCAGTTTTTATACGAGGGGGATGTCCATGGTCGATATGGCATTCTTAAGGAAGAAGGATCTTGCTAACGGTATCCTCACGTACCGGCGGAAGAAAACCGGTCAACAACTTTTTGTAAAATGGGAGCCGTGCATGCAGGAGATCGTGAGCCGTTACAATGTTTCCGAGTCCCCGTACCTTCTTCCCATCATCGTCAGGCCGGGTATGGATGAGAGGAAGCAATATATCAATGCCTCCCATCGTATCAACAGATATTTGAAGGCCATTGGGAAAGAGTTGGGCTTGTCCGTTCCCCTGACCCATTACGTCGCGCGCCATTCCTGGGCCAGCGCAGCCCGGAGTAAGAATATTCCGATCTCTGTAATCAGCGAAGGTATGGGACATGATTCGGAAAACACTACAAGGATCTATCTGGCCTCATTGGACACAACCACTATAGATAAAGCGAATAGTCTGATTCTAAAGTCCTTATGCAGGGAGTAGCATGTTGAGCGAATGGACGCTCTCTTTTCAAGAGATGAATTTCTTGATGCAAAATTACATAAAATATAGAAAAACACACCATTAATGATAAAAAATATGTTCCATACCCCAAAAAACGGTTAAGTGAAAAGAGGCATTTGTTGAGCAAAAGCAGATTGTATAAAGCAGAACAGTATAAAAATCGCTTGATATTTAAATAATTAGATTAATAATTACAAGGTAACCCATCTCTTGAAAAGAGAAGTGCAAAAAAGGAACTTTCTAAACAAGGAATACTTGTTCAGGGAATAGTCATGGAGCGGGAATGTTCAAGGATGATAATTAATGTTGAGCAAGAATTATGGTCTCTCCGTAAGAGATGAATAACATGGTGCAAAATTACATAAAATATTGAAAACGACTACAAAAATGAGCAAAAAAGATAATACGGAATGGTATGATTCCTGAAGCTGCAAAACGATTTGTTGAGCAGATAGGATTTGATGAGAAATCAAAGTCTTTATTATCAGGCTGTTTTGTTCATAGATGTCATGTTATTCATCTCTTACGGAGAGAAGTGCAACAAGAACAGGCGCAAACTCGCCTGAAAGTCTGCCCGATGTAAGGGCGGACAGACGTCAGTTTCTGATGAGAACGAAACAATGGAACAAGAACGGGAAGAAATCCCGAACTTTTACGAACTATATTTGTAACTGCTTGATTGGTAGAGAAATTTACAATCGTGCAGGATTGATAATATTGTCCTGAAGCGAAATAATGGCATTCCAAGAGAATGAGGAAGAGGTACGGTGGTTCGTGATGCGCGACCTGAAAAGGACGAACGCAAAACTGCCCGCCTATAAACTGCTTGATGGGAAGAAGATGGAAGTCTTTGTCCCTATGAAATGGCACTTGGTCACCCGTAAGGGTGTGCGTGTCCGTGAGGAGGTACCGTTCATACAAGACCTGCTCTTCGTGCATGAGACACGGAAGAACCTTGACGCTGTTGTGAAAAAGACCCCGACCCTTCAGTTCCGTTGGTTACGCAACACTTGGCGGGAGCCGATGGTCGTTGTCGACGCGGACATGGAACGTTTCATCCGTGCCGTGAATGCCACCGAATCCCCCAAATATTACCTGCCGGAAGAGATAACCCCTGCCATGTACGGACGTAGGATCCGCATCGTGGGCGGACCGCTTAACGAATACGAGGGAAGCCTGCTCACGACACGGGGGTCCAAGGTCAAACGCCTGCTCGTCGAACTGAAAGGATTTCTTGCTGTGGGGGTGGAGGTCGATCCTGAGTATATACAACTTATCTGACAGAACTGCCTATGGCTTTCATTTCCAATCTTTCCGCTCCTTCTTTATTCTGGACAGTCAATTCAATTCTGGTATTTATCGTGTGCGCGCTTTCCGCAGGGGTGCTTATTCCCCTGATCCTTTTGATTTCCTTCTGCAGGAACCTGTTTGACATGCCCGACGAGCGCAAGATCCACCAGGGAGTCGTTCCCCGTCTGGGCGGTATCGCCTTCAAGTCGGTCGTGTTCTTTTCCGTGGCGTTACTGCCTGGTATGTGCCAGTTCTGAGCTACGGCAACATGCTGGATAGCTGTGAATATATGGTTGACCCGGAAAATAAATCGAATCAACAAGAAACTATAGTTTTTAAGAATTACAATGAAGTTTTACAAAATCATTATTGTGGCAGCATCTGTCTTTGCCTTAGTCGCATGCTCCACATCCAAGGAAATCTCTTACTTCCAGGATCTGCGTCCCGGTGAGAGCGAGTTAATGCTTGCCGTACCGATGGAAATCAAGATCCAACCGAAAGACAAGTTATCTATTTTGGTCAACAGCCAGGATTTGAGGCTGACCAACCTGTTCAACCTTCCGATCGTCAGCCAGCAAGTGGGACAGGACAGTTCATTGGGGACAAACCGGGGACTGTCCGGTTATACGGTGGACTCCAAGGGTGATATCGACTTCCCCGTGCTGGGGAAACTCCACGTGCAAGATATGACCCGTGAGGAAGTCGCGGTCTATATAAAAAAGGAGTTACAATCGCACGACCTCATCAAGGATCCCGTAGTCACGGTTGAGTTCATGAACCTGAGCGTGAATGTCATGGGTGAGGTGAACCGTCCCGGACGTTACAATATCGACAAGGATCACCTCACCATCCTCGACGCCTTGAGCCAGGCCGGTGACCTGACCATATATGGTAAACGCGAGAAAGTCCTGGTGTTGCGTAACGAGAACGGCAAGCAGCGTGTCTATGGCATTAACCTTTGTTCCGCCGACCACCTCTATTCCTCGCCGGTCTATTACCTGCAACAGAATGACGTGGTGTATGTCGAACCTAACGACACCAAGGCACGCCAGTCCACGGTTAACGGCAATAACGTACGCAGCACCTCATTCTGGATTTCCTTGGCATCCCTGCTGACTACCATCAGCGTATTGATATTCAAATAATAAAATCATCATTATTGTTAGTTCCTCATTCAAGAAATGGTAACCCAACAAAGAAATACACCCGTACAAAGTCCGCAGGACTTCATCCGAATACAGGATTTATTTTACCTCTGCCTCGGAAAATGGCATTGGTTTGTGGTCTCATTAGCCGTCTGTCTCGGCATTGCTGTCTGGTACCTGCTCACTACACCGCCGGTATACACCCGTTCCGCCTCCATCCTCATCAAGGACGATTCCAAAGGGAAGTCCGCCTCCACCGATATGGAGACGTTCTCCGATTTCGGCCTGTTCACAAGTAATACCAATGTGAACAACGAGATGGGCACGTTGCAGTCACCCGACCTGATGCGGGAAGTGGTCTCACGCCTGCATTTGGACATGGATTATAAAGTATCCGGACGCTTCCACCGCCAGACGGTCTACGGACGGCAGCTCCCCATCAGCGTCAGCATCAGCGACCTGCCTGAGGACGAATCCGCTACGTTCACCTTGCAACTGTCGAAAGGTGGCAAGGTCACTTTATCCGACATTGAGCGGAATGGCGAGAGCGTCGGTGAGATGGAATTGAAAGGGAATCTGGGCGATACCATACCAAGTGGGATCGGGAAAATCGTCGTCATTTCGACCCCTTATTATACGGACGATACGGAGACCTTGTTATATGTGTCACGCCTGCCATTCGGAGAAGCCACCTCCACTTACAGTGCCGACTTGGTCGTGTCGCAGATCGACGAGAAATCCAACATCATCACCTTGTCATTCAAGGATGTCTCCACCCAACGTGCGGAGGACGTGCTGAACACCCTGATAGCTGTCTACAACGAGAACTGGGTGAGGGACAAGAACCAGATAGCCATTAGTACCTCGAAGTTCATCGACGGCCGTCTCGGTGTGATCGAGGGCGAATTGGGCAACGTGGACGATGACATCTCCTCCTACAAGAGCGAGCATCTGCTGCCCGACGTACAGGCCGCCGCCAACATGTACATGGCGCAGGCAAGCGAGGCGAAAGCAGCCATCAAGGAACTGGACAACCAGGTCTACATGGCACGCTATATACGTAACTATTTGACGAACAAGAGTAACAGTTCTCAGTTGCTTCCCGCCAATTCCGGCATAGACAATCCGGGCATCGCCACACAGATTAGCGAGTACAACAGCAAACTGTTGGAGCGCAACAGCCTCGTGTCGCACAGTAGCGAGAAGAACCCGTTAGTGGTGGAGATGGACGCTTCCCTCTCCGCCATGCGGAGCGCGTTGCTCACCTCCATCGACAACCTGCTGGTTACCCTAAATGCCCAGATAAAGAGCCAGCGGGGCTACAGCGGGCAGGCAACCTCGCAGATTGCCTCCAACCCGCAGCAGGCCAAGTACCTGCTATCGGTAGAACGGCAGCAGAAGGTGAAGGAGTCACTTTATCTTTACCTGTTGCAGAAACGTGAGGAGAACGAGCTCTCACAGGCGTTCACCGCCTACAATACCCGCATCATCACCATGCCGGGCGGAAGCATGATACCCACTGCACCGATAAAGAAAAATATCCTGCTCGTGGCGTTCGCCCTCGGACTGCTTGTCCCGATAGTCATCATCTTCATCCGCGAGAACATGAACACCGTTGTCCGTGGCCGTAAGGATCTGGAAAATATGACTGCTCCCTTCGTGGGAGAGATACCGCTTGCCTTCCAGAAGAGCAAATGGTACAGCCGCAAAGCGAAGACAAAAGAGGAGATATGCGCAATCGTGGTTAAAGAAAAGAGCCGCAATGTCATCAACGAGGCGTTTCGTGTGGTACGCACCAATCTGGAGTTTGTCGTAGGCAAGGAACGGGAGTCGAATGTCATCATGCTCACCTCGGCCAATCCGGGTAGTGGCAAGACCTTTATCACGTTCAACCTCGCCACCAGCCTCACTATCAAGGGCAAGCGAGTGATTGCCATCGACCTTGATTTGCGTAAAGGTTCGCTCAGCGGGTATGTGGGCAGACCGAAAGAAGGCATCTCCAATTACCTTATCGGAGAAACAAAGACCTGGCAGGAAATCGTCCGCAAACCTGCGGACGATGCCAAGCTGGACATCATCCCCGTAGGCATGATACCACCCAACCCTACCGAACTGCTGTTCACAGAACGGTTGGAGCAACTGATAAACGACCTGCGTAAGGAATATGACTACATCTTCATCGATTGCCCTCCAGTGGAAATCGTGGCCGATGCCGCCATCATCAATAAACTGGCAGACATCACTCTGTTTATTATCCGTGCAGGATTGCTCGACCGGGGCATGTTGCCAGAGATAGAAAGGTTCTATACAGACAAGAAATACAGTAATATGTCGGTTGTCCTAAACGGTACGGACGGCGGTAACGGACGTTACGGATATAAGTATGGTTACAAGTATGGTTACCATTACGGTTATGCCGGATATACCAAGGAAGAATACTGAAAATCCATTCTTCATCATTCATTCTTAATTCTTCTTTGTCTTCGTGTGGTCTTTTAATAAGCGCATCAGTCTGAAGGATAGTGGAATCTTTCAAGGCTTTACTGATTGGCACTGTCACCTGCTTCCCGATGTGGATGACGGTGTGCAGACGATAGACGAATCCCTGCAACTCCTCTCCTTTTATGAGCAGTTGGGAATCAAAGAGGTTTGGCTAACACCACACGTCATGGAGGATATGCCGAACACGACAAAAGAGTTGAAAGAAAGATTCATGGAATTAAAGGCTACCTATCGGGGAAGCATTATGCTTTATCTTGCCACCGAGAATATGCTTGACAATCTGTTTGAAGAACGTCTGGCGAAGAACGATGTACTGCCTTTGGGCAAGGACGGAAAACATTTATTAGTGGAAACCTCTTATTTCAATCCTCCGATGGGATTGAACAACATCCTGCTCCGCATCAAGACAAAAGGCTATATTCCCGTACTGGCACATCCCGAACGGTATGTATATATGGATGAAAACGATTACAGGCAATTGAAAGGATTGAATGTAAGACTTCAACTCAACCTTTTTTCGTTAGTCGGCGCATATGGTATTGGGATAAGGAAGAAAGCCGAATGGTTGCTGAGAAACAGTTTCTATGACTTGGCTGGTAGCGATACCCATTGCCATTCAATTTGGAAAGAAGCAATTACAAAAAAAATACAGGAAAATTTGTCGGATAAATTGAGGCGTTTTTTGTGAGTACATTCCTCAAAATAAGAATACCAATAGAACAGCAATGGTACTCGTCACACAAGAAATAATAGAGTTTTTTTATATTTATGGAAACCAATAGCATTCTAACCAATGAGTATAGTAATAATGGATACCAAATTCACTTGTACCGTGGAGAGATGACAGGTATGTGGTATGCATATGGTTATTCGGCGTATGGCTTACGGTTATTTGGCAAGAGCAATGGTTATAACAGTATACGGGGATATTCCAAAAGTCTTCAAATGCCGTGTACAATTACTTCCAATGAATCGGTCATACCGTTGTTGCAGAATGCCATCGAAGTTGCTTCACAGACGGACACTTATATAAGTCTGCGGATGCCTGATGCCATAAATACAGACGCATATACAAAATGGGTAAACAAGCTGAAAGATGGTATTAGCAACAATGATGAAATAATAGTAACTACACATGTAAGCAAATACGTACCCAAAGACAGTTTCATTCCTGACGGGATGTCCGCATTTGCGCGCAATGTCAAACGCATCGGAGATTTCATATTGTCATTGATTGCATTGGTTGTTTTTTCTCCGTTATTCTTGATTTGTTATATTGCCATTCGCCGGGAAGATGGAGGAAGTGCTATTTTCAAGCAAGAACGTATCGGTAGGTTTGGCCGCCCGTTTTATATCTATAAGTTCCGTTCCATGTGTCTGGATGCCGAAAAGTTTGGACCGCAGCTTAGCCATAGCGGGGGTGACAACGATCCCCGTTTGACAAAGACAGGCCGTTTCATCCGTGCACACCATTTGGACGAGCTGCCCCAGCTCTACAACGTACTGCGTGGCGATATGGCATTCATAGGGCCACGTCCCGAACGCAAGTTCTATATCGACCAAATACTTGAGCATGATGCGCGATACACTTATCTTTACCAGATCCGTCCGGGTGTAACCTCATATGCCACGCTGTACAACGGCTATACGGACACAATGGAAAAGATGTTGCGTCGTCTGGAGTACGACCTTTACTATTTAGGACACCGTTCGTGGCTGTTCGACTTCAAGATTCTGCTCAACACGTTCTGTTCCATCGTGTTTGGCAAGAAGTTCTGAAAATAAAGATGAAAAATAAAACTTACTATTTAATCGGATGGAAACTAAAAAAAGAATAGAGTTTATAGATTTGGCAAAAGGAGTATGTATTTTATTGGTCATAATGATGCATACAGATGTGAATGTTGATTTTCCGGGGCTGCGGGGAATGCGTATGCCTCTTTACTTTATTTTGTCAGGCTTGTTTTTCAAAGATTATGGAGGATTTCTCAATTTGCTGGTAAAGAAAGCCAATAAAATACTGATACCATTCCTGTTTTTCTATTTGGCCAGTTATAGCATTTTTTATTTGATAGGCTGGCTATCTCCCGATATTATTAAAAGCAAGGCAACCGGTATATCCGATTTATTCACACAACGTCAATTGTTTAATGGACCTATCTGGTTCTTACTTGCTTTGTTTTGAGCTAATTTGATGTTCTGTTTCATTTCGTTAAAGATAAAAAACGAGTGGCTACGGGGAGTCCTTGTTTTCGGAATAGGTGGAATCGGGGTATTGCTGGGTACATATCATCTATTCCTTCCTTGCTATATAGACAGTGCCATGAGTGCTTTGCCGTTTTTCTATTGCGGCTACCTTTTGAAAAAGACGCCTTTGCTTTACCCTAACATTTATGACAAATACAATGCCCTATGGATAGTATTGTTTTATGGAGTGGCTTTGTGCATAGCCCGATGGTTTGATGACCCATATATTCATTTTAGCACGAATAGTATAATCGGCAATTGGATTTTAGGTATCATACTATCTTTATCCGATGTAATGGCCGTCTTGTTTTTATGCAAAACCATCAAACACATACCCTTTGTCAGTTACTTTGGCAGATATTCTATTATCCCGCTTTGTACACATCATTTGGTTTATCTCCCTCTGAAATATATATTAATCAGATTTAATATTTCTGGGGGGGGGGATTTTACCTATATTCACAATATTAATCTGTTGGGCTTGTATCCCTCTGTGTCTGAAACTTATTCCTTGGTTTATTGCCCAAAAAGATTTGCTACCCAATCCGATGCCGATTAGAACAAAATAGTAGATACAATCAATGCCATGGCTGTTAACCAATTGAAGGCGGGAGCTGCCTTATCCTATATATCCATAGGATTAAATAATATAATAGGGTTATTGTACACTCCCTATATGCTGCGTATGATGGGACAAAATGAATACGGATTGTATTCGTTGGTCGCATCGGTGGTGGCCTACCTGACAGTACTCGATTTAGGCTTTGGCAATGCCATTGTGAGATATACCGCCAAATTCCGTGCGGAAGCAAAAACGAAAGAGCAGTATGAGATGTTCGGGATGTTCCTTGTCTTGTATTGTGCCATCGGCTTGGTTGCTTTAGGGGCAGGATTCGGATTATATCTTCACATAGATACTCTGTTTGGCGATACCATGTCGCCCGAAGAATTGGGAAAGGTACGGGTCATGATGCTGCTCATGGTATTTAATATTGCTTTCACCTTCCCTATGAGTATATGGGGAGCTGTTATCAATGCCTATGAAAAGTTTGTCTTTCCTAAAGCAATCAATATTACACGGATTGTCTTGAACACTGTGATAATGGTGGTATTACTTGAATTAGGCTACAAAGCAGTAGCAATGGTAGTGCTGATTACCCTGTTCAATATGGTTACACTCATCATCAATGCATGGTATTGCAAATATAGACTTTGCATACATGTAAAGTTTGTCCGATTTAAATGGGGATTTTTGAAAGAAGTCAGCATCTATTCGTTCTGGCTTTTCCTCAATGCCATTATGGACCGTATTTATTGGAGTACCGGACAGTTTGTATTGGGAATGTTTAAAGGAGCCATGGTTGTGGCAGTATATGCCATTGCGATACAGTTACAAGGCATTTACATGAGCTTCAGCACGGCTATATCCGGTGTTTTTTTACCAAGAATCACTTCTATGGTGACGAAAGGAAATGATGAGAAAGCAATATCAGACATTTTTATCCGTATCGGACGTATTCAATATATTGTCATGGCGTTCATACTGTCCGGCTTTATTGTATTTGGCAGACCCTTTATCCATTTATGGGCGGGGACAAACTATGATGATGCTTATTGGATAACCTTATTGTTTTTCGTTCCACTTACTGTTCCTTTGATACAGAATGTGGGCATTTCCATTCTACAAGCACGTAATCAATTGAGATTTCGTTCGTTACTATATGTAATAATAGCCATTGCCAGTTTGGGCATATCCATTCCTTTGGCTAAAGAATATGGCGGGATAGGCTGTGCCATTGGTACGGCATTGGCCTTGACCGCCGGTCAAATAGTGGCGATGAACATCTATTACCACAAGAAAATTCATCTTGACATTCCCAAATTTTGGAAAGAGATAGCAGGAATGTCTGTTGTGCCTATAATAGTCGGGATAGTATGTATGTTAATTAATATCTATATTGATATACAATACAATATATTCACTTTGGCAATAGGCATATTGCTTTTCTCTGCTATTTACCTGCCTCTTTTTTGGAGATGCTCAATGAATGCCGGTGAGAGAGATTTGTTTGCAATGCCAATTAACAGACTGTTGAATAAGTTAGGATTGAATATTCAATTAGGGTAAAAACTTCCTATCAGTGATTTGACACAAATGATAGAAATAAAAGATAAATCGCAATGCTGTGGATGTAACGCATGTGTACAGCGTTGTCCTAAGCAGTGCATAGCGATGTGTGAGGATGAGGAAGGTTTTCTCTATCCTGAGGTGGATGAAGCAATCTGTATTGATTGCGGATTATGTGAAAATGTGTGTCCGGTTATTAATCAGGCAGATGCCCGTATACCTTTGCAAGTTTATGCCGCCAAGAATACCGATGAGAAATACGCATGCACAGCTCTTCCGGTGGCGTATTTTCTATCTTGGCAGAACAAACAATTAAACAAGGAGGTGTAGTATTCGGTGCCCGTTTTGATGAGAATTGGGAGGTGAAGCATGATTATACGGAAACGATTGACGGTGTGTCAGTATTTCGTGGTTCCAAGTATGTGCAGAGTAAAACAGGTGATACGTTCAAGCAGGCGGAACAATTCTTGAAGCAAAATAGAAAGGTGCTCTTCTCCGGTACTCCTTGTCAAATAGTGGCTCTAAAAAGATACTTAAAGAAAGAGTATGAAAATCTGCTTTTGGTGGATTTCATCTGCCACGGTGTGCCTAGTCCGGGCGTTTGGAGAAAATACTTGAAACAGGTAATCGCACTGACGTGCGATAAAAATACGGTTTCGTCTCACCTTAAGCTGCTTCTCTCCGAACGGAATGCCCTTGTTGAGGGTATTTCGTTCAGAGACAAACGCTTGGGATGGCAAAAATACAGTTTCTCTCTCACCCTTTCCACGACCGACGAGAGTGGAAACAAAAATACAGTTTCGCTCTCTGAGTCTCTAAATGAAAATTTGTTCATGCGGGGCTTCTTGGCGAATTTGTATTTACGTCCGAGTTGCTATGCTTGTCCGGCAAATAAGGGGAAAAGCGGTAGTGACATTACTTTGGGAGATTACTGGGGTATATCCTCCTTGATGCCCGATTATGATGACGACAAAGGGATAAGTGCCATAAGCGTTAATACGGAGAAAGGTAAAGCGGTGTATGCCACACTTAATGTGGACAACCGATCGACTTCTTATGAAGCCCTCTGCCAACGGAATCCGTCATTGGTCAGAGCTTGTGACATCCCGAAGAACAGAGAAAGATTTTTCAACTTATGGTATGCTATTGACTTCAAATGCGTAATAGAGGAGCTTACAAAGAGAAGTCTTAGAGGCAGAATCTATTCGGTAGTTATGCGGGCAATAGGAGCCTTCTTTGGAACTAAAGGAAAGAAAATCATCAAGAAACTATTAGGAAGATAATATGAAGATTGGGATATTGACATTGCCGTTAGTGGACAATTACGGTGGTATATTGCAGAACTATGCGTTGCAGCAAACCATTAAGTCATTGGGGCATGAGCCTATTACGATTCGTTCCTTAAACAAACATTTTTTATATCGTTATTGGCCATTAATCACGACTAAAATCATAATAGCTAAACTACTGGGCAGAAACAGCCATTTCCCGGAACTCCCCTTTGTAGCAAAAAGGAAACACAAGGAAACACAGCGTTTCGTTCACGATATGATTGAGTCGACCCATGAAAGGTATGTCTATATGCCCAAAGATATTGTGGGCAAGCATAAACTGGATGCTATTGTAGTAGGCAGTGACCAAGTATGGAGACCAATGTATAATGAATTGATTATCAATATGTTTCTTAGTTTTTGCACGGATGATAAAATTCATCGTGTAGCTTATGCAGCATCTTTCGGTGTGGATTGTTGGGAGTATTCAAAAAGCCAGACAAAAAAATGTAGGGAGCTGATAAAGCTATTCGATGGCATATCCGTAAGAGAAGCATCCGGTATCGCTTTGTGCAAAAAACATTTAGGTTGCAATGCCATTGAGGTGTTAGATCCCACATTGCTTCTGACTTGCGACAAATACAGTTCAATCTGCGAGGGGGTAGTTCCTGCAACATCCAAATATCTGGCTGCTTACGTCCTTGATATGAATGACGAAAAGCGGAAGGTAATTGAAGCGATTGCTTCAAAAGAACGGCTTCCTATAAAATGGTTTCATACAGATAAAAGCTGCGTTTTATCGGTCGAAGAGTGGATTGCATCTTTCCGCGATGCTGCATTTGTGGTGACAGATTCCTTCCATGGCACAGTGTTTTCTATCATTTTCAACCATGACTTTTATTCTATCGTAAACGAAAACCGCGGTGCCTCAAGATTTTATTCTTTACTTTTAAAATTCGGATTGATGGAGAGAGTAATAGCAAGCCGCGATGTTTCCAAGATAAAGTCAGGGGAAATCGACTGGAATAGCGTGAATAAAATATGGGCGCAACAGAGAAAGGAAAGCATTGAGTTCTTAAACAGGAATTTGATTGGAAATAAACATTAAAGACTTATATACGGAAATGTCAAAGTGCAGAGATATAATAAGATTAGTCTATTACCCCTTGAAACGTATGTTTGATTATGGCGAGTATAAAAGATTTATCAAAGAGTCGGCCATTCAAGTAAGAGATACAAACGAAACAATCCGATACATATTGGCAAATCAGGTTTCTGTATCCAGATTCGGCGATGGCGAGTATATGGTGATGAACCAAAGTGGAAACGGTTTCCAATGTCCCGATAAAAAACTGGGGGAAAGGTTAAAGGAAGTCCTTAATTCAAACTTGTCTAACCATATCGTGTGTCTTCCCTACGCATTTGTCAGCACAAAGCAGATGACAAATGATGCGAAAAATTTCTGGTTTCCCTTCTGTGGTTCATACAGGGATTTTATTTTGAAGACCACCAATCAGGAAAAGACATACTATGATACAAATTTTACCCGGTTCTATATGGACATGAAAGACAAAAGCAAGGTCGGTCATGTGGTCGGACAACTGAAAAAGATCTGGGAAGGAAGGCCTGTCTTTATAATCGAAGGCAGATACAGCTGCTTGGGAATCGGGAATGACCTGTTTGACAATGCGAAATCGATACGGAGAATAATATGCCCCTCCCAAAACGCATTTTCAAAATATGACGAGATATTTGAAACTGCAACTAAAATTATACCAAAAGACTGCTTGATACTCTCAGCATTGGGCATGACGGCAACAGTGTTATGTTATGACCTATCCCGACGGGGTTATCAGGCAATAGACATAGGACACATTGATATAGAATACTCATGGTTCAGAATGAGGGCAAAGAAAAAATGCTCTGTACCGGGAAAAGCTGTAAATGAAATCAGCAATATGCCGGAGAAAGAATGTTCTGACAACAAATATAGTGAATCTATAGTAGCCGTCATCCAATGATTCCATCCATAAGCGTGATTAGTCCCATATATAATATGGAACGACTCTTGTCGAAATGTATCGACAGTATTTTGGCTCAAACATTCAATGATTTTGAATTGATCCTGATAGATGATGGCAGTACGGACCGTAGCGGAGTGATATGCGATGAATATGCCACACGAGACAGTCGGATTAAAGTAATTCACAAAAAAAACGAAGGAGTAAGCATAGCGCGCCAGTTGGGAATAGACTTTGCACAAGGGGAATATACCATACATATAGATCCCGATGATTGGGTGGAGCCTAAAATGCTGGAAGAGCTTTACAAGAAAGCAAAGAGTGAACATGCAGATATGGTTATCTGCGATTATTATGTAAACCGGCATGACAATCAGTATCACGAGGTGCAGAAGCCTACCGCACTTGATGCGGAAACCGTACTGCATGACATATTCAGGGGGTTGCATGCCAATTGTTGGAATAAGCTGATCCGGAGGTCATGTTACACTGAATACGACATCCGATTTCCGGAGAACCTGTCTTATAGGGAGGATTTCTGTGTAATCACCCAATTATTGCTACACCCCATAAAAATCAG
The DNA here is from genome assembly GCA_019414665.1 of Bacteroides sp. Lineage (GTDB taxonomy): Bacteria > Bacteroidota > Bacteroidia > Bacteroidales > Bacteroidaceae > Phocaeicola. The sequence continues at coordinate 8,486 of DXLO01000002.1, read as the reverse complement.
TTATATAAACCAAGCACTATATCACTATGCGCAAAACCCTAACCAGACCTCTATCTCTTTTGCGAAAAATGAGAAAACATTGCATGACCAACTGACGGTAGTTGAGAATGTGAGGTCGTACCTGAACGGGAAATATCCTGAATGTCTCAACACGCTGAGAGCGGATGTAGCATGTTGGCTGATAGAATCGGGGTTTAAGGACGCAAACGAAATCAGGGCTGAATATAGTGACTTGCTAAATGCTGGTGTTATTATGAGTTTACCCAAAAACAGGCGGATTAAGATATTCATTTCTTTTTTCCTTGGAAAGTCTGTCTTCCATCACATTCATCATTATATTTCTGTCATAAAACACAAATGGAAAAATCATTAAAGATTATGAACTTCACCCTGTATCAATACAAATATATATCCAAAGACGACAGTACTTATCTAAAAGGTTTGGCCATTCTCATTATGATATGTCTGCATGTATTTGGTTCACGGGCTGTTAATTTGCCGGCTTACCAACAGATGGACGACTTTGTTTTTATGGGCAGACCATTATCCTTTTGTCTGTCACGATTTTGCAGTATTTGTGTGCATATATATATATTGCTAAGCGGATATGGACTGTTTATTGTTTATAGAAGGAAAGTTGAAAAAGGTGTGGGTATGAAAAACCTCAAAAGAATCTCCTTGCTTATGGCTAAAGTCATATTGGTGGGAACTATATTCTACCCCATTTCTCTCTTCTATCCTGATTTACAATGGCATTTCAGTTTCATGGAGTGCGTGAGAATGCTGTTAGGTTATTCCGGTAACTATGAATGGTGGTTTTTGCGTCCTTATCTGATTATTGCCGCACTATCCCCCTTCCTCTTGAAAGGAATCAACAAGAAATCGGTAATCTGCCTGACTATATCATTGCTGCTGTATTTTTTGACAAAATATTTAATTTATTTTCATGACTTTCATCTATTTGTAATCTTAGAACAGGTATTCATTCTTTGTTTGCCGTTCTTTTTGGGTGCTATCCTCGCCAAATATGGCATATTGGCTTGGGCGAAAAGTATATCTCAATCACACTTTGCTGTATTCTTGTCTATAACCGTCCTTATGGTTATGCTGTTGTATAAGTTTTACTTTCCCAGCGGAATAATCGATCCATTTATTAGTGCTGTGTTTGTGATATGCTGTATTATATTAACAAATATTGTAAAATCAGGGGGGTGTATAATCTACTTACCACTTTAGGGAAAGAGGCTACATCCATGTGGCTCATACACACCTTTATTTCGATTTATTACTGGAGTGGATTAACGCACTCATTCCAGTATCCTATACTAATATTTCTCTTTGTTGTAATCTGTAGCTATATTCTTTCAATAGCTATTACAATGCCTTATAATATCATAAGAAAAAGGATTGAAAGTTTATTCACATGAATAATTTTATAAATTCTATAGCAAGGAACGGACTAAGTAAAAACGCTTACCTATTTGGCCTTGTATCGACTTTCTTAGTTTCGCCGTTTGTTTCATTATGGTTTATCATTTACGGAATGCGCAGAAATGAGCGTAATGCCTACATCGTATTTGCAGTTTTCATGGCACTTATGGCTTATATGTTGGCTCCTATCAGCGATTTGGCATCATATGGTTTCAGTTATTATAGATACCAGAATCTAAGTTGGGACCAATTTGCCAACCGTTATCTGAGTGGCGATGACTTTATTATGCAGACTATAGAATGGGGCTTTTCCCAATCGGGTATTCCTTTCGCTTTTATGCGATTCCTACAGACACTCATCGCTTTTAACTTTTTGAATGCTATCTTTTTTTACAAGATAGATCACAGCGAGAATGCTTATAGCGATAAAGAAATATTTTACAGATACATCTGCTATATTTTAGTCTTTCCTTTTGTATTGATGGTTGGTGGAGTCAGATTTGGCTTTGGAGTTGTAATCATGTTATATGGCTTCCATCTTTATATTGACAGGAATAAATTGATACCGTGTATAGTGGTACTCTTGCTTGCCTCATGGATTCATTTTGCCTTATTCTATTATTCGTTGCTGACCTTTGCCTTTCTTCATCTGAACATTCACAAGAAATATCTCATTGCCATACTACTCGTTGTCTTTATTGTGTCTCTACCCATTCAATCTTATGTAGAGGCTTATTTTGTAAAAAATGAGATTAGAGGAGGTGGGTATTTAGGTGATGGAGTTTGGGGCAGACAGCTGGGAATGACTTTAGGAATAAAGGCTCTTGTATATCACTGGGGACAGAGATTGTTGTTATTACCTTTGTTATATGCGTTTTACGTGAATTATGACAGTAAGGATAAATGGCTGCGCCTGTTCTTTTCATACTTAGTATTATTTGCATCTACTTATTCGGCATTTGCCTTGGCGCAGAGAACTACCGTATGTCTTACCACCTGTTCGCTGTTTATATATCTCTCATTGGAAAACATTGGCTCGAAATTTTCAGTCAAATTGAACGGATTAATGGTGATATGCGCTGTGCTGATATGTAGCTTCGACTTGTTTACTCACCGAAAACAAATCATATTATCGGATTATTGGCGTATTGCACAACCGGCAGTCTATACATTTACGCAAGACTATAATATGACTTGGCTATTTGACAACGCAGGTGATAGAAAAGGTAGCTTAAACAATTAAAATTCAATCATGAGAATCGCATACATTTTATCTTCTTTGGCAAATTCGGGACCAATTATCGTTGCCTATGATTTAGTTCAGCTGATGATTCGGAACGGCCACAGTGTGGAGGTTTTCTATTTTGACGACAAAACAGACCTTGATTTCCCCTGTGCTACGCATAGAATCAATATGAAATCAAGATTTCCCTTTAGTGGTGGATTTGACATGATACATTGCCATGGGTTGCGTCCTGATATTTTTATGCTGTTACGGAAGCCGTTGGGTTGTAAAACGCCGGTTGTCACCACCATACACAGCTACATGTTCAGCGACCACGCTTTTAAGTACGGGAAATGGCAATCTAAAATCACGGCAAGACTTGTCTTGGCATCTACCGTCCGCGATGATAAAATCATCTTGCTGAGCAAACACATGATGGATTATTATTCTCATTATCTGCCTGCTAAGAAGTTGACGTATGCCTACAACTCTCGCCTCTGCGACCTGAGCCTGAAACCTAAAGAGGATGATGAAAGAAACATATTGGAGTTTAAAAGGAATAGCATTCTGTTATGTTCTGTAAGTGGTCTGAACCACAGGAAAGGACTGCACCAAATTATACAGGCACTTCCGTTTTTGCCAGATTTCAAATATTGCATTGTGGGGGATGGAAAAGAGCGTCAGCCTTTGCAAGAATTGGCTCAAACGTTAGGAGTGGCAGACAGAGTATTGTTTGTCGGTAGAAAGCCGGCAGGCTTCCGATTCTTGCAGCTTGCCGACATATTTGTGATGCCCAGTTATAGTGAAGGCTTCCCGTTGGCGATGCTGGAGGCTGCCTCGATGCAAAAAGCTATTGTCTGTTCCGACATTCCCGTATTCCGGGAAATCTTCTCTGAACAGGAAATAGTAACCTTTGAACTTGACAATACAAACAGTTTGCGTGATGCATTGATCACCGCTCGACGTGAAAAAGAAAAATTGGCGGCTAATGTACATCAAAAATATCTTGAATCCTATTCTCCGGAATGTTTCTACCGCCGACATTTTAAAATCTATCAAAGTCTTGTGGAATCGAAATCAAATACCAAGTATCATGAGTAACAGAGAACGAACCATCGAATCCAAAGGTAGAATAGAATTCATCGACTTGGCAAAAGGCATCTGCATTTTGCTTGTAGTAATGATTCATGTGGGCGTGCCTGAATACATCCCCGGGCTTTATGCGGCCAAAGTGCCTATATTCTTTCTTCTTTCAGGATTGTTTTTCTTAAAGAAAGTTAATTTTTTTTTGAGGGGGGGGGTATTGGAATAAGTTGTGTACAACAATTGTCATTCCTTTCCTTGCTTACTATTTGATTAGCTATGCCATGTTTTATGTGATAGACCGGGTTATACCGAACGTGTTGGGTGGAAAACAAGATTTTTCTATCATCGACGTGTTCCGACAGCGTAATCTTTTTAATGGTCCTTTATGGTTCCTAATATGCTTGGCTGAAGTGGAAGCATTGCTATACGTTGTCTGGAAATGCATTCGGACAAATATGATGAAATGTGCGTTCATCTCTTCGCTGGCAATACTGGGATTTTTACTTGCTTCATACAAGATTTTTATCCCCATGTGGCTTGATACGGCTATGGTGGCCTCGCTGTTTTTCTATTTTGGCATACTTATCAGCGAAACCAACTTTTTGATAAAAGGAACGAAAAGTCTCTATTTAGTACTCGGAGCAGTTATCTGTTACTTGATATACATATTCTTCCCGGTAAAGATTTCAATGAGTGTCAACTACTACAGTAATACGTATCTGACAGTCGTATCCGGCATGGCGATAGTGGTTTTTATATTGTTGGTGTGCAAACTTGTCAACCAGATTCTTGTTATCAATTGGATTGGAAGAAATTCATTGGTACTCTTATGCACGCATCATTTGGTATATAGACCCATAAAATATTTTCTGATTCATTTCGGTTATGATTATCCGTTACTCTTATTTGTCCTGACAATCATCGTAGAGATTCCCATAATCTTCATTATCAATCGCTATTTCCCGGTATTGGCGGGAAAAGGTAAACTGGTTGTAAGGTCTTAAACCCTGATAGAATACATTTATATGAAAATCGTAAAAATCCTTGGAGGCCTGGGAAACCAGATGTTCCAGTATGCCTTGTCCCTTTCATTGAGAGAGCAGTTCCCTCATGAGCAGGTGATGATAGATACATCCTGTTTCAGGAACTATCCCCTGCACAATGGTTTTGAGATAGACCGGATATTTGCACAAAAAGCCCTCGTCGCTTCGTGGAAGGATATTTTAAAAGTGGCATATCCATATCCGAATTACCGGTTCTGGCAAATAGGGAAATACATTCTGCCCAAACGCAAAACCATGTGCGTGGAGCGGAAAGACTTCTCCTTTGATGCAGCCGCTCTAACACGTAAGGGAAACTGTTACTATGACGGTTATTGGCAGCATGAGGAATACTTTTGCGATGTGAAGGAAACAATTTGGGAAGCATTCTCCTTTCCGGAGCCGGCAGATGGGCAGAACAAGGAAATAATAGCACTGCTCCGGGCTAGTGAAAGTGTTTCATTGCACGTACGCCGTGGTGATTACGTAAACCATCCGCTTTTTCGGGGAATTTGTGATTCGGACTATTATAAACGGGCGATACACTACATAGAAGAGCGGGTAAATCCGCGGTTGTATTGTGTTTTTTCCAACGACATGGCTTGGTGTGAAAGCTACCTGCCCGGTTTATTGCCGGGCAAGAAGGTGGTATATGTGGACTGGAACAAGGGCGCGGAAAGTTATGTGGATATGCAGTTGATGAGCCTGTGCCGGCACAATATTATTGCCAACTCTTCTTTCTCGTGGTGGGGAGCGTGGCTGAACCGCAATCCGCAGAAGGTGGTGGTAGCGCCTGAAAGGTGGATGAATTCACCGATAGAAGACCCTGTTTCCGATAAATGGATAAAACTTTGAGTCTTTAAGTTATTTCTGTATGATTGTCAGGAAAAGAACAAACTTATAAATGCGAATCAGAAGTTAAAGGAGTTATCGCTTCTGAACGGAGCGAAGCAGAGCAGTAGCTTTTTTAACTTCTTAACTCCTAATTAATATAAAATCAGAATCATTATGACTCATCGTTTGCATTACATCGACAACCTGAAAGGCGTGCTCATTCTTCTTGTCGTGTTAGGACATTGCATCCAGTGTACAGACCTGGACTTCGACCATAATGCCGTTTTTAGGTATATCTATTCTTTTCATATGCCGTTGTTTATGTGTGTGAGCGGCTTTGTGAGTTACAAGCCAGATATAAAATGGCAGACAGTGCAGAAACGTTTCAGGCAGCTGATCATACCTTTTTTAGCATGGGTGGCGGTTAGTTGCTGCGTACATCTTGACCCGACGCTGTTTTTAGCGAAAGTAGTACATCCTGATAGCGGGCTATGGTTTCTGTGGACTTTATTCTTTATCGTGCTGCTGATGTGGCTGTGCAATTGGATCGTCACGTGCCTGAAGGTCAAGATAGAATATGTGGTCTGTTTCTTTTCTTTGTTGATGATGGGCATAATGGTCGCATTGAAATTTAAACTGTTCGGTTTCCAGTTTATCGCCTGGTATTTTCCGTTCTATGCCATTGGATTTTTCGGAAGGAAATATCAATACCTTTGGGAGAAACGGGGGCGCGTTGATTCTTTGTGGTTCTCCGCCTTGTTCTTGTGTATGGCATACTGGTGGATGCGGAAAGACCCTCCTTTGTTCATGCCCCCAAGCAGCCATGTGGTGTACAACTATGTGTACAAATTTATGGTCGCAGGAGTGGCGATAGCTGCGTTCATCCCCTTATTCAAGTATTATGTGAATAAGCCTTTGTTAATATTTACTAAATGGGGGGGGGTAACATTGGGTATTTATGCTATCCATCAGACAATTATCACCCTGCTTACGTCGTGGTTCAATATTGCCTCCTTGCGATTGCCCTATTGGCTGTATGTATGCTGCTTGTGGGTGATGGTTTCGGCTATAAGCTATTTGTGCTATCGGCTGATTGAAAGAAACCGTTACTTGTCGTTGTTATTCTTAGGCAAGTAACAACTTATAATTTTTATCATGAGATTCTCCGTTCTGCTTTCCTTGTACTATAAGGAAAATCCAATTTTTCTGCGTGAAAGTCTTCACAGTGTATTTGGTCAGACATTACAGCCTGACGAGGTCATATTAGTCGAAGATGGACCATTGACACCGGCGTTATATGAAGTGGTGGAGGAATTTGCCGGTCGGTATAGTACGATAAAACGTATTGTGTTGGAAAAGAACAGGGGGCTGGGCAACGCTTTGAGTGAAGGATTAAAGCATTGTTCCTGTGACTTGGTGGCCCGGATGGATACGGATGATATTTGTAAACCAGAACGTTTTGCCAGGCAGTTAGCGTTTATGGAGAGCCATCCGGAGATAAGTGTGGTAGGCGCATGGATCGATGAGTTTCAAGAGACTATATCCAATGTCACATCAACGCGCAAACTGCCGCAAAATCCACAAGAGATACGTTTGTTCGGGAAGAAGAGGAACCCGATGAATCATCCGGTAACAATGTTTCGCAAGCAAGCCGTAGAAGCGGCGGGTGGCTATCTGCCGTTCCCTCTTTTTGAGGATTATTATTTATGGGTCCGGATGATGCTGAATGGATCGAAAATGTATAATATACCGGAATCATTGTTGTATTTCAGGTTTTCTCCGGAAATGTGCAAACGCCGTGGAGGATGGAAATACGCCTATGTAGAAATGCGTTTCCAACGGCAGTTGCAGAAACTGGGATATATCGGGATTCTCATGATGATGACAAACATTTGTATTCGTTTGGTAACCCGTCTTGTTCCTAACAGCCTGAGAGGATGGATTTACAAGAAATTTCTACGAAAATAGTTGCACATTCCTATGTAGGCAGGTTCATCCCAAATATAGAAAAGTGATTCTTTTAATTTTCCTTTCTTTTGGATATTACATAATAAAGACGCAAGTTCATTCTCCGACAATGTAAAAAACGGAAGCATGTAACAACTATATCTTCTATCGTTTAATAATCGGATGCTTCGTTTGTCATTCCATGCCCAAGGTGAGAACGAATGTTCGTATTGCCAACGTTCCGGAGTAATCTGTGTACCAAATACAGGAGTCATTCTATAGCTTAATACAAAGTCTACCCATCGTTGCCGTTCTTTATCGGCTTCTTTATCATTAAGACCTTCAGTCATACAACGATTCTCAACTCCAACAGTGATAGGGATAGATGACTTTAAAGGAATGGTAGTATGATGTACGTTATAATCCAGCTGTATCGTAAAATGTTTACTTCCTTCTATCTTTATCGTCTGATGATACTTTCCGACTGGAACCCTTGACGGACACTGTACAGTAATCCATACAGCAGTCAATGTATCCGTACATTTCAACTGATTTTTAAAAGGGACTAACGCGTCATAATAACCATTCATTTTTTTAAGTTCTCTAGCCGATATTTGAATACCTTTCAAATATCGGTCGAAAGTGAAACGATATTCCTCATTAACTTTGCTAGGAAAGACTAATTGAATATGTTCTACTTCACCTCTAGCCATTTCCAAGTGAACCTTTGAGGTTTGAGCGTAATTTCTGTATACTTGTGGGGATTCTACAGAAGGAATTATCCAAATATTTGCTTTTGGATAACTGGCACATATAGACAGGAATCCAACCCATAGTTGAATAAGCGTTAAAAAATACTTCATATTTATGGTTCTTCTTCAGATTCCGTGCTGTTTCATGTGCTAAATCCATTAATTTTAGCA
>DXLO01000019.1 GCA_019414665.1 Bacteroides sp. | reverse complement strand
GTCTATACATAATGCACCCCAAAAGTTTTGTGTCTAACTTTTGGGGTGCACTTCAGCTTTTTTATAAGCTTGCCGGATTTTTTTTATTTCAGTCAGATATTCTGTTTAGATACCCAAAGATTTCTTTACAGCTTCAACTTTTTCCATAGCATCAGCGTTAGCGCCTGCATAGCACTTAGGACATCCCATTTCACCCTTTATTTCCATATAGAACTTAATCTTCGGTTCAGTACCTGAAGGACGAACAGAGATCTTAGTACCATCAGCTGTGAAGAACTGAAGAACATTCGAAGGTTCTGGCATATCCAAATCAGTTACATTACCATTTGCATCAGTAGCCTTCAAAGTCTTGTAGTCTTTCACAAGAACAACTTCTGATCCACCCAATTCTTTTGGAGGACAAGCACGGAAGTTATCCATCATAGCCTTGATTTCATCTGCACCGCTCTTACCCGGTTTCACAACATTTACTGTCACTTCTTTAGAGAATCCATATTCTACATAGATTTCCATCAGAATGTCATACAATGTCTTGCCCTGATCCTTAGCCCATGCACAAATTTCAGCCAACAAAGAACATGCTGACACAGCATCTTTATCGCGAACGAAATCTTCTGCCAAGAATCCGTAGCTTTCTTCACCACCGCCAATATATTGTTCTTTACCTTCGCGCAAACGGATTTCACGTGCAATCCACTTAAATCCAGTATAGCAATCAAGCATCTTGATGTTATTCTTGTCAGCAACAGACTTGATAAGTTCAGTAGTAACAATTGTTTTTACAATAAATTCGTTACCTTTCATCTTACCCATTGCAATACGATTCTTGATGATGTAATACAAGAATATCAAGCAAGTCTGGTTACCGTTAATCAATACCCATTCGCCCTTGTCATCTTTACAAGCCATACCTACACGGTCAGCATCTGGGTCAGAAGCCATTACAATGTCAGCATCGATTTCCTTAGCCAACTTAATAGCCAAAGTCAAAGCCTCTGCATTTTCCGGATTTGGAGATACAACAGTTGGGAAATCACCACTCTTCACCATCTGTTCAGGTACGCAATGTACATTTTCAAATCCCCAAAGTTTCAATGATTGCGGAATCAGCATCATTCCAGTTCCGTGAATCGGAGTATAAACAATCTTCAAATCTTTCTGACGCTTGATAACTTCCGGATCGATAGAAATAGTATGAACCTGACGCAAATACTCGTCATCAATATCTTTTCCGATAATCTGAATCAGTTCCTTATTGCCTTCAAACTTGATATCAGCAGCCGAAGCAATTTTGTTTACTTCATCGATAATTCCCTTATCGTGTGGAGCAAGCACCTGAGCACCATCGTCCCAATATGCTTTATAGCCATTGTATTCTTTTGGATTATGAGAAGCAGTCAAAATAATACCGCTCTGGCATCCCAAGTGACGAATAGCAAATGACATTTCCGGAGTAGGACGCATATCTTCGAACAAATAGACTTTGATACCGTTAGCAGAAAAGATATTAGCAGAAATTTCAGCAAACAAGCGGCTGTTATTTCTACAGTCATGTCCTACGACAACAGAAATATCTTTCTTTCCGGCAAAACATTTATTCAGATAATTAGACAATCCCTGAGTTGCAGCTCCAACAGTATAGATATTCATACGGTTTGAACCTACTCCCATGATACCACGCAAGCCACCTGTTCCGAATTCGAGGTCTTTATAAAAAGCTTCTATCAATTCTGTTTTATCAGGATTTTCCAACATGCGCTTTACTTCAGCTTGAGTTTCAGCGTCATAAGCAGGAGTCAACCATTTCTGAGCTTTATCAGAACACAATTTAATCAATTCTTCGTTTTCCATGATTTTATATTCTTTATAGTTATTGATGTTTTTCCTGTATTAGCGAAACAAAAATAAAAGATTCATTCTAATTATCCTAATTATTCTTTGCAAAAAACAAATTGAATCTTGATTTATTACTTTTTCTTATCCCCATTTTCAAAATAAAAATCCATACATCATGAATAATTCATAAACAACAAGAAAATGTTTAAATAATTTAATTGAAGAAATACATATAAATACAGACATGTACCTAGTTGATTTTATAAAAATCAACCACTTACAGATTGTCAAATGGGACAAGAAAATCGTTACATTATGAATTTAATGTCATTAAAAAGAAACAATAATTTGTTCAAAAAATATAAAATAGCCATATTTGTAACATAAAAGTGAATAAATATATCTTTTAGAAAACAGAAACTTTTGTATGAAAGAACATATCTACATATTGGACGATCACCCTATGATAGCAGAAGGTACTGCTCAACTACTGATGACGGATGAAAGATATCAGGTCACGATAGGAAAGCATTACTCTGAACTGTATAATTTTATAGAAAGTAATCCCATTAGTCTTTTAATCATAGATTACGAGCTACAAGATAAAACAGCATTAGATCTGCTGCCATACTTACAAAAGAAAATACCTCAGACACCTGTGCTTGTATATACTATGCATACGGAGTTTTGGATAATAAAACTGCTAATAAAAAAAGAAGTAGCAGGTATAGTTTCCAAAAATGATAATACCAGCGAAATAAAAAAAGCAATCGAATCTATCCTATTGACAAAAAATAAATACTACTCTCCCACAGCACTCAATATCGTATTGTCACTTGTAGGAGATCATTCTGCAACAGATTCGATAGCATATACACCAAGCCCTCGTGAAAAAGAAATCATCAATATGTTATCATGTGGGTACACATCTGAGGAAATAGCCCAAAAACTTAACCTCAGCAAAAGCACTATAGATACAATGAGAAAAAACATATTATTAAAAAGTGGCGCTATCAATGTCTCACATCTTATGCGCCTGGCTTTTATAAAAGGATGGATAACTACATGAAAAAATTAATCTTAAGTTTCGTTTTAAGTATTTTTACTGGATATATCACAGCCAACAATTTTGTCCAACAGATTCAACAATACGGCGATAACGGTGACTTTCACCGGATGGATTCTATATATTCTCTAGCAAAACAACAAGTAAATTACAAAAACGACCCAGTTGCCGCAGTAGAGATACATACAACTTATGCTACTTACCTCAATTCGAAACGAGATTATGATAAAGCATATTCAATACTTAAGGATGTCAAAAAAGAAATCAGTCTTTTAAAAGACAGAAGATTTTCATCCGACGCTCAAAAAAAATTATTACAATCGGAAAGTATTGCTACCTATGAAATAGCGTATGGACTATGGTCAAACAATAAACTTGATGAAGCAAAGAAATTTGCTCACGAAGCTATAAAACTGTTTGAGCAAGCCAATGACACTTCCCGACTGGCTGAATCATATAACTTATCAGGAGTTATATACAAGAATTCATTCATGCTTGACAAAGCTATTTTAATGTACAAAAAAGCTTTGAAAATAACCGAACAACAAAAAGATTATACACTTTCAGCCATCATCAGCAGCAATATAGCCACTCTGTACAATGAACTGGAGGAAAATCAAAAAGCAATAGTATTTTCACGGAGATTTTTTTCATACCCACAAACAGATACACTTGCATTCGATTATCAGATCAATAAGATAAGTTATTTATGTAACCATGCCATCCTGCTCACAAACGGGAAATATTATAAGAATGCCATCGACAGTCTTCAATTAGCTACCAGGTTATTACAAGACAATATGCCCGCAGGACTAAAATTATATATCTATACCAATTACGCAAAAGCACTATATGATACAGGAGAAACCAAATCAGCAATCAAATATTACCAGAAAGCCATAAGCTATAAAAAGCAATCAAGTAACGAGTACAATAAGGCAAATTTGGATTACCTGTACGGATATATGCTTTTTCAGGCTACAGACTCTCTGGCTCAAGCCCGGCAATATCTATCAAACGCTTTAGATTTTTACAGAAAAAATCCAAGTGTGCTACTCACCAAGTCCCTTCTTGCATTGGCAGAGGTAGAAGCCAAAAGAAACAACGTGAAAGAGTCATACAAATTGGCTCTTGAAGCATACGAAACAGAGCAAAAAATCCAACACAAGAATTTCCATAATCGTCTGGCCGGATTCGAAGCTGAACTTAAAACTAAAGAAAAGGATCTGGAAATCATTAGCCTCAACGCAGAAAAAGCCAAAAACAAAATAGCATATCAAACACGTATATACATTATTTCCAGCATATTAATACTAATCATACTACTATCTTGTATCATTATAATCAGTCTTCAGAAAAGAAAAGTAGCACTTAAACTGAGTCAATCGGAACTGGAAAAAGAACTAAGGAATAAAGAAATACAAAGCCAGCAGCTAATTGATGAAATGAATAAGAAAATGACAGAAAGATATCTTAAAGGACTGGAAGACAGCAATAACTATATTTCTAAAGAACTCCATAACAATGTCTGCAATGAGTTGCTGGCAGCTGAAATGCAGTTACAGCAAGCAAATGCCAGTCAACTTGCAGCACAGCTTGGCGTGATACGAGAAACCGTACGTAACATATCACATCAATTATCGACACCTAATTTCAGCAACATCAGTTTATATCAAATGCTGAATCTATACGTCGAAAAACTAGGTGCTTTAAAATCTCCAGCCCTGCATCCATATATAGCCGACGAAATAAACGATTTATCAATTCCATCAGAAAATATTTTGGAAATATACAGAATCTTGCAGGAAATCATATCCAATATAATCAAACATGCACATGCCCAAAACATGTATCTTACTGTCAGTTGTACACCCAGCGACATAGAAGTTATAGTAGAGGATGACGGCCAAGGATTTGATACGTCCTCATCTCATAATATCTTGACAGCAGGATTAGGATTACAAACGATAAAAGAAAGATGCAATAAATTGCAGGGAGAATGTGAAATCGAATCTACTTTAAATAAGGGAACAATCATTCACATGCGATTTCCTGTTTGAAAGCTATTAATAGTCAGATAATACAAAAATCAGGATACATCTTCACGATGTATCCTGACTAAATTAACACAATTTATTTGTGCCCCATCTCTAAATAAAAAAACAAAGTTTGAATTATAGTATCACATTTTCTAATCGATCATTGTACTCTTTATCTTATTTTCTCACATAAATCTTTCTCTTTTTACAAAAGTACATTATCAATATAAAAAAAATACCCCCATAAATAATGATTCTATTATCACTATTTATAGGGGATAATGCAAAAACAGCTCTCTCGTTAATCGAATCAAAAAAATGACTCACAAATCCTTGACAGCTGTTTTTAGTTGTTCATTTTGTATTTCTTATTTCACCAGATAACGTTCTCCGGTAGCTTTTACAACCTCATTCAAGAATTCCTGCGGATAACCCGGACGATCGAGAGGAGCAGTATTTCCTGTTTCAGGACGTACAATCTTACCATTCTTTACACGTTTTACTACTCCATCATTATAACGGACAATCAGGAACTCACCCAGTTTTTTCCAGCTATCAACAGCAGTCTGAGCAGCCATTCCTGTGTAATTGGTAAGAAAATCTTTTGCTTTCTGAGGATCTTGAGTATACAGTTTCATAGCGGTACTCTCGATACCTTCCTGAGCGTCAGCATACATATCTTCCAATGAATTCTGAACTGTACGCATATCGTCTATCATCAGACTATAGCGGGGACGAATCATATCTGCTACCCAGTTGTAAATCCAGAAAGCAGAATTCCATGAGAATGTCACACAGTCGCCCTCTCCTTCTGCATAAGAAGCAGGAACTTTATCGGTATTACAATAAACCGGAGTAAATACAGTCATATTGGCATCATCAACTCCAAACCAAAGTACTCCACCGATTGCATCAGGCATGGTAGAACGCATTTGAGAAACAAAAACAAAACCACTCTGCTGAGTTGAAATAGGACGTTCGTTGAAGTAAGTCTTGCCATCCACTTCAAATGTCAATGGAGATAAACGATAAGGCATTTTAAATGCTCCAGCTCCCATATCGTTGGTGATATCAAGCGGAGTACCTTCATAATGATCGCGCATAGCATGCTGAATATCACGAACAGAAACCTTACGGTCCGGCTTAATATAAAGCGGCATCGGTTCTTTACTTTCACCTTGTATGTAAGAAAGATAAGCCTGTCCGGTTACTTTGCTGAACATGTTATAGAAACTCCACACACGAGCCTCGCAAGCACGCAATCCACTAAAATCGAGCGGACAATAAGCATCAGCAAAACTGAAATCCTTGTTTACTCCATCGAAATAACCTTTTTCACGTGCAAACGAAATCACATCCGGAGAATAAAGACAATTATCTTTATCGTTCATATCAAACTGATGAATACGGCTTTGGTTTGCATGAGCTGCTATACAGTCGTCCGGAATACGGACTGCTACCCATACAGCTCCCTTCACTCCTGGTCCTTTTCCAATCATTTCCATAATCCAAGCCTCATTCGGATCGGCAATAGTAAATGATTCACCACTGCTGTAATAACCATATTCCTTCACCAGATCAGTCATAACCTTGATTGCCTCTTTGGCTGTACGCGAACGCTGCAAAGCAACATAAATCAAGCTTCCGTAGTCCATCACACCGGTAGTGTCAACCAATTCCGGACGACCACCGAATGTAGTTTCTCCGATAGTAACCTGAAACTCGTTCATGTTTCCTATCACATTGTAGGTCTGTTTAGCTTCCTTTATCTGTCCCAGATACTTACCTGTATCCCACTCGTAGATATTACGCATTGTACCCGCTGCATGTACGGCAGCCGGATAATGGCAAAGGAACCCAAACATGCCATACGAATCGGCAGAATAGGATACGATTACAGAACCATCGGCAGAAGCCTTCTTGCCGACAATAAAGTTGGTACATGCCCAACCGTTTACACACGCTGCTACCACAAGGCAGGCAGTCAACATTAGTTTTTTTATCATACGTATTTAGAATTTATATTGTTTTCGTGTTTCGTTACCACAATTATCAGTCACTATCACTTCCAGTTTATGAGATACACCTTTTTTTATCCGTTCCGGGTCCTGAATGATAAGAATACCTTTCTTCAATCCGAAAAGTACGAAGTTGCCGTCTACATATACTTTATAATCCCGAATACCAGTCTGTGCGTCACTGATCTTAAAGCGAATATTTCTGTTTACACGCCAACTACCCTGTCCCAAAGGAGTAACCTGAGGAGGTATCGTATCCACCCCTACGGCAAATGTTCCCAATGTGCGGACTTTGGTCTTTAGCCAGCCATTCTGATACGTTCCTCCCATAGAAGAGCGCCATTTTCCAGCTTTCTGCACAATATAATATTTTGTCGTATCGGCAACAGGCAAATGGCGTACCCCAATAGACAGATCACAGAAGCTATGTAAAGGAGTACGTCCGATATCGAGCACATAATCGAAAGAAATACTGTTGGAATCACCGATTACTCTCGTCCGCAATTCAGCATCATCGTAAAGCATGCCCTTAGGTACAACCAGTTCCATACCAGGCTCCTGAATAACATTTGTCTTATTCCAGTACAACATCTTATTGGCTTCGGGTACATAAGGAGGAATCTCCTGTTTTTTGCCTCGCACCGTAAAACGGTATTTACGCTTATTACCGAAATTATCCTCCAGTACGTAGCAGAAATGATAATCACGTTCCTCATCAATAGTCACTAGTCCGCGGTCTGAACCGGTTTCTATCAGGCGAAGCCTATTGCCCGGCAACTTATACGAACGCATGATAAGCCTGCGCGTACGCATCAGTTCATCATAATCGGTAAAACCGTTTATCATACGATTCTCATCGGCAGAAACCTCATCAGTTGTACTATTGAAAACCTTTACAGAATCTACATACAAAGTAACCGAATGCACTCCATAAAAATTTGACGTTCCGTCCATATAGTCCTTGGCACTGATACCCGTATAAATCTGCCCCCAAGCTGTAAACTGCTGCTTCAAAGCTCCTACATTTACCAGTTTCTTTCTGGAAGAACCATTTATTACACCTTTGCCAGCCACCGGATAAAGCCCGACAATACTAGCTACCGGCGACCTGGTATCCTTCAGATAATGACTGAAAAATGGCATAGGATCTACATAATCTCCATTGTCGTTTCTCCGTAATTCCAGATGAAGATGCGGCCCTGCCGATGCTCCTTCATTCCCGCTTAAAGCGATGATATCTCCAGCCTTTACAGGAAACTTATCAGGTTCGGGATACAGATTACATACAAATGTTTCATGCTCATACTGGTATGCACGTACATATTTCTGTATTTCCGGAGCAAAAGATACAACATGTCCGTAGACTGAAGTATATCCATTGGGATGAGTAACAAAAATCGCCTGACCATATCCACCATGCAATACCATGATTCGTGATACGTATCCATCGGCAACAGCATGAATCGGTTTACCTGTAACCCCTTGTGTCTTTATATCTAGTCCGTTATGAAAGTGATTTGGCCTCAACTCACCGAAATTTGCACTTAGCAGCAACGGAAAGTCGAAGGGAGAACAAAATTCAGCTTTCATACTTTCCTGAGCCTGTCCGCAGAGTGCCGTTCCTAAGGCAAGTGCCAACAATGTATTTCGTATCATGTTAATGTCTGTTTTTTCTCCACAAATATACATCATTTATTTTTGATATATCCTGATTTTACTTACCTTTGTATAAATGGGTATGGCTATCGGGCATCTTTTCGTACATGTTTTTCTTTTATAAGGGCTGAAAAAACCGTTACATTTACCACTTTGCTTTTACTCTTTATATTTAGGATTTTCAATAGGATCAAAATAAATCGACTATTAGCAACCTGGCATTATGGATGGCAGGCTGCACACTTTGCGATAATGTAATGACTAACATCGACAGCATCGTAACTTGAATGGTTCTGGATTTTCTCTCTTTATGACTGAATTACCAGCAACGAAAAAGCATCCGGGAGCATCAGTTCTTCTTCATAACGGTATTCTCCGTTTATGTATGTCGTGTTACGAAGATACGCTGCAAGCAGGAGTCGGTCGAATAATAAAATACTCTATTTCAACCTGCTTGTGGCGAATCTCGACTGTTTGTATTGCTTTTATGCATAAAGATTTGGAAAATATGCAAAAACATCATACCTTTGCGCCATCAAAAACCAAACTGACCAATGAATATAAAAGCGATACATACCGACATAAAGTTGCTGTTGCATGAACCTATATGCAACGGTTATCGCATCGTACACATACATTGGTTCAGTGGATTTCTATGAGGTACAGCCGCTTCTGACGGCACAACAAAGACTATATAACAAAAGTTTCTAACCTCATAATCACGTATATATGTTTACTGTTATCGGATTTATGTTGACAGGGATCACTGTGGGATACCTGTTCAGAAATATTGCCTTTTTGCAAAAGACTGAAAAGACCATTTCGATTAC
Organism: Bacteroides sp.; assembly: GCA_019414665.1. Taxonomy (GTDB): domain Bacteria; phylum Bacteroidota; class Bacteroidia; order Bacteroidales; family Bacteroidaceae; genus Phocaeicola. The sequence continues at coordinate 40,119 of DXLO01000019.1, read as the reverse complement.
TATTTTTCTTCTGTTGTTCCTGCTTGGAATCTCAGTCGGTTCAAATGAACTAATTATCAATAATCTGGCTGCATTTGGATGGCAGGCTGCCATACTGGCTTTTTCTGCTACCTGCGGCAGTATTCTGGCATCGTGGATGGTGCTGAAATTTTTCTTCAAGAAAGGAGGTGAACAATGAAAGGAAGTATTATCGTTTTATTGTTTTTTGTAGCTGGCTGCATATTGGGAGTTATGGGATGGCTTCCTTTTGATCTTAAGCAAAGTAACCTGACGATGTATATCTTATATGCACTGATGCTACAAGTAGGATTAAGTATCGGATCGAGCAAGGATTTGAAGTATATCATATCCGATCTTCGTCTGAAATATTTGCTCATACCCCTTGCCACTATATGTGGTACGCTGCTCTTTTCGGCACTTGCCAGCCTGCTGATTTCCCGCTGGAGCATATTCGACTGTATGGCTGTAGGAAGCGGATTTGCCTATTATTCGCTCTCGTCCATCCTGATTACTCAGTTCAAAGAAGCTTCTATCGGACTTCAACTTGCTACTGAATTAGGAACAATCGCATTACTGTCTAACATATTCCGTGAAATGATGGCATTGCTTGGAACACCATTGTTATGCAAATACTTCGGAAAGCTTGCTCCGATCTCAGCTGCCGGAGTAAACTCCATGGACGTGGTCTTACCCATGATCACACGATATTCGGGTAAAGATATGATGCCTGTTGCTATTTTTCACGGCATATTGATAGATATGAGTGTTCCATTTTTTGTCTCTCTATTTTGCAAATTATAAGCAGAAGATTATCAACTATTTAAGCAACAGTTGTCATGCAGTCAAAAAAACATCATCATCTTTTTTAGAAAATTGATGTAAAGTTTCCCAAAAGATCATGATAAAATCAATAAAACTTGCTGAAGTTTTATTTCGACAACTATGGCAGCACTTCTGCATTTAGAGTCCTCTCTTCTTTTTCATACTTCTGGTAAGCCAAACAGCATACCGACAGAAAAGAAGAAAGGACTAATTGTTTACTTCAAGGTTATTACCTTTGGTTATAACGGATAAATATTTTTCAATAGGTTTCCACTGAATAATGACCTACCTTTGCAGTCGAAAAAAAGAATTAACCATTAAAAAAATTATACGATGTTCGAAAAAGGAAACAGAGGTAATACCATTCATGGTATTTTGCTTATTGCATTATTTTCATTTGCAGCATTCTACATTGCTGAAATTCCATTTGTAAAAAGTCTTTCATTCAGTCCGCTGATTGTAGGTATCATATTGGGTATGCTTTATGCTAACAGTTTGAGAAACCATTTACCCGAAACTTGGGTACCGGGAATCAAATTCTGTACTAAACAAATCCTGCGCGCAGGTATCGTGTTATATGGTTTCCGACTGACACTTACTGAAGTTGCTGCAGTAGGATTACCTGCGGTTATAATCGATACAATCATAGTTGCAGGAACTATCTTCCTGGGCATCTGGTTGGGACGTGCCATGAAAATGGACAAAGATACTTCACTGATGACTGCAACGGGTAGTGCTATCTGTGGTGCGGCTGCGGTACTGGGTGCAGAACCAGTAGTGAAATGTGAAGGTCACAAGACAGCTATTGCCGTATCTACAGTGGTAATCTTCGGAACAATTTCAATGTTTCTTTACCCCATCATGTACCGTGCCGGTATGCTAAACGGATTGGGAGATATGGGAGTTGCCATTTACACCGGAAGTACCCTTCACGAAGTAGCGCATGTAGCCGGAGCCGGTAATGCCATGGACCCTACCGACGCACTGGGTATTGCAGGAACAGCTACTATCACAAAAATGATTCGTGTGATGATGCTTGCTCCGGTATTGGTCATCATGAGCTTTGCTTTGGCAAAACGCAAAAGCAGCACTAACGGAGGAAAAGCAGAAAAGAGTAAAATCACTATTCCATGGTTTGCTTTCGGATTCATCGGAATCATCTGTCTGAACTCACTTTTACAATATATATTAGGTGTAGACAGCGTAAAGGAAATACCTTTGAACGGTGCAATCGAATACATTGATACATTTATGCTGACAATGGCAATGACTGCCCTTGGTACAGATACCAGTATCGAGAAATTCAAACAAGCAGGTGCAAAACCATTCTTGCTGGCAGGATTGCTGTATATCTGGCTGGTAGGCGGTGGCTATCTGCTGACTAAATACCTGGTTCCTGCTTTCATGTAAAAATTAAATATTACAAGTAGTCCCGGCATATTTCGAATTATCTGACGGATAATCAGAAATACAGCCGGGACATTTTTATTGTCCAGCATCCAACGAAAAACGGATGCTATACCATCATCTTACCTATTATATCTCCCGCAGCTTTACGCAACTTCAAATAGCTTTGTACAAAACGGATAAAATTGGCAGCCGGAGCTTCCTCCTGTCCCTGAGCACGCACAAAACAGAAATGTCTTTTTATCTGTAGTCCGTTTATATCAATTATCTTAAACTCGCCTTCACGAAGTTCTTTCAACATTGCCTGAAGGGATATAATGCCCATTGTGGAGCTGTTTCTCAAAAACTGCTTAATACTTTCCGTACTACCCAAATACAACCTGACATTCATCGACGAAAGCTTTATTCCCTGTTCGGATAGTGCCATTTCAATTGCATCGAGTGTACCCGATCCTCGTTCACGAAGTACCAGAGGTATATCCTTAAGTTCATCGAGTGTCAGCGAATCTTTTTTAGCCAAGGCAGAAGAAGTACAGACTACCGGCACCAGCTCATCGTGCAGAAAAGGCTCATATTTCAGGTTAGGCAAGCGGAATACTCCTTCTACCATACCTAAATCTATATTGTGTTCCTGCAATGCCTGTTCAACATTGCGTGAATTTGTATCTATCAGCGAAACGGAAACTTTCGGATATTTCTCTGTAAAAGCTGCTAAAATAGGCGGAAGCACGTACTGGGCTATCGTCGTACTGGCACCCAGACGAAGCTGGCCGTTGTATTCATTATGCAACAAATGCATGTCGTACTCCAGCTTACGATATTCGGCCAGAATACGCTCGCAATGTTCCAGCAAAACATTTCCCGATTCGGTCAGCGAAATCGTATTCCCTAAACGATTGAACAACCGGGTTTGATACAAGCTTTCCAGCTCGCGTATATGTTTGGTTATAGCGGGCTGGCTGACGAACAATTCCTGCGAAGCCTTTGTAAAGCTCAGGTTTTTCGCCACACTGTAAAAAACTTTCAGTCGGAAGTCTGACATTTAGAGTTCCTCCGCACGTATTCCTAATGACTGAAGAATGGGGAATCCCAACATCTCAAACGAATAATCACCTTCGTATGCAGGAGGGTTCATTCCAAAAACGGTAATGCTTTCCTTACCTTTCACCTTATTTATATAGTTACCCATGCGCCCACCATATCCGTCTTCATCGGGCACAATAATAATGCGATGAACATCTTTCGATTCACCAGCCAACTGGAACGACTCGATAAACAGGTCTTCGCGGGTTGCCATATCGGAAGGCTGGAAGGCATAAAGTGAAAATTCACCCAGCTGACTCTTGAATGCTACATCATGGAGTTCTTTTCCCAGATTTGAAGGAGTGCAAAAATTCATTTTTTCTTCTCCGGCATCGTAAATAAAAATCACCTGTACCTCATTTTCTCCCAGCTGTATTCCTGCATCCAGAGCAAGGCACTCCAGCAGGTTAGCCAGATCAGCTTTGGGTAACTCACGGTTCACGATTGGGGCAAAATGAGCACTCATGTCACTGCCTACCCTGTCCAGATAAGAAGCATCTATCAGCATCACAACAGGGGCAAAAGGTATCTTCTTTTCCATATATCAAAGTTTATGGCGATAAAGATAATAAAAACTTTCCTGACATTTTGATATATATCCGGACAATATTGCAGTTTCCAAAGCTAACACACTGACATTTAGGCATATAATTATATTCTTAAAGCTGTGGCAAGAAGTTTGTCTGATAAAAGGTGTATTACAAAAACATAGATAAATAAGAAAGGAGAACAATATATGAACTTTAACAACTTTACAATCAAATCGCAAGAAGCTGTGCAACAAGCGGTGAATCTCGTACAAAGCCGCGGACAGCAAGCTATCGAGCCGGAACATTTGTTGGCAGGGGTGCTGAAGGTTGGCGAAAATGTCACAAACTTCATTTTCCAGAAACTTGGCATCAACGGTCAGCAGATAGAAACCGTACTCGACAAGCAGATAGCTTCTTTGCCAAAGGTTTCAGGAGGTGAACCTTACCTGAGCCGTGACGCTAATGAAGTATTGCAGAAAGCTGTCGAGTTTTCCAAATCACTGGGTGATGAATATGTTTCGCTGGAAGCTATCATCTTGGCTTTGCTCAATGTAAAAAGTACCGTATCTACCATCTTGAAAGATGCTGGTGTTACCGACAAAGAGCTGCGGGCTGCTATCAGTGAACTTCGTCAGGGACAAAATGTTACTTCACAGTCTAGTGAAGATACATACCAGTCACTCAGCAAATATGCTATCAACCTGATAGAAGCTGCACGTAACGGCAAGCTGGACCCGGTAATCGGTCGTGATGAAGAAATCCGTCGTGTACTGCAAATCTTGAGCCGTCGTACCAAAAACAATCCGGTCCTGATTGGTGAACCGGGTACAGGTAAGACAGCAATCGTAGAAGGACTGGCTCAGCGAATCCTGCGTGGAGATGTTCCGGAGAACTTGAAAAACAAGCAATTGTTTTCGCTCGACATGGGTGCGCTGGTTGCAGGTGCAAAATACAAAGGCGAATTCGAAGAACGACTGAAGTCGGTTATCAACGAAGTAACCAAATCGGATGGAAATATCATCTTGTTCATCGATGAAATCCATACACTGGTAGGTGCCGGAAAAGGTGAAGGTGCCATGGATGCTGCAAACATCCTGAAACCGGCCTTGGCACGTGGCGAACTGAGAAGTATCGGTGCTACTACCCTTGATGAATATCAGAAATATTTTGAAAAGGATAAAGCACTCGAAAGACGATTCCAGACCGTCATGGTAGACGAACCGGATACGGCAAGCTCTATTTCTATCTTGCGTGGATTGAAGGAACGTTATGAAAATCACCATCAGGTGAGAATCAAAGACGAAGCCATCATTGCCGCTGTAGAACTGAGTAACCGTTACATCACCGACCGTTTCTTGCCGGATAAAGCCATCGACTTGATGGATGAAGCCGCAGCCAAACTTCGTATGGAACGTGACTCACTTCCGGAAGAACTGGATGAAATTGAACGCCGGTTGAAACAGCTTGAAATTGAACGCGAAGCTATCAAACGTGAAAAAGATGAAGCCAAGCTTGCTCAATTGAACAAAGAAATAGCTGAGTTGAAGGAACAGGAAACTTCATACAAGGCTAAATGGCAGAGCGAAAAAGAACTGGTGAACAAGATTCAGCAGAACAAGAAGGAAATAGAACAGCTGAAATTTGAAGCTGACAAGGCTGAACGCGAAGGAGACTACGGTAAAGTTGCTGAAATCCGTTATGGTAAGTTGCAGAGCTTGGAAAATGAAATAAAGAGTATTCAGGAAGACTTAAAGAAAAAGCAAGGCGACAATGCCATGATCAAGGAGGAAGTTACTGCCGAAGATATCGCTGATGTAGTATCGCGCTGGACGGGAATACCGGTAAGCAAGATGTTGCAAAGCGAACGTGATAAATTGCTCCACTTGGAAGATGAATTACATAAACGTGTTATCGGTCAGGATGAAGCAATTGAAGCGGTAGCCGACGCTGTACGCCGTAGCCGTGCGGGACTGCAAGACCCGAAACGTCCGATTGGTTCATTCATCTTCTTGGGTACTACGGGTGTAGGTAAAACCGAGCTGGCAAAGGCTCTTGCCGAGTATCTGTTCGACGATGAATCGCTGATGACGCGTATCGATATGAGTGAATACCAGGAGAAACATACCGTTTCTCGTCTGATCGGTGCGCCTCCGGGATACGTTGGCTACGATGAAGGTGGTCAGTTGACTGAAGCTGTACGCCGTAAACCATACTCAGTTGTTCTTTTCGATGAAATCGAAAAAGCACATCCGGATGTATTCAATATCTTGTTGCAAGTATTGGACGATGGACGTCTGACTGATAATAAGGGACGTACGGTAAACTTCAAGAACACCATTATCATCATGACATCCAACTTGGGAAGTTCTTACATACAAAGTCAGTTCGAAAAGATCAATGATCAGAACCACGACCAGGTTGTAGAAGAAACCAAGGCAGAAGTGATGAATATGCTGAAAAAGACCATCCGTCCGGAATTCTTGAACCGTATAGATGAAACAATCATGTTCCAGCCGTTGAACAAGAACGAGATTGAACAGATTGTACGCTTGCAGATAAACGGCATCAAGAAAATGCTGGAAGAAAATGGTGTTACACTCCAGATGAGCGATCAGGCTGTAGACTTTATTGCTACTGCCGGATACGATCCAGAGTTTGGTGCTCGTCCGGTAAAACGTGCTATCCAGCGCTACTTACTGAACGATTTGTCAAAGAAGCTTCTGTCACAGGAAGTAGACCGCACTAAACCGATCATCGTAGAACGTAGCAGTGAAGGTTTGATATTCCGAAACTAAACTACTTATACAGGTTTCCAGAAACTACCTAAAAGGGAGAGTATCGTATTTCGATACTCTCCCTTTTTCTTTTTGTCCAAATGGAAGAAATAAGCTATCTTTGCCGCACTGAAATAAAGCAAGAATGAAAAATAAAAAAGTTATTTATATCGTCGGATCGATTGTCTTATTGATTTTAATCGGTATCGTTGCCTGCAAAACATTAATACTGAATACTCCTCTCAAAATAGAGAAAGCTGCTTATCTCTACATTGACAGCGACGATAACATAGACTCCGTATATACAAAATTGAAGAAAGATTTCCACACCTCCGGTATCACCGGATTACGTATGCTCATTTCATGCAGTAATTATGCTGAAAACATTCACGAGGGAGCCTATAAACTTAAACCGACTGATAACACTTGGCATATATTTCACCAACTGAAAAGTGGACATCAGACTCCCATACGTCTGACAGTACCCAGTGTACGTACGCTCGGAGCATTGGCTAAATCCGTTTCCCGACGTCTGATGACGGACTCAGCTTCTATCGCCAGTTTGCTGAATGACAGTACGTATTGTTCTACGCTAGGATATAATCAATACACGATTCCTGCTCTTTTCATTCCTAATACATATGAAGTGTATTGGACCATGAGTGCTGAGGATTTTATCAAGCGTATGAAAAAAGAACACGACCGGTTCTGGAACAAGGAACGGATGGAAAAAGCAAAAAGTATCGGCTTTACTCCCGAAGAAGTGGCAACTCTGGCTTCTATCGTCGAAGAAGAAACAGCTAATAAGGCAGAAAAGCCAATGGTAGCCGGTCTTTATATCAACCGCCTGCACACAGGTATGCCCTTGCAGGCCGACCCCACTGTAAAATTTGGCTTGCAAGAATTTGGACTTAAACGTATTCTGCATAAACATCTGGAAACAGATAGTCCATATAATACATATAAACATGCAGGATTACCTCCCGGACCGATTCGCATACCATCTATCGACGGACTGGAAAGCGTATTGAATTACGCCAAGCATGATTATCTATATATGTGTGCGAAGGAAGATTTCTCTGGCACACACAACTTTGCCAAAAGCTGGAACGAACATCTTGCCAATGCCCGCCGTTACCAACGGGCATTGAACCAGAGAAATATCCACTAAGGGCATTACCTCTTGAATATAATTTTCAATCAACGGATAGATTTCCAGAACTTCATGAAATTAGCATACAGTCCGTAACATACCAATGCATCTTCGGGCTGTATTATATAGTCTTCAGGAAATTCATTGGCTACTTCTCTTTCCAAAATAGAAATACCAATGCAATTCTGTGCCTTCTTTCCGCGTATCAATGAAATAATCTTCAAATCGAATTCCTTTTCCAACTGCAATTCATTGATGCCATATCCTGCTAATTTGGCAGGTACATTAAACTTGAAAATATAATGTTCCTCGTCTATCTGAAATGGTTCTACTGATGCATTCAGTTCCAACAACTGAACCAACATACGTGCTGCCTCTTTTTCCGGAGTCAGAATACGGTCTAGCGAAAAAGCTTCAAGCACAGTTTTATGGACATCATCTATCGCACGGGCATAAATATGCTTTACCTTGTTTTTCTTCAACAACGATACAACGCGTACAGAAGCTCCCAGGTCTTCACCTATTGCTACAATAACGACATCTACACTCTTTAATGGAAGAACAGAAAGTGCAATTTCATCGGTTGCATCAAGAACAAAAGCTGTAGCAATCTTATCTTTCAAATGATCTACATAATGTTCCCTCACATCCACTCCTATGACTTCATGCCCCAAAACAGTCAGTTCCTCGGCAAGCTTTCCGCCATAATTTCCCAGTCCTATTACAATATATTTCATATATCAATTTATTATAATGTTATCACTTGGATATTTATAATTACGCTTTTTTACTTGTTTAATCAGTCCCAGCAACAAGGTAAAAGCTCCTACACGGCCTATGAACATCAGTAAAATAATAACCGATTTACCAGCCGTACTCAAAACAGGAGTAAGATCCAGACTGGAACCCACAGTACTCAAAGCCGATACACATTCAAAAGTAAGTGCCATTAGAGATGCTTTGGGCTCTAACATGCTCATGACAAAAATTGCAGCAGACAGAATGATAAGATACAACATAAGCACTGCATTTGAGCGGCGGATCGAATCATCCGACAATTCTCTCTGGAAAATAGTTACCCGATTTGCTCCTCTAATGACCGCCCACAAATTCAGAAGTATAACAGCAAACACATTTATCTTTACTCCACCTGCGGTAGACTGCGTACCCCCTCCTATGATCATCAGTATAATCATCAGCAACAAAGTCTGTGTAGACAGCGTAGTCAGCCCGACACTGACAAATCCAGCCGTACGCGGACATGTCGCATTGAAGAAAGCATGTACCCATTTATCTGTAACTTCCATGCCAGAAAATGCATTGTTCCACTCGTAAAGAGCAATAGCCAATGTACCCAACACAAGCAAAATAGCTGTCATTATCAAAACAATACGTGTATTCAAATTATATAAATGGACCTGTTTGGGAAAATGAGATGAACGCCCGAAACACTTCCATTTCAGATAACGTAAATAATAAAAAAGCGTTTCTTTCAGATTCACCAAAATAGGGAAACCAATACCTCCCAAAATAATCAGGAATGAAACGGTTATAAAAAGCAAGTTATGGTTTTGCATAACCGCCGCATTTCCTAAGTTACCCGGCAAAGTAGAAAATCCGGCATTACAAAATGCTGAAACCGAATGGAAGGCTGCAAAATATATTTCCTGTTGCAACGTCATTCCCAGAGTATTGTGTATAGAATACCAGATAATCACCATACCAATACCTTCGATAGCTAATGTGAATCCTAGAATATATAATAAGGTGGATAAAAGAGAATTCAATGAATTAGAACTTATCATATCGCCAACTACCAGCTGATTATATAAAGAAGTATTTCCCATAAAAAACATGGCAAAAAAACTTGTCAGTGTCATAACTCCCAATCCTCCTATCTGGATAAGCAAAATGATAATAATTTGTCCTTCCAGTGTAAAGGTAGACGGAACATCAACCGAAACCAGTCCGGTAACACACGTAGCACTAGTTGCAGTAAACAATGCATCTATCCACGAAATTCCATGATAAGTTGCTCTGGGAAGCATCAACAATCCAGCCCCAATAAATATTATAACCAAAAAGCTGGAAGCTAAAATAAGAGAAGGATTGGTACGCCTGCCCAACAATCGTACCAAGCTACTGGACAACTGTAATAAAGAATATAATAATAAAATAGCTATCCGATAATAATGACTATGAAAGAACATCCATGTCCAATAAACTCCTTCATCTCCAGCATCCGGTTTCTTGAACAGCACAGGAAGTAAAGTCAGATACAGCAAGACATTAATTACCCATGACCAAAATGTATTTTTCTGTCCGTCCTCATCTGATTGAAAAACAATCTGCACTGTAGCCGACAGCAAAAAAACAATCCATACACTCTTATATATAATACGAATAGCCTTTGCCTCATCCGATGAAATCATAAATCCATGTTCATAAACCAAAGTAGCCAAAAACAGGATTGCGCAAAAATACGTAATCCACATGAACCAATTTATGACTTGATAAATACGAGGTAATATCAGTTTCTTACGATAAAGCAAGAGCCTTTCTAAAGAATCCATACTAAAACTGTTTTTATATTAATACTTGCACGCAAATGTATTTATAATTATCGGTTTTCCGATTAAAAGCATGACTTTATTACATATTTGTTTTTCCCCATCTACTCTATTAGTAAAGTCAACATCATCTTATACTCTGAATAGATCTTTCTGAAGAAAAACTTTCATTAAAACAAGCTATCATCTACTTATGTTCAAGAAACGCCGTGCACGGTTTTAAGGCATAAAAACATCAAAATAACAAATAAAAAGCAAAAACGGTTGCAATATTACATTATTTTACTTATTTTTGAAAAATCAATCAAAAAGCAAACATTTATGAGCAATAAACAGAAAAGATTCATTTTACCGGAAGATGAAATTCCTAAATATTGGTATAATATTCAGGCAGACATGAAAAACAAACCCATGCCTCCTCTGAATCCAGCTACACGCGAACCGCTTAAACCGGAAGATTTGTATCCTATTTTTGCAAAAGAGTTATGCCATCAGGAGCTTAACCAGACTGATACATGGATAGAAATTCCTGAAGAAGTACGTGAGATGTACAAGTATTATCGAAGTACTCCGTTGGTTCGTGCATATGGTCTGGAAAAAGCTTTAGGAACACCGGCACATATCTATTTCAAGAACGAAAGTGTCAGCCCTATTGGCTCGCATAAACTGAACTCTGCACTGGCACAGGCTTATTACTGTAAAAAAGAAGGTGTCAGCAATATTACAACCGAAACCGGAGCCGGACAATGGGGAGCAGCCCTTTCGTATGCCGCAAAAGTATTCGGACTGGAGGCTGCCGTTTATCAGGTAAAAATCAGTTATGAACAGAAGCCATACCGACGCAGCATCATGCAGACTTTCGGAGCACAGGTTACTCCTTCACCTTCTATGTCAACACGCGCCGGAAAAAATATATTGACCAAGTATCCTAATCACCAGGGATCACTGGGTACAGCCATTTCCGAAGCCATCGAACTGGCACGTACAACTCCGAACTGTAAGTATACATTAGGATCTGTACTGAGCCATGTAACGCTTCATCAAACCATCATTGGTCTGGAAGCAGAAAAACAGATGGAAATGGCCGGCGAATATCCAGATATCATCATCGGATGTTTTGGTGGAGGTTCAAACTTTGGAGGCATCTGCTTCCCCTTCATGCGTCATACTATTCTGGAAGGAAAACAAACCCGTTACGTAGCTGCCGAACCGGCTTCCTGTCCGAAACTGACAAGAGGAAAGTTTGAATACGACTTCGGTGATGAAGCCGGATATACTCCTCTTCTGCCGATGTTTACACTGGGACATAACTTTACACCTGCCAACATTCATGCGGGTGGATTGCGTTACCATGGAGCAGGAGTTATCGTATCACAACTTTTGAAAGATCATTTGATGGAAGCCGTAGACATACAGCAACTGGAAACATTCGAAGCCGGATGTCTGTTTGCCCGTGCCGAAGGCATCATCCCTGCCCCTGAATCGTGTCACGCCATTGCTGCTGCCATACAAGAGGCCAACAAATGTAAGGAAACGGGCGAAGAAAAGGTTATTCTGTTTAACCTATCCGGGCACGGTCTGATAGATATGAGTGCATACGACCAATATTTATCTGGAAACTTAACCAACTATACATTGACAGATAAAGACATCGAAAAAAGCTTGGGTGAAGTAGAAACAATGCAACCTTAACGATTTTAATATTTGCATGGAATTATTCGAACAAATAACGGCATCGGTCAGCTCCTTTCTCTGGGGATGGCCGATGATTATATTACTACTGGGAACTCACATTTTTCTGACCATACGGTTAAAGTTTCCACAACGCAAAATATTTACAGCTATACGACTTTCTTTTAAAAAAGATCCTGATTCTGAAGGCGACGTCAGTCAATTCGGCGCGCTTGCCACTTCACTGGCAGCAACTATTGGAACAGGAAACATCATCGGTGTGGCGACTGCCGTTGCATTCGGAGGTCCCGGTGCCGTATTCTGGTGCTGGCTGACCGGAGTTTTCGGAATTGCCACAAAATATGCCGAAGGGCTCCTTGCCATTAAATACCGCGTAAAAACATCCAGCGGAGAAATGCTTGGTGGTCCGATGTACGCACTGGAACGAGGACTGAAGCAAAAATGGCTGGGCATTTTATTCTGCATCTTTACAGCCATGGCAGCATTCGGTATCGGAAGTACAGTACAAGCTAACTCGATAGCTTTGCTGATGCAAGAAACATACGGAGTAAGCGAACATATCACCGGTATAGTAGTGGCACTAGGCATCGCACTGGTTATCTTCTTCGGGGTAAAAGGTATTGCCCGTGTATGTATGACGCTGGTCCCTCTGATGGCTATCCTCTATATAGGAGGATGTATTTATATCCTCATTCTGAACCACGCCTATTTGGGAGAAGCCTTCAAACTCATCATCAGTTCTGCGTTTACTCCACATGCCGCAGGAGGAGGATTTCTAGGAACGAGTGTCATGCTCGCAGCACGTTACGGTATTGCCCGCGGACTTTTCTCCAACGAATCCGGACTTGGTTCGGCACCTATTGTGGCAGCAGCGGCACAAACTCGCAACCCGGTACGTCAGGCACTGGTTTCTTCTACCGGAACATTCTGGGACACCGTCATTATCTGTGCACTGACGGGACTGGTGCTGGTTACCAGTGTACTCGCATTTCCTGACATCGATTATACACAAGGTGGAGCATTGACCAAAGCAGCCTTTGGTAAAATTCCTTATGTAGGTACCAGCATTCTGGCAATCGGTATTCTAACCTTTGCCTTTTCTACCATTTTAGGCTGGGGATATTACTCGGGAAAAGCCATCGAATATTTAGGAGGGAAAAAACTCCTGCGAGTATATCGTGTTATATGGATTTCATCCATTTACTTTGGTTCCACCATGAATTTACAAGCAGTATGGAACATTGCCGACAGCGTAAACGCACTGATGGCAGTTCCTAATCTGATTTCCCTCATCTTCTTATCGGGAGTTGCCGTCAAAGAAACACAAAAATACCTTTGGGAAAACAGACTGGAAGATACTGCCGATCCGGAAGATCTATAATTCATAAAACGCTACCTGCACAAAGCAGTTTTCCCCTTTTTTACCCCTTTCAGAAGGGGAAAAAGAAAAAAATATGCATTTTTCTGCATTTTTTTGTGCAAAACACTTGCAGATTCAAAAATAATGCGTACCTTTGCACCCGTGATTGAGAAACACCTCAACACAAACAAAGGATGGCCCGTTCGTCTATCGGTTAGGACGCAAGATTTTCATTCTTGAAAGGGGGGTTCGATTCCCCCACGGGCTACCAAAACAAAACATACGGTTAATCCGATGTATAAGGATGGCCCGTTCGTCTATCGGTTAGGACGCAAGATTTTCATTCTTGAAAGGGGGGTTCGATTCCCCCACGGGCTACCAAGGTCTGAGCAGTTTCTGTTCAGACCTTTTTCTTTTTATCCCTTTCTTTCTTTCAGCTTTTTATATCTATCTTTGTCCTTGTATTATAAGTTTATGTAATAAAAGATAGTATGAATACTGAATTACTCGCACAACTTTATCAATCATATACTGGAGAAGCTCCAACAAGTATCGAACCTTTGCCGGGAGCAGGCTCCAATCGCAAATACTTTCGCTTGAAAGGCAAGGAAAGCCTCATCGGTGTATATGGAACCTCCACCGAAGAAAATCGTGCATTTATCTACATGGCCAGACATTTCTCACAAAAAGGTTTGCCCGTACCCCGTATACTTGCCGAAGCAACCGACCAGTCGGCCTACCTGCAAGATGACTTGGGAGATATCTCGCTGTTCCAACTTATTAAACAAGGAAGAGAAAGCGGTAACTTCAGTGATGAAGAAACAAATATATTGAAACGAACTATCCGCCTGCTTCCACAGATACAGTTTGAGGGAAGCAAGGACATGGACTTCAGTTATTGCTACCCGCTGGCAACATTCAACCGCCGCAGCGTTTTGTGGGACCTGAACTATTTCAAATATTGTTTTCTTAAAGCTACCGGACTGGAGTTTCAGGAAAATCTGCTGGAAGATGATTTCGAACGTATGGCAGATACCCTTCTTCAGATAGAACCACAGGTATTCATGTACCGTGATTTTCAGAGCCGCAATGTCATGATACGGGAAGGAAAACCGTACTTTATCGATTTTCAGGGAGGACGCAAGGGACCTTTCTATTACGATGTGGCTTCTTTCCTCTGGCAGGCAAAAGCAAACTATCCCGATTCGCTCCGTCAGGAGCTTCTGGATGAGTACCTCGATGCTCTTCGCCCCTATCACACGATTGATAAGGAGCAGTTCCTCACCACCCTCCGTCACTTTGTACTGTTCCGTACTCTGCAAGTTCTAGGCGCATACGGTTTCCGTGGATATTTTGAGAAAAAGGCACATTTCATACAAAGTGTACCGTATGCCATCGAAAATCTCCGTCAACTGCTGGAAACAGATTTTCCTGAATATCCCTACTTATGCCTCATGCTACGCAAACTGACAGAACTTCCCCAGTTTGCCAGCATACGAAACAGAAGGAAACTCACCGTACGCGTAATGAGTTTTTCGTATAAGAAAGGTATTCCCGAAGACCCGTCAGGGAACGGAGGCGGATATGTATTCGACTGCCGTGCCGTGCACAATCCGGGAAAGTACGAACAATACAAGCAACTGACCGGACGCGACAAACCGGTCATCGACTTTCTGGAACAGGACGGTGAAATACTCCAATTTCTGGAACACGTAGACGCACTAGCTGATGCTCATGTACAGCGCTTTCTAGAAAGAGGGTTTACCAACCTCTCTATTTGCTTCGGCTGTACCGGAGGACAGCACCGTTCCGTATATTCGGCAGAACACGTAGCGCACCACTTGAACGAAAAATTCGGTGTACGCATCCACCTGATACACCGCGAACAACATATTGAACAAATTTTAGAACCCCGATAACAATATGAAAGCCATGATATTTGCAGCGGGACTGGGAACTCGCCTGAAACCGCTGACCGACCATATGCCCAAAGCACTCGTACCCGTAAACGGACGTCCGATACTGGAACACGTTATCCTGAAACTAAAGCAATCCGAATTCAACGAACTGGTTATCAACATACATCATTTCGGAGAACAGATCATCGACTTTCTTGAAGCCAACCAGAATTTCGGATTGACAATTCATATCAGCGACGAACGTGAACAGTTGCTCGATACGGGAGGAGGTATCAAAAAAGCCGCACCATTTTTTCAGGGAAACGAACCATTCCTGATACATAACGTCGATATCCTCTCCGATACCGACCTGAAAGCCTTATACGAATACCACCTGCACAGTGGCAATGATGCTACTCTGTTGGCAAGTAAACGAACTACAGCCCGCTATCTGCTGTTCGACAAACAGGCATATCTGAGAGGATGGGTTAATAAAGATACCGGACAGACCAAACCCGAAGACTTCGAATATGACGCAACAAGATATCAGGAATATGCCTTCAGTGGCATTCATGTCATCTCCCCTTCCCTTTTCCGATACATGGACGAACGGTGGAAAGGCAAATTTCCCATCATGGATTTCTATTTGCAAACATGTGGGGAAGCCCGGATTGGTGGATGTCTGACCGAAGAGCTTCATCTGATTGATATAGGAAAACCGGAAACCCTTGAGAAAGCTGCCAGCTTTCTGGCAGAACTGAATCAAGAATAAAAATATCAGTCACTTACAAGCCAACAGGCAACTTGCCCGTACCTTATGCAGAAGGCAATTCAACCGACTGCATAATATCTAAAAAACACGGGCAATTTGCCTTATTTTTTTGTACAAAGGCTAACAGACTTTGTACGATTTTTCAGAAAAATTCATGATGTTTTTCCTAACTTTTGCTGAAGTTTTTCGACATACTTCCTGAAGTGTTCCAAAACACGTGTTTCAAACCAAACAGAACGGTTGAAAACAGCAGCATATTAAAACTTGAAACTCATAAATAATAAACTTACAATCCGAAATCAAGCAATCAACATCAGCCAAAAGAGTTCTATCATGTCCATCACAAAGTCCGCATATCACTTTGATATTCAAACTTTTAAACACAACCCTTTCTGGATATTTTATTTTAGCTTTAAAAAGCCCTATTAAATACCGAAACAATTTTACTCCTCAGCAGAAATCCGGTAATACGAAGGAGCAAGCCCTGTCTGCTTCTTAAAAAATGTCCCGAAAAAAGAAGCATTCGGAAAATTCAAGTCATCCGATATCTCTTGTACACTCTTGTTGGTATTCTTCAGCCAGAAAATACTCTTCCGGATAATAGCTCTGAAAACCAGTTCCTGCACCGTATATCCACAAACCGATTTCGATAATGCTGAAAGATATTTGGGAGAAAGACACAACTTATCGGCATAAAAAGCTACTCCCCTCTCTTGCATATAATACTTTTCAATCAACCGAATGAGCTTGATAAAAGTATCAATCTTATGTCCTGCTACATTTTTTTCTTCGATAATCCGACGGCTGTAAATAGAACACAAACGGTAAGTCAATGCCAGTAACAACAACTTACACTCATGATTATCAAACGGATTCTGCGCACTCTTCCTATGTCTTCCCAGCAATGCAATATAACGTGCCAAATCGCTTTCTTCTCCGGAAGTCCATACATAGCATGGTTCGGGAGTCAGTGTCGTATACAAATACATTGCCACAATCGAACTGCCTAAAATCTCACGTATCGGATCTATATGATAAAACAGTATGCTCACACGCAAATCATCAGACAGTTCTCCTATTGAAAAATTATTCCCTTCGGAAAGAAAAACCGTTTCTCCTGCCCGGGCTGTAAACTTCTTTTTATCTACATCGAAACAGAAATATCCTTTTTCACACACAATCAGTCCCACATAATTCATCAGGAAAGGCTTACACAATATCTTCGGAAAAGCTTTAACTTCCCCTTCCAGGCAGCAAATATCTTTTCCCGCCGTCAAATCGCGCTCAAAACGTGTTAAACGCATTTCTTGTTCCTTAGCATCCATCCCCATAAAACTAAAATTAAAGTCTGCCACTAAGGTAAGATTTTTCTATATTCCCATCATGAAACAAGAAAATAAAAATACATCACGGGAAGCTTTCATAGGTACTTTTCCACCGAAAAGTCAGATTAAGAAATGAAATACGCTCCACCGTGATGTATAAAGCAAATAAATGAACGAGTGTAAAGTATTTTATGTCTGTAAATCCAGCTTCCTTTTTCTCCACGGAATTACCAGCATAAGAACGGCACATGCTATACAACCGTAGAATGTCCATCCCGACATTTCTTTTACAGCAGCCAGAGTAGCCTGTACCTGCACACGCCCTTTTGTTGAAAGAGCTGCCATATTATGTGCTTCCTTTTCACTTTTTCCCTGATACATCATCCCTTGAACCGTCTGATTATATGAGGCTGCTACCTCTGTATTCAACTGATCCATATCGTGAGCAAAGCGAGTTACATAGTGTTGCTGACGATGCTGCATCACATTGGTATAGATAGCAGTTCCAGCCCCCGGTCCCAGTACCATACGCACTGTCAGCATGATACAAATCCAGGTAGACAGATATTTATAAGGCATCCGCTGATTGGCATGTACAGCTGTCAGCGAATAAAGCAGCATCATTCCGGCAGAACGGATAATAACCGGATATTTCATGCGCTCGTACAAGCCGTCGGTCTGTACCTCAAAATACATAAACAGGCTGGAAAGTCCTATCAGAACAAAGCCCATCGAGAAAAGGTATTTCAGATGTACTCCTTTTGATCCCATGGCAATAGCAATAATGCAACCGATAAAATAACCGGCTATACTCCAGTTATTAAGCGACGCATTCTGCCAGTTGTCTATCTTCATACCAACTCCTGCAAACACACTGACAAACATGGCACTGGAATTGAAAATCATCAGCAACAGAAAGAGCAAGATACCCATACGGATAGAGCGCAACTTAAACACATCCATCAGAAAATAAGGCGAATTATGGTTACGTTCCATATAGACAAACAGTATGGCAAACACAACAGCCGTCGCAGTAGCCCAGCAAATAGACGGAGAATCGTACCAGTCGAGCACCTTTCCATACACCAGCACATAAATAGCAGCCGAACACATCACGCAAAATATTACCACACTGCCAAACTTACGCAAGTTGATAGGAAAACGTTTGCCCACATATTTATGATAAGGCATGGTGATAAACACAACCAGAATAGATAATAGCAACGCCCCCATCATGAAATAATACACATACTGCCATTCGTACTCATAAGCCAGCCATGCAGTGAGCGAAGTTCCTATCTGCCCCAGAATCATGAAAAACAGATAAATGGTAGGCATACTGGTACTCTTTTCACGGTCCAGCTTATCCCATCCTTCACCATCCACAGGTTCATTGCCCGGAGTTATATTTCGGGTAGCCTCCATCTTGAACGCATATTTGATAAGCGTGAACAGATTGACCATCATCAGCACCATGCGCAGAAATCCCATCACCACACTACAGACAGCCAGCAGGTAAATACTATCGGTCTTGGCACATACGTAACTCAATATATAAAGCAGCGAAAAGCCTACGATGCACATCATTTTCTCACGGCGGATACAGACCAGTTCGTAAAAGAACGGAGAGAAAGCCGCCATTCCTACAGAAGTAAGAAAACCAACAAACTGAATATGTTCAGACTGAATACCCAGCCCGCTCAGCATCTCGCCACTGTTTACCGTATACACTCCGCTTGCCGTAAGAATCGGAATAAACAACAGCAACAGAATAAGAATACCCAAAGGTTTGGGAACCCAATTATAAAACGGATAATTTTTCGGACACGAAGGCATAATTCTAATTTATTAGAAACTGAAAAACATGTTTGTCTTATTTTTACTGTCTGGCTTTTACCACTACCATCATTCCGGCAGCCAGACGTTCATTGTCTTCCGATGAAAGGTTCGTAAAATCAATACGTACCGGAATACGCTGCTGAATCTTGACAAAGTTTCCGGCAGAGTTATCAGTCGGGACAAGTGAATATTTCGAGCCGGTTGCTCCAGAAATAGCCGTAATCTTTCCGGTAAACTCCTTATCGCTGATTGCATCTACTGTAATACGGACTTCCTGTCCCACGTGAAGATTCTCTACCTGAGTTTCCTTATAATTAGCTATCACCCACTTCTGCGTATCAGGAAGGATATACGTAATGCTTTGTCCGGCACCGATATATTGTCCCTCTTCCAATGCACGACGTCCCAGTTTCCCGTCACAAGGAGCCAACACAACAGTATACGAAAGGTTAAGTCGTGCCATTTCGAGTGCAGCCGTAGCACGTTGTATGGCAGCTTCCGTACTTTCTCTGCGATTGGAAACTTCCTTAATGCCCGACATGGCAGCTTTTTGCTGGCGCTTTGTAGCCTCCAGTTTCTTTCGTGTAGCCTCATATTCCGTTTCAATCTGTTCCAGCTGTATCGGTGTTGCCGCATTCCGCTTCAGCAGGTTTTCATAACGCTGACGGTCTTTTTCGAGTTTAGCCAGACGAATTTCAATTTCGGCAATGGAAGCCTCATACACAGAAGCCGAATTCTGTGTAGTCTGTAAGGTAGCATCTATTACCGTAGCTCCAGCCATTGCATCTTTCAAGGCAGCTTCAGCCTCCATTACCCTAATGCGATACTCACGATCATCGAGCACCAGCAAGGTATCTCCCTTCTTGACCGACTGATGTTCGGTGAAATAAATTTTCTTAATATATCCCGACGCACGCAAGTTCACCGGAGAAATGTATTGTTCTATCTGTGCGTCGTTACTGGTTCCCGTCTGTTTATAATCGAGAAAAAGAAAGGCAACCTCTATTACTCCCCACACCAGAATAGCTATTCCAAGCAAACTGGCAATAATCCGGTTACGACGTTGTTTTTTCAGTTTCAAAGCTTTTTCCTGAAGTGTATTATTATTGGTTTTCATAATGCTGACAATTTTAAATGATTAATGAATAGAATTTCCGTTAAACAGTGTTTCCAGCTGTCCGGTAAGTTTTAGCAGACTCAGGTTAGTAACCTGGTAATTGTAATGTGCGTTGATGTAATTGTTCTGAGCTTCACTCATCCGCATCTCATCCTGTAGCACCTCCGTCATCGAAGCGATTCCCTCCCGATAACGGTCGGTCGTAACCTGATACACATCTTCTGCCAACAGATAATTATCTTTCTGCTTCCTGAAATTACGCTGGCTGTTCATCAGTTCGTTTGTAGCATTCAGGTATTGCGTCTGCATATTCTTGAGTGCATTCTCATAAGAAAGCTTCGCATTTTCTATCTCGATCTTTGCCTTCTTCATTTTTGCCCGCTTATCCAGTCCGTCGAAAATAGGAATACGGAGTGTCAGTCCGATACCGCTCGAATTATACCAATGATTGGACGGACCGGAATGGAACCAGTTCTTTGCCTTGTCGGTATATGCAGAATACATCCAGCTTCCGGTAAGGCTTAACGAAGGAATATAACCCTGACCAATCATCTTACGCTGCTGTTCGGCCAGTTTTTGCTTCGACTGCAAAAGTTGTAGTTCATACTGGTTATTATCCAGTCCGGTAAGCGATACGGATGTAGTATTTTCTGTATCAACCGGTGTCAAGGCTATTTCCTTATCAGCAGGATAATCGATCACATACTTCAACAGATTCAGCTGCTGTGTCAGCATAGACTGTGCGTTATCATACTGTACCCGCTGATTTTCAAGATTGATATTCACACGCTTCACATCGACTTCCATCGCCATACCGTTATCATAAAAGGCCTGTGTAATACTGCTCAGTTCGTTCAGACGCGAAATATTCTCTTTGATTAACGCTATCTGTTCGGCTGTATTCTGGCTCAGGTAATACATTTTACTGATTTGCAAAATCAGATCTTCCCGTGCCTTCTCATACGATAAACGGTTCAACTCATTCATTGTACGGGCAATATCTACTGCCATATAAACAGTCTGGTTGTACAAAGGCATTTGTAACTGTATACCCGCCGAGGCATTGTACTGCAAAGTTTTGGTAACGTTGTAAGGATTTCCATAAGCAGAACCATCGGTAACAGATACCGGAGGATTGAAATTGTCATTGAATCCGGCAACGGCATTAATCTGAGGCAGGAGTTTTGCACGATTTTCGCTCAGTGTATGTTCTCCTTTTCTAATCTCATTACGGCTGCTTTCCAAAAAGAGATTATTCTCTATGCCCAACCGCAGGCACTCTTCCAGTGTGAGGACATCCTGCGCTTTTACAGGAACGAGCACACAAAGAGAGGTAAAAATAACTAGTAATTGCTTCATATTATTTCATTTCTTAATCTGAAGCAAAGGTACACTGTTAGCCTGTATGGGTATTATTCATATATCGTGAAGGGCTGTTCATATTTTCCTTTTCTGCATTCTAATCACTTATCATTTGCTAGCCGAAACGCCCATCCATTCTATTTTCAGGTGATGCAGCATGGTAGTGCTCTCTCCACAACTTCCCGTGTGCTGAATGCCCATACCTCCCCAAACATTAGGAACGATATCAGCCTCCAAACTTACAGATGGTTTCAGATTCTCGTCCGTTACAGGAGATGAAAGCGGAGTGGAAGTTTCGGCATGGGCCGTCAACTTATTTCCTTTAACCTCAAGTACAATGGTGCAGTCGGTACGGTAACAGGTGGAAGATACCGGAAGAGAAATCGCAGTAGTCCTGCCATTTTCGTATTTCATCAGCATGAAATCGACCGCATTGCTGTATTTTGTCGTACGGATAATACGCAAGGCATATCCAGTCAGTGTACGGGTATCGAACTTGATACAGATATCCATATATTGCCCCGTAGCACTTCCAAACCCTTGTCCTGCGGTTTTGCTCGGATCTACATTCAAGGTTATTTTCATATCTCCATATCTACCTTCCAATGGAGTATATAACAGCCGTGCTCCACGCTGCGCCTGCAGCAAACCCGTTCCGCGTGATCCGTTCATTCCCTCTCCATACACCCAATAGTCCTTATCGGAGAAAAGTTCCCAATCGTAACCTTCCGTATCAAGAGGCTTGTATCCTCCTATTGTCCATCCGCCGGAATACAATACAGGCTGATTGGAACAAGGAAAATTTCGAAAATCAGTTTCGAATACATCTACCGGATTTACCTGTTTACGGCCAACAGGTGATGAAGAAATTACCGTATATTCTTTACCAGGATGACAACGCAAATGTTTGGGTGCTACCGTTGCCATAAGATAATATCCAACGTCTTCTTTTGTTAATCTATAGGTTGTTTCGGGCTTAGCCAACCGTGACACTGCTACCGGATATTTCGTTTTACCCTCTTTGTCAACAGCCCGATACCAGGTAATCAGCGACTCATCTTTCCGTCCCTGCAAATCCAGTTCGTAACTTACCATTGCTTTTCCATCTGCTATTTCCAGCTTCGGCACTTCCACAAAAGCAGGAGCTTCCACAAAATCGGGAGCAACTGTCAATTCTACTGCACATTCCAATCCATCTTCCGTATAGGCTACAACAGTGAAATGTTTGGTTTCGTCCTCGTGATTCATTGCCTTGACCACACACGTTCCGTCTTCTCCGGCAGACAGGCTGACATACTTTTCATATCCCGGCTGAATCTTCCAGCGAACAGAGCTTCCCTGCTGCACATAATTGCAGTGTCTTTTTACGTTGGCAACCAACTTCACCGGATTACCTCCGGTCTGTACAGAGGCAACCAGCGGAGTGACCGACAAACAGACCGGCAGATTCGCATAATCCCTGCCATCATGTTCTCCGATTACCCGTACACTATCCTTCACTTGAAGCGGATCCCAGTCATCATCTCCCCGAAGTAAATTATAAGTGTTGTAAATTACCTTACCATTTTCATCTGTCAGGCGGTATGCATGAAGTACATTTTCCTGCTCCATACATACTGTATTATAAGGCTTGTCCGCACCTATTACGTAAGGCTGTCCATTCATCGTTACACCATACTGGTAACACCGTAACCAGTCGGACGGCTCGTGTGTCCAGCCTGCATATACAGGCTTTCGGACATGAAACTGGCAATCGACAACAGTCAAAGGTCCCACTCCTTTACAAAAATACTGACGGTCTTCGTCATGACATACATAAAAATCACTGTTCAAGAAAACAGCCCCTCCCATATCCGTCCGCCAGAATGGTTTCTGACCATAAAACTTCAACGTACAGTTCAGGTAGACTCCTGTACCAGTCAACGCATCGTCGGTACTTTCCATATAACATTTATAGAACAAAATACGTTTTGCCCCATTCAAAGGATTCATATTCAAGCGGCTGATGAAACGGACATTTTCTGCCACAATTTTATCTCCATGACAATAGGCTACATGCGCCTGGGTAATGGCAGACATTCTTTTTTTACGTCCTAATTCTTTCTTTAAAGGAAATTCCAGATCGACATTACAATAGTTTCCCATCGTAAGATTCTTCACCGACAGACCATCTCCCCAGAAATCGAACATCGTGAAGTTTCCTACAGCTCCCTGTGTCTGACCGCGACTGGAAGCAAGCACTACATTTTCAGGATTTTTGGTTAACCCGACAAGATGCAGATAAGGACATTTTACTACCAGTCCGAAAGGTTCTTTACCGTCTTTTCCTACCCTAACCTGAGGATCATCAGGATTATCAATCCAATATACATAAGGAGCTATATATACTTTCATAGGCTCTGCTTCTGTTCCGGCAACAAAAGCCTTGGCTGCTTCATTAAAGCTATTGAAAACAAAAGGATATCTGGCCGTCACTTCATCGGACAGCTGCCCATCGATAAAAAAGGTTTTCTCCCCCAGCTCTATTTCCTTTCCTTCATAGAGAATCTTATTTCCTAATAACTCTATAGGATTTGTAACATCCAACGAACGATATCCGCATACAGACTGAGCCGGCAAAAACTCACAAAAGATTATCCAGCAAAGTAAAAAAGAACAAAATTGTGTTTTCATTATCATGTCGTGTTTTTCAATATGGTGATAAAAATACAAAGAATACGGAAAAAGGCATGACATATCACTAAAAATTTGATATGCCATGCCTTATAACAGAATATAAATCAGTTTGTCTACAAAGACTATTCCCAGAGATTCAATTTATTTTTCTGTGCTTCCTCGAGTGAAACCGTCTTTACCTGTTTGGTCTTATTCTTTTCACGAAGCTCACGGTATTCACTTTCCAGTTCTTCTGCAAATGTACTTCGAAGATCAAGATTCATCAGGCGTGCTGCCACCGGAGCATTCAGTGAAGCATCTTTCATATATACCACCGGAGCATGATAAACCGGAGCAATCTTCAAAGCTGTATGAAGTTTGGAAGTTGTAGCACCGCCAATCATTACAGGAATATCAAGTCCGGCACGTTCCAGTTCTGAAACGACATGCACCATTTCTTCCAGCGACGGTGTAATAAGTCCGCTCAAGCCGATAATATCTACCTTCTCACGAATAGCCGTTTCAACAATCTTTTCAGCAGGAACCATTACGCCCAAGTCGATAATTTCGTAATTATTGCATGCCATAACCACAGAAACAATATTCTTACCGATATCGTGTACATCTCCCTTTACTGTAGCCAACAGCACTTTTCCTGCACTGCGTGCCCCTTCCTTTTTTTCCGCCTCAATATAGGGCTGAAGGATAGCTACAGCTTTTTTCATAGTACGTGCTGTCTTTACAACCTGAGGCAAGAACATCTTACCGGAACCGAATAAATCACCGACATGATTCATTCCCGACATAAGCGGACCCTCGATAATGCTGACAGCATCCGGATATTTGGCAAGTGCTTCATGCAAGTCTTCATCCAGATAATCGCCAAGACCCTTTACCAGTGCGTATTGTAAACGTTCTTCTACAGTCGTCCCTTCACGCCAGGCAAGATGTGAACTGGCTGTTTGCTGCTCACCCGAGTTCTCCTTTTCCGCTTTCAGTTTTTCAGCTGTTTCAATCAAGCGTTCAGCTGCATCCGAACGACGGTTCAGCACCACATCCTCAATCCGTTCCAGGATATCCGAAGGTATATCTGTATAAAGTACAGAAGTTCCCGGATTGACAATACCCATATCCATACCCCGCTGAATAGCATGATAAAGGAATACTGCATGCATTGCCTCACGTATATAATTGTTGCCACGGAAAGAGAAAGAAAGATTACTTACTCCTCCGCTGACGTGTGCGCCCGGAAGGTGACGGCGAATCCAACCTGTAGCTTTAATAAAATCGACAGCATAGTTATTATGTTCCTCGATACCAGTAGCCACTGCCAGCACGTTCGGATCGAAGATTATATCCTGAGGACGGAAACCGACCTTCTCTGTAAGAATACGATAAGCCCGTTCGCAAACTTCTATCTTCCGTTCAAATGTATCGGCCTGTCCTTTCTCGTCGAAAGCCATTACGATGACTGCCGCTCCGTACTGCTTGACGGTACGGGCATGCTCAACAAAAGCTCCTTCGCCTTCTTTCAGTGAAATAGAGTTGACGATACATTTTCCCTGCACACATTTCAGTCCTGCCAGAATAACTTCCCACTTGGAAGAGTCTATCATAACAGGCACACGGGCAATATCCGGTTCTGATGCAACCAGATTGAGGAAGGTTGTCATCTCCTCAGCAGCATCAAGCAATCCGTCGTCCATGTTAACATCGATAACCAACGCGCCGTCTTCTACCTGCTTGCGGGCTATCGACAAAGCTTCATCGTATTTCTTTTCGTTTATCAAACGAAGAAACTTACGTGAACCGGCCACATTACAGCGCTCACCCACGTTGACAAAATTAATTTCAGGAGTCACTTCCAACAGTTCCAGCCCGGAAAGCCAGAGATAATCCGGTTTCGGAGCAGGCACATGAGGTTTGGCATCTTTAATAAGTTCCTGATACTTGGCAATATATGCTTCGGTAGTACCACAGCATCCACCGATTATATTCACCAGTCCTTCATCGATATATTCCTTGACTTCGGCAGCCATTTCTTCGGGTGTCTGGTCGTATTGCCCCAGACTATTAGGAAGTCCGGCATTAGGGTAAGCACTTATATAATAAGGAGCACGACGGGCCAACTGCTCCAGGAAAGGTTTCAACTGTCTGGCACCAAAAGAGCAGTTCAGTCCGATGGAAAAGATATCAGCATGCTGTACCGAAGCCAAAAACGCATCAAGCGTCTGTCCCGACAACGTGCGTCCAGCAACATCCGAAACCGTAACAGAAAGCATCAAAGGAACTTTTCTTCCCAAATTCTGCATAGCTGTTTCTGCGGCCAGAACAGCAGCTTTCGCATTCAGTGTATCGAAAATTGTTTCTATCAGAATAGCATCTACTCCCCCTTCAAGCAAAGCCTCCATTTGTTCACGGTAAGCTTCAGAAAGTTCATCGAATGTCAATGCACGAAAAGCGGGATTATTTACATCCGGACTCATCGAGCAAGTTTTGTTGGTCGGTCCTACCGAACCAGCAACAAAGCGTGGCTTTTCGGGAGTTCTCGCTGTATATTCATCAGCAATTTTACGGGCCAGACGAGCTGCCGCAAGATTTATCTCACGGCAATAAGCCTGCATATGATAATCTGCCATCGAAACAGCAGTTGCATTAAATGTATTTGTTTCGATGATATCAGCTCCTGCCTCTAAATACTTACGGTGTATTTCCTCTATAACATCCGGCCGAGTCAGGCACAACATATCATTGTTTCCTTTCAGCAATCCTGGAAGATCCTTGAAACGCTCTCCCCGAAAATCAGCTTCCGAAAGATTGTATTGCTGTATCATCGTTCCCATGGCTCCGTCGAGCACGAGAATACGTTCGTTTATTAGTTGTTGCATTTTGAAAAAGCTCTATTTAAATTTAAAACACAGGGAATCGTTTTCCTCATATGCCAAAAGCACGATGCAGACAACTTATATAAACTGTAATTGTCTGCACCATCTTTCCCGATCATCGCTTGAACATGCGATCCATCATACGCTTATCTTCTTTTTCTTTCAACGTCTGGCGTTTATCGTATTGTTTCTTACCTTTTGCCAAAGCAATCACAACCTTCGCCAACCCTTTTTCATTAATATACAGACGAGTCGGAACAATGGTAAATCCAGGCTCGGCAGAAGTACGTTCAAGTTTACGAAGTTCTTTTTTTGTCAGCAACAACTTACGGTCCCGACGAGCTGAATGATTGTTGTACGAACCGTAAAAATATTCAGCTATATGCATATTCTTTACCCACAACTCTCCACGGGAAAAGAAACAAAACGTATCAACCAAACTTGCTTTTCCCTGACGAATAGACTTTATCTCAGTTCCGGTCAACACAATTCCGGCTGTGTACGTATCAATAAACTCATAGTCGAACGAAGCACGTTTATTCTTAATATTTATATTACCGGCGTTTGTTTTCATTAATTCAATATTACTGATAACTTATTAAATATAAATTCGATAATAGCAGGACACACCAAAATGATGATAGTAGCCACAAGAGTAAAGGCAGTCTGTTTGTTCTCCTCAACCTTAAGCCATCTGCGTACCCCCTCGAATACAATTACAATGGTATATATTTGCAATATCCAGTGCAGTACAACTATAGAAAACAGTCCACTGACGATATTCAATACAAAAGTAACTACCATAGAATAGCCCACAAACACAAGTATCCGGTCGTAAGAATCTTTCCCTCCCAGCCAGTTATGATTCAACTTATCCAATAAATAAGCTGAAAGAAAAAAGCCACCGAACAAAGCTACAGCTACAGCACAACAACGAGTCAAGGCTACCTGGAACATAACGGATGAAAAATCTTTTCCGATAAATGTTCCGATAAACTCTGACAAGCCACACAACCCAATAAGAGGATAAACAAAAGCAGGCATTACTGACCTTCCTACCCCCCGCTCTGCAATTTCACTCCACGCTTTGCCTGGAGTAGACAACAAAGCTATTATCTGCTGAAATAATGATTTATAATCCAATGTTATTCTACTTTTTTGTAATAAATCCGAACTTCGGAACTGCAAATGTACAAAAAAGAAATAAAATAAGGCACGAATTATACAGAAACGCTGACATACATTAACATACACAGCCTTATCTGCATAATCCGCACCTTACGGACGCATACTTTATCGAGTATGCTTACTCTATATTTCTCTCTCCTAAATTATTCTGTAACCTCTGAACCTGAAGTGTTACCGGCCAGCTTATTATAATTTTCGACTACTGTCTTATAATCTATTTCGTATGTTTCGCTCTTTACATTGTCTTCGTTGTATTCTGCATTATATGTATTTTGCTCGAATTCGATAACAATTTTATCCGGATTTTTGCCACCGTTTACATCTTTATATGCATAAAGAGGAGCAGCCAAAGAGAAATGTCTGAATTCATATGCACGACTAGTACGTTCCTTATTATCTTCTTCATCAAAATCTTGTATTTTATGACGGAGATGCAATGTCATAGTAGAACCATTGAAATCAGTTGCCTGATCGTAATATAACGTAAAATTATGAAGAGCTACCTCCTCTTTCAAGTCGTCGTTATTATTTGCTGGTTTATAATAATAATAAAGTGGAATAAACACATCATTCAACTGATAGAAAATAGGAGTAACCTGTCCACCTGTACTACCCGAACTTGTAACATCATATATAGGAGCATTGGCATCATCTTCTGTTGGAGCCGAAGGCAAAACATATCCATCTGCCAACTGTGAACAACCATACAGCTGGACATCTATCATCTTAGTAGTATTATTGACGGTTGTAGGATCATACGAATAAGCAATATATGCATATTTTCCTGATTCCAAATCAGCAATAACCTCTTTTTTATTAGAAGGAACATATTCATATCCAAACTGATTTTTCAAACTAACAGTTCCCAAAAAGCCAGTAACTTTTACAAAATCTACATCGCTATAGCTATTGGTATAATCTCCCCCATTCAAGCAAGAGCTAAATCCAATCATCGATGCAAAAGCTGATGCCAACATAAAAAACTTCATTGTCTTCATATTCTTCCTTTATTTATCTTTTATTATTTAATTTTTTTCACTTAAAATGAAAATGAGTAAAAAAGACTGCTTTCCCTATCTTTATTTTTAACTTTTATTCACTATAAACCAAAAACAAGCAATAAATTCTAAAAGATTACTCTATCCCTGCAAATTGTTCCAAATGCTCATCTACATACTCAGCAATCTGTGCTGTAACTCTCTCCTCCATATCCATATAGGCCTCTTCCAAATCATCAAACGCTTCGTATTGCTCATACATTGCCATAAACTCATCATCGGAACATTCTTTTTCCAAATCTTCGCGATGAGCATCATAAATCTTTTTAGCATCATAAATAAGCTTTGAAAAATCTTTCGCTCCAAACATACGCATCGCCTTGGCAAAAGGATTATCAAAGATATATGGTCCGTAACCATTTTGAATCAACTGTATAAAACCTCCTTCAAGCACTTCTTCACGAAAGAAATGATAACCTAGCAAAGTATGCTGATAGCCATTCAGTAAAGGCATCGTTTCAGCATTAATTACTCCTCCTGTAACCTCAAGATACTTATGGATAAACACATTCAGAAATTCATCCATTCCAGCTTCGGCTCCACGACGTAGGTCTTCGTCTTTTACTTTAATTTCGACTTCATTCATATACCTAATTATTATTACTTACAGATAGGTATTACCATCCTGCTGATATTACCATCGGCAAAGATACAGGTTTCTTTCGGAAGATAAAAAACATTTTGACAAGCAGAGATTACAAAACAAGAGTTTCAGCAAAAAATATCATTAAAAACCAACAAAAAGTTAGGTTTCATTGATTGCATAACTAAATAAAACGACTAACTTTGCGTACGAATTAAAGAAGAAATTCCGTAATAAGAAGTTTACGAAATACTTATTTTTTATTACTCATAAAACGTAAAGAATATGACTTATTCACACGAAGTTGAACACATGTGTGTTGTAAAAAAAGGACCTAATCATGGTCCAGCTCCAATTCCTGAAGAAGGAAAATGGGTTAAATCAAAAGAAATCAAAGACATTTCAGGTTTGACTCACGGTATCGGTTGGTGTGCTCCTCAGCAGGGTGCTTGTAAACTGACTTTGAACGTTAAAGAAGGTGTTATCCAGGAAGCATTGGTTGAAACAATCGGTTGCTCAGGTATGACTCACTCAGCTGCTATGGCATCTGAAATCCTTCCGGGAAAAACAGTTTTGGAAGCATTGAATACCGACTTGGTTTGCGACGCTATCAACACAGCTATGCGTGAATTGTTCTTGCAAATCGTTTACGGACGTACTCAGTCTGCTTTCTCTGAAGGTGGTTTGATGATCGGAGCCGGCTTGGAAGACTTGGGTAAAGGTCTGCGTAGCCAGGTAGGTACTTTGTATGGAACTTTGGCTAAAGGTCCTCGTTACCTTGAAATGGCTGAAGGCTATATCAAGACTATCGCTTTGGACGAAAACGATGAAATCTGCGGATACGAGTTCGTTCATCTGGGCAAATTCATGGATGAGATCAAAAAAGGTACAGACGCTAACGAAGCTCTGAAGAAAGTAACAGGTACTTACGGACGCTTCACAGCAGAACAAGGCGCAGTTAAACATATTGACCCACGTCAGGAATAATATAAGGAGGAAAAGACATATGATTAGAGAAGTAAAATTTGAAAGCCAGGACCGTCGTATCAAACAGATTCTTGCTGCTTTGAACGAAAACGGTATCAAAGACATCGAAGAAGCTAACGCTATCTGCGAACAATATGGTCTTGATCCTTATAAGACTTGTGAAGAAACTCAGCCTATCTGCTTCGAAAATGCAAAATGGGCATACGTAGTAGGTTGTGCTATCGCATTGAAGAAAGGTTGCAAAAACGCTGCTGAAGCTGCTGAAGCTATCGGTATCGGTTTGCAGTCATTCTGTATCCCAGGTTCTGTAGCTGATGACCGTAAAGTAGGTCTTGGTCACGGTAACTTGGCTGCTATGCTGTTGCGCGAAGAAACTAAATGTTTCGCATTCTTGGCTGGTCACGAATCATTCGCTGCTGCTGAAGGTGCTATCAAAATCGCTGCAAAAGCAGACAAAGTACGTAAAGAACCTTTGCGTTGTATCTTGAATGGTTTGGGTAAAGACGCTGCTCAGATCATCTCTCGTATCAACGGATTTACATATGTTCAGACTCAGTTTGATTACTACACAGGCGAACTGAAAGTTGTTCGTGAAATCGCTTACTCAAACGGTCCTCGTGCAAAAGTAAAATGCTACGGAGCTGACGATGTTCGCGAAGGTGTAGCTATCATGTGGAAAGAAGGTGTAGATGTATCAATCACTGGTAACTCTACTAACCCGACTCGTTTCCAACACCCAGTTGCAGGTACTTACAAGAAAGAACGTGTTCTTGCAGGTAAACCATACTTCTCAGTAGCTTCTGGTGGTGGTACAGGTCGTACACTTCACCCAGATAATATGGCTGCTGGTCCTGCTTCTTACGGTATGACAGATACTATGGGTCGTATGCACTCAGATGCTCAGTTCGCTGGTTCTTCATCAGTTCCTGCTCACGTAGAAATGATGGGATTCCTGGGTATCGGTAACAACCCGATGGTAGGTTGTACAGTAGCTTGTGCAGTTGACGTTGCTACTGCTTTGAATAAGTAATCTATACTTAATCAAGATAATAAATCCCTGTAACTCCATGAGTTATGGGGATTTTTATTTTATATATACCCCATAAATAAAAGATAATTCCCTATTACTTTTTGCTTGCTTTTTCTTCTTATAAATAGTTGTAGGTAGATTCTGAAATTGAAGCTGAATATCGCTTTATTTAAGCTTGTTTTTTAAGGTTAAGAAGTGGCTGATTATCCTTGAAAGTGGGCAAAAAAGAGAATATTTTGCGACCAATTTGCGACCATTTTCCCATTTTTTCAAAAGTGGTCGCAAAATTCGATTCATCTACCTAATACACAGAAAGATATATCATATTTTAAAGGACTTCCCAATGTCTAATTTTAAATGATTAAACTATGGTAAGAAGTTCATTTTCTATTCTCTTTTTCATAAGAAAAAGTAAAGCAAACCCAAAAAGGTTTCTCACCTATTGAGATTTCTATCTCCATAAAATCACAAATGTAGCAATCGGTTATGATAAAAAATCCTTAGAAATTTGCTATCTTTGTACTATAACTGCCGAGGTGACATTAAGCAGAAGCAAATTTGTATTAATCAAACTAATGTATTTACTATGTATACAGTAATCAAAAGGATGGAAATTTCAGCCTCACACTCGCTAAAACTATCTTATCCGAGCAAATGCGAGAAGCTTCACGGTCACAACTGGATTATAACCGTATATTGCCGTTCGAAAGAACTTGATGAAAACGGTATGGTTGTAGATTTTACTCATATCAAACAGGCAGTAGAAAAACAATTAGATCATAACAATCTGAATGATATATTGCCTTTCAATCCTACAGCAGAAAATATTGCCTGCTGGATATGTAACCAAGTTCCCCATTGTTTCAAAGTAGAGGTAAAAGAATCGGAAGGTAATACAGCTATTTATGAGAAAGATTAACGAAATTTTCTACAGCTTGCAAGGAGAAGGATTTCATACAGGAACTCCTGCTGTATTTGTTCGATTCTCGGGATGTAACCTGAAATGCAGCTTCTGCGATACACAACATGAAGAATTCCGAATGATGACAGACGATGAAATCATAGCGGAAGTATGTACCTACCCATGCCAGATGGTAATTCTTACAGGCGGAGAACCTGGGCTATCAATTGACAGTCAACTGACAAAAGCATTACATGCAGCGGGGAAATATATCGCAATAGAAACTAATGGTACTTGTGTTTTACCAGAAGATATCGATTGGGTTACTTGTTCACCCAAGGAGGGAACAACACTAAAATTACATCACATAGACGAAGTGAAAGTGGTATATGTAGGCCAAGATGTATCCCCCTACCTTAAGCTACCCGCAAAGCATCACTTTCTGCAACCATGTTCCGGACAAAATACCAATGATGTAATAGCCTACATCAAGGAACATCCACAGTGGAGGCTTAGCCTTCAGACACACAAGTTAATTGATATTCCATAATATAGGACTTTTGTATTTTACTGCATTTGAATTTAGATATTTTCCCTGTTTAAACAAGCAAACTTCATCATCTGAAGAAATAAAAAGCCAACTAATTCATAGCACTTTACATATGAATTAGTTGGCTAATTTTATCTTATTTATAGAATATACCTATCTATTTTATCACTGGTTTTTCAATACCCTCATTAGTAGCACGTTCTTCCATTCGTTTAATTCTTAAATCCAAATCAGGATGAGTAGAAAACAACTGATTCAATTTACTAGACAACTGATCACCGCTTTGTCCTTGCAGTTCTTTTAATTTTTGAAATGAAAGTGCCATGGACCAAGGATTTTTACCAGCCTTTTTCAAAAACTCATATCCATAATCATCGGCTTCACATTCTTGTTTCTGAGAATATCTAGCATTTACTAAAGCTTCCGTTAAACTTCCTAACTGAGAATCAGTCAACTCAGCTAGCTTACCCCCTTGAGAAGCAACACCGTCCTTTAAAGCAGAAGTAAGCAAAGCTGTACGAAAGCCTTTTTTGGAATCACGATGTGCAACATGGCCTATTTCATGACCAATCACGCCCAGCAGTTCTTCATCACTCATTATATCCATCAAAGATGAAAAAACACGTACACTTCCATCTGCACAAGCAAAAGCGTTTACATCCTTCACATAATATACTTTAAAATTCAATGGAATACCATCTGCATCACCTAACCCTTCTGTCAACTTTTTTAAACGAAGCGTATATGCATTATCATCTGCACAAACTTGATTATGAGCGTCCATCCATGTAATATATTCCTTTACATACTCACTCATCTGTTCATCTGTCAGAGTTACTGCCTGAGCCATTTTTACAGCCCCACTAATCGCTTTTTTAAGATCAAACTGAGCCATTGCAGGAGATGAAAAGGCAATACATACCAGCAAAACAACTAATTTTAAAAACTTCTTGTTCTTCATATATAAATTATAAAAATGGTTATCCTTCGCTTTTATCAGCTGTTTTAGATGTTTTCCAAAAAACAACACTTCCACACATACATATGAAACCCGACGCAACTAAAAGTCCCCAAAGCATACATTCTGATTCCGGTAAACGAATTTCATGCGGACGATGAGGATGATACCAAACAGATACCTTGTCTCCTACACTCCTCAATGGCCAATAGCTGATTCTGGTAGCAAATAAATCACCATATTTATCAGTAGAATATGCTATTTGCATCTCTTTCTTATACCTTATTTTTCGATACCGATAAATCTTTTGGATTTGCAATGTTCGAATAGTTCCAGTAGTATGTTCATACCGATGAGATATAGCATACAAAGAATAGAATCCCCAAACACCACCACCCAATAAGACAATTCCTGATATAAGCAACAACAATGCAATGATCTGGCTACGTATTGTATTCATGGATAAAGTCTGATTTATACAAAGATATAAAATTATTAACATAACTTCACTCCAAAGGGAAGGTTTGTTTAATTTTCCTTATCCAGAATAGACAACAGACTTTACCATATTCAGTATTTCCAGTGATATATAACCTTAATTTACTTCACATCTAACTTTTGTATATGTTTATCCACCTTAGTACAAGGTTTCCATTCAGGCAAGCCTACCCCATTGGGATTACCTGTTTTAGCAAAATTAGTCCAATAAGAAACCATACGTTCACTCAGTTCATAATCAGCCTTTTCCATTGGACGCCAACATTTATCAAGTGTCCCAAACATATACCATAGCTCACTAGAATGAAATGCACCTTTCATATCACCAAAACCACCTTTGGGAGCAGACATATCTTCGCCAGGTAAATCGCGGCTAAAGCAATATACATAGG
The DNA here is from genome assembly GCA_019414665.1 of Bacteroides sp. GTDB lineage: Bacteria > Bacteroidota > Bacteroidia > Bacteroidales > Bacteroidaceae > Phocaeicola. The sequence goes on along the minus strand of DXLO01000019.1, from coordinate 4,730 downwards.
CTGGACACCGCCCCTGACGTTCAAGCAACAAACTCCAGTTTACAGCAGCCTGCTTCATTTGATCTGGTGCAATGTCTTCCGACGTATATCCAATCATATAAGGAATATCCAGTTCCTTATTCTGCAATGCCACATCATATACAGACGATTCTAAGAGCTCCCCATCCACACAAGGAGAATAAGGCATACCATTAAAAGTTTTCTGCACTTTCATGTAGTTCATCATCACTTCCTGAAAATGCTCTACCGGACAAGTACGCATTTGCTCCAATGTATCATATCCTGACGCATCCCACATGGCTTTCCCCATCGTTTCAGCTTCCTGCAACGACTTCGTAGAAATAATACCTCCCAATCCTCCACCACTCTGTATAATGGCACGCTGTACATAGCCTTTCGCAAGCGGTGAAGATATCAAAGCTTGTACACTACCCGCTCCTGCACTCTGTCCGAAAACCGTAACATTATTCGGATTCCCTCCAAAAACTTCGATATTACGTTTTATCCATTTCAATGCAGCAAGCTGATCGAACAATCCATAATTTCCAGAACCCTTTCCTGAGTTTTCAGCTGTCAGCAACGGATGAGACAGGAAACCACACATCCCCAAGCGATAGTTTAAAGTAACCAATATAATGCCTTTCTTTGCATATGCATCACCATCAAATTCGATTTCATGTCCGAAACCATTCTGAAAGGCACCTCCATGAATCCAGACCATAACCGGCAAATGAGCATTTTTCTTTCCCGATGCCGGTGTCCATATGTTTAAATACAGACAGTCTTCACTCATTTCAGGATTACCATCCTGATAAAACTCTTTCCAATAAAAAGAACCCTCAATTTGTCCACCTTGAAAAGATGCATCTCCAAACTGTTTACACGCCTTCACTCCCTGCCACGGCCGTACCGGTTGCGGATGCTTCCAACGTAACTCTCCCACAGGAGGAGCTGCATAAGGAATGCCCTTGTATACAACTATACCCTCTTGATCTATTACGCCTTCGATCCGTCCACCTTCTACGTCAACAACAAGATTTTGGGCACATGAAGCCATCGACGCTCCCCAAAGGGAAACGCAGATGGCTATATGTAACAAACCTCTTTTCATCGTTTTACCATATCATGTTGAGCTATCTTGCATGGAGGTATCATGGCATTATGAACTTTTACTTTCTGAGCCTTTGACACTTTCTGAGTTACCGTACAGCGTACATCAGCCGATGAAGCTCCTACCATCCATTGATATGTTCCTTTAGGTAATTCCCATGAACTGCTCTTTTCATTAAGCGAAGCCATATCCATCAACTTCCACGACAAGGTTACAACCTCCGATTCACCCGGCTGTAACAGTTTTGTTTTGGCAAAAGCCTTCAATTCTTTAGCAGGCTTCTCAAGTCCACCCGCCGGAGCTTTAACATATACCTGTACAGATTCCTTTCCAGCACAATTACCCGTATTCTTCACTGCAACCTTCATTTCACAATTATCACCATTAATATCAGATGACACAATTTCAAAACTAAACGTTGTATATGACAAACCGTGACCAAAAGGATAAGATACTTCCTTATCAAAAGTTTCAAAATAACGATAGCCTACATAAATACCTTCCTCATAATCCGTAAAGTCAACATTACGAACAGCTTCTTTGGGCTTTTCTTCCTTTTCTTTTGATTCGAAGTTCATACCACTTCCCATTGCAAACGAAGGCATTTTAAATTCATAATCATAAGGGAAATTAGAATCAGACGGTGCATCCCCATATTTTATAGCAAAAGTCATCGGCAAATGTCCTGAAGGATTTACCTTACCTGTCAATACATCTGCAACACAGTTGCCGACCTCCTGACCTGGCTGGAAAGCACAAATTACAGCATCAACCATATTCTTCCAGGAAGCTGTTTCTACCGGACTGCAAATATTCAGAATAACAATAACTTTCTTTCCGGCTGCATGATAAGCTTCTGCAACCTGTTTAATAAGAGCTGATTCATTTTCTTTTAGATAGAACTCTTCCACACGTCTGTCGGAAGCTTCACCGCTGGTCCGTCCTAAGGTAATAATAGCGACATCGTTATTCTTAACTTGTGCTGATAATTCGTCACTCGTCGGAACAAACTCTTCTGCACGTTTGAGAGGAGTCAGTGAGAAAGGAGGTTTTCCATTAGGATAAAGACGTTTTTGCTCATCAAACAAATGTTTTTTGTATTTCTTTATTAGATCAGCATCTACAGTATATCCTGCATTACGCATTCCTTCAACCAAAGAAACACAATAGTAGCCAACACCTGTACTACCGAATCCCATACCAGCAGGAACCATATCATAAGATGTTGTTCCATAAAGAGCAATAGTCTTTACATTGGCTGTCAAAGGCAGTACACTCCGGTTATCCAACAAGACAATACCTTCAGCACCTATCGTGCGGTCAATGATTGCATGGGCTTTCAAATCTGTTTCGTTAGCATATTTATAGTTCTCAAAAGTATGACACTTTACTACTAGTTCTAATATGCGCTTTACATTACGGTTTAAAATAGCTTCATCCAAGGTACCGTTTTGCACAGCTTCCAAAATAGCCTTATATTGGCGTTCTTGTCCAGGCTGTAACATATCATTTCCAGCCTTCATGGAAGTAACGGCATCCGTCCCTGCATTCCAGTCGGACATTACCACTCCCTTGAATCCCCATTCATCACGCAGAATATTCTCAGTCAGATCAATATCTTCACACGTATATTTACCATTGACTTTATTATAAGATGTCATAATACTCCATGGCTGAGATTCTTTAACAGCTATTTCAAACCCTTTCAGATAAAGTTCACGCAACGGACGTTGTGCAACTCGTGAATCATTATTATTACGATTTGTTTCCTGATTGTTTACGGCAAAATGTTTTAAACAAGTACCCACTCCCTGGCTTTGTACACCTTTTATATATCCGGCAGCCATTTTTCCTGTTACAACCGGATCTTCTGAATAATATTCATGGTTACGTCCGCATAAAGCATTACGCATCAAATTGGCTCCCGGAGCTAATAACACATCCATACCATAATCTTTAACTTCCTCTCCCAGAGCAGCTCCTACCTGATACGCTGCATTCGGATCGAAAGTCGCAGCTACAGTAGTACCTGAAGGAAACTCTGTTGCATAATAGAACCGACTGTCAAAGTCCCGTTTCACACTCATAGCCAACCGGTGTGGTCCATCTGCCAAGTATACCGATGGAATACCTAAACGGGGAATATCATATGTCCGTCCGGCTGTTCCGGGAAACTTGGCGCCATCTCCCATTAACATACCACAACCAATCACCATGTGTACTTTTTCCTCTAAAGTCATCTCACCGATAACTTCATCAATGTTATTGGCATTTAGTTTTACTTGTGCCTGAACTGTAGGAGTTACCATACATAAAGCAGCAACTCCAATGCCTACCATTCGAATAATGTTTCTCATTTCTGTAACAGATTTAATATTAATTTTACACAACCTAAAGGTAGAATAAACCATTGGTAAATATTATTCTGTTTGTATAAAAGACTGATATATACGTTCAATCAGATTGTTCTATTTGTTCAAATATTGGTCTGTATATTCAAATTAAGCGATTATAATAAGCTAATCAGACTTTTTCGTACCCTTTCACATAAAAATTACCCTCTCATTCCATCTTGTTCAAAGAATAGAATGAAAGGATAATTTTCCTATTTACTGACTCCGTAAGCCGGTTATTGGCCAGTATTGAAACAACACTTATCAGTAAGATTTTTATTCAGAAATTATAACGACACGACTGGCTGGCAAATCAGGAATATAAATTTTCCCGTCTGAAACTGTGATATCAGCCGGACCGGATAAGCTTTCCTCCAATGACAATCCAACGGGTAATAAATCACCATTTCGAAGATTTATACGACTAATCCCAGCAGAAGTCCAGTTTGTAACATAAAGCGAAGCACCATCAGAAGCAAAAGCGATTCCATCATATTGCCCTGGAACAGTAACTAACTTTTCTGGTTGGGGATTATTAGTCAAATCACTTATACGATAGACAACATGCTTCTCACTTGTATTTCCATCAGCCGGATAAGAAGCCACATACATCGTACCATCACCTATTAATAAACCGTTAGGGCCTGGAATAGTTATCCATTCCTGAGGTTCTCCCGGATTAGCAGGATCCGTAATATCTATTTTAAAAATCTTATTCGTATTTGTCACAGAAGCATACAGGTCATTACCATTTGCTGCCAAGTCATTTACAAACAAATTGCCTTCCGGCAAATTAATTGTTTTAGGTGTTTTGCTAACTTGAGCCAGATCGTAAACAACTATTTTATTGACATCACAAATATATAGTTGATTATCGCGCATGAACATTCCCTTCGGAGCATTCAGGTTACCATCAGCAGGAACCAGCGTATCCATTTTACCATTTTTATAATAAAGGATGTATCCCTTTCCTTCTGCATTTAACGGATTCAATTGTTCTGTGCCAAAGTTAGCTATCAAAATACCTCCGTTATACGGATAAGTACTTTCACAGTAACGGATGTTTTCATTAACTATTTCAACTTGCTTTTCATTACCAGCCAGACTAGCTACAGGAATGGACATCATCACTGCCATACCGATGATGGCTGTAAACTTTGCTTTTTTCATAAAATCTTTCCATTTAAAATCCAAACAAAGTTGGATAATTCATTAATAATTAACTT
>DXLO01000018.1 GCA_019414665.1 Bacteroides sp. | reverse complement strand
CGTACGGCTCTAAGCCCAAGATATTCAAATATAATCAACTGTTATCACATTTTCATAAATAGCCGAATATTCAGGATTTTACGCTATTGATTGAGTACGACCGTACCCAAATAGTAAAGCCATTTTCGGGTACTTTTTCGGGTTTTCTATTTTTTACTATTGCTTCTTCTTTCTTCGGAAAAGGTGTCAAATTTAGACATATTTTCCTCTTTAACCGCATCCACTATTTTTATATACGGCTTCATTGCCTTGTAATCACTATGCCCCGTCCATTCCATAATAACGTTAGTAGGAATACCCAGCCTTATAGCGTTGCAGATAAACGTCTTTCTTCCGCTATGCGTGGTAAGAAGTTCGCACTTCGGCAAAACATTTTCATAACGTTTGTTTCCCTTGAAAAACACTATTCTAACGGGTTCTTTTATTCCGGCTATTTCGGCAGCTTCTTTAAGGTATTCATTCATTTTCGCATTACTGATAACCGGAAGGGCTAACCCTTTGGGGAAATGAATGTTTTTGTATTTGTCAAGTATTTGAAGTGCGTATTTGTTAAGCTCTATATGCAAACGGTCTTCGGTTTTCATAGTAACGATAGATATAAAAGGCTTGTTTGTCGTCCGTTTGACATCGCAGGGACGTAACCGGGCTACATCGGAATATCGCAACCCGGTAAAGCAGCAGAAGCAAAATACATCACGTACGCACGACAAAGAACTGCGGTTTTCCGGAAATTGATAGTTTAGAAAGTGTTGCAGTTCTTCCCATGAAAGGAAAATAACTTCTTTGCAGTCTATCCCCTTAAAACGCGGTTTATATTGTTCATGCAAAAGCCCATTATAGTAACCGTTGTTACAAGCCCAGCGGAGAAACCAACGTACATAACTCATATACTTGCTTACGGTCGTATTCATTTGTCCCGCGTCTTGCAGGTATTTAACAAAGCCTTGTAGCTTTTCCTTTGTCAGTTGGTTAAGTATTTGCTGGGGCATATAAGCGTACAGATGTTTACGCAAACTGCTAAATTTCGTATAGGTAGCCGGAACCCAGTTATTAGCCGTTCCAGCTTCTACTACAAATTTGTCGAAAACAGTAAAGAAGTCCGGCGTTACTTCCTTCTTCTTCCTTCCGGCGGCTTCATCGAAAGCCGCCTTAAATTCTTTCGCCGTTGGCGTTCTGCGGTTGTCGAGTTCAAACCGGGTTAAGACTTCTTCAACAATAGATGAAAGGTTTGTAAGAGCGCGATTTATTTCGCCTGCCGTTTGGTTGAAACTATTCTTTGCACCGATTTTCACGCAGGCGTTATTATTGTCCCACTTTTCCGCGTCTATTACATAGCCAGAACGCAAATCCACACGAATGCCTGCAAAAGATACCCGCAAACGTATAGGCACGTTTTCCGTAAGCCTATCCCCTTCCGTTCGCGGCGATAATTGGTACTTAATAGAGAATTTCATTATTCAATAAGCATTTTACCGCGCCCGGTTATAAGCCAGCGTGAAGAAATTGGATAATTAACGACCAGCGAATAGATCGCTTCTACTTCTATATTCTTGTAACGTGATTGGTAGCCGGGCTTCGGAGAAACGCCATAAGTAAGCCGCATTTCCCTATAACGCGGCGCACTTAAATCGTAAAGCGTACAAAACGCTTCCAACGCGCTAACCTTACCCAAACTTACAATCGCTTCGATTGCTTCAAAAAAACGGCGGTTTATCCCTTCGCTTATAGTCGAAGGCTTGGCTATTGTACGGGGCATAAATTCGCACGTTTAAGGTTAGACATCATTGTATTATATTCCCCTTCCGGTATTCGGGCACATTCATTCCCGGACAAGTAGGCAGCTTCCAACGCATCAAACACAGCCTCCGGGATAAATGGATACAAAGCCCGGTTACTATAAAACTTATCTACATTTACTTCTACCATATAGCTAATAGTTATTTTTATTGATTTTTCAATTTAAGCGCGTTTCGTTCCAAAATGGTATAGTTATAAGGCGAAAATAAAATAACGCGAAAATGGGCTTAAAATCGCCTTGTTTTCGTATCACTTTAATACGGCGATTGTATGATATTATTATCATATAAGTACGTGCGTGTGATACTACTTTATGAAAACCTTTTCAGTATTTAGGAACTTTGCGACCAAATACTAAACGGCATTTGCACATCCAGCATGTTCTACCGTCTGGGCATTGGCTTTTTTGCTTAAATCCGTAAGGCTTTCTATTGTACGCTGCTGGCTTTCTATAATTGAAAGCAAACGCGACTTTTCGTTATTGGCTTCTTCCAGCAACTTAGCCAACAGTTCGGAAGAAGGCAACTCGCCTGCGTTCTGCCGTTGTTCGCCTTCCTTCTTTTCGTTAGGTAACAACATTTCCCCCTGCCCCAGCAAAAGCCAAAGCGGATTAAGTTCCGGGAACTGTATGCTAATAGCTTGCATTTTATCCGGTTGAATAGACTTTTTTATAGACATAACATAAGAAGAAGACACACCTATGCGCCTGCAAAATTCCCTTTCGCTAATGTTTAGCGTATCTATAAATTGTTTAAGTCGCTCTTTTACACTTGTTTCCATAAACATAACTGTTTCTAAAAGTTAAAAATCGGCTTTCAGCTAAAAATATGAACACTTTTAGTTTGCATATTGTATGCTTTTACTATACATTTGCATTGTGTTAGTTGTTCAGTTGCAAAGGTAAGCAAAAAGCGGACACTTAGCAATGACAAAAACACGCTAATTTACAGAAATTTATAAAAGCTATATGATACATACAAGTAAATTCATTAACAAGAACTTCCGCATTAAGGTAAGCGGAATAGACAACGAAGGCAACCGTATTAACAAGTTGGTAGGCGTTAGCGGTCTTCTGAATTTGATTGGCGAAACTTTAGCCGATAAGTTTGTAACACGCGCTTTGAAAGCCGGATTAGACAAAGTTAAGTGCTGCCTTCGTCGCGGGCTTCGCGTTACTTTCTACGTAAAATAGTTCACTCAATTACTTTTAATATTCAGCTATATGGATAAAGATTTTGAAAGCATTAGAAGCAAGGTTCTGAAACTACAAGCCCTTGCGGAACGCGGCGAGAAAGGCGAAGCCATAAACGCAAGGCGTTTGTTAGACCAACTGTTAGCCAAATACGGTGTTTCGTTGGAAGAAATAGTAGAAGCGCAGGAAGAAAAACAACCGTACACTTTCAACGTAAAGGAAAACGGGTACGGATTTACCTTGTTTACCCAATGTTATTTCAATGTAACAAACGAAAAGCGGATGAGTTACCGCCAGCGCAGAAGATACGTTACCGTTGAATTAACCAAAATGCAGTACGTAGAATTGCAGGCTTTGTACGATTGGCACTATAAACAGCTTACAAAGGATATGAAGCGGATGCAAAAGGAGTTCACGGAAGCGTACATACAAAAGCATAGGATATTCGGAAAGCATGGCGACGACAATAGCGAAGAAGAACGGGAATTAAGCCCGGAAGACCTGCAAAGACTTTTGCGTATGCTTAACTACATGGACAGCATGGAAGATACCAGCTATTACAAGCAGATAGGTAACGCTTCTTCTTCCGATTAACGTATTACCTTAATACAAATCAGAGGAACTATATATAAGCCAGCGGAAAAGGAATCCCCTTTGTAAAGGCTATAAACCGATGACTGCGGAAACAGACCGCGCGCGGGACGCTACGGGCGTACGAAGGGCGAACCTTCCCCCGCGCACTATGAATTTTAAATTTTACAATTATGGTAGTAACAACAGAAAATAAGAAAAAAAGCAGGGGCTTCCTTAGCGGGTTGAACCAATTACGTGTAGGCGATTACAAAATAGCGGTAACGGAAATTAAAGCCGCTTTGGGAATAAATAACCGGAACAGTTTCTACGCATACCGGGACGGAAAGATAGAACCTAAAGTAACGCAAGCGAAAGCCGTAGAAGGCGTATTCAACAAATACGGAATAACAGCTAACATTTGGGACGTATGAAACTAAACGTGGAACTAAGCAGGCGGGAAACCGAAGTAGCACACTTGCTGGCGTGGGGAGCTTCCAAGAAAGAAGTAGCGGACATTCTGTTTATTTCTACCCGCACCGTAGAGAATACAGCCCGGAACATCTACGCGAAAGTAGGCATACAAAAGGCTACGGAACTTTGCGTTTGGTGGTTCTGTACAAAGCATAATGTTCCGGTAAGCCTTGACCCGTTAAAACGCACATTCGTAGCGGTAGCCCTTCTTCTGCTTATACTCCCGAAGGAACTTACCGGGAACGGCGATTTTTTCAGAGTAGGAAGACGCGCGCAGATTACACGGATTGTCAAAACGACGGGAAGGCGCAAAGGCGAAAACGATTATAACCCTTTTGAAGTTTGCAGTTATGACTAAGATTTTTAAAGCCATCGGCATAGAATTTACGAAACCGCTAAAGTGGTATAACTGGCTTACCCTTGCTTGGGTTGCCGTTTCCTTTATACTTCTAAGCATTGACACTGAAACCGCGCCTATATGGGCAGTATTCCTTGTAGTTGCGAATTTCGCCCTTTCAATAAAGGTTGCGGCGAAGACAATACCGGACATTAAAGACGACGAAAACAGTTAGACTATGGACACAAAGAAACGAATAATAGACCTTACGCTCGGCGAACTTATGGACGCGATAGACGAACGTATAGAAGTTGCGGCACAGAAGCCGGAAAAGCCTAAAGCGGCGAAACGTTACGTGTACGGTTTGAAAGGGCTTGCAATTCTATTAGGGTGTTCCAAGACAACCGCAGCACGGTTGAAGGCTTCCGGGCGGATTGATGCAGCGATAACGCAAGTAGGCGCGCTACTGATTATTGACGCTGATTTAGCGTTAAAGCTGGCAGCAGGAAACAAAAAGAAATAACTTTTAAAACACAGCTATATGATTAAAAACATTTGGATTAACATTCCCGGCTTTTCTAAATATGAAATAAATAGGGAGAGCAGGCAGATACGAAGTTACTGCCGGGGAGTAGAACCGCGTATATTGAAACCATGCAATAACGCATTGATATTAAAGGCGGATAACGGGGAAAAATACACCGGAAGCCTTAAACGTTTCCTTTATTCGGCGGAAAAGAACATAGACCCGCGCGAAATTAGCCGAAAATACTGTATAGTTGAAACAACCAGCGGGCAGATAGAACTAATAGATCGTAACACATTTCAAGAACGGATTAGGGAGCGTTTGAGAAAGAGAACAAGCGTTTCCAATATACAAGAAGAATATTTGAACGCCATCCAATTTTGCGCGATTGTATTGCAGGCATACCGGACAGGTGATTTTTCAATGGTAATAACCGAGATTGAAAGCCGCAAGGCAAAAGTAACGGAATATATCATCCGGCACAGAATAGCGGTACAGCCGGAACGCGTACGGGAAGTTTGGGAAGCCGTCTTAGACGTAGCCCTAAACTGCATCATAGAGAAGCGCACCTACATAGTAAACCTTACGGGCTACCTGAACAGCATAGCACGCTCCTATGCAGCCCAAAAGAAGAAATTAGAGAAAATAACCGTAAGTCTTGACGCGGGATTTTATTCACTTCAAAAATATCAGTAATATGAGCAAAAAAGCAATCATCAAACGTCTAAGCCTTGTAAATTTCAAAGGCTTGCGCAACGTCGTTATAGACTTTAACGACACAGTTACAACCATAAGCGGACGGAACGGCACGGGAAAGACTACCATAATGGACGCTTTTACATGGCTTCTTTGGGGCAAAGACAGCGAAGGCAACGTAGATAGTAAGTTCGGAATTAAGACCAACGACGCAGAAGGTAACTTTATTCCCGACCTTGAACACGAGGTAGCCGGAACGTTGGAAATAATAGATACCGAAACGGGAAGTGTTGAAACCGTAGAACTCCGTCGCGTATTGGTTGAAGAATGGAAAACAGAGAAGGGAAAGACGGAAAGGAAGTTAAAGGGACATCATACCGACTACTTCTATAACGGAGTACCATTAAAAACAAAAGGCGAATACGACGAACGTATAAACGCAATTATACCCGAAGCTGTTTTCAAGATGATTACCAACCCCTACTATTTCCTTTCCCTTCATTGGACGGCACAACGCGAAATGCTTTTGCAGATAGCCGGGGGCGTAAGCTACGAAGACATAGCGAAGGGAGATACCGCCTTTGCCGCATTGATAGAACGGCTTAGTGGGAAAACGGTAGAAGACTATAAACGCGAGATTGCAGCGCAAAAGGAGAAGATAACGAAGGAATTGGAAAAGATACCTACGCGTATTGACGAAATAACGCGTGCTACCCCGCTTACACCGGACTATGCCGCCCTTAACACCGAAAAGGAGCAACTTACAAAAGAATTGAACGACATAGACGAAGCCGCCGCATCAGCAGCAGAAGCCAACCGTATCGCCTATGAAGCTGCCGCTAAGGTACAAACCGCCATAAATGACAAACGTAGCAGCCAGCACGCATTAGTATTTAAGGCAAAGGAAACGGCAAGGAATGAAGCATTCAAGAAGAACGAAACTTACAATAATGCCGACCGTAAGTTACAGCAGGTTATAAACGACGAACGCAGCGAAGCCAGCCGTTACCGTAGTGAATACGACCGTTTGACGAACGAGAAGAAACGGACGCAAAGCACAATAGAAGGCTACAAGCAAATGCAGAACGAACTACGCGAAAGATGGTACAAAGTAAACGCCGAAGAATTTACCGCTACGGAAAGTCTTGTTTGCCCGTTGTTTAAGCACGCTTGCGCCGACCCGGTAGCATTAGCAAAATATAACACCGACCGGGAAGCCGCTCGCGAAAAATTCTATGCAGACCGGGAAGAACGCCTTAACAAGATTAACACGGACGGTCAGCGGTTAAACGAAATGATAACATCGCAGGAAGAAGAAGCCAACCGGATAGACAAAGCGTTAGCCGAATTGGAAACCAGCCACACTACCGCCGTAGCAAAGGCGAAAGAAGACCGCGAAGCGTTGCAAAAGGTTTTGAATGACAATCCCCGCGTAAATACCGAACCGGATATTAACGGAGAAGACCTCCCGGAATGGGTTGCGCTTGAAAAAGAAATAAAGGAACTTTCCGAACAGCTTCCAGCCTTCAACGCGGATGACGCGGCAAGCAGAACAGAGATACGCCAACGGAAAGCCAACCTTACTGCCCGGCTTGATGAAGTAAAGCGTAAACTAAACCTTCGCACCATTATAGAAGCCAACGAAAAGCGCATAGCCGAACTAAACGGGGAAGCCGCAAAATTGGCGCAGGAACGCGCCGAAATACAAGGCTGCGAAATAGTAATAGCCGACTTGATAAAAGCCCGTATGACGGAAGTGGAACGCCGCGTAAACGGATTGTTTAGCCGGGTTCAGTTCAAGATGTACAAAACGCTCGTAAACGGCGAAAAAGAACCGGATTGCATTTGCCTTATTGACGGGGTAAAATACGCGGATAAGAACCAAGCCGGGAAAGTTAATGCCGGGCTTGACATAATAAACACCCTTTGCACGTTCCACAACGTTAGCGCGCCTATTTTCGTGGATAACGCAGAAAGTATTAACGAGTTTATCCCGGTTGTTAGCCAGCTTGTAAAGTTGGTAGTAACTACCGAAGACTTCAAAGTAGAATAACATTATTATTAACTTTTTTAAATAACAGCTTTATGAATACAGAAAAGAAAATCGCGTCTTACGAGGACGCTTGTAGAGTTTTGAACATTCAACCGATTAACGAAGAAGCGTTTAACATATTCCCGAAGGAAGACCAAAGAAGCATGTTAGCCTACCACAAGCTGACAGTAATAACCCGCGCACTTAATAACGGTTGGAAGCCGAATTGGGACGACCAAAACGAATGGAAGTATTACCCGCTATTCCGTTATGTAAATGCCGGGCTTTCGTGCGCGAATGCGAATTACGCGGCTACGTCTACGGTTGCGGCTATCGGCTCTCGGCTTTGCTTTCCCACGTCCGCGCTCGCGAAATACGCAGCCGAACACTTTGCGGACTTGTATCGTGACTATTATTGCTTTGCTTCGGGAAACGGAGAAACGCAACAAGCGGAAAGCAGCCAAGAAGAACCCCAAAGCGACTTTTTGAAGACCACCACAGAAGTAATGCAAAAGCATTTAGTACCATTATGTAACGGAAGCAGTTCACGCGGTCTTATCGTAGTAGGTTGCGACACAGATACGAAAGATAAAAACGGCGAAGACAGTACCGGAGTAATGGTAGGTTTTTGCGGAAATTATGGAGCCATAATAAAGGGCTTGAAAGAACTTCTTACCGGAAAGCAGTCCGCGCCGATAGTAGAACGGGCAACCCGCGAAATAGCTTTTGAAAAGATGATTAAAGGCGGTGGAATAGAGAGCTTTTTAAAGGACATAATGAACAACAATTAACTAACGATAGTATGAATACCAACACTTTACCCGCTACCATATTGGCAGCAAAAGAAAAGTTTGAATTAGCCTGCAAGGACGCTTCGGCTTTGCAGATCGTAAGCAACTTCGGTGCGGCATTTACAGCCGTAAACGTAATAGCACTTCTTCGCGAAGCCATGACCGACGAAGTAATGGATAAGGTTTTCATGCCTTTGATGAACACGAAAATAGGATTTCTTACAGACCGAAACGGGCGTGCAAGAAGCGGCGGGCGCGCCCCGCTTCCGCTTTACACCCGCGACATAGTACGCGATTGCATCATAGACGCGGTTACTATCGGCTTGCTTCCGACCGGAAACCAGTTCAATATAATAGCCGAAAGGATGTACCCCACTAAGGAAGGTTATACTTCGCTTCTTCGCAAGCTGGGCGTAAAATACTTCATTGATACCTCATACGACAAGGGGCAAACGCAGAACTTCGCCGAAATACCTTGCAAAATAAACTATGAGTATAACGGAGAAAAAAACGGCTTTAGCATTATTGCAACCGTAAAGAAGGATGATTACAGCAGCCACGACCAACTGCGCGGAAAAGCCGAAAGAAAGGCTAAGAAAGCCCTATACGAGTACATTACGGGGTGCGACTTCGGCGATGCAGACGAACAAAGCAGCGTACCGATAGTGGATGCGGTAGCCGAAGAAATAAAAGAAGAAGCGAATGCCGCGCCTACTATTGGAGTTATCGACGGGCAACCCATACAAGCACAGCAGGGACAAACGGCGCAAAGCGAGCCAGCTAACCCGCCGCAAGCACGGGAAGGTCGCGGAAGTAATAACGCTAAACCATTGTTCTAAATATGGAATTAACCGTATTAGGTTCAAGTTCAGAGGGTAACGCCTACGTTTTGCAAAACGCGGGCGAAGCCCTTCTACTTGAAGCTGGAATACCATTCAAGAAGGTATTAGCAGCGTTGGGCAACAACGTAAAGAAAATAGTAGGCTGCCTCATTACCCATGAACATGGCGACCATGCCGGGCGTATTAATGAGGTTTTAAACTACGTTGTTCCGGTTTACGCTTCCAAAGGCACGATAGAAGCCGCTAAGATTAATTCTTGCTGGCGACCGACCCACATAAGGATGGAAAACGGAAGTTACCAGCATTTACGGCTGGGCGGTTTTACTATCATTCCCTTTCCCACGAAGCACGACAGCCGCGAACCGTTGGGCTTCTACGTCTGGCATGAAGAAACGGGCGGCGTATTGTTTGCTACCGATACTTTCTATTTGCCTTGCACATTTGCCGGGTTGAACAACATATTAATTGAATGCAACTACGACCCGGATATATTGGAACGCAATGTAACAGAAGGTTATATACCGGAAGTATTGAAAGAACGAGTACGGAGAAGCCATTTAAGCTACTATACTTGTTTGGACGCGTTGAAGGCTAACGACCTAACACGGGTTAATAACATAGTATTGATACATATAAGCGAAGGGAACGGCGACGCGGTAGCCTTCCGGGACGGAATAGCAAAAGCCACCGGAAAAACGGTACACGTCGCAAAACCCGGACTACGGATTAGTTTCAACAAAACACCTTTTTAATTGCAAGCACTATGATTAAAGGGTTTTCAGAAGAAACGCAACCGCTGACAGAATACGAAAGGAAAGTAATACTTCCGATTATTCTTGAAGGCTTGAAAACCAAGATAGGCAAAGCCAACGCGGTAACGAATAAGTATATTATTTCCCGGTTACGTGACAGCTACAAGATAGACGCGGCACGGCTAAGGAAGATAATAAACCACATTCGTACAAACGACCTTCTACCGGGACTTATAGCAACTTCCGAAGGCTATTTCTTAGCTACGACCGAAAGCGAACTTTTGGAATACGAAGAAAGCCTGAAAGGACGTGAAGAAGCTATAAAAGCAGTACGGTTGAGTATCGCAAGGCAAAGGCGCATACTTTACGAAGACGCGCACAAGCCCAAGCAGGGAACATTATTTTAATATTTAAATTTTAGTGACATGAAAAAGATTTGTTTATACAGAAAAGAGAACGGGAACGAGAATTTACAAGGCAGATACGACAACGTAGAAGAAGCGCAAGACACCGTAAAGAAACTTACCGAAGACGAAGGGAACGGTAGTATTTTCGATTACTTCTACAAGGAAGAAGACTACGAGGAAATAACCGACCGGGTAAAGACCTACGAAGACGCATGTAAGGTATTAGGCGTAGAACCGATAAACGAACAAAACGCGAAGGCGCAAGGCTTCAGATCGGACGAAATAGCACGCCGCAAATTGGAAACTATTGCCGCAGCACTTAACGAAGGCTGGAAACCGGATTGGAACAATACCGACCAATACAAATACTACCCTTACTTCTATATACAAGAAAACGCGAAAGGCAAAGGTTCTGCCGGGCTTTCGTGCGCGACTACGCTTCACGCGGCTGCGTCTTCGTATGCGAATGTCGGCTCTCGGCTTTGCTTCTACGCTTCACGTTTGGCACGGTACGCGGGCAACCAATTTACAGACTTATACGAACAAATTTTAATTGAGAAGCTATGACAAAGCAGGAATTAGTGAACTCGGTAGCGGAACAGACCGGATTAAACAGCTATCAAGTAAAGGAAGTATTAGAACGTACATTTGATGTTATTCGGGACGAAGTGACGGGCGGCGATACGGTAACTATTCGCGGCTTCGGTACTTTCCAAACGAAGCAACGCAAGGCGAAACCAGCCCGGAACATAAATACGGGCGAAACCCTATTAGTTCCAGCCCGCAAGGTTGTTGTTTTCAAACCCTCAAAAGACTTTAACGCGGATAGGATATGAAACAGAACGAAAAAATACAGACCCGGAAAGACGAAGTACGCTTCAAAACTTCGGACATACGCCGAATAATAGGAAAATACTTAGCGGCAAATGTTTTGCGCACATGGAACGAGGACTTTGTGGACGATGATACGGGAGAGGTTGTAACTATTGAGCGCAACGAAATTCTGTTTGAGCGCGGGAAATATATAGATAACGATTTGGCGACCGAGATAAATTTCTATCTGCAAAGCGAAGACGTTAAAGAAGTGGAAGTAAGTAACCAACGAAGACTCGCTTACGAAAACAAGCGAACCAGCCTTTACCCGTTCAAGATTTCCGCTACCATTGGCGGTAAGCGGCATAACTTCATATTGCAGGCGCAAAACATAATAAAAGCCTATGAGGTTGCGACCGACTATATAGAATTGAATTTTACCCAGCCGTTCGACATAGTGGGCATAAAGTTGATGGATAGGATTATAATTCTTAACGACCGCCTGCGGAAACACGTTGAAGCGCAGGAAGGCGCAAACGAAGAAGGCGAAGAAAGCAACGACGGGGAAGATCAGCGCAACGATACGAAGTATTACAAGGTTGAAGCCGACGTAGTAATACAATCGGAAGACGAAGAAGAACCGAATAAGCAGAACTACGATTTTGTTGTAAAAACACGCGACGTGGATACGGCTAAGGTCGTTATTACCGCATGGATAAACAGCAAGATAAAAGAGCGTATAGAAAAAGAAAACGAAGAATGTAAGGTAGTGGATATTTCCATACTTGCGGCTTCGCCTTTCGCTTGCAACGCGATTGTAGAAAAAGCCTTTTGTTTGGCATACAAAGAACAAGAAGAAAGTTATTAACTAACCGGGGCGCGCCTTCGGGCGTGTCCCTAAAATATACCTATCATGGGCGATAAAAATTCATTCGTATTATATATGGATTTGCTTTCAGTGCTTGATGAACTTGACGACGAAGAAACGGCTATGTTGTTCCGCGCGATTAGAGCCTATAACCAATTAGAGAGCGAAAACGAAGCTATACGGACGAAGGCTGCGGAAGATTTGGAAGCAATGACGGCGAACAAAACCGTTAGGATAGCATTTGCACCCATCCGAAAACGTCTTGAAGCTGATAACAAGCGTTACGCGGAAACAGTGCAGTTGAATAAAGCTAACGGCAAATTAGGGGGCGCGCCTAAAGGTAATCAGAACGCACGAAAGAAGAAAAAGAATACGGAAACCGAGGAAACAAGCCAAAACAACCCAAACAACCGGGCGGTTGATTTTTCAACCGAAACAACCGAAGGGTTGAAAAAACAAGCGAAAACAACCGAAAACAACATTGATATGATATGTAATGATGTTGATATGATTAATAATAATTCTCCTTCTCTTCTTTCTCTTGATGGCGTGCGCGAGAAAAAAAACATAAACGGCAAGGAAACCGAAAACAGTAAGTTTCTAACCGAATTTTTCAGCGAAAACAAAAGGGCGCAGATAGAAACCATTTGCATGCAGCTTTATGTCACTCCCGAACGATTGCGCAAGGAAGCCGAAGAAGTTATAGACGAATGGGAACTAACCGGAGATACCCACATAAATTATACCGAATGGGCGCGGCATTTGATTAATCATCTAAGAATTAAAATAAGGAAAGACAATGGGAACAACAGAGAACAAAAAGCAGGAGCAACCGATACAACGGATAGACATAGTGGCATTTGCGAACCTGCTACGCAAAAGAAGCCCCGCCGTAGCACGCTTTAAGATTGACCGTTATACGCAGGACGTACCCGCCATGCTACGCGAATGTTACCGTTTCCAAGTTGAAAACCGGGGCTATTCTTACCAAGAAGACGAAGCGACAAGGCAGCATCTTACAATGGCGGCGCGTTGGCTCGTTGGCGAAAGCATGAAACCGGGGTTATTCATGTACGGAACACCCGGATGCGGAAAGACAACATTAGCGCGTGCAATTTCCCAGCTAATAAATACGATTTACCATAGCGATATATCGTTTGAACGTAAAGGCGTTTCCTTTATTCCGGCTTCCGCACTTACGGAAGCAGCGAAGGGGGAAAAGCAGGAACTTTTAGCGGACTTGAAAAATACCGAGCTTCTTTGCATCGACGACGTAGGGACGGAACCAGCAAGCCTAAAGGTTTGGGGAAACGAGGTTAGCCCGTTGGTAGATTTGCTATACCACCGTTACGACCGCCAGTTATTCACGATTATAACCTCAAACTTGGAAGGCGACGAAGATATAGCCAAGCGTTACGGGGTTCGTGTAGCCGACCGATTTGTAGAGATGTTCGACCTTATAGGCTTCGATAATTCAAGTTACCGACCAAGACTAACAAAGCTAACACCGCGATAGCTGTACAAATGAACCCCGATATTCAACTATCGTATTTCAGACGGTAAGATGTAAGGGAAACAATATAATAACGCCTTAACGGGCAAAAAAACGATTAAAAGACATGAAGAAGCATAAAGTATATATAAGCGGGCAAATAACCGGGCTTCCGGTAGCCGAATACGTGGAAAAGTTCAGCAAAGCGGAAGCGGAACTAAAAGCAAAGGGTTACGAGGTTGTAAACCCATTGCGGTACGAATTAAAGCCGGGTTCGCGCTGGAACGAACAAATGAAGGTGGATATTCGCCTTTTGCTTGATTGCGACGCGATTTATATGCTTTCTAATTGGGAACGCAGCACGGGCGCAGGGCTGGAACTATATATAGCCGAAGGTTTGGGACTGATTATAAACTATGAGAAACCACCCAAACACCGGGATATAAAGACGGCTATACTTACGGCTATGGGGGTTAGCTTCGCTTCCATTTCAGAAGACAGCCGTAACCGCTGGCACGTTTACGCCCGGATGATTTACGCGCATCATTGCAAGAAACGCGGCGAGAATACCCAACGTATAGCGGAAGAAACCTTACACGACCAAAGTACGATATGTTATTACCTTCGGCGGTACGATAGCGAATATAAGTATAACAAGGAGTTTCGCGCAGCAGCCGAAAAGGTTGCTACCCTATTGAGTAAAAAGTTAAGTGTTCCAAAGGACGTATTAAAATAAGACGGTTCGTTAATATGAGATTTGCACTAAGAAATAAAAGCAAGCTAATAAAGGCTTTCGGGGAAGACTACTACAAGCTATTGATAAGCAGCTTAACAGCCTTCGCTAAAAGCAACCGGGAAATAGCCGCCTATACCATTGAAGGGTACACTTACGAATTTATAAACATTCCCAACGTTCAACCGAGCGCAGATAGTAATTTTCAATTTGCGATAGTAGGAAAGCAGTACGACGTACTACACGTAGCCTATTATAGCGCAATAGGATAAGAAAAACAGCATGGAGCAACTGACATTTGATTTCATAAAGGAAATAGTACCTATACCGGATTGTAGCTTTTTGATGGACGTAACCGGGTTAGGAACCCCTATCGAGGTTGCAAACGAAATGGTAAGGGAAGCACGAGTTTGGCAAGAAAATAATCCGGGCAAAGACGTGATGGACGTTATAACCCCGGAATGGAAAGAATATATTAACCATAAAATTAAACATTTATGTTAGCAGTAACAGTAATAGGAAACATCGGCAACGATGCGGAAATTAAAGAGTTCAACGGGCAAAAGTTTATAGCTTTCAACGTTGCGAGTACAGAACGTTATAAAGACGGGCAGGGCAACCAGCACAGCCGTACAACGTGGGTTAGCTGCTTGAAACCCGGTGAAAGTTCCGTAGTAACTTATTTGAAGAAAGGAACGCAGGTATATGTACGTGGTAGCCTTTCCGTTAAAACATTCAATTCCGGGAACGGAGTACAAGCGGGCGTTAATTGCCTCGTGCGTGAACTTCAACTATTAGGCAGTAAGCAGGAAACACAAAACGAGCAACAACAGCCAGCTACTACCAGCACGCCGCCAACCTATACCCCGGCGGGAAGTGCGTCGCCGTTTCCACCGGAAAACGAAAAAGATGATCTTCCTTTTTAAAAACATTCAGCTAACAGAAAAATGAATAGAAAAGAAGAAATAAAAAGATTGCCTTTTGTCGTTTCAGCCTATAAGCAAATTTACCGTTCTGAAAGTTGTTGCGGGATTTGTAATTTGCCTTGGTCGGTTTGCGGTCATGAACATATAGACATTACCGATAAATACGGGGTGTTCTACGTTTGCCCATATTGCTGGGAAAACAACGATTTACAGACTATTTTAAAAGCGACGACACAAGGTTATTTAAGTCAGTTCCATTCATGCTCTACAGATGAAGATAAGGCGCATTTTCTTGAAGAACATAAGTTGGTTGATATATTGATGAAAACAGAACAGAAATATATATCAACCCATTCTGAAAAACAAGAAAAATAAAAAACTATACAAACTTTAAAAGTAGTAAGACAATGAAACCAAAAAAATTTCAAGAAGCAAACGTAGTTTACGGCGAGGGACAACCCGAATACAAGCCATTACCAGCACATAAGACGAAAGAAGGGCAGGCTATTTTCTGTTTCGAATTGGACGAAGCAGAACGAAAAAAAATAGCCGAAACGGGCGAATTATGGGTAAGCCTTCTAACCTTCAACCAACCGTTGCAACCCATTTTTATAACTATAAACAAGTCGGATTTATTCATACAGCCCGACGCAACCCAACAGACCGATAATGAAAGCAGTAGTATTATTAAGTAAGAAGTTCTTCCCGGCACATTTCCGGGCAGGCGAAGCAACCGATTTTAAGACAAAGGTTCTTAACGGTCAAAAGCGGCACACATGCCGATGCAATTATGAGTATTGGAAGAAAAAAATAACCGCCTTGCAGGAAAAAAGCGGTACGTTATGCCTACGACAATGGGCGGACAAACCGTATAGAAGCCCGCAGGAAAGTATTTTAGAAGTTCCGGCTAACATGTGCATAGTTCAGCCTTTAATATTACGAAGGAACGGCTTAAACTTTACCGCAGAAGTTGAAGGACACCCGGTTAGGTTGGAAGATTTGGCACGTAACGACGGGCTGACACCTTCGGAGTTTGCAGCATGGTTTATCCCGGTATTCGATAAAGCGCAGGAAAACGCGCTAACCTTTGCTATTATTCAGTTTACAACATTCAGATATTAGCTTATGGCACAAGAAACAGACATAGGCAAAAGCTGGGAAGAAATCGTAAGAGCGTACGCAAAGGCAGAACGGGAATTAGGCGTAAAAGTGTATTGCGTACTTCGCATTTGCAAGAAAGTAAACGGCGAAGAAATTGTATTACACCGTTACGATATGCCCCGCGAAATTTTACAGCGTTGGCGGTGGGTTATAAATTGGCGTATGGCTAAATTAACGTGTGAAGACCCGCGAGCGCATCTCTATGAAACATTATCTTTTTACGATAAAACAAGCGGAGAAGCATACGGTTTTAATTCCGATTTATCAAGACTAACCGCATTAAAGGGGCGGATAACTTTGCAAGAGAATAGGATAAAAGACTACATCGAAGCAAATAAAGATAATTTATTCTTTGACGAAACCAACGACCCACAGTTAGTTAAGGTTCGGAAAAAGCTGGAACGTGCGAGAAAGAACGTAGCCAATGCAGAAGCGAGATTAAGAACAAAGGTAGAACAAAAAATAGCAGGGAAATGAAAGTAAACGGTAACGGCTTGGTAGAGATATACGGCGAAAAGACCCAAGAACGCGGTTTTTTCTGCATGAAGTTGTTAGCCTTCTTAAATACAGAAGCAGAACCGGGAACGGAAGCCTATGCGGAACTTTGGGAACAACGATTTAACGAAGCCAAGTTAGGGGCTTGCGCCTATCGGGACAAATGCCCGATTTACGCAAGAACCGCGAAGAAGGGAATACAACAAAATTTATTTGCACAGCTATGACCCCAAAGGAGTTTTACGACAAAGTTGTAGAGATGCGGAAGGCACAAAAAGAGTACTTCCGTTTCCGCGCACCTTCCGCGCTAAGCAAATCGAAGCAATTAGAAGCCGAAATAGACGCGGAAATAAAGCGGGTAGAACAACTTCTAAGCGAGAAGGAAAAAGCCCGGCAAACTTCGCTTTTCGGGGCTTTTGACGAAGATTTATTAAACCGTAGTAGTAACGATTAAAGGCTATTCGATGAAAAGTTACCAATTTGAGGAAATAACATTCTGGCTTTCGCTTATTGCGTGCTTGTTGGCTAACGAAGCAAAAATAGATTGGCTTACAAGAATACTTGTAGTAGTCAGCATTGTAAATTTTGCCAGCGCAATAGTGACGGCTTGGATTGATGTAAAACGTAAAAATAAAAATTAGCATTATGGTTAATGTAGAGATTGACGCGCGTATATTGGAAGATAAGAAATTCAATACGCAGGTAGAAAACATTATAACAGAAACAAGAGAAGCCCGCAGAAATGTACAGATAGGCGGGGCACAGTTAAAATCTTCCCCGGTTATCCGGTTGATGGACGAAGGCAACCTTTCGCTTTCCTTCATCCTTTCAGAGTTCCCGAAGATAGCCAACAAGGAAAGCCGACTACCACGCGGGCAACGCGATGTAGTAGCGAACATTGTTTTTGAAGCCGCCCGACGGGTTGTTTTCCTTAACCAGCAGGAACGCGCCCGGAAAGCAGCGGAAAAGGCTAACGAAAAAGCGGCGGGAAATGACATTTGAGGAAATGAAGGCAATAGCCAACAAGACCACTACCCGAAAAAAGTCCAGGCACATAGAAAGCCAAATACAACAAAGTTGCGTTAAGTGGTTCCGTTTGCAGTTCCCGGAAATTGGATTACTACTTTTTGCAGTACCCAACGGCGGAGCGCGGAACAAACGGGAAGCCGGGATATTGAAGGGCGAAGGTGTTACCGCCGGGGTAGCCGACATGATACTGTTAAAACCTTCGGGCGGCTTTGCTTCCCTTTGTATTGAGTTCAAGACCGAAGAAAAAGGCAGTACACAGCGCGAAACACAAAAGCAATGGCAGAAGGCAGCGGAAGCCGCCGGAAACAAGTATGTTATTTGCCGTTCTTTCGATGATTTCAGAAAGGAAGTAATAAGTTACTTATTCCCGAAAAAGTAGGGAGCGTGAAGTTTTGGCGAAGTATTTTAGGGTTTAGCGTATCACTTTAATACGCTAAACCTTTTATTTTTGCAGCAAAACCAAAACGAGGGCAATAACGGGGATTGTTCGCCGGGTCGCGTTACCGCCGTTGTTGGTTTGTTTATTCAGGCTTTACAAAAGCATCATATAGCTGATAGCAACGGCTAAGAGCCGAAGCGGGGCGCGGCGTAAAAGACCACGCCCTTTTTTATTAAAAACGATTTGATATGGCAAAGATTAAAAAGACAAAAATAGAAGACCTTATACCGGACGACTTGAATTTCAACAAGGGTACGCAGTTCGGGCAAAGCATGATAGAAAAAAGCCTGCGCACATTCGGCGCGGGGCGTTCAATCCTGCTCGACAAAAACAACAAGATTATAGCAGGAAACAAAACTACCGAAGGCTTTGCAAGTGCAGGCATGGAAGATGTTATTATAATAGAAACAACCGGAAACGAACTTGTAGCCGTAAAGCGCAACGATATAGACTTAGATACAAAGGAAGGGCGCGAACTTGCGTTAGCAGACAACGCGACAGCCGCCGCTAATCTTGATTGGGACGAAGAAGCCATAGCTAAGGCAAAAGAAGACTTCGGTATAGATAACGAAGCATGGGGCGTTCCGGTAGATTTTGGGGAAGACAGCGAAGGGGATGAAAATCCGGAAAAACAACTTAAACGCCTTAAAGACGACTTTATTTTGCCGCCGTTTTCTGTATTGAATACCCGTACCGCCGAATGGCAGGAACGCCGCCGGGCATGGCTGGAAATAGGCATAAAAAGCGACGAAGGTAGAAGCGAAGATTTGACTTTTGCAAAGACAGCGCAACCGCCAATATTTTACGATACCAAGAACGCATTACGCGAAACTTTAGGCAGAGAACCACAGACGGAAGAAGTGATAGCGGAAATGGAGCGTTTAGGGCTTAAAACAATGACTACTACAAGTATATTCGACCCGGTATTAACCGAACTTTCTTACCGTTGGTTCAACATTGAAGGCGGGCGGATATTAGACCCGTTCGCTGGGGGCAGCGTTCGCGGTATAGTAGCGGCAAAGTTGAACATGCCTTACGTCGGCAATGATTTAAGCGAAGCCCAAATTAGAGCCAACAAAGCAAACGCGGAAGAGGTGTTAGGCATAAGCTACCCATTCTTTCCCCAATGGACGGTAGGCGATAGTTCCCAGCTTGAAGACGTTCTTAGCACGAATGGGATAAGTGGCGATTTCGATATGATTTTCTCCTGCCCACCCTACGCGGATTTGGAAGTATATAGCAATGATCCGCGCGATATTTCAAACATGGACTATGCGCAATTCATTGAAGCGTACAAACGTATTATAAAACAATCCTGCTCCCGGTTGAAGAATAACCGTTTCGCGGTTTTTGTCGTCGGGGATATACGGGATAAGAAGGGCATTTACAGAAACTTTGTAAGCCACACAATAGAAGCGTTTACGGGGTGCGGTCTTCATTATTACAATTCCCTTATCCTTGTAAACCAAATAACCAGCCTTGCAATAAGGGTACGGCGGCAGTTTAACGGTACGCGCAAGGTAGGAAAGGTTCATCAAAACGTGTTAGTCTTCTGTAAAGGCAGCGTAGAAGAAACAATAGATAGTTTTGAAGAATTGCAGGTTAAAAAAGCGTTGGAAATATTCAACAAGAGCCGGGAAAATAGCAACCTGCATGATGATGTATTAGTATTCTACAAAGGCGACCCGAAAAACATTAAAGAAGATTTCGGGGAACTTCATATAAGCGACGAATTACCACAATAACAACGTAAGCCATGAACTCTAAAGAAGGTAACAATAATACGGCAAAGAAAGGCAGAAAGACCAAATACACGCCCAAAATAGTAGAGCGTATTTGTGAACTTGTAGCAAAGGACACTTACAGCGTCCCGGAACTTTGCCGCGCCGTTGGCATTGACGAAGCGACCTTCTACCGTTGGAAGAATGATAAAAGCGAGTTTTGCGAAGCATTAGAAAAGGCAGAAGATAAACGTTTAGCCTTCTTTGCCACAGAAGCAAAACGAAGCCTTTTAAAAAAGATACAAGGCTATACGGTGCAGGAAAAGCACATAGTAACCGTAGGAAGCGGAAAGTTCGATGTAAACGGGAAGGAAATACCGCGTATAAAGGAGCAAAAAACAGTAGATAAGCATTTCCAGCCGGACACAGCGGCGATAATATTCACGCTTACCAACGCAGAACCGGAACGCTGGCGCAACCGACAAAACGCGGAAGTTACCGGGAAGGACGGCAAAGACCTTATACCGCCCGCCCGTACATTGACGAAAGAAGAAGCTAAAGAACTATTTAAAAAGTTGGATAGTGAGTGCTAAAGGGATAAGGGATATAGACGTAATACGTACCTTTGTTTTGCAGGGAACGTTAAACTTTACGCGGTACTTCTTCAAGATTAGGCAGAAGCGAAAGTTTGTTATAGGCAAACATCATAGGGAAATAGCTGCCGCGCTTGATAAAGTGCTTTGTGGGGAAATTACGCGCCTTATCATAAACATTGCGCCGCGATACGGAAAGACCGAATTAGCGGTTAAGAACTTCATAGCGGAAGGGTTGGCTATAAACCCGAAGGCTAAGTTTATTCATCTTTCCTATTCCGACGACTTAGCCCGCGACAACTCGCGCGGCGTGCAGGATATTATAAACGAACCGGAATACAGACGCATTTTTCCGGCTACTATACCGACTTCCACCAATACAAAGAAGTGGTACACGACCGAGGGCGGCGGCTTGTATGCCGTTTCTTCCGCTGGGCAGGTTACGGGCTTCGGCGCGGGGTTGGTTGATGAAGAAGAAAACGACGAATTGGCAAAAGAAGTTGAAGAACTTGATGGGTTGAACGCTGACGGCTTCGGCGGCGCAATTATTATAGACGACCCCATAAAGCCGGACGACGCACGTAGCGCACAAGTTCGCGAGAAAGTAAACAACAAGTTTGAAACAACGATACGAAACCGCGTAAACAGCCGAAAGACCCCGATAATAATTATTATGCAAAGGTTGGACGAAGACGACCTTTGCGGTTATCTGCAACGCCTTGAACCGGACGAATGGACGGTATTAAGCCTTCCGGTAATAGAAACGGGCGAAGACGGAAAAGAACACGCGTTATGGGAGTTCAAGCATACACTACAAGAACTCTATAACCTTCGCGAGAAGAACGTTTACGTTTTTGATACCCAGTATATGCAGAACCCGACACCATTAACCGGGCTTATGTACGAACGCGAATTTAAGACCTACGAGGTACAGCCCGTTACCCGGAAGCGAAAGGTAAAAGCCTACATAGATACGGCAGATACGGGCGCGGACTTTCTTTGCTGTATTATCTACCTCGAAACGGAAATAGGAAACTTCATCATTGACGTGTACTATACGCAGGCTGCAATGGAAACAACCGAACCGGAAACAGCGCGCAGGCTTACCAAGTATAAGGTAGAAGAAGCCATAATAGAAAGCAACAATGGCGGGCGCGGCTTCTCCCGGAACGTTGAAGCGCAATGCCGCATATTAGGCAACCGGGAAACTTCCTTTACGTGGTTCCACCAATCAGAAAACAAGGAAGTGCGCATATTCAACCACTCGGCGGAAGTGCAGAACCTTACTTACTTCCCGAAAGGTTGGGAACATCTTTTCCCACAGTTCTATAAAGCGATAACCCAATACAAGAAGACCGGAAAGAACGCACACGACGACGCGCCGGACGCATTGACGGGAACGATAGAGAAACGCGGAAGCCAACCCCAAAAACTTAATAGAATATTTCGATAACTTAAATATTTACAGCTATGACAATAGAAGAACTATTACAAAGCGAAGACATTAGCAAAGTCGTTAGTGAATTGAGAAACGGACGTTTGAGTGTAGAACCGAACACAAAGGAACACGCCGCGCAGTACGACCCGAAGCTGCACGATATAAATGACACGCAAAAGCGACCGGACAAACTTGTAGTAATTGATAAGGACAGCGACGAATACGGCGAAGTCAAAAACGTGAACCCGAACGTAGAACAGACTACGGAACAAGGGTTCAGAATAGAACCCGTAGCGCGTATAGCATTAGCTATTCAAAAGTTGATAGTAAAACGCGCCGTAGCTTTCACATTCGGCAACCCGGTTACTTATGGAAGTAACCCGGAAGGGGAAGACGAAAAAGCTCTTTTGAAGGCTATAAACCGAGCCTTCCACGACGTTAAGGAAAAGACACTTAACAGACGGATAGCGCGAAGCCTTTACAGCATGACAGAAGTAGCCGAACTTTGGTATCCGGTAGAAGTGCCTGAACACGAAACCTACGGCTTCAAAACTACGAAAAAATTTAAGGTAGCCATATTCAGCCCGATGTTTGGCGATAGGCTTTACCCCTACTTTGACGACACGCGCGATATGGTTGCGTTTAGTCGCCAATTTACGCGCAAAGACCGGGATATGATTACACGTACCTACTTTGAAACCTATACGAAAGACAAACATTATTTATGGTGTTGCGACGGTTTGGACGGGGAAGTAGCGGGTAAAAATTGGACTCTGGTAGAAGGCTTCCCGAAAGAATTAACAATAGGAAAGATACCCGTTATTTATGCCTGCCAGCCACAAGTAGAATGGGAAGACGTTCAAAGCCTTATAGACCGATTGGAAAAGCTGCTTTCCAACTTCGCCGACACGAACGACTACCACGCCAGCCCTAAGATTTTCGTACAAGGAAAGGTTATAGGATTTGCCCGGAAAGGGGAAGCCGGGGCTATCATTGAAGGGGAAAACGGGGCTACCGCGCAATATTTGGCATGGCAAAACGCGCCCGAAAGTGTTAAGCTGGAAATAGAAACGCTCCTGCGCATGATTTACACCATTACGCAAACGCCCGACATTTCGTTTGATACCGTCAAAGGAATAGGTGCTATTTCCGGCGTAGCCTTACAACTCCTTTTCATGGACGCACATTTAAAGGTGCAGGATAAAAGCGAAATATTTTCAGACTATTTGCAGCGAAGGGTAAACGTACTAAAAGCCTTCTTCAAACAAGCGCATTTGGAATGGTCTAAGGCTTGCGACAATCTAATAATAGAACCCGAAATAGTACCTTACATCATCGAAGACGAACTTAGTAAGATAAACATTCTTACATCAGCAAACGGAAACAAGCAGATTGCAAGCCGACGCGCCACTATTCAGCGTTTGGGATGGGCGGATAACGTGGACGAAGAAGAAAAGGCTATAATTAACGAAGAAGATCGGGAAAATAGCTATTATCAGAACGAACCGACTATTTAGCTTTAACTACGTATTAAAATAATACGCTTTTCTTTGATTTGTGCGCGTTTCTACCTTTCGGACATACAAACTAACGCAAAAGGAAAGAAACGCGCTTAAACGCGATTTTTCAAGAAAATAACTATGGCAAAAGAAAACCAGCTTATAATACAGCTTCGTGGATTTGACGCGAAACACTACATAAGAACCGAACGCTACGCAAAGCAAGTAGCCAAGCTATACCAAACGGCGGCGGATGAATTTGCCAGCCTTGCGGGAAAGATTAACCTTCCGGCTGGTGGAACGTTTAACTTTGACGACTTCCCGAAAGCCAAGAAGCAGGCGCGCGGCATTGTTACCCGACTTGCTGGAAAGATTGAAGCCGTAGTTACTTCCGGGCAACGCTCCGAATGGCTGGCAGCATGTCAGAAGAACGACGCTTTTTTAGCTTCCATACTTCGGACTTCCAAACTAACCAAAGAAGAAGCCGAACGTTACCAAGCGCGTAACCTTGAAGCCCTTAGTGCATTTCAGAAACGTAAAGAAAACGGTTTGAACCTTAGCCAAAGGGTTTGGAAGTATGCCGAAGAATTAAAAGACGCTATGGAATTGGGCATAGACGTAGGATTAGGGGAAGGAAAAAGCGCACAGCAATTAAGCCGTGATTTACGACAATACTTGAATGAACCCGACCGACTTTATAGGCGAGTACGCGATAAAGGCGGCAACCTGCGACTAAGTAAGGCGGCAAAGATGTACCACCCCGGACAAGGTGTTTACCGTTCTTCAGCAAAGAACGCCCAGCGATTGACACGCACCGAAATAAACATGGCGTACCGGGAAAGCGAATACTTACGATGGCAACAGCTTGATTTTATTGTGGGTATTCGTGTAATGCTTAGCAACAACCACACTATAAAGAACTCCAAAGGCGAACCCGTTCCGTTTGTGGACATTTGCGACACGTTGGCAGGGGATTACCCGAAAACATTCAAATTCGTAGGGTGGCATCCACAATGCCGCTGTTTCGCCGTTCCCATCATGGCGGATTACGACGAATACAACAAGAACCGGGCTAATAGGCTAAAAGCGATTGTTAAAGGCGCACAGTATAAAAGCCTTCCTTCACGACGGACAGTTAAGGACGTACCTAAAGCCTTTCGGGATTACATCAGCAGCATTGAAGAACGTGCGAAGGGCTGGAAGTCTATGCCTTATTATATTCGCGATAACTTCAACGGCGGAAAGATTAGCGGCGGGTTGAAGACTGGGATAGCAAGTAAAGCAATGAATACCGTAGAACCATGTACGGATTTCGACAGCGATATAGCTTATTACAAGCGTTGGGCGTATTCCTTTGGTTTGGATGTTTCCTCTTTAGACACTTTGCGCAATTCCGGTAACAGAGCCGCATTAACCGGAGAAATAGATAAAGTGGATAACGTTCTACTTCAACGAAAGCGTGAATGGCTTAGGGCTATAAGCGACCTACGGGATTTTATAGATAAAGACATGAAAGGCTTTGCCGATCTGCAAAAGGAATACACAAATATTATAAATGCTAACGAAGTACATACTTCAAACTATTACGGCGATTGCATCCCAAAGCTACAACAAGCATTATCCAAAGCTAAGACAGATTTACAGAAGGCTAAAGCGGAAGTAGCCAAAGGCGGAGATAACCCGCATCCGGCATTAAGAACCGCCTACACTTCGGATGTACAAGTAGATGAAACCTTTGCAAAGATAAACAAGGAACTTACCGAAAAATGGTTTGAGAACGGAGATTTAAAACTAACTCCAACGAGAAGAACGGGGGTAAACGGTTTTACGTACATGGACGGGCGTTTATCATTAACGCCGGATAGATTAGCCGGGGTAAAATCTGCATTAGCCAAGATAGCTACAAGACATTCGGCAGACATAACAAAAGGAGAAGCAGACGCTATGGCTACCTTTTGGCATGAGATTACACATAATAGGAACAAACCGGGAAATATGTATCTTACCGATACGCAACGGCGTTATATGGAATTGGCAAACGAATTTGTATCACGTAAGACCCTACCGGAGTTTTACAAGAAATTAGGATGTTCCAAAACACCTTATCCCGAATTTATTACGAACCGTAATTCTACCGGATATAATACAATGGTTAATAATTACGATTGGGTTATAAGTAACTTCGGGCTTGACGCTAATAAAGTATTAGCTACGGTAAAAAGAAATCTATATAACGAAGTTTATTCCGACCAATTAACCGGATTGAAACAAGGTTTGTTAGATGGTGGGTTAAAACGCTTAGACGGTAAGAAGGTTAGTAAATCAGACTTAAACAATATATTAAAATGCTGTTGCTGCGGACGGGAAACGCTTGAAAATTGGCTAAAGCAAAACGGATATATGAACTAAGGGGCTATTACCCCTTAGTCTATAATATAGCCTTTCTTCATAGCCTTACCGTTTTCTTCATCCCGTTCCTTTTCCAATTTGACAGCATAAGAAGCCGCCGCCGCTTCTAATTGCTTATCGCCAATTTTATAAGCAAGGTATTCAATATCACGTGCTTTATTTATTGGATGACATGTTTTTTTATAATATTCCACGCGATCACTATCTTTAATACTTATCCCGGTTATTTCTTCAATAATAGCCGGATAGTCGGAAAAATCAAATACGGTTTTGTTTTTTAGTTCTTTTGTTTTCATAACAACGTGTTTTAATTCAGTTCTTCGGATGGTTGGGGCGTTCCGGGAACAGACGGATAAAAGGAAGAAACTAATTCATCAAGTTTGCCTATTTCCTTATACAGTTTGCGGGTATAGTACCAGCGAGTAAGAAAACAAGCCTTATTAACTTTATCAGTCAGTTTTTCTATATAAGCCAATTGAATGGAAACTACTTGCTTTTTAATACTATCGGTAACTATATTACATGCTTCCCCAAATTCGGAAGCAGCTTTAGCCATATCACTAAAAGCATTAACAAAACCGTTAGCCAATTCTTCTACGTTCATATTTTCATCCATACCTTTTAAAAGAGTTATAAAATAGTTCTACAAATTGTTCCGGCGTATTGATTTCACATTTTTGAAACCTTACCGCCTTAATATACTCCGGCTTCGACAAAGAGATATTAACGCCGGGTTTTTCTTCTTTCCATTCCATACCTACCCTAAAGCCGTAACCGTCAAAACTACCAGATACCCGGTAAACCTTACCGCCTTCCAACCATTCCAAAGAGAAAGCCCCGTTCTGCGGGTTCATAGAAATACTGTTAAGTGGTTGCTTCTTAATTACACGCAGAAAATCGCCTTTAAATATCTGCCAGCGACAACGGTTGTACGCTTCATCAAGACGAAGCCCGCCCCATTCGATATTTACGCGCCCGGCTTCCACATCTGCATTATTTATCCAATTATCAGCAACCAAACGTTCAGACCAGCCGTTAGCGTTTAAATATTGCTTCTTTTCAGCGTTGGAAGTTGCAGTAGGTGTTATTATATGCTTCATCCTTGACTATATTTAGTTTCTACTTCTACATGAGAAATACGCGTATCTATAACCTTCCCCGTTTCAGATACATACGGTTGTACCTCTACGCAACCTTTGAAGATTACGGACGTACAGAACTTGGCGGCAAATTCTTTCAGTTGCGCCGTTATAGCAAGTTCTAAATTAGCCTTAGCACTAAAGAAGGCTTCTTCCGGTGTGATTTGTTTCTCTTCCATACAAATAACTATTTATCAGTCACAAAAGTAAACCTTAGTTTCGAGATAACCAAAATTGAAGACCAAAGGCAGGGGCACAAAAAAGGGACAATAGCAGCCATGCAATAGCAGGCGTTACCGTCCCAAATGGTACGACCATAACCAAACGTTACCAAGAATTACCAACCGGAAAAAGCAATAGCAAAAATTACTCAAACGTATTACTTTAATTCGCCTTCTTCTTTTTTCGATGAATTACTATCTTCCTCAAGCCAACGCGTTCGACGTTCAAGCCCGGAAATTTTCAACCGTTGTATAGCAGTATTAACATAGATACGGGTTAGTTCTTCGGCTTTTTCTTTCCTTTTAGCTCTGTTCCGCCTTGCGCTTGCTATACGAGCCGTAAGAACAATGAAAAGAGCCAGCACAAAGCACACAAGCAAAACAAAGCCCAAAATAGCTTCTACTTCCATTATTCCGCGCCTATTACTTCTACAATACTTTCAACTTCAACCCATTTGTTATGGTCTTTACTTGAAAGGTCAAACGATACGCTTAATGTACATTGCCCGGATTTCTTAGGAGAATACGAGATAGTAAAAGGCTGGGTGGTAGAAACGCCGATTACTTCATTTCCAACGTTGGGGGTGTTTAAGTAGTAGGTAACTTTTTCAACAGAACCGTTTATAATTTTCATTAATTCAGTGTCAGACAAACAGAACGGCGCAAAATTCACAGAATACGTGCGCCCAACATAAACGCTATTCAGTTGTTCAATACTCCCAACTTCACTAAAAAAGGCAGAAGCCCGGACGGTTGTAGAAAGGTAGTTTGGTTCTTCTTCGGGTTCATTGTTTGAGTTTGAACAACCGGAAAGCAACAAACCCGGAAGTAGTAGGAAGGAAAGTAATAACTTCTTCATTTTATTTGCTAACTTTGCACCCACCGCCCGAAGCAGATATTACACTTTACTACATAAAGAAAGCGCGGACTATATAGGTTTACATATTTGAGGCATCGCCAAACGCCCAACGAAAATAAACCGTATAGCCGCGCTTAGCCGATATATCAAGCATAGATATACGACACCAGCGCGTTAAAAGGCTCTTTTCGTTATTTGTTAATTTGGCGATTTTCAAATATAAAGACCTAACGCTTTCCATTCATTACCGGATTTCTCCCCGATAACAAGCGCAAAGTTATCAAATAATTAGCACATTGCAAACAAAAAATATACAATTAGCCAAAACAACCGAAAACAACCGGGCGGTTGATTTTTCAACCGGAACAACCGAAGGGTTGAAAAAACAAGCGAAAACAACCGAAAACAACATTGATATGATATGTAATGATATGATTTAATAATTATCTTTCTCTTCTTCTTAATGGTGTGCGCGAGAGAAAAACGCAAAGGGGAAATGAAGCGATTTAAAGCGCGTCCGTATTACCGACTACTAAACACACGCAGAAGCTAATTAATTTCAATGTCGGGCAAATGAACAGGCAATGCGGCGGTTTTATACGCCTATTTCTTACCGCCTACTCTTTTTCAAAATTGGAAGTTTCGGTGAAGTGTTTGCTTCCTATTTCTTAATCCGTATTACCTTAATACGCTACCTTTGCTTCGGTTTAACAAAATAGTTTATGAACGAATTACAAGAACAAATCTTAGCACTACTTGTGGCAAAGTTCCAAGGCGTGCGCAAAGACGGGTTACAGCATTTGGCAGCCGCTATCGGCTTACAAGTCGCTACCATAGAAGAAGCTAACGGAGTTGTAGATAAACTTACCGCCGACAAAGTTAGCCAGTACGTAACAGATTGGCGTAAGGTTGCAGACGCGGAAATAAGCAAAGCGAACCAAACCTACGAAAACGGACTGAAAGAAAAGTACGATTTCGTGGAAAAGGGAAAGCAAACACCGCCGACACCCCCCACGCCACCAGCAGGCGGAGCGATAACGCTTGACGCGATCAGCAAACTTATTGATGAAAAACTTTCGGGCGTGCAAAGTAGCATTACCGAGATTAACGCAAATAAGGCGGCTGCTTCGCGACGTGAACTATTTGTAGCGGAATTGGACAACGCGAAGATTGAGGGAAAGACCCGCGACGTGATGTTAAAGAACTTCGACCGGGCTAACACCTTTGCGAGCGACGAAGATTTCAACAGCTACTTGACCGAAGCGAAAGGCGACATCGCAGCCTTAGCGCAAGAACGCGCAGACGCAGGACTGCAAGGACACGATAAGCCGATTTTTGGAGCCGTGAACAAAGAAGGCGTAAGCAGTGGCGTAGCAGACTACATCAAAGCGCAAACCGAGAGTAAGACAGCCTTAACGGGCAAAGAAGTTTAACCGTAAATTCATTCTTTACAATGGGATTGAAGATAGACAGAAAGCAGGACAAACGTGTAGTACACGCTTGTACGCACATGCTGGCGGACATTCCTAACGGCGTTACCGTTTGCTCTTCCGAATTGGTTGCGGGCGGTATTTTGCAGGAAGGGACGGCATTAGGCGGCAAAGACGCTGCCGGGCTTTACCACGTAGTAAAGACCGCAAGGCTTACCGAAGACGCTACCGCCACTACAAAAGCCTACAAGGTGGCGAAAGGACATCATTTCAAAGTAGGCGATTTTATCATGTTGAAGGTAGGCGCAAAGGCTTACAAGATTACATCTATCAACACGTCGGAAACGCTTTACGACACCATCAACGTAGGCACTACTTTAGGAGAAGCCGCCACAGCAGGCGCAGCCCTTGTACTTGCCGCCTCTGAAAGCGCGGACACTACAAGCGCGTTCAAGTACGTGCCTAAAGCCATGACGGGCGACAGCTACGACGTGGAAGCCCTTAATAACCACTTTGTAACAGCGGTTACTATCGGGCAGTTCAAAGAGAGTGTTATCCCGGCAGTAAGCGACGACATTAAAGCCGCTTTACCCGGTATCAGTTTAATTTAATTGGGCTCTAAGTTATGATTAAGACTTTAATGCGCGGTCTTGTAGAGAAAGATATGCAAGCCGTGATTAATACTTACGATTTGAAGCCCTACTACTATCCTACGCTTTTCCCGTTGAAGGAAACTTATACCTTGACATGGAAGGCTTTGGAAGCGCAGGTAGGGCTTAAAATAGCCGCCGACTTGGTGGCACGCGGGGCGACAATTGACAAAAAGACCCGCGATGCGATTGCACGTTTGCAGGGGGACATCCCGAAAATTGCCGTAAAGCGTACCAAGAACGAAGACGAACTTACGGACTACGAAGTAATGTTAGCCATGACTTCGCAGAACCCCGACCTTCGCGCATTGGTTGAAGCATGGGCAGAAGACACTAATTTCTGCTGGACGGCAGTAGCCGCCCGTTTGGAATGGATGGCTTTGCAGGAAATCTCTTTGGGTAAGATTACACTTACCAACGAAAACAACGGTTCAGTAATCAGCGAATACGATGTAGATTACCAAATCCCAGCCGAAAGAAAGTTAGGCTTCCAAACCGGCTCGGCTTCTTGGGCTACTTCCGCTTCCGCGAAACCTATATCTAAGGACTTCAAGAACGTTGTAAAGGCAGCGAAGAAAGAGGGCGTATCTTTGAAATTCGCGTTTATGTCCCTTGACACGTTCGCGACTTTCGCGGAAACCGCAGAAGTACAGAAAATCTGCGCTTCTTTCGCCGTGAACGCCTTGAACCTCCAGCAAACGCCAAGCCTTGAACAAGTAAACAGCGCAATGAAAACGCTTCCCTACTTGAAGGGCTTGCAACTTGTTGTGATTGACCAAGATATTACCGTAGAACTTCCCAACGGTGACAGATACACCGGAAACCCGTTTACCGAGAACGTGGTACTGTTCACAGAAAGCAAAGTATTGGGACAAACTTACTGGAAGAAGCCCGCAGACATGAACGTAAAAGGTTCAGTAGCGATTAAGGCTTTGAACGGTCACACCCTTATAAAGAAGTTCGCTAACGAAGAACCTTTGGAAGAGGTTACTATGGGTATCGCAAACGCTTTCCCGGCGTGGCTTTCTTCTTCTCGTTCTTGGTTGATGGCTACCGACAGCAACACATGGAATCACTAACCGATACCGGAAAGGCTTAGCGGTCTTTCCGGTTAATAACTTAGCTTATGACGTACAAAGAATGGTTTACCCGGACTACGGTGCGTTTCGACATTGAAAGCGCGGACGTGGAGCTAATTTTAGCCAACCAGCAGAATACAATCCCCAACCCGGAAGAAGCGGTAGATGTAGTAACCGCCAAACGTGCGCTTTGCGCCGAATTTGGGACTATCATACCACTTGCCAACGTCAGCGAAGGGGGGTATTCCGTAAGTTGGAACTGGGAAGCTATAAAGTTTTGGTATAACCAGACTTGCGGCGAATTGGGCATAACCCCGGTTACTACGCCGAAGGTCAGAAACAGAAGTAACAGATGGTAACGGACGTAGCAAGCAGACAATACCCGCATTACCTATACAAGCGTACAAGCAACGGCGAAGCCGTGCAGGACGCTAACGGTAGTTGGCAGGCTTCCGGCGCGGAATGGACGCTACACAGCGTTTGCCGCGAGGAAACCAACGGGAAGGGTACGCAGATACAAGCCGCGAACGGGAAGTTTGTTACGTTCGCTTCGCTAATACAGATACCTAAAGGCGTGCAGCGCATACCCGAAGGCATGGAAATAGCGGTAGCGGATGAGCCGTTAGAGCCTTCACAGTTGCTTAACCAAGAAACAATGGAAGAAGCTAAGATTTCGGGAATAATTAGGATTTCCGGCGTGTGCTTGAAATTCGATAAAGGGCGTTTGCATTGCAGGCTATGGGTTTAGAAGCGAAATTCACGGGAGATATAGACGGCATGTTTAAAGCCTTCCTTCTTGAAGTGGAAAGGCAGATAATAGAAAGCCTTTGCCGTATAGGGGAAGAAGCCGTAAGCATGGCGAAGACCATACCGCCGGAACGCGGTTTTACAGACCGTACCGGAAACTTACGGTCTTCAATTGGCTACGTAGTCTTCAAAGACGGCAAGCCCGTTAATATCGCCTTTGAAGCGGTAAAGGGCGGTCACGTCGGAGTACACGAAGGACAACGTTTAGCCCAGCAGATCGGCGAAAACTATACCGACGGTTATACGCTGGTTGTAGTAGCCGGAATGAACTACGCCGTTCACGTGGAAAGCAAAGGGCGCGATGTTCTTACTTCCGCCGAGAAACAAGCCGAAAAAGCCATAGCTAAGGAACTTGCAGATTTAGTTACTAACATTAAAGACGCTTTCAAATGAAACATTGCAGCAGCATAGATACGGACGACATTCTTTTTAAGATTGTTTCGGAAGCGGTCACTTCCGGCAAAGTTGTTATAAACGGCGGCGTTTTCACACAAGGCGAAAGACCGGACGACAGCGAAGCCGAAGACATCGTGATAAATACCATTACGGTAACGCACGACAAACCGCAAACGGGCACTTCCAACGTGAATATTTACGCGAATGATTTGAAGCTGCGGATTAAGGGTAAAGAACAGCGCAAGGCAGATAGGGAACGCTTGCGAACCATCGGCGACGCGCTTGTAGCCTATTTGGACGCGCAAAACATTGCAGACCTCGAATATTGGATAGAGAGCGACATCGTAATAAAAGAGCTTGAAGTAAACCAGCATTACCGGAACATTAGAATAAGTTGGAATATTCATTAAATTTTTATCAGTATGGCAACATTAGTAACATTGGGTCTTTCCAAGATTTTGGGTAAGGTGGGAGAACCTACGGCTTTGAACTTTACCGAAACGGGCTATACGGCATTCGGACTTACCTACGAAGATACCTGCAAAATGTCGCAGGAAGACCCGGAAGTAACCGAGTTCTACGCAGAGGAAGAAGACGACCCGGTAGAAACCGTAGAGAAGCAGGGCAAAATAACCTTTTCCTTCTCAATCATGAACCCCGACCTTCCCGTACTTAAACGGCTTTTCGGGGGCGAAATAGCTTCCGACGTTTGGAGTTATCCCGATGCGGTAAACACCGTAGAGGAATCTATTATCATCCTTCCGAAGAAAGGTTTGAAGTTCCAAGTTCCACGTATGAAACTTGTAGCCAAAATTAACGGCGAGTTCAGCAAAAAGGGCTTGCTTCTTATTGAGGTTACGGGAACTGTTATGAAACCCACTACTTCGGGGTTAAAGAAAATGGCAGTAGGCAAAGTTTCAGCTTCTACGGCTTCCGTTTCTTCTTAATACCGGATTGATAACATCATTTTCATTAACCGGAAGCCCCGTTTACTTTGTTTTCGGGGCTTCTTTTATATTCAGACAATGGACTACAACGATAAGTTAGAAGCCTTAGAACGCGAACAAAGCGAATTAAGGCAGATGATAGGCGAAGGCATAACGTTTGACGTTGAAGTAACCTATACCCGCCGGAAGCCCGGCTTATTGGGCTTCTTCCGTAAACGCGAAAAGATTACCGAAAAGAAAGTATTCCGGGTTCAAGAGCCTACGCTGGCAACGCTTGACCGACTTAGCGCGCTTTGGCTGCAAATGTCGATAGACGAAACCAAATTGGGCGACGAAGACTATTTCAAGACCGCAAAGAAAATGGCAGCGCAGGAAGCCCGGAAACTTGCGCAGGTAGTAGCGGTTGCAGTATTGGGCGAAGACTATTACGACGTAACGGACAAAGGCGGCTATTTGGTACGCAAGCCCAATGAAACCCGCTTAGCCCGGCTTACTTCCCTTTTCCTTCATACCGTAACGCCTTCCCAACTTCTTACGCTCGCGATATTGATTACCAACGTAAGCAATTTAGGGGATTTTATAAACTCTATAAGATTGATGAGCGCAACGCGCACAAGCGACCCGACACAACTTATAGAGCAACCGGGCTAAAAAGCCCACACGGTCGCCGGGGGTCGGTTTGCGCGCACTTCGGATGGACGTTGGATTACCTTCTACACGGGATTTCGTGGGGAACGGTTCAGAGAATGATAGTAGATGCACCGGGAGCAGAGGAAGAAGACACGAAACCGGGAACGACGGAAGTAGTGCTTACCGAAGAAAACGCGGGCGAAGTATTGGACTTAATAAATAAACTTAACCGATAATGAACATACAAGGTGGCGGTTTGTCCTTTGAGATTTCGGGAAGCAACGATAAGTTGTTATCGGTACTTAACGAAAGCAAGAAGGCAATACAGAATTTTAGTACGGCGGCAATTTCCGGCGGCAAAGGCATAGATAGAGCCTTTGAGAATGCAGCCGCCGCTATTGAAAAAGGCTTTGCAGACATTGACCGGATTGTAGATACGAACAAGGCTTCATTAGCTAAGTTGCAGGAAGAATACAAACGGTTAAGTTCAGAAGCTGCAAAGGCTTTCAGCGAAGCGCGGGATGCGGACTACCGACGTTACACGGAAGCCGCAAAAAACATACAATCGGAAATAACCCTACGCGAAAAACTGATTAACGAAGCGCAGGCTTCCGCCGACCAGCTTCTGCAAGAAGAAAAGGCATTGAAGAAGCAAAAGGAAGCAGCCGAGAAGAATGTGAGCACACAGATTTCACTACGAACCCAGCTACGCAACGTTCGCGAAGAACTTGCACTTTTGGAAGCCAACGGACAACGCGGAACGGAAGCCTTCAAGAAGTTGCAGCAGGAAGCCGGACGGCTTACCGATGCGATAGGTGACGCTACGACACAAGCGCGTATATTCTCCCATGACAACCGAGGATTGCAGGGTATGATTTCCGGGCTTAGCGGCGTAGTAGGCGCGTTCAGTGCGGCACAAGGCGCGGTAGCGTTGTTCGCCGGAGAAAACGAAAATTTGCAGAAAGTAATGCTAAAGGTTCAAAGCCTTATGAGCATTACGATAGGTTTGCAGCAAGTAGCGAACACTATAAACAAGGATAGTGCCTTTATGCTTACGACCGTAGCGAAAGCAAAGGA
Organism: Bacteroides sp.; assembly: GCA_019414665.1. Classification (GTDB taxonomy): domain Bacteria; phylum Bacteroidota; class Bacteroidia; order Bacteroidales; family Bacteroidaceae; genus Phocaeicola. The sequence continues at coordinate 14,791 of DXLO01000018.1, read as the reverse complement.
ACTGTTAGCGGCGGCAACCAACAAGCTAACCATAGCTTTAGGAGGTTCAACCATTGCTGCAAAAGCGTTGATGGCTACGCTAACTTTGGGGCTTTCCGTCGCTATTACCGTAATTATAGCGGCACTTTCCAAACTTCAAAGCAAGCAGGCGGAAGCCAAGAAAGCACAAGAAGAATTTAACAAGAAAGTATCGGAAGCAGCCGGGAAACCCGTAGCGGCTTACCGGGCATTGCAAACGGAATGGATTAGCCTTAGCGGATCACTGAAAGAACGCGAAAAATGGGTACAGAACAATGCCGACAAATTCAAAGAATTAGGCTTTTCAGTCCGTGACGCGAAGGAAGCCGAAGAACTATTAGTTAGTAACAGCTCCAAATTTGTTGAAGCGATGATGTTGCGAGCTAAAGCCGCTGCTACAAGCGAACTTGCGATAGAAAAGTACAAGGCTGTAATAGAAGCGCAAAACAAGCTGGATGCAACCCCTAAAGCATACGTTTCTAAAAAAGGCACATATACGGACGGGTACGGGGTAAAACGGAAAGGTACGGTATTGGAGAAAAGCGACACATGGAAAGAAGCCGAAGAAACCTTAGAGAAAGCCGAAGCCGAATATAACAAACTTATCAACCTGCAAGTAAACTTTACCCAGCAGGAAAAGCAGATATTAGAGCAGATAGGCAACCAAGCCGGGCAAATTATAGCCGGAAGCGTGGAAGCAGCCGAAAAGGAGTTGGCGCGGTTGCAGGAACTATACAAGAAGGCAGGTTCTGACCAAGAACGCGCCAGCTTGAAAAAACAGATAGAAGCACAGCAAAAGGAAGTAAACCGAATAAGCCTTTCTTCCGGTAACGGCAGTAAGCAAAATGACCCATATTTAGACATGCTGACGAAGCGAAAAGAAAAGTATGCGGATTATTTAAAATGGGTCACAAGCAAAGACGAAACGTTGAGAAAGGCAGCAAACACCGAGTTTGCCACATTGTTGAAGGAAGGTACAAGCTACCTCGATTATCTGGAAAAGAAACGCGCGGATATTCAGGCGAAAGCAACCAAGACAACAACCGACCTAAAGAACCTTAGCACGCTTAACAACGAAATAGCCAAGACCACGAAGGAAGCGGTTATTTCGGACTTTGACAAAAAGCTGCAAGAAGAATTAGCGGCATGTCAAACAATAGGCGCACGTTTAGACCTGCTGGAACAACGAAGGAAGGAACTTAGCGGCGATAATTCCGACGTGGATAACGCCAAGAAGGATATTATAGACGACGCCAAAAAAGACACCGTAAAACAAGCTAAGGAAGAAACCAAACAGTTGCTAAGGGAATACGCCGGGTATTTGTCCGATAAGCTGGATTTTGAAGAAAGCTACGCATGGAAGAAACAAGCGATTACGGATAAGTTAGCCAAAGCCACTACCAGCAAGGACAAACAAGTAGCCGAAGCCGCTTTAGCCGCATTGGAAAAGAAACGGGCGGAGTATTCAAAGCTGACCGGAAACGAGCAATACGACCAGCTTTTGCAGCAATACAAGACGTACCAGCAGCAACAGACCGAAATAATGAAGACGTACGCGGCGCAACGTGTTGAAGCCGAAAAACAGGGCAATATAGCGATGATAGCGCAAATAAACGCGAAGGAACAAGCCGAGTTAAGCAAACTTGCAGCTTCCCGCCTTATGGCTTCCGATAGCTGGAACCAGCTTTTCAGCGACCTAAGCACACTTACGACCAACACGATAAACAAGCTGATTACAGACATAAACAGCAAGAAGGTATCACTTTCCGCACAGTTCAACCCGGCAGACTTGAAAGCCATTAACGACCAGTTGGAGAAAGCGAAGGACGAATTACACGAACGTAACCCCTTCCTCGCTTTGAAAGACAGCTTAGCGGAATTGCGTGCCGCCATGAAAGCCGACAAACTATTAGAAAGTGACGACCCGTTTGTTAAGAGTTTGGAAGAAAGGAAAAAGCAGTACCAAGCCTATACGGACACCATAAACAGCGGCGACGAAATATTAGCAGGCGCGGCAAAAGAAGCGTTCGCGGAACTTCTTAGCGAAGGTTCTTCCTATGTTGATTACCTGCGCCGGAAGATAGCCGAACTTAATAAACAGAAAGCTACAATAAAGCTGACCGTAGAAGGCGAAGAACAGTTAGCCGTGCTTAACGCCGCATTGTCAAAGGAAGAAGGCACGACGAAAAGCGTTTCAGCAGCTTTTAAGGAATCCTTTAAAAGCATAGGAAGCAGCATAGACCTTGTTTCCGGGGCATTTGACAGCGTTATAAGCGGAATAAAGAAAATGGGTGTTTCAATGGACGAAGAAACGGACGCTATTTTAGGGGACATCGGCGGAATGCTTGAAGGTGCAGGACAGTTCGCCGCAGGTTACGCAAGCATGAACCCGGTACAAATGGTTTCCGGTGCGGTAGGCTTCCTTTCTTCCGCCTTCGACCTATTCAACACCCGCGACCGGAAAGCCGAGAAGTCCATAAAGAGACACCAAGAAGCCGTTACCAAATTAGGCTATGCCTATAACGCATTGGAACACGCCGTAGATAGTGCTTTGGGCGAAACCGTTTATCAGAACCAAAATGCCATGATACAGAACCTGCGCGCCCAGCAGAACGAGATACAAGGCATGATAAATGATGAAATCAGCAAGAAGAAAACCGATTGGGGCAGAGTGGACGAATTTAGGGAGCAATACGCCGAAGCCGGAAGGCAGATAGAAGACCTAATAAAAGAGATTACCGAGAGCATTACGCAAACTTCGGCTACGGAATTGGCGGACGAATTGGCTAACGCGCTGGTAGAAGCCTTTGAAGGTGGGGAAAACGCGGCTAAGGCTTTCGGGGAAGTAGCAAACGACGTGATAAAAAACGCCGTTGTAAATGCCTTAAAATTGCAGTTCTTGGAACAACCTTTACAGAAGGCTATAAAGCAGCTTCAAAAAGACATGGGGTTTGATGAAGAAGGAAACGGTTCTTTTAACGGATTGACGGAAACGGAGCAGGCGCGCTTCAAACAAGCCATACAAGCAGCCGGGGCGAACTTTGCCGCTGCTATGGATATGTACAAAGACCTATTTGAACAGTTGGACGAAGACGACCCCAGCACGTTAAGCGGTGCAATAAAGGGCGCAAGCCAAGAAAGTATAGACCTTTTGGCTGGGCAAACGAACGCGGTACGGGTAAACCAAGTAACATCGCTCCAACTTTTGCGGCAACAGCTTACGCACCTTGCGAACATGGACACCACGTTAGGCGTGATAAGCGGGCGGCTGCTTACCATAATAAACAAGATTACCAACACCCCTACGGATGATTTACGTTCGCAGGGCATAACCGATTAACAACGGAATATGAGTTTTGAAGAATTGAAAAGGGCTTTAGCCGCCGAAGCGCAGGCTAAGGGCATTTGCTCGGAATGGTATAGCTTTATTCTTCGGGCGACATCAAAAGAAAGGCTTCTTACGCTTTTTGTGAAAGGGCTTGATTTTGTTTTTGACAACGATTTTCCCAGCGCGGAACTGCGTGCGGAGTTCAAAGGCTTGCATGAACATTACGGTGTGTTCATCGACGAACCTTTCAGCGTTGCAGACATGCGCCGTATTGTAGCTTTCGGAACATCGGAAGGCGAAGCCCGGTTTTCGGGGTTCTGCGCGGCGCAAGTATGGGCGCGGGATGATACAAAGCTGGTTGTAGAGGTTGAAGATAACGCCTTTGTCTGCATTGACATAACCAGCCGGGCAAAAGTGGAGATAACAGCAAGCGGGACGGCAAAGGTTACTGTCTTCCAACACGGCGGGGAGTGCATTAACCGGGCTTCCGGCAACGCGAATATAAAAGTAATTGATAAACGTTAGCAGTTATGGCATTAGAACAGAATTTAATTTTAGACTTACCTTTCGACGAAGCGAATGGTTCTACCGTTGCATACGACTTTGCGCAGAACCGCCACGACGCAACCGTAGTAGATTGCAGTTTTGTAGCAGGTAAGCAGGGAAACTGCATAAATTTTGACGGCGAAGGATATGCAGACGTAAACTATAACGTTGTGCCCCTATCCGGCAGTTTTACCATATTGGCATGGGTAAAAGCCAATAAATATCCGGACGGCTATACGGGCAAAAGAATAGGGTTGTTCTGCAATACCGACCAAGTGGAAGGCTACCGCACCTTTTGGATAGACGTAGAACCGGATAGCTGGGGCTTCTTCGCTATAAAGAAGTCCGGTAACAGAGTTTTGGTTTACTTAGACACGCAGTTAATAGAAACGATTGTACTTCCTTCCACGCTTACCGGGATAGCGTTAATACAAGACATTTACGGCATAAGTTACGGTTACGCCGATTTAGACAGCGTGAAGGTGTATAACGTCGTATTGAGCGACGCGGAAATAGGCGAAGAACTTAACTCCGTTGCACAGCTTGAATATTATTTGGATGGTAAGAACTTCCGCGATTTCGGAATACGCGTAGAAAGTTCTACGGGCGTTCTTGACCTTCCAAAACTGAAAACCCCGGCTTCCGTTGATTGGGCGGACTATCACGGGAAAGTTATAGACCTTACCGAAAAGCGATACCAAGAACGCGAAATAACGCTTAATTGCTGGCTAAAGGCTTCTGGCAAAATGGATTTTGTAGAACGGGTTAATACCTTGTATGACCGTTTCCGGCAGGACGGCACACAGCGTCTTATGATTTCCATACACCCAACTAAACCGCTTGTTTACGAGGTTTACTGCGAAGACGGGGTAGCCCCTTCCAAACGTTGGCACTATGATAAGATGATAGGTACTTTCTCCCTGAAGCTGAAAGAACCCGACCCGGTTAAGCGTGTCGTAAGACACCAGCGATTAAACAGCGGTTCGGCTTCGGTAAGCGTAGCTTTCAAATCGGATAAGATGGTTAATATCTATTGGGGCGATGGTACGGTAGATACAGACGTTTACGGGGATTGCACCGGAAAGAACGCCATTAGCCACACCTACACGGATAACGGAATTTATTACATAATTGTAGCCGGGGTAATTGAAGACATAACGGACTTTGAAACTAACGGTATTGTAGTATGGAACAGATTATAATAAACCATGCCGACGGAAGCAAAACACCGTTATTCAGCAGGAAGAATATAAGCGCAGTAAGCAAGGCGACGCAAAAAATCGCCTTGCTTTCCGAGGACGTGGTAAATATTACCATAACCACCGCTACGCCTTTGGATTTGATGATAGGCGATACCACGCTGATATACGGCAAAAAGTACAAACTTAACCAGCTTCCGCAAATAACCAAGAACGGCGAAAGGAACTATACCTACGAACTGACCTTAGAAGGGGCGCAATATGACCTTATAGATGTTCAGTACCATTTGCCCGAAGATTGCTACGGCGATACGTTCTACTCGGATTTGGGCGGGCATTTGGAAGTATTGATGTGGAACATAAGCCGCGTATATCCGGGGCTTTGGAAGCTGGGGAACTATCCCAAAGATACGGAGTACACAAACTTTACAGCCACCGAAAAGAATTGTTTGGCGGCATTGCAGGAACACTGTACCAACTACGGCGTAGAATTTGAGATAACCAGCGACGGGAAGACCAACACGCTCAACATAAAAGCCAAAGCGGGAATAACGCATACTTTCACGTTGAAGTACGGGCGCGGGCGTGGTCTGTACCAGCTTAGCCGTACCAACGTGAACAATGCCGGGATAACAAACCGCCTTTTCATTTACGGCGGAACGGAGAATTTAGGCAAGAACTACGGGCATACAAAGCTATGCCTTCCCGGAACTACGCGCCTTACTTCCTATTTGGAAGATGCGGAATCAATAGCCGCCTACGGGATAAAGGAAAACGAGAAGAACTATACCAACATCAAACCGGGACGTATAGGCACGGTTACGGCATTGGGTACGGATAAGATTACCTTCATCGACAATACGATGTTTGACCTTAACGCGAAAGAAGCGGACGGGAAAACAACGAAGTATCTGATAGAAGGAACGAACGCAAAGATTAAGTTTGAAAGCGGGCAACTTGCAGGCTACGAGTTTGACCTGCACAGCTACGAGCATGGAACGCATAAGTTTGTAATAAACAAGTTCCAAGACGAAAACGGTACGGTATTCCCTTCCGAAACTTCCGGCGCGTTTCAGATAAGCGTAGGCGACAAATACAGCATTTTAGATATTCAGTTACCGCAGGAATACATAACGGAAGCCGAAAAGGATTTGAAGGAAGCCGGGACAAAGGATTTTGAAACCATGACACAGCCGCAAGTAAGTTACAAACTTGCACTAACCGAAGGCTTCTTTATTTCGCTTTGGGGCAAAGAAGTGGAAACCGAAATCCTGCACGTAGGCGATTTCATACCGATTGAGGACGAACAGATAGGCGTAAATAAGGCGGTAAGGATTACTCGCATAGAGCGCGATCTGCTAAAACGGCATAGCTACGACATAACGTTAAGTGACACCGTAACGAAAAGCACTACCGTACGCGTTCTAAACGAAATAGAGGACTTGAACGAAGTTATTACCATAAACAAGCTGGCAGACCCCGCAAGGGCGCGCCGCCGTTGGCTGGCTACGCAGGAACTTCTAAACATGGTATTTGACCCCGAAGGCGACTATTACAGCGAGAAGATAAAGCCGCTTTCCATTGAAACGCAGATGTTAAGCGTTGGGGCTAAAAGCACACAGTTCACACTGCAAAACATTACGTTCCAGCCGAACTATGGCGGCAACCCTAATAGCCTTTACGTTTCTTCCGGTACATTGGTTCATTACGCGATAGAACCGGACGCATTGAAGTTGTGGGGGCTTTCTTCGGCAACATTTACTAACCTAACATCCGCTACGGCGTATTACATCTACGCAAAATGTCCTAAAAACGGGGATAGTGGAACTATTGTACTATCCGCTACGGCTAAGACGGTAGAAGCGGAAGCGGGCTATTACAATTTCCTTGTAGGGGTTCTTAATTCGGTTGTTACAGATACGAACGGGAAGAATCCCGGTAGACTTGTTTCATTGACTTACGGGAGCAGTACCATAAACGGGCGTTTCATCCGTACCGGAAGGATAGAGAGCAGCGGTGGCGGTAAATGCTACTTCGACCTCGACAACGACGAAATAGGCGGCGTTATTCACTTTGTAAGCAGCGACGGAACGACAAAGAACGTTTCAGACCTCGACCAGATAGCGAACGAAACAAAGAACTACATAAATAATACCCTGCCCGGTATTCTGAACGAAATACAAGCGCAATTAGACGGGCAAATAGAGCAGTTCTTTGAAACATACGACCCGACGCTGACAAACGCGCCCGCGAAGGATTGGAACACAACCGCGCTGAAAGATGAACATTTAGGCGACCTTTTCTATAACACTTCAACGGGTAAAGTTTTCCGTTTCGTAAAAAACGGTTCTACTTACAGTTGGCAGGAACTACAAGACAGCGAAGTAGCGCAAGCGTTGGCACTTGCTAACGACGCGTTAAAACTTGCCGGGACAAAACGGCGTATTTTCGTGGCACAACCTACAACGCCTTACGACGTGGGCGATTTATGGGTACAAGGCAGTACGGGCGACATCATGCGATGCAAGACCACCCGCACTTCCGGTTCTTATAATTCCGTAGATTGGGTAAAGGCTTCCAAATATACGGACGACACCGGGCTAACCAACTTTATAAACAACAACTTTACACCAACTGTAAACGACCTTACGGCACAGATAGACGGAAAAATAGAAAGCTGGTTCCAATCATCCGACCCGGCGACTAATTGGACGACTACGGCACTAAAGAAAGCGCACGTAGGCGATATGTGGTACAGTTCATCAACAAAGTTGTTGAAACGCTATACCGTTTCCGGTTCTGCATATTCATGGACTACGATAGAAGACCAAAAGGCGATAGACGCATACACGGCAGCAAGCAAGGCACAGGACACAGCGGACGGGAAAAGGCAGGTATTTGTAACCCAGCCCAAACCACCGTATGATATAGGCGACCTTTGGCTGACGGGTGGAAAAACAGACGGAATACTAAAACGTTGCATAACTAAACGTACTTCTGGTTCTTACGTCGCTAACGATTGGGTGGAAGCCGTTTATTACGATAACACCCAAACCACGATAGACGGTGGCATAGTAACAGCCGGAACGGTTCAGCTTGCAGGTAGCGACGCGAGTATAAAAGCAGGAATAACAGGGGAAGGCACAGCCGACACAAGCGTAAGGTTTTGGGCTGGCGCAAGCAAGGGAAACCGGGCTACCGCACCTTTCCGCGTACTGCAAGACGGTAGCTTTGTAGCTACGAAAGGAACTATAACGGGAACAATCAACGCAAACGCCGGAAGTATTGGCGGCTTTGCGATAGCAAGCGGACGAATAGGCGTAGCGGCTTCATCCGGCGACACAAGCGGAAGCGGTTTAGCATTGCTTAGCAGTTTTATAAAGTTCTCGGACTCTTACCGCTGGGCTTCCATTGGAACGAACGTATTACCAGCTTCTACCGGGTTGGTCGGCGTTGGACGTTTTACCAACAAGACACCAAACAGCTACGGAACTAACTACGGGCTACTTATTGAAGCGTCCGGCGCGCTGGTTAATTTGGGTATAGTGAGCAAAGGCGCGATAGTTTGCGACAGCTACGTAGCGGATTACGGCATATCAAAACTTTTGCCTTCTGTAAATACCTGCCTTACGCCGGGCGACGCTACCAAGCCTACGTTATTCAAGTTAATGCCGCGCTTCATTTATAGCAACAGCGGCATAGGGCTACCGCGTCGTGATTCCATTTGTACTGTGTTAGGCATTAGTAATTATACAGCCTTTGCCGTAAGGATTACTATTATTTGTGATAGAACGAGCACGCAGACCGGGTACGTTTGCGGGCGTAATACATTCGTAAAGAACAGTTCCGGCGGCAACGCTATGGATAGCAACTACTACCCGTACCGTATGAACAACAACGCGGGAAACGAAACCGGAAAGTGGAACATGGCGGCGGGCGACATACGCGAGTTTCTTTTAGTTTGGGACGGAAGCAGCGGATATTACGCCTATTTATTGAACATAAGAGAATAAGCCATGCATCACGGCGCAAGGCATTAAATAGAAGTGTTGTAACGCCGAATTTCACGGCTTCGGCTAAACAAACACTTCACGAGTATTTCACGACGTATTAAACTAATACGATAAGAAAGTATTTTTGTAACGACTTAAAATTAAGCGTATGGAAAATAGAAACGGCGATTTAGTGAGCGCGCAAATTTCGGTAGCCGGGAACGTGGACTTTTCCGGTGGCAACTTCCGAAAAGACACGCCTTTTTGCTTAAAAAACGATGGCGAAGCGGCGGTAGTATTGGAAGTAAACCTTTGGGGAATGCCCGAAGGCGAATTTATAAGCACGCGCTTTGAAACGGGATGGAACCCCGAAATTATCAGAGAGATAAAAGAAACGAGTTCAGTAACCGCCCTGATTTGGGGCTATTAAAAATTATAACTATGGGTTTAATTATTGCAGCGGGCAACACAAAGCCCGCGTTTCCTTATGATTACTATTACGGCGTAAAGATTAATATAAACGTGGCAGATACCGCGTTAGAACGCGTAGGAAGACCGGAACTACATGTTTCGCTCCCGGTTCAATCCCTTATGCGCCGTTGTTTGCTTAACGATGCCGGGCAGGTTGTTACCTACCTTCATCAAACCGACAGTACGAAGACGGACACCGGGGCAGCGGCAGACCTTACCGGAGCTTCCGGCATGGTAATGGTAGAAATACCGAAGCACTACCGTAAGTTTGAGTTTGACGGTACTACGTTTACCTGCCTTATTTCGCAATACCAGCTACCGGGCTTTATCGAAGTACCGAAAATGTACCGGAGCGCATACGAAGCCACGATAGACCGAACTTTATCGGCTACTCCCAAACTTGCCAGCGTGGTAAATACTACGGCTGCTTTCCGGGGCGGCAACAATAATACGGCATGGGACGGAACTTATAGAACCCTATTAGGTCGCCCGGCTACCGCCACATCGCTAACCAACTTCCGAAAATACGCACGAAACAGAGGTGCAGTAGGATTGAACGGCGCGGGCTGGAACTGCGATTTATACGCGGCACAAAACGCGACCTATTGGCTTTATGTGGTTGAATACGCTAACCTTAACTGCCAGCTTGATTTTAACGCGCAGCCTACAAGCGAAGGCTACAAGCAGGGCGGATTAAGCGCGGGCGTTACGACACTTAACAGTACGAAGTGGAACACATTCAACAGCTACTACCCGTTTGTCCCCTGCGGTACTACAAATTCATTAGGCAACGCTTCGGGCGTAGTTGAATTTACCATGCCGGACGAATACGATACGGGAGTAGTAGTTAAAGTAAAAGTACCTTCATACCGGGGAATAGAAAACCCGTTCGGGCATATTTGGAGTTGGACGGACGGATGTAAATGCGCTATTGAATCGGATGCGGACGGCGGCGTAAGTTCTTTCTATACTTGCGACAACCCGGCAAACTACCAAGATACCAACTATGATAATTACGTAAAACGCGGCGAACTTCCACGTAAGGAAGGTTATGTTAAGCGCATGATGATAGGCGAATACGGGGAAAATATGCCTACGGAAGTGGGTGCAGCTTCTACTACCTACTTTGCCGACTACTTCTATACCAACATACCAGCCAGCGGCGTAGCGCAAAGGGGTGTCTTGTTCGGCGGTTCTGCGCATAACGGCGCGTATGCCGGGCTTTCGTACGCGCATACGACTAACACGGCTACGAATACGTATGCGTCTATCGGCTCTCGGCTTTGCTTTATACCCGCCGCGTAACACGTCACGAAACGGAATGTTTAACAATTAAAAATACAAGAAAATGACTTCAAACAATAATAGCACAGATGATGGTAGCCTTTCGTTCTTGAACATTCAACCGGACGAAGCGAACAAACATTTTAACTGCCCGGAAACCACGCAACAGAAACTAATCAATTTGCAGTTTTGGTTAATTGATTTCATCGAAGACGTGAAAACGAAATTCGGTGCGAACCGTTTCCTCGTGAAAATTAAGTTCAAGAAAGACGACCCCGAAAGTGAAGCGAAGAAGTTCTTCACAAATTCCAGCGAGATAAAATACATTTTGCAGGAGATAAAGAAGCGTAACGCCTTTCCGCGAAAGGTAACTATGCGGGCTTCGGGAACGCGCTATTATTTTGAGTAAGAAGATTTTCACGGTTGTTTGTCCTTCGGGTGTCTTGTTCGGCGGTAATGCGAATAACAGCGCGAATGCCGGGCTTTCGTACGCGAATACGAATAACACGGCTACGAATACGAATGCGAATATCGGCTCTCAGCTATACTGATTTTTTGTAAAGCTAATAAGGACAAAGACCGCGCCGAAAGGCGGAAAATATTAATCATTAACGGGGTTTGGTAGGGAAACCGAAGAACACCATTTAATCAGCAAAGAAACAATTATGAAAAGGTTAGGCAACCTTTACGATAAAATAATAAGTTTGGATAATTTGCGCCTTGCGGACGAACGCGCCCGCAAGGGCAAACTACGTTCTTACGGCGTGAAGTTGCACGACCGTAACAAGGAAGCCAACCTTTTATCTTTGCACGAAGCACTAAAGGCAGGAACTTATAGGACTTCGGAATATAGTACCTTCACAATATACGAGCCTAAAGAACGCGAAATTTTCCGTTTGCCATACTTTCCCGATCGGATTGTACATCACGCCGTAATGAACATTTTAGAACCTATATGGGTGTCTATTTTCACGGCGGACACTTATAGTTGCATAAAAGGGCGTGGCATACAAGCGGCGGCAAATAAGTTAAGGCGCGTTATAGACAGAGATAAGGCAGGTTGCGCGTATTGCTTGAAAATAGACATACGCAAATTTTACCCTTCCATAGATCACACCGTACTAAAGTCCATTGTTCGCCGGAAGATTAAGGACACACGGCTACTCAATCTTTTGGACGAAATAATAGACAGTGCGGAAGGCTTACCGATTGGCAACTACCTTAGCCAATATTTAGCGAATCTTGTACTTACCTACTTCGACCATTGGGTAAAGGAAGTAAAGCGGGTAAGGTACTATTTCAGATACGCCGACGACATTGTAGTATTACATAGCGACAAAAAGACGCTTCACGCTTTGCTGGCAGAGTTTGAAAGCTACTTGGCGGCTAACGTAAAGCTGGAAATCAAACAGAACAAACAAGTCTTTCCGGTGGCACACGACCACCGCGACAGCTTCGGGCGCGGTATTGATTTCTTGGGCTATGTATTCTATTTGAACGAAACACGGCTTAGGAAGCGTATCAAACAGAACCTTTGCCGCAAGATAGCTAAATTACGGAAACGTAAGAAACCGTTAAGCGAGGATGAATTTAAGCAGACGTTAGCCGCGTGGTGGGGTTGGGCTAAATACAGCGACAGCGAATATTTAATTAACAAGTTAAACAAAATTACACCTTATGAAATCAAGTTCAGACGTTAGACCCGCGATTATTTTACCGTTGGGTAATGGTTCTTACCACTATAACTACAACATAGTGGAAGAAAAGGTAGAAGACCCGGAAACGGGCGAAAAGACCGTTTACAACTACGATACGGTACAGGTTTGGCAGAAGCCGGACTACGAAAACCTTACACGTGCGGTTATCCGTAGCGAAATAGACGAAACCGAAGAATTTTCTTTGATTAACGACTATTACGCCGCACAGTTGGGTATAGAAACGGACGAAGACCGCAAAGCGAAAGCGGTAGCGGACTATAAAGCACACCTTAGCAGGGTTATTGCTATCAAAACTATGGTAAAGAACGATTTATTAACGGAAGGTTACTAATATGTTGGAATTGATACAGCAAGAAGACTGGCACGGCTTGACGGTTTACGTGGCGGTGCGCGTAGCCATTGTGCTAATTTGCTGGGTATTCTTGGCGATGGCTACTTTCATAGATATGTACTACGGGCGCAAGGCGGCGAAGGCGGCAGGGGAAGGACTGCGAAGCAGGAAGTACCGTCGGACGTTCAACAAAATTGGGGACTACATACGGGTTATGGTATTCGCCCTCATGTTTGACTTCTTAGCCGGATTGTTCACGTGGTACGTCGCTCCATTCGCTACCGTTGTCTATACTATCAGCGCGGTATTGATAGAATTTATTTCCGTACGCGAGAAGCTGCAAAAAATCAAAGTAAACGCGGCGGAAGTACCGGACATAATACGGCAGATTGTGCAGGCGGCAAGCGCGAAGGACGCGGAAAAAATTGTAGAGTTGATAACGAATAAACATTCAGAAAATGGCACGGATTGAAATATTATCCCCCTTTATTTTAAGTTGGGAAGGTGGATTTACCAACCACCCGGCAGACAAAGGCGGAGCAACTAACAAAGGGGTAACTATCGCCACTTGGAAAGCCGTAGGGTACGACAAAGACGGTGACGGCGATATAGATGTGGAAGATTTGCGTTTGATAACCGAAGAAGACGCGGTTAGCCGCGTGATGAAGCCGCACTATTGGGACAGATGGAAGGCAGACCGGATAAAAAGCCAGTCCGTCGCCAACTTGGTAGTGGATTGGGTTTGGGCTTCGGGAAAGAACGGCATTACCGGGGTACAGCGAATTTTAGGGGTAAGCGTGGACGGCATAGTAGGCGAAAAGACCTTAGCCGCGATAAACGGAAGGAACGCCCGCGAACTGTTTGCAGACATAAAACGCGCCCGTATTTCCTTTATTGAAGGAATTATAAAGCGCGACCCTTCGCAAATGGTTTTCAAGAAAGGATGGTTATCCCGGCTTAATTGTATAAACTACGGAAGCCTTACCCTTAACAAGAAGGGGAAGGACAAAATTCTAAATTTCACAGACGTATGAGAAGATTTGTTTTAGCCATGCTTTCCCTATTCTTGCTTCTGTTGGTTTTCGGGTGCGCAAGTACCCGAAGTACCCGTAAGGGAAAGCTGGCGGCGGAAAGCCAGCTAACAGCAACTACGGAAGGAAGCCGGAGAACGGAAGACCGGACAACCACCAACACTACGGCTACTACCGGAAGTAACGAGAAGCAGAACATAGTTATAGAGTTTACAAAAGTGGAGTATTACCCGGAAGGACAAAAGCCGAACCGCTTTGCAGAACAGTTTCAAAAAGCCGACAGCGCGTTTAATGAAGACATGCGCAAGGCATTGGAGATGGCAAACGGAGAGCCTGCCCGGAAAGCCAGCGAAACGGCAGAAGGGCAATCAGACACCCCCCTGCGGCATAATACGGATTTGTTCCCGGCTATTGAAGGATTGAAGAAACCGCCTAACGTAAAGTCGCTGACTACCGGACGCATCGTTATAAACGGCGATAAGCAAAAAACGACAGAAACAAACGTTACTACCGCTACGGAAACGGAAGTTACCGAAACGCAGAAGACGACGGCGGAAGCGGAAACAAAAGAAACCGCGCAGACCGAAGAAGAAAAGTACCCGAAAACGAACCCGTTTCTTTGGGTACTTAACGGGATAGGGTTAGCGGCGGTTCTTGCGGCGGGCTTTTACATCCGCTATAAAATTGTTAAAAATAGAAGGTAAGCCGAGAGTTTCGGCAGAAAAACAGACAAAAAACACCCGGAAAAGTGAATAACGGGTACTTTTCCGGGTGCTTTTTATAAAACTTCCTTATTATAAGTGTTATACGCGGTGCGGACGGGACTCGAACCCGAAAATGTCCACAATTTGATTTTCAAATTGTTACAACGAC
>DXLO01000017.1 GCA_019414665.1 Bacteroides sp. | reverse complement strand
CATTTTAACAAGCGAAAAGGCTGATGTTTATCAACTGCTGATTCGCATTATTTATAGAATACTGGCATAATAATAGGATGGGTTTCCCATTTACGGGTCATCGGATTAAATTCCCTCTCTGCTCCCGCTTCAATTCCGAAACTATCCGATATTTTAAATTCCAAAGTGCCTCCGTATGAATTCTGGTTCATAAAAAGCTGTGAAGCGGGAGTCATACCATATCCGTTATACACCGAGTATGTGCCGAACATATTGATCTTCATTCTGTCATTAATGCGAAAAGACAACCTTCCCTTAGCACCTAAATCATTAAAGCGGACTCCATATACATTGTATTTAGCAGCATATACTCCTCCCGTCACGGTTATAAAATCATTGAGACGCTGTGTGTACATCACTCCGGCATTACGTGCCTCACCTATAGAAGGCAACCCTTGAAAGGAATGATAACCACTCAGAATCCCTGTACTATTAATCTGATAAGCACGTCCATCTATATAATCATGTCCGAAAGGATTTCCGGAAAAAGTATAAGGGGATATCTTAGGCATTTCTTCACGGGGAGTAAAATCAAATTTTGGCATCCGCAACGTATCAGATAAAACGGGAGGTGTCAACGTAGGAGGTTCGTTTATAAAATCCATACTTTTATCAGCCTCATTCATCTCATTGATAAACTCATTGATTTTATCTTGCCGGATGATGAGCGTATCCTTGTCATTTTCAACCTGAGCTATGCCATGCAAGGAAAGAATACAAAAGAATAAGAACAAGCCAATGCGTTTCATTTGTAAATGTGTTTTTTCAAAATTACAATTTCCGCATTGACTTTTCCCGTTTCATTAAGACTTAATAAGACTTTTTGGCTGTATTCCTTAAAAATGCTATTGATTTACCATAGGAAGTTCCAGCCATTCGGTAGAAATATAATTCTTGCTTGAATCTATAGCAATTAATACCTGGTCATTATCCCGATTATAACTGCCGTCATAGGTAAAAGGAGTAATTTTACTATCAAATTCTCCTATAAAAGAAAGTTTTCCATCTTTAGGACTATACCACCATACTTTCTTTTTTGCGCCACTGATTTTAGTCAAGTCAACAGACATCGGATTTCCGGAGTAATTGTATACTAACAAATAATCCTTTCCTCGAGTCGCAATGGCTCTGTCATAACGATTCCCATTCGTACCGGCAATTACACTTTGATCCGGTACACGTTCAAAATAAGGGAAAGTTAACATCAGATTCTTCAGATATTTCATCTGATTGAAGCCGGGATCCTGCATTGCTTTATACCAAGGTTTCTCTATTCCATCAGCTCCATACCCACCGGGTGTACCCGGTTTCAAGAACTGCATGATATTATTATGTCCGTATGTATGTCCGCAAGAGCCCGCAAAAACAGACCAATATCCATAGCGTCTCACATCACAGTCACGCCAGCGTGGCTGGGCAGGATCATGCAATCCCTGAGGAATACCTTCATAACTGGGTTCTGCATCCAGAACAGGCTTCAGTGGAGTCATGGACAAAGCCTCTTCTACATAACGCCAATTGTCTTCCTCCAATCCCGTAACAGAAGTATCACCATCTCCTTTTTTCTGGCCATAACGCCTGTGTCCACTTTGGAACATATTCATATCCATCCACTCCTTATTATTCAGATGGGTAGCACTGGATGTACGACCAAACGGATGAAAGGTCATGATATGATTCTCGTCCACAGCAAGAATACTATTCGCCAACGCCTCCCAAATCTCAGTATTCCGGTCAGCATAAGTATCTCCACCGATTACCCAAATAATATTAGGAGCATCTTTATATCGTTCACCTAAAAATCTACCATACGCTTTGGCCTCTTCAACATTCATCTTTCCGGAGCGCACAAGCCCTCCCCAGATACATACCATCGCTATGTAAATGCCGTTCTGCTCAGCTTTCTGAATAATATAATCCATGTGGTCCCAATACCCGTAAACTCCTTTTCTGTCTATATTCTTAAAATTGAAACCATCTATCATGGAATACTGGCCATAGAAATTCATGGCAGGAACTCCATTTATAGTCTGTACCTGCACCACATTGAAACCTGCCTGACGACAATGTTCCAGATAATAAGCAGCCTCATCTCTATTCAGTTTCTCGGGCAACAGCCATCCCGTATCCCCCAACCAGAAAAAAGGAGTTCCGTCCGCATTCATCAGATAACGGTTCTCTTTACTTACTTTCAGTTGTCCATGACTCCAAGGCTTATAAACCGACGATTTGCTCTGTGCTGCTGCCGAAAGCAGCCCTCCTTCCACCATCAGAAGAAGGAATAATAATACTAGATTCTTGTTTTTCATTTGTGCATTCATCTTATAAATTTCAAAAGCCCAAAGTAACTTATTCAAGCAGACAATTCTGGGTAATAACTAGTCTTTTTGAGGGAATCTTTTAGCTTCCTCCGCTTTCAGGTTGAGCAAAACTGATTCGGGAACTTCTATGATAGTACCATGCTTATGTCCTTGCGGAATAGAAATCTGATCGTCAATGGGAGTAAAGTTCTTGAAGTCTTTTGTAGACACGGCTCCAAACCGTCCTTCCCGATAAACATCAAAATAAATCAACCATTCATCACCTACTTTCACGGCACACGGACCTTCAGAGTAAGTCGGTGCAAATTTTACTGACGGATCAGCATAAGGTCCTTCTGCCGATGGCCCGGATACACAGAACAAATCACTGTAACCAGGCTTGCGATTGTCTTTTATAATTAATACATAGTCGTTTTTATCACGCTTTACTATAAATCCGTCAATAGAATTAAATCCCGGATCATAAAACGCCTTTGCAGGAGTAAACGTTTGGAAATCCTTGGTCGTGGTATAATAGGCACGGTGACTTTTATTAGCTCCCAAACTATCGGCTGCCGTATATCTTTCTACAGGAATGGCAGAAGACCAGGCAACGATGAACTGTTCCTTTTCATCATCATAGAAAACTTCCGGTGCCCACACATTGTTAGTCAAAGAGTCTTTCATCACTTTGATTTCGCGTTGTTCACTCCAATGAATCAAGTCTTTAGAACTGGCATAACCAAATCCCTGTTCTCCATTCCAACTGATTGTCCACACTAAATGGAAAGTTCCATCCGGGCCTTGGGTCATGGACGGATCACGCATCATCGAATTGGGAGCATATTTCTGTTCTTCGGTCTGTTTAGTGAAATAATTATAATAAGGAGTCTTATTTCCTATTTCCGGTTTCAACCATGAACCTGCGATACTATCCCAATGATAGCCGTCATAGCTGTAAAGATAATGTAACCCGTCCAATGCCGGCTCACGATGAGAAGTGAAGATATAGACTTCCTTTTCGGGTTTTGTACAAGCTGTAAAAGCCAATAAGGCAAAAACGAAGGAAAAAAACAATTTCATAGCATGCTGTTTTATGATGAATAAACCTTTTCCAACAGGACGAAACAACAAGTATTTTGTACTCTATACTTCTTAAAGTATCAATCTAAATCAATAATAAATATCCATCATATAACAAGATGTATCTCGAGACATAAAATACGAATTATATCCCGAGACAATCCTACATAGAATAATGATGAGAATCAGCCTTTAGTTTCCAAATAAACCAGCTGCGTCTGCAAATACTCTTCCAGCCCATGTTTACCATCCGCGCCGCCGATACCAGATTTACGCCATCCGGCATGGAATCCCTGCATCGCCTCAAAATTCTCACGATTCACATAAGTTTCACCAAATTTCAACGCACGAATCAATTTGAATGTCATATCCAGGTTCTGGGTATAAATAGAAGAAGTCAGCCCATATTCACAATCATTAGCCCAGGCAATGGCGTCTTCCACCTCTGTAAACTCAACAACCGGAAGTACCGGTCCAAAAGTTTCTTCCTGAATAATATCCATCTTTTGGGTACAATTAGTCAAAATCGTCGGTTCAAAGAAATATCCTTTAGTACCGATACGATGACCACCGCATAGCAACTCAGCTCCCTGCTCAATAGCTTTTTTCACTTTCTCTTCTACTGATTTCAGTGCATTGGCATCAATCAACGGACCCATATCGAGGTCTGTATACTGATTCGGATCACCCACTTTCACCTGCTTGAATCCTGCCAACAATTTCTCAAGAAAAGCCTCTTTTATACTAGAATGTACATACACGCGCTCACAGCAATTACATACCTGTCCTGTATTAATAACACGCGAAGCAATAATGGATTTTACAGCTAAATCCAAATCTGCATCCGGCATTACAATACCGGGAGCCTTCCCTCCCAATTCCAAAGAAACCTTCGTCACATTGGTAGAAGCGGCTGCCATAGTCTGTATTCCAGCCTCCACACTTCCAGTCAGACTAACCATACCTACTTTGGGGTTAGCAGCCAATTCATGTCCAATCACCGAACCACGACCGTTCACCAGATTGAATACACCTTTAGGCAACCCAACTTCATCTACAATCTGTGCGAAAACATACGCGTTTTCCGGTGTCAGCTGACTCGGCTTTACCACAATTGTATTCCCCGTCAACAGAGCAGGAGCGGCCTTACGGGCAATCAAGAAAAAAGGAAAATTCCAAGGCAGGATGCCTGTTGTCACCCCAATAGGTTTCTTAAAGACAAATATATTTTCGTGAGGACGGTCACTAGGAATGATTTCCCCTTCATAGCGACGGGCCCATCCGGCCATATAATCAAGGTAATCAGCCGTAAATAACACCTCTACATTAGCTAATCCTCTTGTTTTTCCACCCTCCCGGATAATAATATCAGTCAATTCCTGTTCCCGCTTGCGGATACCTTGTGCAATCCGAGTTAAATAGCCGGCACGTTCAATAGAGGTAAGACTCTCCCAAGAAAGCTGTGCCTTCACGGCAGCATTTATAGCAGCACGTGCATCTTCCGGTGTGCCATCAGGCATTTTAGATATCACTTCTTCCGTAGAAGGGTTCAATACATCAATCCACTTATCGGATTGGTTTTCGATGAATCGCCCATCGATGTACATCTTTAGTTCTTTCATGGTCTTAAATGTAAAATGAGTACCTTATTTCTTTCAATCTGAAATATTCAAGCAGCATTTTACAAATATATCGTTATTTATAAAGCCCAAAAATGTATTTTTGTTCATTAACATGGAAATTTATACACTTTAATTGAACTTTATGAATCATATTTATAATTATTCCTCCATCAACTGCCACAAAAGCTATCTCCTTCTTATCACTAAAACATCACTTATTTATATTGTGTAGGCAACACCCCAAACAGTTTCTTGAATGATTTTGTGAAATAACTAGGTGTATTAAAACCAACCTTATCAGCTATCTCAGCAATGGTAAGCCCTCCCTCTTTCAATAATTCGGCAGCTTTACGAAGACGTACATTCTTCACAAAATCAGAAGGCGAGCTTCCGGTGATGGATGTAATCTTACGATAAAGAGTAGCACGGCTCATGCACATATCCCTACTTAAATCTTCTATGGAATATTCAGGATTACTAAGGTTCTTCTCAACCATATCCAATGCCTTCCTTATTAATTGCTCATCAGATGCTGAAATAGAATTCGCTTCTACTTTTCCTTCTTCCGACAATGGATCTATCTCATGCCTTTGCTCCGGATTTTGTTCCAGTGGCAGAACAGTCTGTGCAACAATGGACTTCCGTAATTTCATATACATCCGGCCCAATCCCCAAACAACCGATAAAACAACAAGCACATAAAACAAATACGCCCAACCTGTTTCATACCAAGCAGGCAAACACTGGATCATGACCGTTAATGTACTCTTACTCCACAGCCCATTCTCATCTGTAACACGGACTTCCAGTTCAAATTCCCCCTTTGACAAATCTGACAATCCGATACTATTTTCCCCTGCCGGCAAGGCCACCCAATTATCGTTTCTTTGTTTATAACGATAAGCATATCTTACCTTATCCGTATTCAAATGGTCAAAAGTAGAAAAAAACAATTTCACATTTCTCTCATGAGGAGACAGGCTTATTTTCTTTTGATTATCCACCCCGATTTCAGAGGTGTTATTCATTTCGACGGATGTCAAATGCACCGTTGGTTCAGGTATCCTCCTCTTTTTTTCATTATAGTGAGGAAAAGTCACAATTCCACCTCGTCCACCCACACTCATTTCTCCCCGAGGATCTTTATACAATGACTGGAAATCTTCCAGATTTATCCAAGAATCAGTACAAGACATCATAGTAAAGATATGTGTTCCGGGATGATAGACCATCACCCGCTGTGATGTAAGAATCCAAAGATTCCCATCGTCATCCGACTTTATATCCAACACAGCATCCCCTGTCAATCCACAATCTTTTGTCCGGGAAATAAAATCATTCGTATCCGGAGAATAACTATACACATTGCCCTGTTTAGTACCCACCCAAAGATTGTTGTCCGGTGCAACAGTCAATACCGAATAATTTTCTCCTGTATCCTTTATTTGCAACCGGCTTTCTCCGGAAATTCTCCACAACCCTCTACTTTCAGTTGCAAAATAAACAACTCCTTCATTAGACGAAACGATAGCATTTATAAAACCAACATCATCACAAACTGTAGTCAATCGGCCTTCCTCCAAGCTATACCGGAATAAATGGTAAGTAGTCCCTATCCAAAGATTCCCACGACGGTCATCATGCAAAGCACGGATACGCTCACCTTGTTTAATGGGTATGGTACATACGATGGATTCAAAAAGCCGGTCCTCCTTATACCGAATTAAAATTACCGAATGATCCCTTACCATATAGATTCCCTCTCTATCCGATGGCCTCTCAAAGAAAAAAGAAAGCTCCCTGTCATTCTTAACAACAGACATACGATCTCTTTGGGGATCATAAGCATACAGCCCCAATTTCTTTTGCCTGATCCAATAATAATTTTTCTCTTGAGAAAACTGCATAGGAGATGCGATTACCCCCAGATTTTGCTTTACCCCTTCCATAGACAAAGGAAGCACTTCATTGGGTAGAAAAGAAATAATGAAAGAAGAAGGATAATAACCTGTCACCCATAAATTTCCGGATTGATCGGAAAGAATCTTTGTGAGGATTTTCCTGTCAGCTGATAATAAACGGGAGAGATCCACCTTATCCAAGGATGCATCGGCCGTTATTTTATAGGCATATAAGTTATCTGCCGCAGTCACCCACAAATATCCCTTAACAGAATCTTGTATGATATGATGAAGCTTTCGGGCATCGGAGTTAGAAGACGCATTATCCACTGTTTGCAATCCAAACATTTTGTCCGTATCCTGTGCCTTGGGGTCAAAACGTACAATTCCTTTTCCCCAAGTAGTAACCCAATAATACGGAGTGTTATGATCTTCCGTCATGCTTGTGGGATACTCATCATAGGGCCAAGGATATGAAATAAAAGAGTCCTTTACCTTATCATAGCAAAAAAGCCCGCCTTTTGCTTGAGTTACCCAAACAGTCTGTTTCTTATCCTCATAAATAGAATTGACGGTATTCTCCCGTCCTTTCCATTTAAGAATGTATTTTCCGGTTCTTTCCCCTGACTCATTGTATCGAAACAAATGCCTGTTAGTCGAAATCCAGATCGTACCATCAGACGTCGCTGTCATTGTAGTTATAGTCCAGCTCTTTATCGTTTCATCAGCAAGCGCCCTTATCTCATAATCTGTTTTTGACAAAATATAGGCGCCACGCTTCGTTCCAAACCATATTTTCCCTTCACCGTCTTCAGTAATACACGTCACACTGTTGTTTTCCAAGATTCCCGGATTTTTGAAATCAGAACGGAACACTTTCACCATATATCCATCATCACGACACAAACCTCCCCCCTCAGTGCCATACCACATATATCCTTCCGAATCCTGGAAGATACAAAGCAATTCTTTGGTCGGCAACTGTTCCGAATTAGGAAGGTTTCTTACTATCATATCAAATGCTTTGACCGGAACGGCATTTATCCGCACAGTCAATAACAAAATAATGATTGGTAATACTATCCTTCCTATGTTTTTCATATTCTTCACGCAAGTACTCCTGTTGAAAACAAACGAATACAAAGCTAGGAAGAAATTCAAGAACTTGCAACTTGTCGGTTTAATCAAGTACATTAAGAATGACTTAATAAAGAATATGGCTATTGAACAGACACTTTTTTCTATTCAACGCTCAGTCCTTCAACCGAAAGCTGTACCCGCCCTGTTCTCTCAGTACCAGTGGCTTCTTTCCGATCTTTTTTATAATTCTGACTGTACATCCTGCCGGAATGTCAATAGTGCTCTCCCCCTCGGCATTCAGTTTCAAGACAATATATCCTTCCTTTACCGGAATTCTGGAATGAATCCACTTCAAATGGAGTAACTCCGGTTTAATGGTATATTCATTCGTCTTCATCGAAGACTGGCTGAAACCGATAAGACCGTTCAATGCGCCTACCACTACCGGGACTCCATTCGCCCCATGACAAAGACTCAGGCCGTACGGACGATTATAAAATACCAGTTGACGGGCCCTGGAGGCATTCATCATAAAGTTCTCCGGGAAACGGGTATGTCCCTGATCCATCCAGTCGCCGAACACACCATAGATATGATCCCATAACTCTTTTATCCGCCCGGCTTTGGCATAAGCCAGAAACTCATAACCCTTCTCATAACTGACCACCTCATAATAGTTCGGCAAATTCGGCAGAACATTTTCAAACAGGTTGTCATAATGTTCTTTGGGAAAGATATCGGCCAGTATTCCCCAATATTGGGCATGATGCGAAATACGCTTGTCCACAGTCACATTGTCATTCATTGTACCGTTGATGAAGACTTTCCGGTCATTATCCCAAAAATGTTCAAAAATCTTCTTTTTCAGATTCCGGGCCAACTTGCGGTATCTGTCCGCCAATGCACTCTCCTTCCACAGATCCGCGAAATAAGCTCCGGTCACATAATTATAATAGAGCATGATCTGGGCATAGGCCGCCACCCCTTTCCGGGCAGGACCGTTATAAGTGGACCATCCGGGGGTATAACCGAACTGTCTGTCTCCATAATTGCCGTGTACAAAACCATTCTCATCCACGATGGAGGCATAAAAATCAAGCAACTGGATGATGCGGTCTTTGTATTGAAGGGAAGTGGTCAAGTCACCGAAACGCAGATAGTTCTGTTTCAGGCCGAACAGGGCATGCAACGGATAATCAAGAATCCCTATATCTGATTTCTGCGGATCAAGCGGCATCAGTGCTATGGAAATTCCGTTTTTTGACACCTGCTGGTCACCGAAAAGATAATCCCCCGCCAGGGTGCTGACCAGCGCATCCATGGACCAGGGAAGAAAATCACGCTTCACCCCGTCCAGATAAAAGCGGTGCATACTAGTATGCAATGTCGCACTGCTCATTTTGAACAGGTTGTTCACATAATCATCATCCGTTTCAAACTGCATCTGGTGCTCTACCGGCCACAATGACGCATCAAAACGAAGGGAGGTAATCTCAGCCCCCTTGTCGCATTCCAGTGAAACATATCGGAGAGCGCGTTCCGGCAAAGTGATGGTGCCTCCTTCTTCTGACAAGGTAACAGGAGCCAATGGATATTGTTCCAGTTTCTTATCATCCCGTTCCAGTGCTTCTTCGGGAGTTTCGCCAACGCGTACGGTTATAGTTCCCTTTCCTTTCGCTTGAAAGGTCAGTGTTCCAATCTCAAGATGGAAAAAGTCGATGAGGACATAACCATTCTTTCCGATACTAATTCCGTCTTTACCTTGCATCTCAGCATTGCGCATGGGGAGTATTTGTGAAGGTTTAATCCGGGCTGTCATATCTTGCGGAGCATCCGGCAGCACGCCCGGTTTATTATACATGACGGCACTCTCGGGTATTGTCCAATGCTCTTTATCCATGCTGACTTGCCATTCATCCGGATTTTCCAGTCCCGCCCCTTTCAGAATGATACAAGGTAATGAGTCATCCGTTGTCACCTCAAACAATAAAGAGGATCTGCCCACGGGTAAAATAACCTGTTTACCGGAAACAGACTGTTTTACACCATTTATATAAAGAACAATATCCGACGGACCCTCCCAGCAAAGACTACTTTCCTTTTTCAATCTTACCTCTTTTCTGAACCAGACATGATTATTCTTTGCAAAAAATTTACCCGGATACATTGACACAACGCTCTTTTGAGATACGGGCACATTGTTGCTGGTAGAAAGCAGCCAGTTGTCCCGGATACCACATATAGCGACTGTTCCATTCCTCCTGAGATTGCCGGCTCACGATGGTTACATTAGGAGCCAGAGAAGGATCGAACTCTTTTGTCTGGGCATAACAACATAGAAATGATACAGTCATCAGAATGCCTAATAACTTAATTTTTTTATTCATGTTTTTCATCTACTATAAATTCCATGCAAATATCGGAACATAAAATTATAGTAACTATGGATTCCTGTTCATTTCTTTGTATTATAGTACAATTCCTTTTTATTATTCATCCAAAGTATTTTCCATTACGGCAATTTATGAGTTCAACATTTTTTCTCTGAAATACTAAACTAGAATAAACAATAACAATACTTTATTATGATCAATAGTACAGTACGGACAATAAATTGCACTATTTAAAAAGAAAGAATCCGTATCAAAAGTGTTTTGAGACAAATTCTTTCTTTTTAAGACTCTTTTGTCACATATCAAAGTTTCCGTACCTTAATACCAGCTAAAAACGGTTCTCCTTTCACTGCCCCTGCACTAATAACAATATGATCATGTTCGTTTCGAATAATATAGCGACGCTTAAAGGCAGTACGATGCTTTCCTCCATCAATTGGAGAAAAATTAGTTTCTACTTGTTTTCCACAAATGGAAATATGAAAACGTGTTTCTCCCGAATGCTTTTCTTCTTTATTCTTATTTAAAAGATTGGCCAACTGAGCAGCAGGTTTAGTAACATCTGCTATAAGCAGTTCTATTTCATACTCTCCTATAGGAGCATCGATTTTATAACTCCAGTTTCCTTCACGCCACGTCTGGTATATTGGCCCATCTAAAGTATTATAAATTTCAGAGGTAGTGCTATGCGCTTTTCCACCTATATATCCCCAACCTCCCGCAGTATAAGGTTGATCAGGTAACCAAGTAAGATTACTGATATCTGACGTAAAGTAACAATTACTTCCTACATTAATTGCCAATTCATCTCCTTCAGCTATATTAGGAAGTGACTTGAACTGAATTGTCATAGCATCTTGAACTGTTTTCCCATTTTTGATTCCTTGCGCCATAAGAACTGATATACCTTCCGGTAAAATTACATTAAAGACAGTGTGACAATTAGCTATCTTTTGACATCCTATTGATTGTCCGTTAATAAACAATTCCACTTCCGGCATATTTGAATAAATTTTAATGGACTGTGGCTTATTTATTTCCCCAGTACGCATTTCCCAATCACGGCTGGCAATTCTTATTACTGGAATATCTTTCCGCCACATAGCCTTAAAATAGTAAGCCACATCCTTCCATATACGGTTATTATAAGCCAATCCCTTATTGTTTACTCTAGGCATTGACTCCTGGCGAGCAGCCACATTAAAATCAATGAAATTCCAATAAGCGCATCCACTAATCCATTCTGTATTCTCTATAAAAGGAAGATAATGTTCTATATACGTTTGTTGATATTCGATACTAAAATCAAAGGCACGTCCTTGAGTGGAATGCAGCCGCTTGTCACTGCCTGCTCCCCATTCACTGATAATCATAGGTTGGTCAGGGTAACGACGATGTTGATCTTCACACCATGCATTAAAATCTTTTAATTTATCAACATACCAACCATGATATAAATTCCAACCTACTACGTCTACTAGATTCAAACCTATTTCATTGTATAGATTGGTCATATTAAATGCCATAACACTGGCTCTTCCTGGATCTTCTTCTTTCAGAACGGCTTCCAGTCGTTGTGCTAGATTTACCGTGCGCTCTTTACATGCTAGCCACTCAGGTTTACCAATGGAAGGAGCAGTAAGAAGAATTTCGTTCATATATCCCCATGTTATAACAGATGAATGATTATAATGCTGGCGAATCATCTCACGCAGATTATATTCACAATTATCATCATATCCAGGTGTATTCGGTACAATATTAATGATAGGAATTTCCTCCCATGCCAATAGTCCCAATTCGTCACACATTTCCAATATTGCATCATCTTGTGGAAAATGTGAAATACGAATAAAGTTACATCCCAACTCTTTCATTAAAAATATGTCTCGTCGATGGGCTTCGTCATCTAAAGCTACCCCTGCCGGAGCTTGATCTTGATGACGATTGAGTCCACGTAATTTATAAGATTTTCCATTAAGGAAAAAACCTTTACTTCCATCAAAGGTAAACCAGCGAAATCCCACCTTATGATTTTTTTCATCCAATAGCTTTCCTGACTTCGGATCTACCAAGGTAGTTTTTACCAAATAAAGTGAAGGAGTTTCTGGACTCCACAAATCAGGACTCTCAATAGCACCAGATGTGTTTTCAAAAATATAGGTTTCGCCACTCTTAAGTTTTTGTTTTTGTTTAATAGTCTGCAAAAGTTTTCCTTGCGGACTATAAATTGCACTTCTGACTTCCAATATAGAACTTTCATGAGAATCATTAGTCACTTCACATTTTACTTTCAATACTCCTCTTTTTTCATTCACTACTGGAGTACTAATAAAAATTCCATCAGATCCCATATTGCTCATATTGAAGTGTTGTTTTGGAGTAGATATGAGCCATACATCTCTGTAGATCCCCCCCCAAAAAGTGAAATCTGCCGATATAGGAGTAATATCTTTTCTCCCATTGTCAACCGTAATCTCTATCAAATTCTCTTTTCTGATATACTCTGTTATATCTACAATACAAGCTGTATAACCACCTACATGACTGCCTACTTCCTTTCCATTCACTCTAATATTAGCAGCCTTACTAGCAGCATCTATTTTCATATAATAACGACGTTCCGCAACAATTTCCGGTAAAACGAGAGTACGCCTGTAGAATCCCTTACCTTGATAATAATTTCGTTGTTGATAAGCATCTATATTAAAAGTATGGGGGAGATTGACAGATTCCCATGATTCATCTATAGATTTCCGAAATTCCCAATTATCATTGATAGTCTTCATTTCCCGCTGCGCTTGTAAAGAGGTAACGACAAACATTACCACTATAGCCAACAAGCATCTCTTGAATAATACTTTATACTGCATACATTATTTTTTTACTGGTAATTCATTGAGTGTTTTTCATAATATGTATGATCTTTAGGAAATTCTTCTCCTTCCCAAGCCTTTTTGGAAGTCCAAGATTCACTAGGGGAAGTCCAAAAAGGATGATCGGCTGACAAGCCCAATGGCAAAAATGCTAAAGATGCTAAATAAAGGCTTCCATTATTAGTATATACATTAGCCGTATGCGGCTGCTTACCGTTAAATCCCAATGTGAGAAATCCTTTTTCATTAAAGTTTTGTCCATCAGCGAACATACGTTTTATAACGGCAGTCATTGCTGTTCTTACTTGACCATTACTAAGTTCTTCTGGTAACAATCCTTTCCAAACTATCAATGCTAAAGGTTGAAGTACCCCTGTGCGATAAGTTATGGAACGACCAAATACAGGAAATGCTCCTTCAGGAGATATGAGATGTTCCAAAATAATACTATAACGTTGGATACGTTTAGTAACATGAGCAAAAGTTGTTCCCGCCCATTCCCGTTTTTTCTTTCCACCATCAGTAAGAACTTCCACGCATTCAAAAAACATAGGATGAATAACAAAACTGTTATAATAATCAAAGGCAAATGAAGGACCATCCGAATACCATCCATCACCAATATACCATTCTGAAATTTTTCGCAAGGCAGAATCTATGCGGTAATAATCTGCTTTCGCTCCTACTTTATGAAGAAATGTTTCTATAGTAGATGAAAACAGCAACCAATTAGTATATAATGGATTAATCCGCCTTAATGCAACAAATTGATTTATATATCGTTCTTTTGTTACCTCATCAAGTGGCATCCAAAGTGAATTATATCCCCTAATAAAACTCTCAGCTATATAAGCCGCATCTACCAATGTTTGGAAATTTTCACTCCAAAGTAAATAATCAGGAGATAAGGGATCCACAGCATTTTTATATCCTTGCAATGCCCAAGTTCTTAACTGTTTTCGCTGAATACCTTCCGCTGTATCATCATCTGGTAGCGAAAGCCATGGTGCAAGACCAGCCATTAAACGTCCGAAACATTCCATATAAGAAACTCGCCGGTCACGTCCATCCCACGTAGGACTTAATTCAAGTTGCATGTTTTTTTGCAATTTTCCTTCACTGATATTACTTAATACCGGTGCAGCCATCCGATACATGACATCACACCATATTTCACGATCAGCCATTTTCTTTGTCTTGTGCTTAGCGCACAAATCGGCAGAGAAAAACAAAAATAATATCGTACATCCAATTAAAATAAACTTATTCATCTTCTTTACCTTTTTATTGTAAGAAACGTACTCGTTCACAAGCAGCTAATAAAAAAGCTCCTATTCCAAAATTGAAACATGAATTAGCATCCACCACCTGCCCTGGTATTGCTTTTTCTCCGACAGGTTGAATATATCCGATTTTTCCATCAGCTTGCAATGCTGTTGTTTTAAGATAGTTCCAAGCCTTTTCTACAATAGGCGAATAAATATCCGCATTTAGCAATCCATTATTAATTCCCCACAGAAAGCCGTAAGTAAAAAGAGCAGTACCACTTGTTTCAGGACCCGGAGCTTGTTCCGGATCTATTAAACTACGTGTCCAATAGCCTTCAGGCTGTTGACAGGCAGCAATAGATTTTGCCATTGTCTGAAAACGAGTTATATATTCTTCACGATACTTATCCTCTGCCGGCAATTGTTTCAGTACTTTAGCAAATGCGGCAAATGCCCATCCATCTCCCCGTGACCAGAAATCTTTTTTTCCGTTTATTGTTTTATGAAACGGATACGGATATTTAGCATCACGATAATAAAGACCAACTTCCCTATCATACATAATGCTGTCTGTTACTGTAAGGTATTGATGTAATTTCTCCAAATATAATGGATTCTTTGTTATATCATACATCTTCACCATGACAGGCATTACCATATATAATGCATCAACCCAATGCCAGTAATCAAGTTTTGAAGTAGACATCTGATATTCCATTACTTCGCGGGCACGCGCTATTTTTATTGTATCAGGGTCAAGTTTATATAGATCGGCATAAGTTTGGAAACAAACTTGCCAATCACCAAAAAGAACATATTCCGGTGATTCTCCATAAGTGCTTCGCCACTCAGCTTTGTTGTTGCTGGTAGCTCCTTTCCATTGATTATAGTCAGCCCAATCAATAGAATATTGCAGATAATCCTTATTTCCAGTCAGTGCACAAACTTCCATATTTCCAGTATGATATACAGCATTGTCCCAAAATGACCGGACTTGTGGCTTATGCATAGACTGATAGCGCTGGTTCACACGATGAATTATTTCCAGTAATTCCTCAGAAGTCTCAGTATTTTCCTTTTTATTACTACAAGATGCTGCAAGCAATAATAATGCAACCATCCCCAATATACATTTCATAAAGTCAATATTTAATTTGTAATTGTTCTGAAGAAGTAAATTGACGCAACAGCCCCAATTGTATCAATTTACTTTCTTCAAATCTATTCTGATTTATTGTTCGTCGGCTACGGCCTCCTCCCATGTGTTCCACTTTTCTACAGTAGGATCATAACCGTCATATCCAGGATTCTGACCGAGTTTCCCTAACAGGTTAGCATCAATTGCACTTTGTGGAATAGGCCAATTTATATTATGACGTCCTATAGTATATTTACGTCCTTTTACTATTGGTGCATCAGGCTTGTTATAATAATTATTATATTTATTAATACGATGCCACCAAAAACTATCTTCATAAAGTTTATCCACATCATATACCTTCCCTTCATTATCAGGTTTACCACTTAAAGCCAAACAATAAGAAATACGACTCAACTCAGTAAATCTCCATTCTTCCATATAAAGTTCACGAGCACGTTCGTCTACAATATCATCAATATTTACTTTTGAATAGAAGATGTCACATTTTGCACGTTGACGTATAATATTAACATCTGCTGTAGCTTCTTCTATATTACCTAAATAATAATTGGCCTCAGCACGAAGTAAATAAGTTTCAGCTAATCGATACAAATAGAAATCACTATATCCACTACCTTGATAATTATTAAGATGAGGAGCCTCATCTTCTGGAGACTCAGACCATGTCTTATAATGAGGCCAATCAAACCAAGTCCGAACAGTATCATTGCAAAGGATCTGTTCTTCTCCATTATCATTAATACAACTGTAGCTCAAATGTTTGCCATAATATACAGAATTGGGATTGTTGTATTTCAAGTCTTCCATATGTACCCAATTACCAACTTTTGAATTGTGCCTCAAGTCCCCATCATCATGGTTACCATTAAGATACCATAATGAGTTTTCTGCAAAATAAGTGGGGCGTACAACTCCTACTCCACGTCCAAACGTTCTATTATAATCCATTGATGCATCATAGGAAGCATGAGTAAGAGCAAAACGGTCTACTGCCAACTTGTTGTCAGGCGTAGAAATAGACGTTGCATTCCACCAAGGTACCAAATTACGCATTGTACGTGTCCGGATACCGGAATCTGAACCATAACGATTAGGCATAACAAGAATTGCTTCTTTATTAGCTGCAATAACTTTGTTATTTCCTTGATGCAAATTCCAAATCACATTATTAGTAATATTCCATGTAGTAGGGTGTGGATTAGAGAAAGTACCAAAGGTTTCCGTCATCAGCTTATACCCAGACTGACTAATTAATATATCAGCTTGTTCTTTGGCTTTCTGAAACTCCCCATTAGCTAAATAACATTTAATAAGTAGCTGGCGACAAGCTCCTTTATTAATCATACCAATGTAAGTCATATCCTTTTGATCAGGCACATGCTGCACTGCAAATTCCATATCTTGCACTAGTTTTTTTATGATAGCCTCTCGTTTTGTACTTTTATAATCCTGTTTTGGTCGATCTATAATTTTTGACACAAAAGGTACATCGCCAAATTGGAAGCACAAATTTAAATAGCGATAAGCACGATGAAAATAGGCTCGTCCTAAATATTCATTCTTTATTGATTCGTCCAGTCCTTCCACTTTATCAATATAACTGATAATCGTATTAGCATATTTAATACCATTATAGGTTTCTCCCCAAAAGATAACCAAACGGTTTTGGTCAAAATTATACCAACCATTATTAGGAGTAAAGCGTTCATTGATGTCACAAAAAATAAGCGCATCGTCTGTTTTTGCTGCTACGGTTAAATCAGAGAACAGGTATTCACTCATTAAAGGAAGCATCAGATCGCACGCTTCGGTATTTGTCCAATAAGCCCGCAATGCTTTATCAGCTGAAGCTAAAGCTGCATTTAACCCTTCTACTGTATTAAAAGTTATTGAAGGTTCATAAAGTGATAGCGGATCGGGGGTTAAGAAGTCGTCAGAACAACCTGTCATAGATAATTGAAAACAAACAGTTCCTATCAATATTCTAAATATATTTTTATAGTTTTTCATATGTCATATTATTAAAATGTTAAGTTAATTCCCAAAGAATAAGTGCGAGGAGCCAAACCACCTGTTTCAGGATCACCATATTCCCATTCTTTACTCCAAGTTGCTACATTACGGACAGTAGTAAATATCTTGGCATTCTGAATCTTATATTTCTCTAAAAATTTCATTGGAATATTGTAAGCCAACGAAATATTCTCTAATCGGATAAATGAGCGATCTATCACACGGGCCGGTGCAGATATGCCAGTTGGACCTTGTGCACTAAGACGCGCATAAGTATTGGAAGGGTTATCTACAGTCCAATATTCTTTAGTGTAGACATTTCTACAGTTAGTTATCTGCGAATAATTATTATCATTATTCAAATAATTAGTATCCAAGCTCTTGTGTCCCATATAAGAATACATATTAAATGAAAAAACCCAATCTTTAAAAATAGTAAAACTATTCCTCAAGGACCAATGTATAGGAGGTGTTGTTTCCCCCATAAACTGTTTATCTTTATTATTATAAACAGGGGTTACGCTTCCATCAGCATTTACTTTATCATCGTCTGTATAAATGTTCTGTACTTTAGGATCACCTGGGCGTTGACTATATTTGGCAGCTTCTTTCACCTCATCTTTTTGCCAAATACCTGTAACTTTATAATCCCAAATAGCACTAACAGGGTGCCCAATAAACCAGCCATTAGTCACATCATCTCGTTCTTTTACTATTGTATTGCCCAATGCATCAACTATGGTTTCATATTCTCCATATAATTTCTTAATAGTATTTTTATTAACTGAAAAAGTAAATCCGGTTTCCCATTGAAAATTTGCCTTTTCAATATTACGTGAATTAATAGACAATTCAAATCCCCGATTCTCTATTCTACCCAAATTAGTTGTAATAGAATTAAATCCTGTAAAGTCAGGCAATGATTGGTTCATAATCATGTCCGTAGTAGGCATTACATAATATTCCATACTTGCATTGATCCTATTGTTAAAAAATCCCACATCAAGACCTACATTCCAAGAAGTAGTCTTTTCCCACTGTAGATTCGGATTAGCCAAACGACTTACAAAAAGATACTTTAGATCCATCAACGCCCCCGAAGCAGAATTTATATATCCTTGTGTATATTTTCCAAGTGACAAGTTTGCTAAAGCAATGTATGAATCAGCCAAACTACGGTTACCATTCTGTCCGAATGACACACGCAGCTTACCAGAACTTAACGGCTTCCAATTCCAAAAATTCTCATTAGTAAAAGTCCATGCCAATGCTCCTGAAAAGAAATTAGCATAAGGATTAGTTGTTCCAAATGCAGAATAACCATCACGACGAAAAGAAAATGTAGCCATATAAGTATCATTGTATGAATAAAATAAACGAGCCAAATAACCACATGCTGTTTCACGCGTATCAGTAGATCTAAATGAGCTCAGATTTTTATCACCATTAGCAGTGCCATGAAATCCTAAAGCTTCAGAAGGTAGAATATTACGCGCCTCAATACGATCTGCCCAAGATTGACGTTCTTCAGCTTCCTGTACCAAAGTCAAAATAGTATGATGCTTTTCTGCAAAAATGTGCTCCCAAGTAATAGTATTATTTAAGGACCAATCAAAACGTTTACTTTGCTCACGGTTTACACGATCATCTGTTTCCGCTTGCCAATCAGGATGTTCTGATGATCGGTAGTAGCGATCATGAAAATACTGTAAACGCGGTGATACGTTAAACGAATAAGTAATTCCTAAGGGTAAAGTTACTTTGGCTGTTAAAATAGAATTTAAAACTGTAAAACCTTTATCCAAGTCAAGATATTGGCGATCGTAATCAAAGTTATATCCTTTCCAATAAGCATTTTCACCCATAGGATGAGGCACTAGTTCCCCATTTTCATTATAAGGAGAAGTAAATGGACTATTATCCAATATTTGGCTTTCCCAATTAGTTGCAATATCCCCATCTGTACGATTCTGAAAATTAATGTTTGCCCCTACATTAAGCCAAGAAGTTATTTGGGCATTAAGTTTCATATTTGAGCGTATTGCACTATACTCATTACCTCTTGCTACCCCTTCGTTAGAAAGATAACCTAATGAAAGATAATAATTCACTTTTTCATTATTACCTGAAATGCTGACGTTATAATCTTGATTCAATCCTGTATGGAAAGAATGATCATACCAATCAAACGTTTTGCCTAATAAAAAATTATTTAATGTTATATCACTAGCTTGTAATCCCAATCTTCTTCCCCAAATCTCCTCTGTACTCATCGAACCATCTTGATTACTTTGAGCTTTCCAAGCTTCCAAAGTAATGCCATACTTATTCAAATTAGTTTCTGTAGGACGACTATAATAACCAACAGGAGTATTTCCTGTCTGATAAGCTTCATAATTTCCTGTTTGAGCATTTATACCATAAGTGTCTGTCGTATAAAAATCTTCACGATATTTTAGATATCCATGAGAGTCATATACTTTCCGGCTATCACCAATAGTAACGAAGCCTATATTTGCACTAAAATTGATAACAGGTTTTTCCGAACGTCCTTTTTTTGTCGTTACAATAATTACTCCATTAGCAGCTTTAGCACCATAAACCGCAGCAGAAGAAGCATCTTTTAGCACATCAATCTGACTGATATCATTCGGATTGATTTCAGACAATTCTCCATAAAAAATCATACCGTCCAATATAATAAGTGGATCGTTATGTCCTCCATCTGAATAAACAGAACGTTGACCACGAACTTGCATGGAGCCACCACCTTTAGCAGACCCATCAAATCCAATCCGCAAGCCAGCAGTACCACGCAAAACATCTTGTACAGTTTTCGGAGCTTCATTAGAAAGTTCAGCCGGACGAATCTGAGAAACTGCACCTGTCAAATCCTTTTTCTTCATTGTACCATAACCTACCACCACCACTTCATCCAACATCTCCGAATCTTCCTTCAATACTACATTAATTTCTCTCTTCCCAGAAACTTTCACTTCTTGAGAAACATACCCGATATACGTAATCTGTAAAACGGCATCTTTCGGGGCATCCAACACAAACCGCCCATCTATATCTGTTATCGTACCTATTGACTGACCTTTAACCATTACATTGGCACCGATTACCGGCTCGCCATTCGCATCTTTCACAATACCTGTCACTTTATTTGCCTGTTGGACAGCTTCCCCGTCTTTCGCCTTGCTCATCAGCATGATATTCTTACCCTCCATGGCATAATAAATATCAGTACCTTCAAAAACCTTATTCAGCACTTCGGCTACAGATTTGTTCTGCGCATTCACCTTCACATTGCGCTTCAGATTCACCTCGTTCACATTATACACAAACAGATAATCTGTCTGTTTTTCTATTTCACTGATTACCTTGCCTGTTGACACGTTATCCGCCACAACAGTCACCTTCATTGTCTGAGAATAAGACTCAGTGGCAAAAGCTGTTCCGGCAAAGACAAACAGGGCTAAGAGTGTGTTTCTCATCATACGGAATAAATGTTTAATTTCTACAATAGATTCCTGATACAAAATATTTTTCATATATTTGCATTACTAATTTTAGGTTCAACTTAAGATTATTTGAGAAAAAATTGTCAATGCGTCATTGACATTTCCATGGGATGGTGTTGCAGCACTATCCCATTTCTTTTTTAGACCAGGTGTGTTATTTCATAGGCATATTCTTTTTTAAGGGTTAATTAATTGTTATCACATTTGTCTCATCATCCTTTGTATAAGTAAACTTATTATTGAGTTTCAAAACTTTCAGTACGTGTTCCACCCCATCTTTCGTGCGGAATTTACCTGTATAACGGTTCTTTAGAATCCGGGTATTATTTACTACAATATCCACCCCATAATACAGTTTCAGTTTCTCTATCATATCACGTACGGATATATCATTGAAACAAAGCAAGCCCTCACGCCACAAAAAATAATCGACCTCCTTGATGCGTCCTTTCACCAGTCTGTTGCCTTTCAAGCTGGCCATCATGTTCGGTTCCAGCCTCATTCCACTGTTATTCGAACCGGGCACTAAAATTTCTACAGCACCTTCCAACAAAGAAGTTTCCCATACGCTATCCGCTGCATAAGCCATTACATTGAGCTCTGTACCCAGCACCTTCACATTACACTTGTTCGTCTCTACAATAAAAGGCTGTTCCACATTCTTTGTCACCGCAAAGTAACCCTCACCATCCAATTTCACATTTCGGATATTCCCTTTGAAACTTCCCGGGAAAGTCAAGGTACTGCGTGAGTTCAACCAAACCTTCGTACCATCCGCCAACATCAATTCCGCCCGTTGGCCCGCCGGCACATAAATAGACTGCCATGTTTTGTCTTCCGGTACCTGATGTTTTCCTGTCCAATAATGTGTACCCAACAAGACGATCGCCAATACCGCTGCTATCTTGGCAGCTTCCATACATACTCCGCGTAACGAGAAATGTTTCCTTTCCCGGCTATTCTCCTCCGCCACAGGTTCCGTACGCCACAATGCCATGTCATGCAACTTCCGTTGTGCCATATATTCACGCATGTTCTCAGGATTTTCCTGTATCCATTCGGTCACACGCTGCTTTTCGGCTTCAGTAGCATTTCCGGCTATATATTTTTGCAATAATTCAGGATTCATATTCTATGCTGTTTTATTAGAAACGACTCAAGAAGAAACTACCCTAAAAGAAAATGAAGAAAAATATAAAAAAATCATTTTTGTCCTCAAAAACATCCGTATCCCCATCCGGTCAGGCTTAATAATAAAAGAAGAAATAAAATAAAGGAAGATAATCTTTTAAAGTCACCCGCAGTACTTTCAATGCTTTTGATATATGATATTCCACCCCCTTTATAGAGATTTCCATCTCTTCGGCAATCTCTTTATTGGATTTATTTTCAAAACGGCTCAAAATAAATGCTCGTCGCGTCTGTTCCGACAAGGTACTTAAAGTAGCACTGATGATTTTTTCCACTTCTTCCGAAAAAATCTCATCAGGATTGCACGCTTCCAAGGCAGACATACGGATAGACAATTCCTGTTGTTGCCAGTCGGCCATCACTTCAAAAGCACTGCGTTTTACCTCCTCGTGCTTTAGATAGTCCAAAGCCTTGTTCTTCAAAATTGTCAGTAACAATGGTAAGATATATTTCTCTTCAACAGGCTCGGCCTTCAACTTTTCCCACAACTTTATTAATGCCTCGGAGGCAATATCTTCTGCCGCCAAATCATTATGAACGTATGATTTGGCAAAGAAAAAAGACTTCTTATAATAAGAGGTATAGATATCATTAAAAGAATTTCCAGGCATTTTGCTCATTTTGAGGGCGGTAATTTAGCTGCATCAAAGATTCGTAATCTGGAATGTCCCAGTTACGAAATCTGTCTAATAGATTATGGATGCGGCAAATTTAACAGAAAAATACATATTATGGAGCAATATCCTTGATCTTCGTTCACGGGGAATCAACATTGCGCGGACAGCCCGTCGTCTTGGTGTGTCCCGTAATACGGTACGACATCTTCAATCCCTAAGCTTGGAGGAAGTCCTCCAGCACAAAGAACGGCATTACAAACTCCATGCCTACGAGCAGGCCGTCGCATCCCTCCTTACCAGTTTTCCCTCCATTTCCAGCAGCCGCATTGGCGACTACTTGCGGGAACATTATCCGGACTTTCCGCACGTCTGCGAGAAGACCGTCCACAATTATGTCCAGTTCGTCCGGAAGAAGCACCATATTCCTCCGGCCAGATAATCACCGGTCCCATTCTCCCAAGGAGTGGGAGCCCGGTCCGTCATATACATAATTCTTAACAGTAAACATTATACATTATCATATATGAATACCCAAAGCTTTACAAACGGAACAAGCCGCCGCCTGTCACGGGCTGTACGGCGCCAGGAATGCGGAACACATCCTTGCTATGAGCTCAGCACTTCCCAATTTTCTGACATGAAAGTCAGAAGACTCACCCGCCAATACGGTTTTTCCGGTTACAGCATTTACCGGTATCTCGTAAACGAGACACTCCACAACGGGAGCTACCTCCTGCTGTGGTGCGAGGAAACGGCGCAGGCGGTGGCCTCTTACTGGAATGCCTCTTTGGAAGATGTCACAAGAATTGTCAACGGCTGCATACAAGTCGGACTTTTCAACGGTGAGCTATACGAAAAACACCGCATCCTGACTTCCGCTGACATACAGCGGAACTATATGGATCATGTCAGATCCTGCGGTCTGCTCTCCCGATATCCCGACATTCCCAAGGAGTTCGAGCTTTCGGCCAGCTGATGTATTATCCACTTTAAATATAAAGCTTATGCCAAAAACAGCTAAAAAGGGTTTCACCTATTTCAGGTTCGAAACCGATCATTTCTATGATCCGAAAGTAAAGAGACTAAAAAATAAATTTGGAATGGAAGGCTGGGGTGTGTTCCATTTCATTGTAAACGAGATCTACCGTGTCGAGGGATGCTATATGGTTATGGATGCCGACGGTCTGTTCGACATCTCGGACTATTCCCGTATGGATGAGAACAAGGTTTCGGACATCATCGACTACTGCGCCGAACTGGGCCTTTTCAACAAAGAACTGTGGCAGGACAAACAGATTCTGACCAGTGAGGAGATACAGGAACTGTATGTAGGCATCTGCAAGGCCATCCACCGCAAGCCCGGCATTCCGGAAAGCATCCTTCTGCTGGAAACGGAACCGTCACCGGAGTCCGCCACCATACCGCATGCCACTTGTGAACAGCAGGACACCCCGGCACATGAATGCGGATCTCCGGCTTCCCTTCCGGAGGATGGGAAGGAAATCCGGCAGGCTGTGACTCGCATACGCACATTGTTCGCCGCTGAAAAGGAACTTCGCGAAGAAGCGGACAAAACTCGCGAAAATAAACCGTATAAAATAAAAGAAAATAAAATATCCTCCCCAACCCCTCCGACACAAGCCTCCGGTGAAGGGGAGAAGGATGAGGACAGGGATTCTCTTCCGGGAAAGCTCAAGTATCTGGGAGTGGACGAGTATTATACCGGCTGGATATACCGGCTTTCGGCCTGTTATCCCGAATTCCCGGTCGGAAAGGCAATCGAGGATATCCTGCAGAGTGATTTCCACCTGACCAAGGGGAACTACCTGTATCCTCTCGTTGAAAACTATATCGCCAAATACAACGCCGAGTACGGAGAGGCCGACCGGCAGAGGAGGCAGGAGGAAACCATGCGCAACCGCCGCAAGACGCTCGAGCTTCTGGGGGTCGCGGTGAGGGACCAGCAGGAGATCCTGCAGCTCGCCTCCGTGGCGCCCATGGTGCTGGACACCGCCCTGAAGGAAACCTGGGGGAACAAGAGGATCAAGAGCCCCACCAGGTTTATCCTGAGCCGTATGAGGCAGGCAGTTTCCGCATAGGAGCCGGAAACGCCGTGTTGACAATATGATGGAATTACCCTGAAAAGCTGTCCGCGAGGATGGCGGGAATAAATTTATAAATTTAAAAAACTCATCCTGCCCATCCGTGAGGACCGGCAGGAATCAAACGGAAAATACCATTAAAGCGACATAACCATGACATCACAGGAAGCCAATTCAATCCCGTTGGGAGACATCCTCTCCCATTACGGTTACGAGCCGTCCAGACGGTACGGCGGCTATGACATGTACCGTTCCCCCTTCCGTTCCGATACTTCCCCGAGCTTCAAGGTTTTCAGGGAGGAGAACCGCTGGTATGATTTTGGGGACGGTACGTATGGCAGGGCGGTGGATCTGGTCATGCGT
Source organism: Bacteroides sp. (assembly GCA_019414665.1). Taxonomy (GTDB): domain Bacteria; phylum Bacteroidota; class Bacteroidia; order Bacteroidales; family Bacteroidaceae; genus Phocaeicola. The sequence goes on along the minus strand of DXLO01000017.1, from coordinate 27,757 downwards.
GTGGAAAACTGCTCCTTTCCGCAGGCCATGAAGGAACTCGGAAGGATGAGGACCTCCCCGCAGCTTTCCATGCCTTCGATACGGAAACCGGAAACGGTGTCAGGAAGGCTTCCGGCAGCCGCCCCAATGACCGTCCTGAAGGTCATTCCCGTTCAGAACAGGCATCTGCTTGACTACGCCGCCTCACGTGGCATTGACGGGGAGATTGTCCGTAAATACTGTGTGGAGGTCCACTACTGTTTCGAGAGGAATCCGCGTGAGAAATATGCGCTCGGATTCGCCAACGACCACCGGGGTTTCGAATTGCGGAACAGCATGTTCAAGGGGTGCGCCTACGCCAAGGATATTACCTGCATCAGTGAAGGCAACAGGTCCTGCGCCGTTTTCGAGGGCTTTTTTGACCTTCTCAGTTTCAAGCAGTACGCAAGGGAGCATCCGGAGATGCCCGCACTTGGAAAGCTGGACGTGTGCGTATTGAACTCCACGGCCATTGTGGACCGTTCAAAGGATTTCCTTTCAAAGTATGAGAAGGTACACGCCTTTCTCGACAACGACGCCCCGGGGCGCGGGGCACTGGGAAAGATACGGAGTTTCCTTCCTGAAAACGTGATACTGGTGAACGAGTCGGAACGCCTGTATCCCGGGTGCAATGATTTTAATGAATTCCTGCAGAAGGCCGGATGTCCGGCAGCGGGACATGAAATATGAAGAGCAAAAAAAACAGAACGATGAAAACATTTGAGGAAATATACCGGGATGCGGCAGTCCGGAACGGCTGCAATGCCGGGAAAACATTTGCGAGGGTCATGTTCGAGGAGGGCATGAGCCAGAACCTTGAGCGTTGCATGGACAGGGCCGCCGGTTCCCATACAGACCTCATGGCCTTTGCCGGATGGTTCGGAAAGCGTCTGGCCAGGGAATCTGTCAGGTGCAATGCCGCCCGCGTGAACTTCTCCCAGGACATAACAATAGAAGGCAGGAAATACACCACCTGGTTCGGTACGGTCGAACGTGCGGAAGAGATTGCCGGAAGACTGCTGTCATCCGGCCCGTCAGATGACCTGAAAACGTTGTTGAAAGAAGCCGTACTGACCGGCTACGATTTACAGAAGGATGATTTTGATGAGGATTAAACGATCAAGCATGAAACTGAACAATGACATACCGGATAAAATCATGGAACGTATCCGCAAGCTGATGCGTCTGAAGGAGTCCACCACTTCCGAAGGTGAGGCACGGGAAACCGCCCTAACATGCTGCCATGACGCGCTTATTGACAAGTACCTGGAAAAAATAGGAGCCGGCACTTCAAAGGCACATCCGAGAAAGACCGGAACCGACCGCTCCGCGTATTACTCAGGCATGGGTGACGGCAGGAACATCAGTCTGAACCGGCAGATAAAAGGAGGTGGTATATGACAGTATTGTGGATATCATTTGCGGCCCTGTATGCACTGGGCATGCTGTGGCTTGCGTATCAGATCAGGACCGCCCCCAGTGATCTGGATTTATGGGGCGAGGAAATAGAATAAACCGTTAAAATCATAATAGTATGTACTTTATACATTATATACAGACTTATGCGTCGGTCAATAGGAAAGGCAGCGAGCTCCAGAGCCATATCCTGAAGTTCAAGGACTGCCTGCTCAAGGACCGGAACGCACTGGATGATCTGAAAGAGGAGATTCATTGCCGGATAGAAGAACTGGATGCCAGGTATCCGCGTACCCAACCCCTGCATTTCGATGCGGGAAACGATTCCGGAAGATGGTACATCCATGTGAAAGGAAAGCCGGACAATCTTGTATGCATCATCTCCATTGCAAAAGTGAGGAACCTGCTGGGAAAAGGCATAGTTTCCTTTCCCGGGAAAGACAAGGACGGAGAGAAAGGATGAGGAACACATACTGGTTTGCCGTGGACTATAACGGTACGGGACATCTTTTCACCTGTCCTCCCGAAAGGGACACGGGGATGTGGACCGGCGAGGAAGCCCTTTACATCCCCAAAGGACAGTTCGGAGAGATGTTTCCGCGAATCACCTGGCAGGACGCGCCGGTGGTGGTGACCCTGGAGGTGCTTCCCTGCGTGGAGACCCGGCGGCTGCGTCTTGTCAAGCGCTGCCTCCATCTTCTGCGGAGGCATACCGGCAGGAATCAGTCAAAGGATATGGAGGATTCACAATAACTCCCCCTGATGGTAGATGTATTAAGAAAGTTGAAGCTATAAGTTGGATTTAATACAATAAGACCTATGGAAGCATTAACGGCATTACAATGGGCAAAAGAGGGTTATGTACCTAACGCTGATGCGGTAGGTGAAGAACGTTGGACTAATTGTTTTCACGGGCAGAAAGCAACATACTACAAAGACAACGAAGTTCACAAAGACTCTGAAACTGCAAAGGACATGCTTAGAGCTAAACGAAAAGAGCACAAAAAAGCATCAGATAAAAGGGACGAGAAGCGAAAAAAAAACATGGCTTATCGAGAGAACATGAAAACAGAATGGCAGTGGCTCCAGGAAGGTAGGATACCGAATCCGAATGCACGGTGGGAATATGGCGAGATTCTGAACAATACATTCAACGTGTGCAGTTACGGCAGCAAATATTGCTATTGTCATATTGATGAAACACATATACCCAAAGATAGTGAAGAGCTACAGAAAGCCATTTTTGATTTTCAACGGAAATAGCTGGATATGACTATAAACGATATAGAAAGGAATGAATTATGAATAAAAGAACAATTCAAATAGATGTTATCGGTCCGATAGAAGAAACTGAATTAATGAAATGTAAATTGTATGTTGATGGTCGTGTGTGTGTAATCGGAATGTCACGATATGACTATGAAGAGTTAATGCGAGAAAAAGTGTTTATCCGGGATGGTAAGAGCGTTGATTCTGCTGGTGTGATAAACACGACTAACACTTTCGTTGAAGATGATTAATATTAAATTAAGAATGAGTATAGAACAAATTATATTCAACCTTCTCAATAAGAACGCTCATACATGGGTTAGATATTGGCAACAAAAGGAGATGTCAGGTTTAACAATGCCCGGAGAATATATTGAGATAAGGACTTTTTTCTTATCAGGCATCGAACTTTCTGATTTTTTAGAAGCCGGATTCAAAATCAATAAAATACAATCTCAAAAAATAGATGCAGATGCCTATTGTGACATTCTGCTAAATAAAACCGATTAAAAATGGAAATACAAGGAAAAGTTATCGCCGTACTTCCCATAAAGGATGGGGTCGGCAAAACTTCCGGCAATGAGTGGAAGAGCCGGGAATTTGTCCTCGAGACGGAGGAAAGCAGACCGCAGAGCCTGTGCCTGCAGCTGATGAACGCCAACATCGACCGGTATGCGGTTGAAGCCGGCCAGACTGTGCATGTGAAATTTGACTGTTCCGCCCGCCAGTGGGAGAACCGGTGGTTCAATACCCTGACGGCCTGGGAGGTGACCGTCATCAAAGCAAAGGAGGCATGAGAATGAATACGGGAAAAAAGCTGTTTCTGTGTGCGGGACTGCTGGCATTCTTCCTGTCGGTATCGGCACAGTCCTACTCATTGCGTACCAATGTGATCGGTCTGGCAACGACCAACCTGAATCTGGAGGCTTCCATGACGCTGAACCGTAAATGGTCACTGCACCTGCCCGTGCAGTACAACCCGTTCAAGTTCGGCCGCAACCGGCAGTTCCGCAATTTCTATGCGGCCCCCGGAGTACGCTACTGGCTGCTGGAAAGCTACATGGGCGGATTCATCGGCATGTACGGTACGGCCGGCACCTACAGCGTGGGGAACCTGTTCGGCAACAAGTACCGCTACGAGGGGGAAGGCTACGGAGTAGGTTTAAGTATCGGGAAGGCCTACCAGATAGGCAGGCGCTGGAACCTCGAATGGGAAGCCGGTGCGGGTGCCGTATGGCTGGCTTATGACAAATATCTGTGCAAACGCTGCGGGGACCTTGTCGGACAGGAGTACGGCTGGCATTTTCTTCCGACCCGTGCAGCTCTCAATGTCGTGTATCTTTTTTAAGCGGGAAGGATGAGGACTACAAGACGTATCATACCGTTTGCACTGCTCTCGGGCCTGCTCCTTTCCTGCGGATCGGAGCACCGTCTGGCACGCGTGCGCATCTCGCAGCCCGGGGTGAGGGAGGCGACAACGGATACGGCCTGCAAGGTGCCGGAACAGATAGCATGGACAGACGACAAGGGTGAGCGGCATATCGTCACGCGGGCCGAGAAAGACAGCGTGACCGGTGAGGAGATCACTTCCGTGGAACTGTCCGAAATCACCGTAATGGCCAGAAGCAAGCAGGTGGCGGAAAGAAACGGGAAGATAAACCTGGACTTTGTCGTGACGGTTCCGGGAGAGCTGATCAGCAACAAGTGGCAACTCCAGCTGGCCCCGGTGGCCTACAAGCCTTCGGATACGTTATATCTGGACAGGATCTTCCTTTCAGGGGCTGACTTTGCCAAGATGCAGAAAAGAGGCTATATGCGCTACCAGGCGTTCATCAACTCCATCATACCCGACAGCCTGTACCTGCAGAAACTGTTTGACGGGAAAGGCTACAGGAAGGCACTGGCCGAACTGGAAGAGGAATACTTCCAGGCCTGGAAGCACGAGGTGCTGCAGAAAGAACGCTGGATTGACTGGTCGGACAAGGCCAATGCCCGGTTTGCCCTGTTCAACTGGCGTGTCGAGCAGAACCGGAGAGCCATCGCCGGCTACAATTCAATCCTGGAGCATCTTCCCGCCTACTGGATGACCAGGGAGCTTGAAGGGAAATATATCCCTTCCAGATGGAGGATGTTTGCCGAAGACGGATATAAGATCCGTACCCGGAGCATCTCCCCTGAAGATTCCGCCACCATCACGAGGCGTTTCACCGATTACGGCAAGATGGCGGAGAACCAGAAGAGAAAGGAACAGGCCGGTGCCATGTATGACAAATATGTGCGTTTTCCGTATGAGCCGGCCCGTCTGGATACGGTCATCCGGGAAGGGAACAAGTTCGTCTATTATTACAAGCAGGAACTCCCGGCCACGGAAAACACGAAAAGGATAGATCTGACGCTTGACGGACTGATCCTTTCCAAGGACGAGACACGTACCCCGCTTCCGCCGTCGGACACGATCACCTATTTCATCTCGAGCATGGTGCAGTTCCTTGACCGGACTCCCCGCTATAAAAAGAAGATTGTCACCCGCAAGGACGAGGTAAGCCTGCGCGCATACGTGGCCTATAAGACAGGCAGTACCGAGTTCCGGGAGGAAACCGGAAACAACAGGTCGGAAATCGACAAGGTGTTCAAGGCGATACGGAGCATAAACTATACAGGAGAGTTCCTCATAGACAGCGTGCTGATGACCGCGACCTCATCTCCGGAGGGTGATGCGGGGATGAATCTGTTCCTGTCCAGGGGACGTGCGACGGAACTGAAAAAGTACCTTGCAAGACGTACGGAGGATGCGGAAGGCGTTGACACCATCTTCCGCCCTGCATGGCGGGGGGAAGACTGGGAAAGGCTGCGCGGACTTGTCGCAAAAGACGACACCCTGAGACACCGGCCGGAACTGCTCCGGATCATGGAGGAAACAAGGAATCCGGACATCCGTGAGCACGCCCTGAGAAAATATCCGGAGGATTACAGGAGAATCCGGGAAAAGCATTATCCTCTCCTGCGCGGAGTGGAATTCCTGTTCCATCTCCACCGGCGGGACATGATTCAGGACACGGTTGTGATGCCGGTCATCGACAGCACCTATATGGCTGCCGTGCGGATGATAGAGGACAGGAGGTACAAACAGGCTCTTGCCCTGCTGGACGAGCACTACCCGGCAGACTATAATACCGCTGTCTGCCTCATGTCGCTCGGCTATGACGCCCGTGCGCTTGAGATCATGCGGGAACAGCGGGACACATCAGACCGGAACTACCTGCTCGCCATCCTGTACAGCCGCCTGGGGCGCAAGGAGGATGCCGTCAAGTCATATGTCAGGTCATGCGACCAGGATGCCGGCAAGATATGGCGCGGACGGCTGGACCCCGAAATAAACACGCTTATTGAAACTTATAATTTATACAAAGATGAATATTGACAGAAAAGTACTGGTACTTGCGTCATTCCCCGCAATAATGCTCGGCGGCTGCAATTTCAATGAGGACTTCTGTATCCGGGAAGGAGAACTTGTAGCCTGGTGCGATTTCAGCGGAATAAAGGAAAAGCCGCCTGTCCCCCAGGAAAGACACGTCATCCCTTTCGGAACGGATGTGCCGTATTCCGAAGGGACAACGTTCACACAGGATACACTCCGCTGGAGCCTGCCCCAGGGGGCATACAGGTTCCTGTTCTATACGGGGAACTATGAACTGCTGGACAGGAATGACTATCATGAGACGCGTCTGTCCGTCCGGACTGACACCATTGACGGGGAGGCGCACATTTCAGAGGTACAGAAATTCTGCTGTTCCTCGGCCTTCAGTGAAAGGCTTGAATATCGGAATCCCAAACGGGTAAGGATACAGCCTGCGGCTTTTGTCCAGAAACTGAACATAAAGATTAACGTGTCCGGCAACACCGTACCGTTGTCCGGCTTGAACTGTACCCTTTCGGGAATCTCTACGGCCAGGTATCTGGCCTCCCGTGAAAGGACCGGAACCGCAAGTGCGACCGCCTCCTTCGCAAAGAAGGCCGACAATGTATGGACGGCGGGCCTTTATGTGTTCGGATTCAGTCCGGCGGCAGAGAACATTCTTGCCGTAGAGGTTCTGATGAAGGAGGAGGACTCCGTATTCAATGAACGGCAGTCAGTTGACCTGACCCCGTATCTGCGGGGATTCGACGGTGACGAGATCTCGCTGGAGCTGGACCTGCACATCGGCAGGGAACTGGAGATTGGCGGGCCGGTCATCATCCCGGACTGGGAGGACACCCCCGAAACGGAATTTCCATAAGACTATAATTATAACAAAACCAAATCAACAAGAAAAATGAAAACAAGAATTATGATTTCGGCAGCGGTAATTGCCGCCGGGATGCTGGCTTCATGCAGCAACAAGGAAATAGTGGACGAACAACCGGAAACAGACGGGGTTTCAGCCTCCGTACTGAATATTGTGCCGACAGTCGGCACGGACACGAGGGCCGGCTTCGTGCCGAAAACCGAATGGGCGGTAAATGACGCCATGGGGCTGTTCATGTACAAGGCCACCGGATGGGGGGACGCCTATCCGCGTTATGACGCGCAGAACAACAAGTCCACAAAAACAGCGGCCGGATGGAGCCAGGCAAAACCCGTCTATCTTCTTTCGGACAAGGCGACGATATGGGCGTATTACCCATACAACCAGGCCGTCGCTGACGGTACCAAAGTCCCCGTTCCCATCAATGCGGGAACCTCTGTCGACTACATGTGGGGAAAGAGCACAAACCAGGTGTCGGTCATTGAAACGGATGCCGTCATTCCCATGAAACATGCATTGTCCCAGCTCGTCATCCGTCTGAAAGTTTCTCCGGAATATCATAATGACGGCAACCTGACATCCGCGAAACTGAAATCCAAGGCGGCCAAGTTCGGAACCTCGGGGACAATGAACCTAAACGACAACGGAAGGATCATCTTCTCCCCGACATCCACGGAACTCTCATGGACTCCCAACACGACCATTCCGGCACAGGGGAACCCGTCGGTAGACTTCGCCGCCGCAATCTATCCCATGAGCCTGGCATCCGGAGAAGTCAGCATGGAGGTCGTCATCGACGGGGCAACCTATACCTATTCCATTCCCCAGATAAGCTGGGAAGCCGGAAAGAGATATATCTATTCGATAACGATGCGCTCCAATGACGCGGAAATCGGAGGCGAGAACGGACAGTCCGTAACCATCGAGCCATGGGGTTCAAGCGAATCCGACGTAACGCTTGTACCGGTCAAATAAATTACAGAACAACAGGGGACTCCGGTCCCCGTCCTAAAAAAACAATCATGGTAAAATCAATAACAACGATAATCTGCGGCTTCCTTGTCCTGCTGTCCGTATCCTCCTGCCGGAAGGAACAGGAGGAGCCATGCCCGGAAAACGGCCGTGTCACCTTTACCGTCGCCCAAACGCGTGCCACCCAGGAAGGCACGTTCGAAAAGGGAAACTCCATAGGCGTATTTGCCATCGAGCCCAAGACCGGCGTGTACTGGGCCACAAATAACAAATACACCTATGACGGCCGGGCATTCAAACCCGCAACGGAAGAGGACAACATCATTGTGACGGTGGGGACCGATCTTGACTTCTATGTATATTATCCTTTCAAGGAGGGGCAGACAGACATCACCGCCATATCCCATTCCATAGGAGACCAGCAGGAAAAGTCCGGATGGCTTTCAGCCGATTTCCTGACAGCGTCCTATACGGACGTAATACAGGACTATACGATACCGCTGCATTTCGAGCACCGGCTGTCGACCGTGGAGGTCCGGGTGGAAGGAAGCGACCGCGTGGACGGCGCCCGTATGGAAAATGTGAAATACGGCAGCCGGTTCAACCTGCTTACCGGAAAAACCGTTACGGACGAGACCAGGGGAAGCTATGCCATGTACAGGTACAGTTCCGGGAACCTCACCACGGTATTCCGGATGACCATACCCGCCCAGACCCTTACGACAACCTCCAATTACATAACCCTCACAGGAACCCCGGACATGAAGCTGCGCGGCACTTCCGACATGACCACCGAACCCGGCAGAATCCACAACTACCGGATAGATTACAAGATACGGATAACCGTCCTTGACTATCCGCAGGGTGGAAGCACCACAGGTGCGGGCCTGTACGACATGGGAAGCACCTGCACGGTCACCGCGTCCGTGAACGGCGGTTATGAGTTCGCAGGATGGTACGAGGACGGCAGGATCGTGTCGAATGACACACGGTACAGTTTCGAGGTACTGTCGGACCGTACACTCGAGCCCAGGTACCGTAATTATGGCGGCTGGTCGGTCACCCTGACGGCAAATCCCTCCGTCATCGGCTGGCAGGGCGGCAGATCTTCCCTTGTGGCGGGAGCCTCACGCGGAGTGTTCGTCAACGGAGTGGCAGAAAACACACAGACGGCTGTCCCCTCCCTCAGCGGAGGAGCAGAAGGATTCCTCCTTTCAGGGAATACGGTGACAGTGTCGGAAAACCTGTCAGGCTCATCCCGGAGCTGTGTGTTTACGGCAAGTCACGGAGGAAGCTCGGCCACGGCCACAATCACCCAGGAGGGATCTCCGGTAAGCTATTATTTCAGCTATGCGGATGGCGGAACCAGCCATAGTGAGCGTGTCGAATCCAGTTCTGGTTCGTTTATTTTGGACATAACAAGTTACAAGAAAACGGGCAACTCTACAAAAGCCCTTTCCTGGAGCGCATCCGGTGACAGCTGGATTCATGTGAACGGCTCGTCGGTAAGCTACGAGGAGAATCCGGCAAAGGAAATACGTAGTGGAAATGTCACACTCACACAAGAGGAAAGCAACATGAAGCTGACCCTGACTGTCAGACAAAAGGGAAAGACTTCCATTGACATCGAACAATAACAAAAAATCAATTGAATGCGGTTATGAAAATAGACATATACAAACCGGTTGTCCTGTTCCTGCTACCGGCAGTCCTTGCGGGCTGCTCGGGTGAACGGGAGCCCTTCCCGCAGGGCGGGAAGGCCGGACTGAGGATAGAGAGCTGCTCCAGCCGTGGCGGAACTGACGGAAGTCCCACCCTTGTGAAAGATTTCGGAATGGTGCTGCTTGACGATACGGGCGGCGGTTATGCCGGAGCCGTAAACCCGCTGCATGTAACATACGGGGAAGGCTGGATCTTTCCGGAGGTCACACTCACGGAGACCCCCTGCAGGCTGTTCGCATTCTCCCCTTTCGCCGCCATCCCGGGAAAGGAGCTGCCCCTGAGCCTGGTCCCCCAGACCGACTACCTGGCATCCGGGGAGATACGCCTGGACTGGCAGAACCGGTCAGCGGACATAGGGATGGAACACCTGCTCTGCCTGCTGGAATTCACCATAGAGGGCAGCAGCGCGTGCACTCTGAGTGTGGAGGATGTTCCTACAGGCGGCACTTATGACCTTGCCGGCGGCAAACTGTCGGCAGGCGAAAAAGGTACGGTCCCCTCGGAGGGGAACACCCTCCTTCTGCTGCCGGGCAAGGCGGGAAACAACAGGGTCGTGATCCGTTTTCAGGAGAACACATACGGCTGGCTGCTGCCGGCCGTCACCCTGGAGGCCGGGAAAAGATACGGATATGCATTGTCCCTGGGCAAAGAAGGGGGACTCATTCTTTCCGGTGTAAGTGTCCGTCCCTGGCAGGAAGGAGAAGACTATAACGGAACTATCAAACCTAACAAATAATAACAAAATGAGAAATTTTACAGGAAAAAAATTGTTTCTGACTGTCATGTCTGCATCATATACACTCCGGGGATTCGCCCAGGATGCCCGGGGAGCGATCAATGATGTCCTGGACAGTTTTACACTGCCCGTGTTCGGCGGTTTTATGCTTGGAGGTATCATTCTGGGCCTTATCCAGCAATGGGACAATATCATCGACAAGGAGAACAGGGGCACGCGAAAGGAAGGATTCGTCGCCCTGGGCTGGTATGTCGGCTTTGCATTGCTGGCCGCAGTCGTGGTGTCCGCCGTAAAGAGTGCCATTTCCGGTATCAGCCTGTCGATATGAGATACAGGATCAGAAAAGGACTGGAGAGCCCCTGCATGATACGGGGGCTTCTTTCCGGGGACTACTGGATATTCGTCGGCTGTTGTTCCGCCGCTTTCGTCCTGTTCTTCCTCGGCATCCGTGCGGGGATATCCGCAGGCAACTGGAACCTGCCGGTCCTGGTGCTCGTCATCTCGCTGCCCACCCTGCCGCTACTTCTATACAAGCTGAAAAGAAAGGCACGGCCCCAAAAGTTCAAGGAGACGGGAAAAGAGATAAACATCAGTAATCTGGACATAAACAGGGTATTAACAAAAAAGGAGCATAATGAAATCAGAAGAGGCATACAGCATACTTGACATTGTCAGTGAATCGGAGGGCCAGGGCGTCGTCCTGACCCGCAGCGGCAGCATATGCGTTTCTTTCGAACTCCGGGAACCGGAATGCTATTCCCTGACTCCGGAGGATATCGACAGGAGGGACGGCATGTTCCGGGAAGCCTTCAAGTTTCTCCCGGACGGTACATATGTGCACAAACAGGATGTGTTCCTCAAGGAAAGGTACTGTCCGGACATTGCCGGCGGTTCTTTCCTTGACCGGGCCGATGCGCGGCATTTCCGGGGACGACTGTATGTCAGCCATACCTGCGTCATGCACTTTGTACTTTCCGGACTCAAAAGTCTTGAGAAGGCCTACATATCCTCACCCCTGTCCTATAAGGAGAACCTCCATAAGGAGGACCTCGCCAGGCTCGATGAATTCCTCGAGGGAGTTGACAACGCCGTCGGCATCATCCGGAGCATGCGTGATACGGAGATAGCCCCGATGTCAGGGCAGGAAATGCGGGACTTCACGGCCGGATACACCACCCTGTTCGACGCCCCGGGGGCGGTTGTGGACATACATGCCGACACGGAACTCCGCACAGGAAAGAAACGGGCACGCTGTTTCGCCGTCTGCGATGAGATCTTTCTCCCTGACGGCAGCCTGGATTCCTGTGTACGGGACGACTCCCTTCCTCCCGCCGGCTCCCTGCTGTACCATCCGATGCTGGAGCGGCTTGGGATGTACCTGCCGTACAACCACATCGTGAACCAGGTGGTTTTCTTTGAGGGGAACGGACGGCTGCGCGAGCGGATCGCCCGCAATATCGACATTTATGGAAGCAATTCCGGCATGAGCAGGTCCATCAAGGTACAGTACCAGAAACTGGACGAGCTCCAGCAGGAAATCCTTGAGGAGAACGAGACACTGGTACGCAGCTTCTTCTCGGTCTGTGTGTTCGACGAGTCGGAGGCCGAACTGGAGAAGGCCGACAAAAAGATCAGGGAGACGCTCAACCTGGCCCGTCTCGGGTATTATATTCCCGGATATGAGAACCTGGCTGCGGTGCATTTCGCCTGCGTCCCCGGCCAGATCCACCTGATGCCGCGGAAATACCTGTTCCTGACCACCCTGCCCATGGCATTGTGCTTCTTTCTCCAGTGCGGCAGTTTCAGGAATGACAGCGAGGGCATCTATGTGCATGACAGGATGTACCAGGTCCCTCTGAGAAAGGACATCTGGGATGCGGGCAAAAAGAGGGTCAATGCCCGTAACGGGATGGTCATAGCCGGAACCGGCGGCGGCAAGTCCGCCTTTACCCTGAACCTTACCCAGCAGCTCATCGAGCAGGACTATACGGTCGTGGTGGTCGAGTTCGGAAAGAGCTTCAGCCAGCTCTGCAGGCTCTATCCGGACATCTCCCTGCACGTGGACTACGACGGCAGGACGGCGCTGGGCATCAACCCCTTCGACCTGCAGGGGGAGGAACTGGACAACGGAAGCATCGAGATGCTCTCGGGGGTCGTGCAGAAATACTGGAGGCACATGTTCACAAAGGACGAGTCGGAGAAGGAGGTGGCCCTCACCCGTTTCATCCAGGACTATTACGAGAATGTCCGTGAAGGGCACAATTTCGAGAGTTTCTACAACCACGTGACGGAACATTACCCCGAGATTCTGGCAAGGAAGCACATCCCCAAAGATTATTTCTCCCTGGAGTCCTTCAGCCTGAACTGCGGCGAGTTCCTGCCCGGCAGACGCTACGAGAACGTATGCAAGGATACGGGAACGGACTTCTCGGGAAAGAAGTTCATCGTGTTCGAACTGACGCAGATCAAGCAGGACAGGTTTCTGAGCAACCTCGTGATGGGCATGATATTCACCGTCATACAGAAGAAGCTGCTCAGTGACCGGAGGAAACGGGGCGTCCTGATCTTTGACGAGTACGGCGAGACCGCGCAGATGGTCGATACGGCCACGGGAACCGGGATACACAGCTCCGTGGCCTTCTGCTATCAGAAGATCAGGAAGGAGAACGGGGCGGTGTACACCATCATCCAGAATCCCGACCAGCTGCCGGAGAACGAGCACACAAAGAACATCATAGCCAATACGGACATGCTGTTCGTGCTTCCCACCAAGGAGGTCATCTACCAGTCCGTCATAGACAGGTTCAGGCTGACCCATCCCGGACAGATAGCCCTGATGAAGTCCATGAGGAACAGTTTTTCGGGACAACGGCCCTATTCGGAGTGTTTCATGCGGCTGGGGGAACATTACGCCACCGTCACCCGCCTGGAGTTCTCAAGGGAGAAATTCCTTGCGTTCCAGACGGAGGGGGAGATATGGTCGGACCTTGAGGAGAAGAACCGGAGGATGTCCATGGAGGACGCCATAGAGGAATATATAAGGGAACATCAATAAGAAACAACAAAAACAAGAACAAATGAAGAAATTACTTTTATCCATGCTCGTGCTGATGACGGCGGCAACCGCATCCGCACAATGGGCGGTGGCGGACGCGCCCAACCTTGCACAGAACGTCAAGAACTTCTCGGAACTGCAAAAACAGGTGGGCTACCTGAAGGAGCAGAAAGACCGGCTGGACGAGACACTGGACATGATGCGCAAGGTCAACTCCGTCATCTCCAGCTGTGAGACCGCCAAATCAATCATAGAGAGACAGGGAAGGCTGTCAGAGAAGTGCATAGACCTGGTGACGAACAAAAAACTGGGCACGTCAACCCTGCAGACGCTCACATCCAGCCTTGACCTGGTCATGCTCAACAACACACGGCTCATCAGCCTGTCAAGGACCATACTCTCCACAAGCGTGAAGATGAACGACTCCGAGCGGCTGGCCGTCCTGCAGGAGATAGAGAGACAGACCATCGAGCAGGAAAGGAAGGTCTCGAAGGTATCCCGGATCATATCCCAGTATGAAAGACTGAAGAGAAACCTGAGATAGACATGGAAGAGGCATACAGCAATCTGAACAACGCATACCTGCAGATCAAGGGGATGATAGTGGTGGAGGGATTCTATGCCCTTGTTGCCGGATTTGTGATTACCACCTTTGTATTCAAGCTTGCAGGTATCATCAAGGAGATGGTTCACGAAGGCAAGGGATTCAATGCAAAACAGTTTTATGAGCTGGGCAGGGAGTACATCCTCTGCATAGCCCTCATCTGCATCATGCCCGTGTTGCTGGACACGCTTGAGACCGTACTTGCATACGCCGCGGACAGGCTGATGGAGTCGCTCGCCGCCGGAGGGGTCTACAATCCGGACAATATCTGGAAGAAGCCGATCGAGCAGGCCTTCGACGACCTGATGAACAGTGACATCATCGACATAGCGGTCAACGGGCTGGACACGACCTTCAACTCCCTGCTGGCGGGAGCGGTGGGCAGCTTCGGGGGAGTCGCATACGACTACCTCATGCTGGTGTTCCTGTGCACGCGCTACCTCATCCTGATACTGCTCGAGGTCATATCGCCCCTGGCGATAGCCTGCCTGTACAACAGCGACACCCGCAGTTCCTTCTACACATGGGCCAGACAGATGGTCGGGTGCTACATGCTGTATCCGGGATTTGTCATCGCCAGCGTGTTTTCTGATCTGATTGTAGTGAACTATGTACAGCAGCGCCCCTGGTCGATAACGCTCATGGTGATATTTTCCTTCCTGCTGAAACTGGCGATGCTCGCCACGGTGAAAGCAACGGTTAACAAATGGTTATAGCTGATATGATGGACATAAAGAACATACTTAAAGATTTCTCCCGCCTGGCGGAAGCCAGAAAGAACCATACGTTCCGCACCAGGCTGGTATTCATATTCTGTGCCGCCACAATAGCGATGGTGCTGTTTTTCAGCTACAGGGTGGTAAACAGCGCGATGGACAAGATCCTGGTCGTCAATGAAGGCGGGGAACTGCTCCGCTTCAAGGCCATGCAGCAGGATCTGCTGTATGAATCCCTTTTAAAGAACCATTGCTACCATACGGCCTATTATCTGAACAGTTTCGACAGGCTCTCCCTGCAGGAGAACCGGGCACGCGCCCTGTTCCTGGTCAACAAGCCGGACGCGAACACCATATTCGCCAAATACCAGGCTGACAGGGGGTACGGCGACGCCCTGGAACTCGGAGTGGTCTACAGGACGGAGTTCGAGAAGATGCTCTCGGTATCCGTCAGCGGGGACGAGTATCACGTCACCTTCTCGTCAGTCCTGAGCATCATCAACGGAAATGATGTCAGGAAGATACGGATTCTCAGCGAGGGTACCGTCATACGTACCACACCACGTTTTCCGGAGAACACTTCCGGATTTTTCTTCCGGACATACAACCAGCGATACGAGATGCCATGACAAAAACTGAAAGGAGCAGAATAGTGGCGCTGGGGGGTATAGGAGCCGTGATCATCCTGCTGGTATGGGGGATCATCGCCACATTACCGAAAAAAGAGGACGGCAGGGAGGAAGAAGTGAGGCTGCGCTCTGAAATCAAGGACAACTTCACGCTCAAGGACATGCTCGGGAGTGTGGAAAAGGAAATGGAGAACCGGAGAGAAAACCGCATGCCCGGTGGAGGGAATTACGGAATGGATGAACCGGAGGACACCGTTTCCCCGGAAAGCGAGATACAGCGCATCCGGGAACTGATCAGACGCAACGAACAGACCCTCGGAAGCGGTCCGCTGTTCGGAACGGAACAGCCCGCCCCCTCCGCCTTCAGGGAGAAGGAGATGACGGACGGTGAGGAGGAGAAACCGAGGAAGACGGAACCGGAGGACACGGTTCCCGAAGAGACTCCCCGGAGAGGATTCAACAGCGTGCGCCTTGTCCGGCAGGACGAGAGGAACGTCATACGGGCATTCGTACATTCCACACAGACGGTCATGGTCGGAGCGACGCTGAAGATGCAGCTGGCGGAGAACTGCCTTACGGACGACGGACAGCGCATCCGCAAGGGAACACCGGTGTTCGGGGAGGTGACCGGAATCGACGGGGAACGGGTACTGGTCAAAATCACCTCGGTGAATCTGGCCGGGAACATACTTCCCTTTGAAAAGGAGGTGTATTCCGAGGATGCCATGGAAGGCATATACGTTCCGGGAAATGCCAAGGCGGAAACCATCAAGGAGGCGGAAGCCGCGGGTGTCAGCGGAACGAACACAAGTATTTCCGGGGGACTTGACATGGGAAGCCAGATAGTGGCGGGCGCGGCGAACAGCGTCATCAACGCGACCAAGTCGGCCGCAAGCAAGAATATCCGAAAGATAAAGGTGACCATCAAGACGAACTACCGGATACTGCTGAAGGATGCAAAAAAATAGAAATACAGATTAAGCAGGAAAGGATAAGGACAATGGCGAAAGTATATGTGGCAAGCAGCTGGAGCAACGAATACCAGCCACGGATCGTGGCTTTTTTAAGAGAACGGGGGCATGAGGTGTATGACTTCAGGAACCCTGAAAGAAAAACGGACTTCTGCTGGTCGCAGATCAGCGGGAACTGGGAGAAAATGGAAACAGACGAGTACCTGGACGCGCTGGAGCATCCGCTGGCAGAAGCGGGATGGATGAAGGGGTCCGGAAAGAAAGTGATAGTATATCGGCGGCCACAGAGACCGGAACTGATGTACAATCTCTTTGACGGGATATTCCCAACGGTTGCGGATGTGGCACGCTTCCTGAAGGAGTTTGATGAAATGAATAATCATGCAGTTGTATGACATGGAAAAATTCTGGTACTATGCACTTTCTGCCCTTCTGGTTATCTGCCTGAATGGATATATCCTACTCCTGTTCTCAGGGAAACTGGAAAATTTCATTCTCAGTATCGGGACTTTTGTAAAGAAGGCCATGCGAAAAATTAAAAAGTATTTAAAGGGGAAAAGGCATCCGCTAATCAGGAAGTGAAGTGCCTGTAAACTATTATAAACGGACTCTGAAAGTGACAATAACGAATGATAAAAACTGAATGATATGGAAGAATTCTTATCGAAAAACGGCTCTGTGACCATCTTGCTTTTCTGCTTTCTTCTCAGCCTTAATATTGTTTCCCACATTTTGGGCTTTTGGAAGAGTTACTATGAATATTCAAGGAAAAAAGAAGAAGGCGTCAGAAAGGGACCGGACAGATGCAAAGAAGCGTCCATGAAATAGATTTGCATGATATCAGGGAGAGGAAAGACCGGTTGACGGCGTGACACGCTTCCTGAAGGAATTTGACAGATTGAATAACTTAAAAACTGTATGACATGGAAGAACTTTGGAACAAGCTTGGGGCTTGGGGATATGCTGTCCCTATCCTTATGTTACTCTGTTTAAATATACTCTTGTTTACTGACATCTTTGAAAAGATTATAATAAGATGTTGGGTATATCTGGAGAATATCATAAGGAAAAGAAAAATGAAACATCCATGAAATAAATTGCATGATATCAGGGAGAGGAAAGACCAGCCGTCGATGTGGCACGGTTCCTGAAAGAGTCTGATCAAATAAAGAATTAAAAAACGATGTGATATGGGAATTATTTGGGAAAAAGCAGATTACCTGATCCGACTATTATTCATCATAGTATTAGGAATTGCATGTATACTTATAGTGATAGCCCCTCTTTATGAGGCACGGAACAATCAGCCGGAATCTGGGTAGGAAGGCGGAACCGGAGGACTGCCTGAAGAGGACAAGGGAAAAATGAGAAAGAAAAAGAATGAAAATGAAAATAAAAACTAAAGCAAAATGGAAAACCTGTTGAGCCATGCCGGCATTTTCTTCACAATGGCTGCCGTACTGACATTTGAGGCAATCCTTCTCCGTCTGGCTTCAGAACCGGAAGGCGGGCGGGAAGTGAAGGCACGGAAAGGGGAAAGCCACCTGGGGGCATTCATACGTGAGAACTGGTACTGGCTGCTGTTGCTGTTTTGTGCGCTAGGAGCGCTTTGCTGTGCAATACTGAGATCCTGCATGATATGAATCAACAGGATACCTTCATTGCTTTTTGGTGGCTGACTGTGTGCTTATGGGCTTCTCCGCTTTCTTGCAAACAGTAAATGAATACGCGGATTTTATAAGGGAGTCAGTAATGTGCATTGTCTTTCTCTCCTTTCTTTTCCTTGAGTATGGAAATGCCACCCGCAATGAACTGCAGCAGATACATTACCGACAGAACGGTTGAGAATAGCTTGAAACGGTTGCACTCCTCATTCAGAAAAAATAAACAAATGAAAAGACTTATCATTACTGAAGAGGAAAGCATCGCCAAAGGGGTATAGAGTATCCTTGGATACCTCACCGGACTTATCGCTGAAAGAAGAATTCCGACCCCCGTATACAAAGCGGAACTGCCCGATGTGAAAAGTACCTGTTCGTATACAGGAAGTTCCCGGAAAAAACAGGTGAAGTGAAAAAAGGTCGGGTACAGCATAAAAGTACACCCCAAGAGGCAAATAAGGATCTTGACATAAGCGGGACCTATTTCAAGATCCTTGAGCAACTGATTGAGATTTGTATTCATAAGCAAACAACTTTAAAATTAGCATACAAAGATATAGAATTGAAAGAAAACCATGAAACCGAACAGAATTTACATAACAGGACTGTTCCTGTCCGTTTTCCTTTCAGGGAAAGCGCAGAAAATAGAGGAACTTCCGGCTGTTCCCCTACAGATAGGATACGAGAAGACCCTGCACCTGATATTCCCTACCGAGGTGAAGTATTACAGTATCGGCGGTGACTATGTCATCGGTGAGAAAGTCGGGAACTGCCCGGAGATCATACGCCTGAAAGCGGCCGAGGAGAATTTCCCGGGTGAGACTACCCTGTCGGTGGTGACAGCCGACACGAAGTTCTACTCCTATGCCATCAGCTATAACGCCCACCCGGTGGAGAACTATGTGCGTGTGGACGGCCAGGCGCCCGCGCCCCATACACTGCCGGTGGGAAAGGACAGGCAGATGTTCCTCATTTTCCCGGCCGGAATCACCTATGTGGACTATGGCAGTACAAATGTGGAGGTTGAAAAGGCCGAGGGAGTGGACAACATCCTGGCAGTGAAAGCCACCGGAGAGTTTACGGAAGACACGAACATCTCGGCAGTGGTCGAAGGGGGGAAATTCTACACTTTCAATCTCCATTATGCCCCTTTCCCGGAACGTTTCAGCTTTGTCATTGACAAGGAAAAGACGCAAAGGGTGGCCATCCTTGACGAGAGGGAACGGTCAAGCGAACAGAAGGAAAGGATCAGGCAGGCAATCTCGAAGAGGATTCCCCTGGACCTGGGACTGAAGGACAAGAATGCCGGCATGGAGTTCGAGGTCGGAAACATCTTCATCGACGGGGACATCCTGCTGCTGCGAATGACGCTGACAAACCGCACACAGATAGGCTATACGACGGATTTCATGCGGTTCTATATCCAGGATGCAAAGATTCACAAGAAGACGGCGGTGCAGCAGATCGAGCAGAACATCCTGTTCGCTTTCGACTACCCGGAGGAGATACCTGCACATGAGAGCCGGACGTTCACGGTGGCCATGAACAAGTTTACCATTCCTGACAAGAAAAGGCTCATCATCGAGATCCAGGAGAGGAACGGCGGCCGGCATTTTCTGTACAAACTTAAAAACAAGTCACTTCTGGGAGCGGAGGAAGTCTTCAGAAGCCTGCAGGAGCAGAAAACGGAAGATGAAGCGGACAGGATATTAAGGAGGATAGCCAGATGAGACTGCTGATGCTCATATTGTTCTTCCCCTTTTCTTTCGAGGGGGAAAACGGAAGGGAACTGCTCGATACGGCACTGGAAAAATGCAGCCGTCTGGAAAGCCTGGAAGCTTGCAGGGACATACTTTACCGGTACGGGGTGGCAGACAGGCTCCCTCTGTCATGTCCCCTGAAAGACAAGTTCAGGATAAGCAGCCCGTATGGAGGCAGGATTCATCCCATAACGGGAAAACATAGTTTTCATTCGGGAATCGATATGGCAGTGGAGCTGGCCGCACCGGTCCATGCCACCGCTTCCGGTACGGTCGTTTTCGCAGGAAGGAAGGGAGGCTATGGAAGATGCGTCATCATACGGCATTCCTACGGCTTTGAAACGCTTTACGCACATCTGGCAGCTTACTATACGACGGAGGGCAAAAAGCTCGGGAAAGGGGCTGTTATCGGCTTTGTCGGGAGCACGGGCAGAAGCACAGGCTATCATCTGCATTATGAGATAAGAAAGAACGGTAGAACTATAAAACCATACTGGTATGGATATGACAATTCAGGAAGAGATTGAACAGCTTGTATTAAGGTGCATCGCCGCCGACGGGCTGAAGGCATGCCCGAAGGATATTTCCTTTCTTGAGAAATACAGGCTGAAGAACCTGTACTTCCTCTCCGTGAGGTATCGGATGGAAGGAACTGACTGCCCGGAACTTGACCGGAGGGCGGAGGGGCTGATCAGATGGAACATTTATTCCACGGATTTCCCGCTCCTTCGCCGGGTGTATGCCAGGGAGGGAAAGGAGGCGTTGATGAGATGCCTGTACCTGGAGGAGGGGTATTTCCGCAGATTCCTGGAACAGACCGGACTGGAGGAGAGGATATGACGAGCCTTTCCGTTGTCAGCTACATAGAACGGATCAACCGGATGTACAGGCTGATCCGGAAGGAAAGTACCGGCAGCCGTGCGGAACTGGCCGGCAGGATGCGGGTGAGTGAACGGACCGTCAGCAACTACCTGGAGGAACTCCGGCTGATGGGGGCTGACATAAGGTTCAGCAAGACACGCAATACTTACTATTTTTTCAACCGGTTCGTGCTCTATGCGACGTTCGAGGCCCGCATCGATGCCGACGTGCTGGACGATAAGAAAAAGAAATGATACATACAATTATAATAAACCTTTAAAAAAGAATGAAGTATGAAACAAGTTAAATTTTTACTGTTGGCAGCGTTCGTGGCCATGTTCACGGGCTGCCAGAATGAGGAGATAATGGAACAGGATTCTGAAAAGGACGAATCGGTCCCTACCGGTGATACACGTATCATCATCGAAGGCGAGGGGATGCTGGAAACCTCAGCCCGCTCTTCAGACGGAAGGGTTGATTTTACCGGGGGGTATGCCACCGGAGCAGGACTGTATGACGGACGCAAAAATGTTCCTGTTGAAGCCCATCCTGATGCAGGATATGAGGTGAACTATTTTTATGGAGGGCCGGCTAATCAACCTAAGAAATACGATTATGCACAATCCGGGACTTCAGAGTTCGATGTTGACTTAGGCGGTCAGGACCATACTTTCCATTGTGGATTCAAGGAAAAAAAACGCACACTGACGACCAATGCAGGTGAAGGCGGAACAACTAATCCGAAAGGAACAAGGGAATATCAGGTGGAAAAGCCGATCAGTATTACGGCTACTCCGGAGAGTGGGTATGAATTTACAGGCTGGACAATTATAGGTGGTGATGTAACTATCGAAAATCCAGGCAGTTCAACCACTACCGCCACCCTGCATGGTTCCAACAGTACTATTACAGCCAGTTTCAAGCAATCCATAAGAAGTATCACGATTAATTTGGATAGATTTTACAGCTCAACTTCAAGTACGAACAGTGGTAAAAGTTATGAATATTTGACCGTGTCATCCACAGATTGTTCCGGTATAATATGCAGGATATATGGACAGACCAAAAACGACATGGACAATATGGATGAAGTGAGCTATCCTGTGCGGATAGAGCAGAACCAAAAGGTTATGTATGCGTATTCAGAATGGGAAACAATAAATCAGGATGGGGATACACGGGAAAAAAGTGCCACTCCGCAGTCTTTTGACATTATAATAGACAATGCTATGATACTCTCAAACATCAAATCTCCGTCAGGCAAGCAGACTCTTGATTTCGGTGAATTTGATGGCAAGGAGATAACAGGCACTGGATATAAGATAACTTTCCAATTCACATCTCATTGGGAATAGAAACAATAAAGAGGATGGGATAAACCCCGGATATGCGGGAAAATGAAAGATTATAATAGATAAACATGAAATAGCCCTGTCATTACTCTAAACTAGAGTGTGGCAAGGCTATTGTCATTGCAGACGAAAAGGATCAAAAAACGGAATGGAAAAAACTTTTTCTCTAGTTAAAATATTTTCTAAAATAGTAGAAAAACCATCCACATATATGATGTCTTTCTTGAAGAGATTAAGACAGCCTAAAAGTATAGTGAATAGAGTACATCCATTGTCCTTTATCTACTCCCAGTGATGTTAAAGACAGCCGGCCTTCTTTTCTGATTCTTTATTCATTATTGGCAAACATATTGATATCAAATACTGACATTCTTGAATCTGTCCGTCTTACAGGATTTTATCTGGCAATATAGTAACCGACCTGATAAAATAAAAGGAAACCACCGGTACATATCTGCCCATGGTGGTTTCCTTGTCAATCTAAATCACAGCTGAAAAATCCATTGTTACTACATCTACCATCCCGGATTCTGTGGTAACAATTGCGGATTTCTCTGAAGTTCTCCTGTCGGAATCGGATAAAGGTACATCTTGTCCTCCCAAGTACGGCTTTTTCCTGCCTGATATGAAAGGTCGGGATTCGTGTAGTTGGGATATACAATGGCCAGATTACCGTCAGGTTTTCTTTTTCCCACATAAGTCAGTACATTATTGAGCAGTTTACCGGCTTTCCAACGTTTCAGGTCATTGAATCTGAAACCTTCTCCTGCCAACTCAATGCAGCGTTCACGACGGATCTCTTGTAAAACAGGACTCAGGCTGTATCCCCAGTCCGGCCATTTGGGATCGGTAAAACCTACATTTACTGTCAGGTGAGGCATTCCAACACGGTCTCTTAATTGGTTGACAGTTCTATCCAAATCCGCATTGGTGATGGTATTCAATTCCGCTTTTGCTTCCGCATTGATCAGCAGGGTTTCTGCATAACGGTAAGCGATGCCATCGAAGGAGCTTTTCATATACAACGCCTGTGAGTATATGGGATTGAATCCTTTGATAGGTCTGTATCCTGTGAAACAGTGCTGGGTGATAAACTCATCCTCATTCACCACAAAAGTAGAGTCTTTCAGGTCATCTGTCACGTTTGTCGGAAAATCGTTGGTGAGGATCAGCTGTTTCAGACGGGGGTCACGGTTGGCCGTTTCCTTTCTCATTGTTTCATCGCCTAAATATTTATTACTTAGTGAAATGGGAAGCCCGTCCGAACAAAGGAAGCTTTCTACAAAACTTTTGGAGAAACCGCATCCGGCCTCACGTCCTGCAGCTGCCATGTTGTGTTCACGTATGTTCGTCTTATAATCCACGTAGAGGACGGCCTCTTTCAGGTCACTCTTGTCGTCTATGCGGTACATATTGAAATAGTCTTCTTGTGGATGGCCCGTATTATAGATTTCATATCTTCCTGATGTGATAAGCTTGTCACTTTCAGTTGCAGCCATTTGCAACCACTTTTCTGCTTCTGAGGCATATTCCAATTCATCATGGTATTTATAATGGGTACCTTCATTCAGGCAGAAACGTGCCTTTACGTGTCTGGCTATGTCCTTATTCAGGCGGTTGGCTTCTTCACTGCCTGCTTCCGGCAGCCATTGGATGGCGAAATCCAGGTCTTCGATGATTTTTTGGAACACTTGGTTTCTCTTCATTTTCGGACCGTACAGTTCCTCGCTGTCCACATTCAGGTCAACTTCCAGCCAAGGCACATCTCCCAAAAGCTGAATCTTGTTGAAATATTCCAGCGCACGGAAGAAACGCATTTCAGCTACATAAATGTTGACATCCGCTTCGGCAGCCTGCACACTCTGATAATGTGTCATGAAATAATTGATGTTACGAATATTCTGCCAGTTTGATTTTTGCCATACGCCACCTTCTGTAGGCACGACATATTGTCCCCATAGGAAAGAATTGATATCGTTGGGGACCTGGATGTCACTGTCCGTGTCATCCAGAACACTGACTCCTCCCGGTATCAGACCATAAAAGGCATTGGCATAGGCTTTCAGGTCATTGACAGATATCCAAAAACTCTGATCATTCAAATTTTGCGGGCCTCTTTCCAGAAAAGAGTCATTACAGCCTGTCAGAGACAGGGCAGCCGCCATATAAAGTACATATTTCAGTTTCATAAAAGTTTTGTGTTAAGATTAGAATACAACATTAAGTCCCAAAGCCAGCGATTTCTGCTGCGGATACTTGTATGGATCGTCCAGTTCCGGGTCAAATCCTTCCGGAGTATGCTTGAAAGTCAGCAGGTTCTCTCCGGTGAAATATACGCGGCATTTCTGTATTCCCCATTGTTTCGTCAGGGAAACAGGCAGGGTATATCCGAAAGACAATGATTTGAGACGCAGGTAGGATGCGTCAAGCAGATAGCGTGTCTGGTTTTGACCTAAAGCCTGGCTGCCATTGAAACGTGCCACCGGAAGCCAGCCCCCTGCATTGTCTTCACGCCAGTAATCGTTACCTACAGCTGTAGGAACCTGCCACATGCTTCCGTATTGCCATTTAAATGTATAGGGGAGCATCAGGTCACGTTTTCCGACACCCTGGAAGAATATTCCTAAATCAAAGCCCTTCCAGTCCGCCGAGATATTGAATCCGTAACGGTAACGCGCCTTGTTGTTACCGATAATCTTCATGTCACCCGGCTTGTCAACCGTATTCTCTCCATAATCCACGACACCGTTACCGTCAATATCCATAAATCTGATATCACCGGGCACTTTGCTGATTCCGCCGTCCAGTTTGGACTGGTCAGGAGCCGAAGCTATCTCATCGGCAGACTGGAACAGGCTGGATTCATATCCCCAGATGTCACCGACTATCTGTCCTTCATAATATGGAGAAGACAATGACTTGGTCGGATTGTCATATTTGGTGATTTCCGCCCGGGTGTCAGAAAGATTGAATCCCACACTGTAATGCAATCCGTTGTCCAGCTGGTCATTCCAGGTTAATGCCAGTTCCCAACCGCGTGTTACCATATCGGCGGCATTCTCCAAGGGCTCACTCATACCTAGGATATTAGGCAATATTCTACCCGGTCCCAACATATCGGTCGTTTTACGCTGGTAATAGTCGAATGTACCCTTCAAACGGTTCTGCAGGATGACAAAGTCAAGCCCCAAGTCCCACTGGGTAACCTTTTCCCAGGTAACGGTATTGCTTACAAGACCACCGGGCAATACATATTGGGGCTGTTTTCCCCCCATGATATATCCCAAGGTACCTGTTCCATAATTGGACAGATAAGCGTACCACCCATTATCCAAAGCCTGGTTTGCCAGACTACCGTAAGAGGCTCTTATCTTCAATTCATCAAAAAATCCGTTAGTGGCTTGTTTGAACCAGCTTTCTTCCGATAATTTCCAGCCCAAAGAGAAGGAAGGACTAAATACGGAACGGTCATCTTTCGGGAATTTGGACGACAAGTCATAACGGCCGTTCACCTCCAACAGATAACGGTCCGCAAAACTGTAGTTTATACGGAAGAAACCGCTTCTTGTGGCCCAGCTGTCATCCGAGTTGCCCACATATTTCTCTCCGGTAGCGGCGTCCATTGAGGGAAGGTCATTGGAGATAAGCTCATCCCGGCTTGCCGAGAAGCCACGGGTATGCTTGGTCTCCTGATTGTAACCGGCCATTACTTTAAAATAATGTTTGCCCAAAGTTAGTTCATAGTCACCAAACAGGTTGAAAGCGTTGTATGTGTCATTGGCCTGGCTTTCTGACACGCCGCTTGGCCTGGAGTGTTGGAAAACCTGTAAGAATTTGCCATCTATACCGTATTCGTTGAATGTTTTTCTGTGTACCTTGCCATGTTCCGCATAATAGTTGAATGTATAGTCCATGTTGATTGTCAGTCCTTTCAATGGGGTAAGTTTCAAGGCAAGGGTGTTCCAGAAGTCATTCTTCGTGGTCTTACGTGAACCCATCTCATCCAAAACTGCGGCAAAGTTGGTGTAATTACCTTGACCTGACCAGTTACCATCAGGATGTTTTACAGGCATGAGAGGTTGTGTGTCGTTACCGATCCATGACTCTCCGTGCACGGCATCCTGGGCAAGTCCGTCCAGTTCGGTACGGATATAGCTTGTCTTCATGGATACGTGCATCCAGTTGTTGATGTCATAATTGATATTGTTCACCATATTGAACTTACGGAAGCCCTCATCCCCGTAACGCATCAGTGATCCCTGGTCCATATAACCCACCGAGGTATAATAAGTGGCCTTGTCGCTACCACCGTTAATATTTACATTATATTTTTGGACAGGGTAAGTTTTCTTATACATCTCTTTCATCCAATCCGTATTTCCGCAATAGGCATATTTGCCGGCCTGACAGTTTCCGTACTGCCAGCTGCTGGGGTCCTTTGCCACAAAGACCGGAAGGTTGTTGACCGGATCATAGAAATAAGCCTCTATATGCTCCATTTCCTCCTGACTGAGCAGGTCACGGCCGCTGGTCGTATTGTTTGCGGCGTTCATCCAGTGCGCATATTCCATGGAATTCATATATTCCGGACGGGTTGTCGGGCTGTTGAATGAGACAGATGCATCGAATGACACTTGTGTAGGCATATTCTTGCGGCCGCTCTTGGTTGTGATAAGGATAACACCATAAGCGGCACGGGCTCCATAGATAGAGGCAGAAGCTGCATCCTTCAATACAGATACGCTTGCCACATCTTGCGGATTGATCAGGTTCGGGTCCATCTGTACTCCGTCAACCAAAACCAGCGGACTACCACCGTTGATGGACGTTTCACCGCGGACATTGAAGCTTGAGCCTTTTCCCGGCTGTCCGCTGGTGGTGATGTTCAAGTTAGGGATTGTTCCTTGCAAACCTTGTCCCAGATTGACGATGGGACGGTCTGCCAGCACTTTGTCATCGACGGCAGAAACCGCACCGGTCAGATTGGCTTTCTTGACAGTCGCATAACCTACAACAACAACCTCGTCCAAGGTCTTGCTGTCTTCTTTCAGTGCTATTTTCAAGGGCTTGCCCTCCCATATGATTTCAGAGTTCATATAACCCACATATGAAACGACAATGACATCACCCTTCTTTACGTTTGGAATACTGAAATCTCCGTCCAGTCCCGTTATTGTTCCGTTCGTTGTCCCTTTGACAACAACAGACGCACCGATGACGGTTTCACCGTTCTGATCCACAACCACTCCCGTACAAGCATTGTCCTGTTGTACAGAATGCATTTCTACAGCCGCTGCATGAGGGGCGGCCTGAACATATCCGGTAGAAAAGCCGGATAAAAGTAACATAGCGCTTACTAACTTTAGTCGCTCTTTTTTCATAGCTTTAATATTTGAAGATGTGTTTTATGAAAATTTATCTGTGATTTCTATTTCGGTTTTAAGCAGTTTTTCTAATTATGATTTTTTCAATTAACAAGTTAATAAATTCGCTCTTTTTTAAAGGTTATTTTATTTTTCAACGCAAATATATAAATATGAATTAAAATATAATCCAATATTTATAAGATTTTTATAGAAAAAAATACCGTTTGCGTAAACGGTAAAAGAAATTCCTACATCTGTAACGCCAAAATAAAATTTATCTGGTAGTATAATTATGGTTGTATCTAATAGTGTAGATACTAATTGAAAAGTGCGCCAATATTCCAGTTGAAAATTGCGCCACCA